>NZ_JBFQGI010000019.1:0-9459 GCF_040932295.1 Streptomyces sp. C36 | reverse complement strand
CAACACCTTGCGCAGGCTCACTTCTCGTCCTTCACACTGAGGTCCGCCGGGACGGTCACGAGGAGACCGCCCCGGAAGACGGCTGGTCCGCAGGGCAGTGATGCCGTCCGAGGCTGTGGTGCACGGCTCGAGGCATGCTGGAAACTGCCTGGAAGTCCCCCCTCCGGGAGACGCGCGGGAGATGTCCGGGAGAGCTCCCGGCGTCCGGGTCAGGCGTGGCAGGCCGGAAGCCCGCCGTTGAACTCGACCATCTCGGCGAAGACCGCGGGCATGTCGACCGGCGAGCCCGGGGCGACGCCCTTCTCCTCGAGGTAGGCGCGGTGCAGGTTGGGCACGATCCGCTCGGAGTCCAGCAGGCCCTTGTACTCGCCCAGGTCGGTCTCGCGCGCCACCTCCACCGGGGTCAGGCCCGCCGCGACGCCCTCCCTGGCGAGGCGCTGGAGCATGCGGAAGTAGCCCTCCGTGCTGTCGAGCAGCTCCGGGCCGGCCACCGGCCCGTGCCCGGAGACCACGACCTCGGCGCCGAGCGCGCGCAGGGCGTCCACCGCCGCGAGCGACCCGGACACCGAGCCCATCGGGCAGAACGGCGTGGCGCCGGACATCACCAGGTCGCCGGTGAACAGCACCCGCTGCTCGGGCAGCCACACCACCGTGTCGTTGGTGGTGTGGGCCGGACCCAGGTGCATCAGCTCCACCCGCACGGAGCCGGCGTGGAGGGTCAGCCGGTCGTCGAAGGTCACCTGCGGCGGGGTCAGTTCGACATCGCCCCAGCACACGTCGGGCCACAGCGTCGTCAGGTGCAGACCGATCTGCAGCACCTCGTCGCGGGTGCGGCGGTGGCCGATGACGACGGCCTCGGGGAAGACGAAGTTGCCGAAGGTGTGGTCGCCGTGCGAGTGGGTGTTGACAAGCATCCTGGGCGCGGCCGGATTCACACCCTTGACGGCGTCGCGCAGGGCGTGGGCGCGGGCCTCGGTGGCAGCGGTGTCGATCAGCAGCGCCTCGCCGTCCGCCACCACGACACCCGCGTTGTTCACGCACCAGCCGCCGTCGGGCTGGACGTAGGCGTGGACGTTCTCCGCCACTTCGGTGAGCTTCGGCGACATCTTCTTCTCCTCGGGGGATCGCTTCGGTTCTGGCCGAAGCCTTTCGGTCCCGGCTCGAGGCACACCGGATGCCGCGCTCAAGTGATGTTCATGGGGAGCCCCTCACGATGGCCGCCAACGAACAACCTACGGAGGGAATGCACATGGGTCTGAGGGCACGGTTGAGCGGTACCGCCCTGGCGACGGCGCTGTTCGTCGCTTTCGTTCCGGCCACGGCCAACGCCGCCGAGGACGGTGAGGAGGGCTCGCGCGCCGTCTTCAGTGACAACTTCCAGTCCGGCTTCGACACCACGAACAAGTGGTTCCAGATGCCGGTGGGCGGACTGACCAGCGGTGACGGCATCACCAGCACATCCTCGGCGGGCCTGAAGGTCGTCCCGAGCGGCAAGGACTCCGCCGGCAACCCCGCCTTCGCGTACACCACCGGCCAGCAGTCGGCCGGCGGCCAGGGCGACGCCGATCACCTGAAGTACCTGGCCTCACCGCGGCACTACTCGACGAAGGGCTTCCCCGGCTGGGACACGCCCGACTTCGGCCAGCAGTCGTGCAACACCCGGATGGGGGTGACGACCACCAACACCGACAAGCACCCGTTCGGCGCCGCGGTCTCCAACGCCCAGACCGACCCCCGCCTCGCGTCCGGCGCGCTGGTCTCCTTCGACCAGGAGACCAACATGGTCTTCGACTTCTTCGTCACCAACAACACGGTGTACGCGTTCTACGAGCGCCTGCGCTCCCCGGGGAGCACCTACGCCTCGTTCAGCTACGCCGTGCCGGTGACCACCATCACCAAGGGCCAGCAGGTGTCGTACAGCATCACCCTCGACCAGCAGCGCACCCGCGCCCGCTGGAAGGTCAACGGGGTCACCATGCTGACCGTCAACAAGATCGGCACCCGCGCCCTCGACCGCAAGTACCTGCTGATCGACCACGGCGGCAACGACGAGGTCGTCGCCCCGCGCCAGATGCAGTGCGCGCTGGGGACGTTCACGCTGCTCGACGGGTCGGGAGCGGACGGCAAGGGCCTGGTCAAGCTGGACTCGACGGCCAACTCCTACTACAAGCCGTCAGTCGGCGCGCCCACCGCGCAGTCCTTCTTCGACGACCAGAGCCTGGCCGGCAACCGCCTGTGGGGCCAGGGTGCTCAGCTTCAGGTGTCCTCCTTCAGCGTCTCGACGAGCTGACGGGCGGGTGACGTCCTGATC
Source organism: Streptomyces sp. C36 (assembly GCF_040932295.1). Lineage (NCBI taxonomy): Bacteria > Bacillati > Actinomycetota > Actinomycetes > Kitasatosporales > Streptomycetaceae > Streptomyces > Streptomyces sp. C36. Next base: position 7,148 of record NZ_JBFQGI010000019.1, on the reverse strand, counting down.
CGACGTGGCGTCCTGAGCGGGGGTGGCGCCGGAACAACCCCTTCCCAGACCGACCACTGAAAGAAACCAGCTCAGCGGTTTTGTGTCAAGAGAGGGCCGGTCCATTCCGCCACGGGGGCGGAACGGACCGGCCCTCGCCGCGACTCGAGCCCGCCCCGAGCGGCGTTCCATCGGCGTCGCGCAGGATCGGCCCTCCCGAACGCCGGCACTAGGAGGGCGAGGATGCGCACACAGGCTCCGGAAGGGACCGGGCTGACGTCCCGGTCCGTCGAACTGGCCGAACTGGCCCGGCATCGCGCCCAGGACGCGGAGGAGCAGCGCCGGCTGACGCCCGACGTGGTCGAGCACATGCTCCGGACGGGCTTCGCACGGCACTTCACGCCGACCGCCCAGGGCGGCGAGGACGGCACGTTCGAGGAGCTCACCCAGGCGCTGATCACCGTCGCCGAGGCCGACACGGCCACCGCGTGGTGCGCGTCGATCGCGGCGAGCCTGTCCCGCATGGCCGCCTACCTCCCCACGGAGGCGCACGCGGACGTGTGGCGCGAGGGGCCCGACACCTTCCTGGTGGGCACCCTGTCGCCGCTGGGCAAGGCCACTCCGGCACCCGGCGGCTGGCGGGTCAGCGGCTCCTGGGCGTACATCAGCGGCATCGACTACTCCGACTGGGCGCTGGTGTGCGCCGTCGTCCCCCGGGCCGAGGGGGAGCCGCAGGACGGCCCGCCGCCGGCCCGGATCTTCGCGCTGCCGCGCGGCGCGTACGCCGTCAAGGACACCTGGACCAGCTCCGGCATGCGCGGCACCGGCAGCAACACCCTGATCGCGGACGACGTGTTCGTCCCCGAGACGCACAGCTACAGCCGCCGCCGGCTCTTCGACGGTGCGCCGCTGGGGTCGGACGCCGCGTGCCACACGGTGCCGCTGCAGGCCGCCAACGGCCTGTCGTTCGCCGTGCCCGCCGTGGGCGCCGCCCGGGGCGCGCTCGCCCGGTGGACCACCGAGACGACCGCCCGCCTGGCCCGGGGCGCGGGCAGGCCCGGGATGCCCGGGCCCGTGCGGACCACCTACGAGGCCACCCTGTCCCGCAGCGCCGGCGAGATCGACAGCGCCCAGCTGCTGCTCGAGCGCGCCTCCCGCCTCGCGGACAAGGGCCCGGCCGTCACCGCCGGGGAGACGGCCCGCAACCTGCGCGACTGCGCGCTCTCCGCCGAGATGACCGTCAGCGCGGTCAACCGCCTGTTCTCGACCGCCGGCACCTCCGGGCAGGCCACGGACAGCCCGCTGCAGCGCGCCTGGCGCGACGTGAACTCCATCTCCACCCACGTGCTGCTGGCCTTCGACCCGGCGGCCACGCTGTACGCCTCGCACACGTTCGGTCTCTGACCTCTCCGCCCGGAGACCTCTCCGCACGGCGCGCACGAACGGCGCCGGGGGCCCGTACCTCCACGGGCCCCCGGCGCCGCTTTGCGTCGGGGGGAGGAGAACTCCGGCCGGGCGGGAAAAACCGCACCCGCCGGACCGGCTCCTGGAGGGCCGGTCCGGCGGGTGGCGGTGCGGCCGGGATCCCCGTCCGGCCGCGGGGCGCTCACGTCGCCGCGGGCGCCCCCGTCCTCTCGAAGGCGGCGGCCCGCCGCCAGCGCAGCAGGCGGCGCTGGGGCCGCCCCTCGATCTGCGCGGTGCCGCCCAGCAGCAGGTCCTCGCCGTCGAGTTCGACCTCGCGGACCATGTCGGTGCCGACGATGTGCGGGTGGGCGCTGACGGCCACCTCGTGCACCATCCGGGCGCCCTCCAGGTGCCAACGGCCCGCGTAGCCCATGAAGGTCTCCGTGCCGCCGCCCGCGCCGTCCAGGGCCCGCATCATGCTCACCGAGAGGTGGCCGTCGGCGGTGTAGATGAGCATGCCCTGGGGGGCGGACCCCAGCGGGCCGTCGCTGGTGCGCCCGGCCTCGTCGACGTCGTAGTAGGCGACCAGGCGCCACACGCCGACGGGGTCGAAGTCGTCGTCGAGGCGGTGCATCGTCACAGGGCCCTTTCGGTGAGCTGCGGGGACAGGCCATCCTCGCCGCCGGTGCTCGAGGCGCCGCTGAGGGCGCCTCGAGCGGGGCCGGTCGCCTGGCGCAGGTGGGGCAGCACCTCGGCGCCGAACAGCTCGATCTGTTCGGCGACTTCGGGGTAGGGCATGCCGGGCATGTCCAGCGCGAACAGCTGCCGCTGGTGGCCGTAGCGCTCGCGGAAGCTCAGCACGGCCTCCACGACCTGCTGGGGGCTGCCGACGGTCAGGGTGGTGCCGGCCATCTCGCGCTCGAGGCCGTTGGGGGTGGGGAAGCCGCCGCGCGAGGCGATGAGCGCGGAGTGGTACGGGCGGAAGCCGGCGACGGCGTCCTGGCTGCGGCGCGCGATGTGCAACTGTCCACCGGCGCCGAGGACGGCGTCCTGGGGGTTCCTGCCGTGCGCGGCCCAGGCGCGGCGGTAGTGGTCGGCGAGGGCGCCGAAGTGCTCCAGCGGGCCGAAGAGGTTGTTGAGGAAGAGGGGTTCGCCGTACCGGGCGGCGGTCTCGGCGGTCGCCGGGCTGCGCACCGCGCCGTGCCACATGACCGGGGGCTCGCCGTACGGGCGCGGCAGAATGGTCACCCTGCGCAACGGAGTGCGGTAGCGGCCGGACCATTCGAGGTCGGTCTCGCGCCACAGCTTGCGCAGCAGCAGGTGGTTCTCCTCCAGCAGCGCGTCCTGGTCCTGCGGGTCCCGCCCGAACATGGGGAACGTGCGCCAGGAGACGCCCTTGCCGATCATCAGGTCCACGCGGCCGTCGCTGAGTTGCGAAAGCGTGGCGAAGTCCTCGGCGACCCGGACCGGGTCCAGGGTGGTCAGGACGGTGACGGCGGTGCTCAGCCGCAGGCGCGTGGTGCGCGCGGCGAGGTGGCCGAGGATCACGGTGGGTGAGCTTGTGACATACGGTCCGTCGTGGTGCTCACCGACGGCGAAGACGTCCATGCCCACCTGCTCGGTGAGCACGCCGAGTTCGACGACCCCGCGCAGTCTCTCGCGCTCGGTCATCACCTCGCCCGTGACCGGGTGGGGTGCCATGGCACCGATGCTGAATATTCCGAACTCCACGACGCCTCTTTCCAGGGGGGTGTACGGGTGCGCGCGCTACGGTCGCGCAGCCGTGTTGATGTGCTGATGTGAGAGAAATGACATGAAATGCCCGATACCGGCTGTGTATGATTCAGGCCGCTCCGGGGAGCTTCGTCGACTGCCCCGGACGGGGGGAGCAAGACGTGATACGGGTGATGCTGGCCGAGGACATGCACATGATCCGCGGCGCTCTGGTCGCTCTCCTGGCCCGCGAGAGCGGCCTGCAGGTGGTGGCGGAGGTCGAGCGCGGCGACCACATCGTGCCCACGGCGCTGGAGGTCCGGCCGGACGTGGCCGTCCTCGACATCGACCTCCCGGGCCTGGACGGCCTGACCGCGGCCGCCGCCCTGCACAAACGACTTCCGGAGTGCCGCACGCTGGTCCTCACCGCGCTGGGCCGGCCGGGCACGCTCCAGCGCGCCCTGGCCGCCCGCGTCAGCGGATACCTCCTGAAGGACGCGAAGCCGCAGGAGCTGGCGGCGGCGATCCGCCGGATAGCGCAGGGCGGCCGGGTCATCGACCGCGAACTGGCGGTGGCCTCCTGGGACATCGACACCAGCCCGCTGACCACACGGGAGTCGGACGTACTGCGCCACGCCTCGAGCGGCGCCGAACCGGCGGAGATCGCCCAGCGCATGCACTTGTCCACCGGAACGGTGCGCAACTACCTCACCGCCGCCGTCACCAAGCTGCACGCGCGGAACCGGCTGGACGCCGTGCGTATCGCCGAGCAGTCGGGATGGCTGTGACGGTCTCGGCGGGACAGACCGCGCGCAGGCGGAACCACTCGCCGTCGTGCGACCAGGTGAGCGTGCCACCCACGGCCGCGATCCGCGCGGTGAGGCTGTCGAGCCCGGTGCCCGGCTCGCCGTCGCCCGCCGGGTCGTAGCCGTCGTTGGCCATCGCCAGGACGACCACGCCGGCCTCCTCGCGCAGCGTGATCCGGCAGAGCCGCGCCTCGCTGTGCCGCAGGATGTTGGTGGCGCCCTCGCGCAGGACCGCCGCCAGGGTCGTGGCCAGGCGGGCATCGGCGACCGCGGGGGCCTTGCCCTCCACCTCGGTCACCACGCCCGCCGCGCCCAGGACCGTGGAGACGGAGGCGAGTTCGCCGCTGAGCGACATGTTCCGCGGGCCCGCCGAGACGGCACGCACCTCGGCGAGCGCCTTGCGCGACAGCGAGACCAGCTCCGCGACCTCCAGCCGCTCCGGGACGAGTCCCGCGGCGAGCCGGCTGTCGAGCAGCTCCGCCTGCACGGCGACGGCGGTGAGGCTGTAGCCGAGCAGGTCGTGCAGGTCGCGCTGGAGGCGACGGCGCTCCTCCATGGCGTGCCGACGCTCGGCGACGGCACGCCGCCGCTGCGCCTCCAGCGCCACCAGACAGCGGCGCAGACCGTAGACGGCGGCGGTCGAGGCCACCGCGGTGAGCGCGACGTAGACGAGGCCGCCGAGCGGCAGGACGAGAGTGGAGATCCCCAGGACGGTGAGCGGCACCAGCGGCGCCCACCGGCGGTGAGGGACGACGCCCGGGGAGTGGAGACAGGCCCCGGCCGGCACGGCGACGCACAGCGCCGCGGTGGTCAGCATGGCGAACAGGACGGTCCACCAACCCGTTTGACCGTTGAGCGGGTCGAGGGCGGCGGCGGTGACGACGCAGACGATCTGCACCGTGACGACGATCAGAACGGCGACCCAACCGGGCCGCTGGACGGCCAGTGGACGCACGGGTCAGCCCACGCGGCTCGCGGCCAGGGGGCGGGTGGTGGAACCAGATGGATCGGGCGGTGCCATGAGGATCTCCTGTACATGCGCAATGCCGGGATCGAGTTGCACTATCGGGGACGCTACAAACCGACGACGCGGTTGGCAATAGCAGTCAGTGCGTTGCTCGTCACGCTCTGGAACCATTCCCTCCGGAATCTTCAACGGCCCCTGAAACATGGCGTTCACAGCGCTATTACCGCAGGTAGAGCCCATATGACCGGCAATACCCGAAGGTCCGCTCCCCCTCCGTAGGGCCTGGCATAAAAACCATCTGGGCGGTTTAATATCGCCGACCGACGCCCGCCGGCGCGGAGAACGCCCGCAACGGTGCGGGCCGATCGGAAACGGAGCCTGTCAGTGGCCATGCAGGATCGGGCTGCCCGCACCCGTCGCGAGCTGATCCGTTGCGCCGCCGCCGCGTTCGAGCAGCACGGCTTCGCCCGCACGACCCTCAATGACGTCTGCCGCCGCGCCGGAGTGAGCAGCGGCGCCCTGCACTTCCACTTCGACAACAAGGAGGCGCTCGCCGACGCCGTGGAGGCCGAGGCCTCGGCCGCGCTGCACCGAGCCGGCGAGATGGCCAGGGTACGCCCTTCGGGGGCGCTGCAGGCACTCGTCGACGCCTCGCACTCGCTGGCCGCCGTGCTGCGCGAGGACTCGGTGGTGCGGGCCGGCTTCCGGCTCAGCTACGACACCACGCGCACGAACGGCCTTCCGCTGAGCGAGCTTTGGCACTCCTGTGTGCGTACGCTGCTGGCCGCGGCGCGCGACGAGGGGGCCCTGGCCGGCGGCGTCCCGATGCGCGACGCCGCCGTGGCGGTCACCGGCGTCACCGTGGGCCTCGCGGTCCTCAGCCACCGGGACCGGAGGTGGGCCGGCCAGACCTCGCTGACCGGATTCTGGCGGCTGATGCTGCCTCAACTGGCCTGCCCGAAGGCCGGGGTGCGGCCCACTCCGGTGCACACCGCGAGCGGCGCGTCGTCCCGGGCCGGCGGGGGCGCGGAATAACCGCCTTACGGACCGGGCGAGTCGGCGGTGCCGGATCGATCACACTTGAACCTCGTTGACAAACCGCCTCCTCGGTTTGTTAGCTTCCAAGGCCGCTAGCGCGACAGGTACAGCGCTTTCGCCGCCCGGCGAGGGCGTCCACCACACGCATGTGCAAGGAGACGCTGGTGGGTGCCTCTTCTGTCACCACAAGCAGCCCCGAAACCTCCAACTCCCTCGGCCTGGCACGCCTGGAGGCCATGGTGGGCCAGGGATTCACCCGGGCCCTGCAGGCCGGCCTCAGCCGCTCCCAGTACGCCCGCGACCGGGCCACCGCCTACGCGACGCACCACGGCGCGGGCGGCGACGCCGCGCGCGAGGACCGCCCGGCCCCCGGGCACGCCCTCGCCCACGGCGCCTCCGGCCCGCTGACCCTGCCCTACGAACCCGGCGGCGCCGACCCGGACGCCTCCTGGCGCGCGGGCCGCCGCCTGGCCCGCGGCCTGCACGACGAGCTGGGCACCACGTTGTCCCTCGTGGCGCACCACATGGAGCGCTACGACAGCGGGCCGGGCGACCCCGCCGATCTCGAGGCCGCCCGTGCGGCGCTGCGGGAGGCCATCAAGCTGACCGAGCACGCGGTGGACGGCCTCCACCACGCCACCGCCGTCCCCGCGCTGGTCCCGGCGCTGCGCGAGTTCGCCGAGACCGCCGCGCCCGCCGGAGTGCGCTTCGCGATCACCGCCACCGGCAAGGAGACGCTCGTCTCCGACGTCTGCCGGCGGGAGCTGTTCCTCGGCATCCGCGAGGCCCTGCGCAACAGCTTCACGCACTCCGGGGCGGCCGAGGTGGCGGTCTCCCTGCGCTTCACCCGCCTCTACGTGTACGCCCGCGTGGAGGACGACGGCCGGGGCTTCGACGCCGAGGCGCCGCTTTCGCCCGGCCGCCCCGCGCGGGGCCTGCGCTCGATGCGCGAGCGCCTCGAGGACCTGGGCGGGCGGCTGACCCTCGGTGGGCCCGCCGAGGGCGGCACCCGCCTGGAGATCCACCTGCCCATCCGCCCCCGCTCCTAGGCGGCCTCCGGAGGGCCCTTCGCAAGCGAGTGGAGTCCCTCCGATTCGGCCCGGACCAGGGGGTCCGACGCGGGCCCAAGGGCGGCACCCGCGGTTTTCCAGCTGTGCTCAAGCGTCCCTGGAGCAACTCCGGACACGCTGTGCCCCGCACCTCGTGCGATCCCCTTGTTCACTACGTCCTGGGAGTTCTCC
>NZ_JBFQGI010000018.1:0-10917 GCF_040932295.1 Streptomyces sp. C36 | reverse complement strand
TTGACGCGGGACATGGACTTGTCGGCGTTCGTGTTGTTCTCCTCGGCTGCTGGTGTGTTCGGTAGTGCGGGGCAGGGCAATTACGCGGCGGCGAATGCTTTCCTCGATGCTTTGGCCGAGCAGCGGCGGGCCGAGGGTCTTGCGGCGGTGTCGCTGGCCTGGGGGCTGTGGGCCGAGACCAGCACCCTGACCAGTGCTCTTGGCACCGCCGACCAGCACCGCATCACCCGCTCCGGCCTGGAGGCGCTCGAGACCGAGGACGGGCTCGCCCTCTTCGACATCGCGACCCGCGCCCAGCACGCCGTCGTGGTGCCGGCTCGTCTCGAGCTCGGCGCCCTGCAGGCGCAGGCACGGTCCGGCGCCCTGCCGCCGCTCTTCCGGAGCCTGGTACGTACTCCCGCGCGTCGCGCCGTGGAAACCGCCCAGCAGGCGGACGCTGGACGGTCCGCTCTGGCCCGGCGCCTGGACGGGCTGTCCGAGGCGGACAGGCTCGAGACGCTGCGGGACCTGGTCCGCGAGCAGGCCGCGGCCGTACTGGGGCATGCGACGGCGGGATCCGTCACCGTCGACAGGCAGTTCAAGGACCTCGGCTTCGACTCGCTCACCGCCGTCGAACTGCGCAACGCCCTCAACGCCGCCACCGGCCTCCGCCTCCCCGCGACGCTCGTCTTCGACCACCCCACTCCCGAAGCACTCGCGCACCACCTGATGAACGATCTGCTCGGTTCCTCCGTCGAGGAGCGGCAGCCGATGCCGGTGCCGGCGACGGCCGTCCCCGTCGACGAGCCCATCGCCATCGTCGGCATGAGCTGCCGCTACCCGGGGGGCGTACGGACGCCCGACGAGCTGTGGCAACTGGTCAGCCAGGGCGGTGACGCCATCGGCGGCTTCCCGTCGGACCGTGGCTGGGACGTCGAGTCCCTCTACCACCCGGACCCGGACCACGTCGGTACGAGTTACACGCGCGAGGGCGGCTTCCTCTACGAGGCCGGTGACTTCGACGCGGCCTTCTTCGGGATCTCGCCGCGTGAGGCGCTGGCGATGGACCCGCAGCAGCGGTTGCTGCTCGAGACGTCGTGGGAGGCGTTCGAGCGGGCGGGTATCGACCCGGCGACGCTGCGCGGCTCGCGCACGGGCGTCTTCGCGGGCGTCATGTACCACGACTACGGCAGCCGGCTCGCCGTCGTGCCCGACGGCGTCGAAGGACATCTCGGCATGGGGACGTCCGGCAGCGTCGCCTCGGGCCGCGTCTCCTACACCTTCGGACTCGAGGGCCCGGCGGTGACCGTGGACACGGCGTGCTCGTCCTCCCTGGTGGCTCTGCACCTGGCGGCGCAGGCGCTGCGGCAGGGCGAGTGCGAGATGGCGCTGGTCGGCGGTGTGACCGTCATGGCCACACCGGACACGTTCGTCGAGTTCAGCCGCCAGCGCGGGCTGTCCGCGGACGGGCGCTGCAAGGCGTTCTCCTCGTCCGCCGACGGCACCGGCTGGGCCGAAGGTGCGGGTATGCTGCTCGTGGAGCGCCTCTCGGACGCCCGGCGCAACGGCCACCGCGTACTGGCGGTCGTACGCGGCAGCGCCGTCAACCAGGACGGCGCCTCGAACGGCCTCACCGCCCCCAACGGCCCCGCCCAGCAGCGGGTGATCCGGCAGGCCCTGGCATCGGCCGGCCTGACCGCCGCCGACGTCGACGCGGTCGAGGCACACGGCACGGGCACCACCCTTGGCGACCCGATCGAGGCACAGGCCCTGCTGGCCACCTACGGGCAGGGGCACTCCGAGGACCGGCCGCTGTGGCTGGGCTCCGTCAAGTCCAACATCGGGCACACGCAGGCCGCCGCCGGCGTCGCCGGCATCATCAAGATGGTGCAGGCGATGCGGCACGGCGTGCTGCCGCGCACCCTCCACGTCGATGAACCCACGTCCCACGTCGACTGGGAGGCCGGCTCCGTACGGCTGCTGACCGAACCCGTCGAGTGGACGGCGGACGGCCGTCCGCGCCGCGCGGCGGTCTCGTCCTTCGGCGTGAGCGGCACCAATGCCCACGTCGTACTGGAAGAGGTACCCGACGCCACGGAGGCCGCTCTGCCGACCGGACCCGCCGAGCGGGGCGAGGCGACAACCGCCGTGCCGTGGGTGCTCTCGGCCAAGGACGAGCAGGCGCTGCGGGATCAGGCACGACGCCTCGCCTCCTTCGTCGCCGAGCGCCCGGACCTCCAGCCCGCCGACATCGGCTTCTCCCTCGCCACGTCGCGCGCGGCCCTTGACCACCGCGCTGCCGTCGTCGGCCGCACCCGCGACGAGCTGCTGGCCGCGCTGGCGGAGCTGACGGACGCGACCGACGATGGTTCCGGGGGTGGCCGCCGCCTGGCGTTCCTGTTCTCGGGGCAGGGGAGTCAGCGGGTGGGGATGGGACGGGAGTTGTATGGCGCGTTCCCGGTGTTCGCCGAGGCGTTCGATGCGGTGTGTGGCGAGCTTGATGCGCATCTCGAGCGTCCGTTGCGGGATGTGATGTTCGGTGACGATGGCGAGCTGCTGAATCAGACCGGTTTCACTCAACCGGCGTTGTTCGCCGTTGAGGTGGCGTTGTTCCGTCTCCTCGAGTCCTGGGGCGTACGGCCCGACTTCCTCGCTGGGCACTCGATCGGTGAACTGGCTGCCGCGCACGTCGCCGGGGTGCTGTCCCTTCCCGACGCGGCCGCGCTCGTGGCGGCGCGTGGTCGGTTGATGCAGGCGCTTCCTGCCGGTGGCGTGATGGTGGCGGTGCAGGCGTCGGAGGACGAGGTCCTTCCGCTGCTCGCCGGACACGAGGACCAGGCCGACATCGCCGCCGTCAACGGGCCCACCTCCGTGGTGCTGTCCGGCGCGGAGGACGCTGTCACGGAGATTGCCGCCAAGCTCGCCGCTCAGGGCCGTAGGACGAAGGCCCTTGCCGTGTCGCATGCTTTCCATTCGCCGCTGATGGAGCCGATGCTCGCGGACTTCCGGGCGGTCGCCGAAGGCGTGACCTTCGCCGCCCCGGCCATCCCGATCGTCTCCACGCTCACCGGTCGTCTGGTCACGGACGAGGAACTGTGCGACCCGGAGTACTGGGTGCGGCACGTCCGCCAGGCGGTCCGCTTCGCGGACGCCGTCGAGGCGCTGACGGCCGAAGGCGTGACCGCCTTCCTCGAGGTCGGCCTGGGTGGTGCTCTCGCCGCTCTGGTCCAGGACATCGTCGACGAACCGAGCGTGACGGCCGTCCCCGCCCTACGCGCCGGCCGTTCCGAGGACGCGGCCGTCATGACCGCCGTGGCCCGGCTGCACGTACACGGCACGGCCGTCGACTGGCCCGCCGTGTTCGCCGTCCACCACACCCGGCTCGTCGAACTCCCCACGTACGCCTTCCAGCACCGGCGTTACTGGCTGGAGTCCGGCGTTCCGACGGGCGACGTGGCGTCGGCGGGGCTGACGGCGGCCGAGCATCCGCTGCTGGGCGCGGCGGTGGCGCTCCCCGACGGCGAAGGCGCGCTGCTGACCGGTCGGCTGTCCGTGTCCGCTCAGCCCTGGATCGCCGAGCACGCCGTCATGGGCACCGTGCTGCTGCCCGGAACCGCACTCGTCGATCTCGCCCTGCGGGCGGCGGACGAAGTGGGCTGCGATCGCGTGGACGAACTCCACCTGCCCGCCCCGCTCGTCGTCCCCGCGCAGGGTGCGCTGCGGCTGCAGGCCGTCGTGGGCACCGCCGATCCGGCCGGTCGTCGGGCCGTGAACATCTACTCCCGGCCGGAGCACGCCGACGCCGGCACACCGTGGACGTGCCACGCGACAGGCACGGTCGCACAGGCGCCGGAACACGCAGGGGCCCAGGACCAGGCCCAGGAGCTCGCCGAAACGTTCAGCCTGGCGGCGCAGTGGCCGCCCGTCTCGAGCACGGAGGCTGCCGAGCCCGTCGCACTCGACGGCGCCTACGAGCGGCTGGCGGAGAGCGGCTTCGAGTACGGGCCGGTCTTCCAGGGGCTGCGCGGCCTGTGGCGGCGCCGGCACGGTGACGAGGTGGCCGAGGTCTTCGCGGAGGTCGCGCTGCCCGAAGGGACGGCGGTGACCGGGTTCGGCGTCCACCCGGCCCTGCTCGACGCGGCGTTGCACGCCGTGGGTCTGGGCGGGCTGCTCCCCGACACCGGGGAGGGCCGGATCCCGTTCTCCTGGAACGGTGTGACCGTGCGGGCCACGGGCGCCACGTCCCTGCGGGTCCGTCTGACGGCCTCCGGTCCCGACACCGTCTCGCTGCGGGTCGCCGACGACTCCGGCCGTCCGGTCGCGTCCGTCGACTCCCTCGTCCTGCGAGCGGTCTCCGGCGAGCAGCTGGCGCGGGCCGCGGGCGGGTCCGGTCGCCATGACGCGCTCCTGCGCGTGGAGTGGATGCCGTGGACCCCGGTCCGGACCGTGGACCCGGGCGGACTCGTCGCCGCCCCGCCCGAGCCCCGTACCGTGACCGCGCCCTGGGCCGTCATCGGTGACGACGACGGGCTGCGCGCGGCCTTCGAGGCGGCGGGCGTACCCGCGACGTTCCACGCCGACCTGGCGAGCGTCGCGCGGGAGGCCGAGGCGGCGGGGGACGTGCCGCCGGTGGTCGTCCTCGCGACGGCGGGAGTTCGCCCGGACGGCGATCACCCCGTCCGCCACGTCCACACGACCGCGCACCGCATGCTGGAGCTGCTGCGGCAGTGGCTCGCCGACGACCGGCGGCCCGACTCCCGGCTCGTGGTGCTGACCGGCAACGCGATGGTCACGAGGAACGACGACAAGGAGATCGACCCCGCCCAGGCCGCCGTCTGGGGGCTGGTGCGGTCCGCCCAGTCGGAGAACCCGGGCCGGTTCGTCCTGGCCGACCTGGACCGCGACGCCGCCTCCGTCCGCGCCCTGCCCGCACTGCTCGGTGCGGACGAGGAGCAGTTCGCGGTGCGCAACGGCCAGGTGCTCGTACCCCGTCTCGTACGGGCACCGGCCGGCGCCCCGGAGGCGACTCCCGGCGACGGGCCCGCCTCCGCCGCGGACGGCTCCGCCTTCCCGGCCGACGGCACGGTTCTCGTCACCGGCGCGTCGGGCACGCTGGGACGGCTCGTCGCCCGGCACCTGGTGGCCGAACACGGCGTACGCAGCCTGCTGCTGGTCAGCCGCAGCGGCGGCGCGGCCGCCGGTATGCCCGAGCTGGAGGCGGAGCTCACGGCACGCGGAGCCCGGGTGACCGTGGCGGCCTGCGATGTCGCCGACCGGGAGGCGCTGGCCGGTGTCCTGGCCACGTCGGTACCGGCCGGGAGCCCGCTGACGGCGGTCGTGCACGCGGCCGGCGTCGTCGACGACGGCGTGGTCGCGTCCCTGACGCCCGAGCGCGTCGACCGCGTCTTCGCTCCCAAGGTGGACGCCGCCCTGCACCTGGACGAGCTGACCCGTGACATGGAGCTGTCGGCGTTCGTGCTCTTCTCCTCCGCGGCCGGCGTCTTCGGCAGCCCGGGACAGGCCAACTACGCCGCCGCGAACTCCTTCCTGGACGCGCTGGCCCGGCAGCGGCGTACGGCCGGGCTGCCGGCCCTGTCGCTGGCCTGGGGGCTGTGGGAGGAGAGCAGCGGGATCACGGGGGAGCTGAGCGACGCCGACCGTGGCCGCATGGCCCGCAGCGGTGTCCTGCCCCTGTCCACGGAGGAGGGGCTCGCCCTCCTCGACGCGGCCCTCGCCGGACCCGACCCCGCGCTCGTGCCCGTAAAGCTCGACCAGCCGGAACTCCGCGCCCAGGCGGCGGCCGGCGCGCTCCCGCCGCTCCTGCGCGACGTGGTGCGCGTGCCGGCGCGTCGCACGGCGCGGGCGACGGCGGGTACGGAGACGGCCGGCACGCCCTCGTTGGCCGGGCGCCTGGCCGGGCTCGGCGAACCCGAGCGGCACAAGCTGCTGCTGGACCTGGTGTGCGGGCATGTGGCGGCCGTCCTCGGTCTCCCCTCGCCCCAGGCGGTACGGCCGGGGCAGGCGCTGCGCGACCTCGGGTTCGACTCGCTGACGGCCGTGGAACTGCGCAACCGGCTGGCCAAGGACACCGGACTGAGGCTGGCCCCGACCCTGATCTTCGACTATCCGACGCCCGGCGAGCTCGTGGACCACCTCAAGGCCGAGGCAGAGGCCGAAGCCCAGGCCCAGGCCCAGGCTCAGGCCCAGGCCCAGGCCCAGGCCCAGGCTCAGGCCGAGACCGCCGCCGTCCCTGCGGACAGGGACGTCACCACGCTCCTCGCGGAGCTGGAGAGGATCGAGACGGCCCTGCGGGCCGCCGCGGCCCGGTCCACGGCGGCGGACGACGACGCACACCGCTCCGAGATCGCCTCGAGACTGCGGGGCATGGCGGCCGAGTGGGCGACCGGCGGGACCACCGACCAGGTGGCCGACGACGTGCACGCGGCGACCGATGACGAGCTGTTCGACTTCATCGGCAAGGAATTCGGGATCTCCTGACCCGGGGAGTTGGCCGCCAACTCCCGTACCCACAACGCATTCGACGAATCCGCCGGCTTCGGCTCCGCTCCCGGGCCTTCCGCAAGAGGTGACCTCAGGTGAACGACCCTCAGGTGAACAACGAAGACAAGCTGCGCTACTTCCTCCGGCGCGTCACGGCGGACCTGCACGAGGCCCGCGAGCGACTGCAGGAGCTCGACGCCGCACGGCAGGAGCCGATCGCCATCGTGGCCATGAGCTGCCGGTATCCCGGCGGCGTCAGGTCTCCCGAAGACCTGTGGCGCCTGCTCGAGAACGGCGGGGACGCCATCACGGAATTCCCCGCCGACCGCGGCTGGGACCTGGAGGCGCTCTACGACCCGGACCCGGAGACCCGCGGCACCAGTCACGTGCGCGAAGGCGGATTCCTCGACGACATCGGCCTGTTCGACGCCGGGCTCTTCGCGATATCGCCGCGCGAGGCGCTGACCATGGACCCGCAGCAGCGGCTGCTGCTGGAAAGCTGCTGGGAGGCGTTCGAGCGGGCCGGCATGGACCCCACCTCCCTCAGGGGCAGCCGCACGGGCGTGTTCGCCGGCGTCATGTACCACGATCACTCCTCCGTGCTGCAGCATGCCGTCGAGGACGTCGAGGGCTACATCGGTACGGGCAGCGCGGCCAGCGTCGTCTCCGGCCGGGTGGCCTACACCTTCGGGCTCGAGGGCCCGGCGGTGACGATCGACACGGCGTGCTCGTCGTCGCTGGTGGCTCTGCACCTGGCGGTGCAGGCGCTGCGGCAGGGCGAGTGCGACCTCGCCCTGGCCGGCGGCGTCACGGCCATGTCCAACCCCACGGCGTTCGTGGACTTCAGCCGCCAGCGGGGCCTGGCGGCCGACGGCCGCTGCAAGCCCTTCGCGGCCGCGGCCGACGGCACGGGCTGGGCAGAGGGCGTGGGCGTACTGCTCGTGGAGCGGCTGTCGGACGCGCGGCGCAAGGGGCACGAGGTGCTGGCCGTGGTCCGGGGGAGCGCCATCAACCAAGACGGTGCGAGCAATGGCCTGACCGCCCCCAACGGCCCCTCGCAGCAGCGCGTCATCCGGCAGGCGCTGGAGTCGGCGGGGCTGTCGGCCGTCGACGTGGACGTGGTCGAGGCGCACGGTACGGGGACGACGTTGGGCGACCCGATCGAGGCCCAGGCCCTGCTGGCCACGTACGGGCGCGGGCGCACCGCCGACCGTCCGCTGTGGCTGGGGTCGCTGAAGTCGAACCTCGGGCACACGCAGGCCGCGGCGGGTGTGGGCGGCATCATCAAGATGGTGCAGGCGATGCGGCACGGTGTGCTGCCGAAGACGCTGCACGTGGACGAGCCGTCGCCGCATGTGGACTGGGCGGCGGGCGAGGTGCGGCTGCTGACCGAGCCGGTCGAGTGGACGGCGGACGCCGAGGGGCGTCCGCGACGGGCCGGCATCTCCTCCTTCGGCTTCAGCGGCACCAACGCCCACACGATCATCGAAGAGGCCCCCGAGCCCGAACCGGCCGACGAGGAACCCGCCGCGGCCACCCCCCTGCCCACGCCCGTCGTGCTCTCGGCCACGGACGCGGCCGCCCTACGGGACCAGGCCGCCCGCCTGCTCACCCACGTCACCGATCACCCCCGGTACTCCGTGGCCGACCTCGGCCTGTCATCGGCCACCTCACGCGCGGCGCTCGACCACCGCGCCGCCGTGGTGGCCTCGGACCGGGCGGAACTCGTGCGCGGCCTCGAGGCGCTGACCCGAGGCGACGGGGCGGCGGCCGGTGTGATCGAGGGCCCGGTGGCTCCTCGGCAGACGGTGGCGATGCTGTTCTCGGGACAGGGAAGCCAGCGCGCGGGCATGGGCCGGGAGCTGTACGCGTCCTTCCCCGCCTTCGCCAAGGCCTTCGACGCGGTGTGCGCGGAATTCGGCGTCCACCTCGAGTGGTCGCTGCGGGACGTGATGCTGGACGAGGGCGCCGACGGGCTGCTGGACCGTACGGAATTCGCGCAGCCGGCGTTGTTCGCCGTCGAGGTGGCACTGTTCCGACTGGTGGAGTCCTGGGGCGTACGGCCGGACTTCCTGGCCGGGCATTCGATCGGCGAGCTGGCCGCCGCGCATGTGGCGGGTGTGTTGTCGCTGGCCGATGCGGCGGCGCTCGTGGCGGCGCGCGGTCGTCTGATGCAGGCGCTGCCGGCAGGCGGTGTGATGGTGGCGGTGGAGGCGTCCGAGGACGAGGTGCTGCCGCTGCTCGCCGGCTCCGAGGACCGGGCGGGGATCGCGGCGGTCAACGGGACCACGGCGGTGGTGATCTCGGGTGCGGAGGACGCGGTCGCGCCGGTGGTGGCGCGGCTCGCGGCCCAGGGGCGCAGGACGAAGGCGCTGTCGGTGTCGCACGCCTTCCACTCGCCGCTGATGGAGCCGATGCTGGCCGACTTCCGCGCCGTGGTGGAACGGATGACGTTCGCCGCGCCGTCGGTCCCGATCGTCTCCACGCTGACGGGCCGGGTGGTGTCGGCGGATGAGCTGCGCGACCCGGAGTACTGGGTGCGGCATGTGCGGCATGCGGTGCGGTTCGCGGACGCCGTCGAGACGCTGGTCGCCGAAGGCGTGACCGCTTTCGTCGAGGTCGGCCCGGGTGGCGTTCTGGCGGCTCTGGTCCAGGGCGTTGTGGACGACGACGCGGGTGTGGTGGCTGTCCCCGCCCTGCGCGCGGATCGTCCGGAGGACGCCGCCGTCACGACGGCCGTGGCCCGGCTGTACGTCCACGGCGTCGCCCTCGACTGGCCGGCCGTCTTCGCCGACCGGGGCGCCCGCCGCGTCGACCTCCCCACGTACGCCTTCCGGCGCGACCGCTACTGGCTCGAGACGCGCCCCGTCACCGGCGACCTCGGCCACGCCGGCCTCGGCACCGCCGACCACCCGCTGCTCGGCGCCGTCGTCACCCTCGCCGACGACGACGGCCTGTTGCTCACCGGCCGGCTCTCCACGGCCACCCACCCGTGGCTCGCGGACCACACCGTCATGGGCGTCACGCCGGTCCCCGGCACGGCCCTCGTCGAGCTGGCGATCAGGGCGGGCGACCAGGTCGGCTGCCACCACCTCGAAGAACTCACCCTGTCCACGCCGCTCGTCCTGCCCGCACACGGCGACGGCGGCGTCCGGCTCCAGGTCGTCGTGGACAGCGACGACGCCGGCCGCCGCGCGGTACGCCTGTACGCGCGGCCGGACGAGGCCGCGGAGGACATCCCCTGGACATGCCACGCCACGGGTACGGTCACCACGAGCCGGACCACGCCGTTCGAGCCGACGACGGAGTGGCCGCCGCCGGGCGCCGTCCCCGTCGACACCGACGCGCTGTACGAGCGGATGGCGGGCCTGGGCCTGGAGTACGGGCCCGTGTTCCGGGGCGTACGTGCCGCGTGGCGGCACGGCGACGAGGTCCTCGCCGAGATCGCGCTGCCCGAAGGCGTCGCCGCCGCGGGCTACGGCGTCCACCCGGCCCTGCTGGACGCCGCCCTGCACGCCGTCGGCCTCGGGAACTTCGTCGAGGACCCAGGCCGGGCCCGGATCCCGTTCGCCTGGGACGGCGTCGAACTGCACGCCACCGGCGCGAACGCCCTACGAGTACGCCTGTCACCGGCCGGTACGGATTCCGTATCGCTGCTCGTCACGGACGCCGCCGGCGGCCGGGTCCTCACCGCCGAGTCGCTGACGCTGCGGCCGGTGAGCGCCGGACAACTGGCGGCGGTCGGGGGCGGTGGCGGGCAGGAGTCGCTCTATCGGGTGGAGTGGGTGCGGCGTCCGGTGTCGGACGGCGTGGGCGATGACGCTTCGCCGGCTGATGTGGTGGTTGTGCGTGCTGGTGATGCCGGTGGTGTTGCTGGTGTGTATCGGGTGTTGGGGTTGGTGCAGGAGTGGTTGGCCGATGATCAGCCTGAACGTTCGGGTTCGCGTCTGGTCGTGGTGACGCGTGGTGCTGTGGCCGGTGGTGTGGATCCGTGGCAGTCAGCTGTGTGGGGTTTGGTGCGGTCGGCGCAGTCGGAGAATCCGGGCCGCTTTGTGCTGGTGGATGTCGATGCGGGTGATGAGGAGGCGTCGCTTTCTGCCGCGTTGAGTGTGGGCGAGTCTCAGGTGGTGGTGCGTGGTGGTGAGGTGTTCGTGCCTCGTCTTGTGCGCGCCGAGGTGCCGGAGTCCGCGTCGGGTGACGAGCCTGTTTTCGATGCCGATGGCACGGTGTTGGTGACGGGTGCTTCGGGTGTGTTGGGTCGTTTGGTGGCCCGGCACCTGGTGACCGCCCATGGCGTCCGGCATCTGCTGCTCCTCAGCCGCCGTGGCCTCGAGGCCGAGGGCATGGCCGATCTGGTCGACGAGCTGTCTGGCCACGGGGCGCAGATCACGGTCACGGCCTGCGATGTCGCTGATCGGGTGGCGTTGGCGGGTGTGC
>NZ_JBFQGI010000017.1:0-20546 GCF_040932295.1 Streptomyces sp. C36 | reverse complement strand
ACACATGATGGGCGCCTAGCACCCCACTCGCCGGACGGAGTCCGGCGCAGCCGTCCGAAGCCTGTGAGGCCCCCAGGGGCCGATCAGTGCGAGGGCGGCGTGCGGAAACGGTCGGCGGCGTGCACATGATGGGCGCCTGACGCTCGCAGCGCGTTCGTGATGCCCGTCCCGGCACCCGCCGGGGCGGGCATCGCGCGTTCCCCGGGTCGTGCGCGGCGGCCCGCGCCCGCACACTGGGGGCAGGGAGGAGGTGGCAGGCGATGCGCTTCCCGATATGCGGCGCGGCGGCGCTGCTCCTGGCGACCGCCGCCCTGTCCGGTGCCCAGGCGACGGCCGCCGGGCACGGAGGGCACGCCTCCCGCGCGCCGGAGCCGCGGCGCGAGGCGGAGTGCCACACCCGGGTGCTGGGCTCCCACGCCCGGTCCGACTGCTTCAACGGCGACTCCCGACCCGACCGCGTCCAGCTGCACGTGATGTGCGCCCGGTGGTGGGATCCGGCCATGGACACCGCCCCGGTCACGGTCGGCCCGGCCGGCCATGTCACCCTCACCCAGCGCTGCTGGCTGGAGGTCCGCAAGGCGTGGGTGACCCATACGCCCGGCTGACGGCCGCCGGGAGCGGGGTGGGAGACTGTGTCCCATGCCCGTACTCGACGAGAACCCCAAGAACGGCCAGAAGGCCCTGCTGACCATCCTCGGCGCGATGCTCGGCATCACCGTCGTCATCGCCGTCATCGCGACGATCGCCTCCCCCTGAGCCGGGGCGTCGCCTGCTCCTGAGCCGGGGCGTCGCCTGCCCCTGAGCCGGGGGAGTCGCCTCTCCCCGAGCCGGGCCTCCGGATCGTGCCGCCCCTAGGGGATGGTGGGGCCAGCCCCACCATCCCCTAGGGGGTCAGGGTCAGGGAGGAGTGGGTGGGTTGCCGGATGGGCGCCGGCCCTCGCTCTCCGTAGGTTCGTAGTACACCGCGACGCGGCGGTGCACCGACCCTCGGAGGCGATCCCCATGTCCGCCGGCAGGCAGCTTCCCGTTCCCGCCAGCGCACGGCCCGGACCGCAGACCAGGCTGCCGTGGTGGGCCCTGCTGCTTCCCGCCCTCGCGTTCGTGGCCCTCTTCTCCCTACTGTCCACGCCCGCCGCCGCGGCCGGCGGCACCGAGCCGGGCGGGAGCACGCTGGCGCGCGTGGTGAGGTTCGTCGAGTACTCCGCCGGGCACTGGGCGCCGTGAGCGTCGTGCGCCGGGGCGCCACCCGGCGGGGTCAAGCCTGTCAACACCCCGCGCCTCGCCATGGGTTTCGTGCGAAGCTGGACGACATGAGCTCCTCCGACACCCGCAGGATTGTCATCCTCCGGCACGCCAAGGCCGAATGGTCCGACGGCGACGACCACGAACGCCCCCTCGCCGAGCGCGGCCGCAAGGACGCCCCCGTCGCCGGCCGCTGGCTCGCCGGGTCCGGCATCGCTCCCGGCCTGGCCATGTGCTCCACCTCCGCGCGCACCCGCGAGACCTGGAAGCTCGCCGTCCATGAGCTGCCGGAGCGCCCGCGGACGGTCTACGAGGACCGGATGTACGAAGCCTCCCTCGGCGAGCTGATCGCGCTGCTCAACGAGGTCTCCGACGAGGTGAACGACCTGGTGCTCATCGGTCACAACCCCGGCATGCACGGCCTGGCCGACGCCCTGGCCGGCGAGTCGGAGGGCGACCTGCTGGCCCGGATGAACCGTTCCGGCTTCCCCACCGCCGCGATCGCGGTGCTCACCTTCAGCGGCTCCTGGAAGGACGTCGAGCACGGCGTGGGCCGGCTGATCGCCTTCTGGTCCCCGCACGCCTGACCGACGCGCCGGCCGTTGGGGCGGCCACTGGGGCGGGCGGCCTCACTCGTGGGTGTTGGCCGCCTCGACCTCTTCCCGGGTGACGCCCAGCAGATAGAGCACCGTGTCCAGGAACGGCACGTTCACCGCCGTGTGCGCGGCCTCGCGGACCACGGGCTTGGCGTTGAACGCCACGCCCAGACCCGCCGCGTTGAGCATGTCGAGGTCGTTGGCGCCGTCCCCGACCGCCACCGTCTGGGACAGCGGCACCCCGGCCTCGGCCGCGAAGCGGCGCAGCAGCCGGGCCTTGCCCGCCCGGTCCACGATCTCCCCGGTGACCCGGCCGGTCAGCTTCCCGTCGACGATCTCCAGCGTGTTGGCGGAGGCGAAGTCCAGGCCCAGCCGCTCCCGCAGGTCGTCGGTGACCTGGGTGAAACCGCCGGAGACCACCCCGACCTGGAAGCCCAGCCGCTTGAGGGTCTTGATCAGGGTGCGGGCGCCCGGCGTGAGCCGCACCTCGGCCCGCACCTTCTCCACCACCGACGCGTCCAGCCCCGCCAGCAGCGCCACCCGCGCGTGCAGGGACTGCTCGAAGTCCAGTTCGCCGCGCATCGCCCGCGCGGTCACCTCGGCCACCTCCGCCTCACAGCCCGCGTGGGCCGCGAACAGCTCGATGACCTCGTCCTGGATGAGCGTGGAGTCCACGTCCATCACCACCAGCCGCTGCGCCCGGCGCTGCAGGCCGGCCGCCACGACCGCCACGTCCACGCCCAGCGCCGCCGATTCGATGGCCAGCGCGGTGCGCAGCTTCTCCGTGTCCGTGCCCGAGACCGCGAACTCCACGGCCGTGACGGGGTACTTGGCGAGGCGGAAGATACGGTCGATGTTGCCGCCGGTGTCGGTGATGGCGGCGGCGATGGCGGCCGTCGACTCGGCGGTGAGGGGGTGGCCGAGCACGGTGACATGCGAACGGCCGGTGCCACGGGGGCGGTTGTCGCCCCGGCCGGAGATGATCTCGGTCTGCAGGCGCATCGACTCCGCCCAGCTGTGCACGGTCGCCCGCAGCGAACCCTCGGTCGACGCGCCCCCCGAGGGGGCGGTGACCAGCGCGCACAGGGTGATCCGGCCCCGCGTGACGACCTGCTCGATGTCTATGACGTCCACGGCGTAGGCGGCGAGGGTGTCGAACAGCCCGGCGGTGATGCCCGGCCGGTCCTTACCGAAGATCTTGACGAGCAGGGTCGGGTCGTCTTCGCCGGTGACGGCGGTGGCAGGCGAGGTCTGCGATGCGCTCATGGTGCTTCCTACCGTATCCGTCCCCGCGCCGGATCCGCACAGGTGTCCCGGTCGGCGGACGGCCCTGCCCCTGCCCGACCCCTATCCGCGCCCCCGTGGCGGAGGCGGCTCGTCCGGCGGCGGCACGGGCGAGGACCCGTAGCGGTAGCCCGGCTGCCGGGGCGGGCGGGGCGGAGGACGCAGCGGCGAGCGGCTCGTCTGGGTGGGTGCGCTGTACGGGTCGTCCCCCGGCTGCCGCAGGTAGGGATTGGTCTCCGGCCGCGCGGGCCGGTAGCCCGACGACGGGTTGTACGGCCCCGGCAGGTACGCCGGATCGGGGTACGCGCCACCCCCGGCGGCCACCGCTGGGCGCGCGAGCGGTGCCGCCCTGCGGCCCGCCGCCCCCGTCGCGTACGCCAGCAGCCCCCCGGCCACCCCCGCCACGAACCCCCACACCGCGCCCAGCGCCGCGGCCGCCGGCACGCTCCCGCTCAGCTCCAGACCGGCCCCCATCGCGTCGATGCCCAGCACCGACAGACTCGCGTCCGCCTTCACCCGCGTCGCCAGCACCAGCAGCGGCAGCGCCACCGCGGTGACCGCGCCCAGCGCCAGACCGCACCGCGCGGAGAAGCCCACCGCGCCCGCGGCGCCCCGGGGCGTACGGGCCGCCGTGAGCACCCCGGCCGCCAGCATCAGCAGCCCGCACCCCATGGGCAGCAGCCACACGCCCTGCTCGAGCTCGGCGAGGCGGGCCACCGAGACGTCCTGCCCGGTCCGCATCCGCAGCAGGTCGTCCAGGGGGTGGGGCAGCATCTGCAGCAGCGACCCGCTCGCCATCCCCCGCAGGGGCACGAACAGCCCCAGCGGCACCCCCAGCCACACCCCGTTGGGCGCCCCGAGCAGTGCGGCGCCGGCCACCCGGCCGGGGTGGCCGTCACCCGAGGCGGCGGCCACCGCGGCCGCCAGCCCCGCCACGACCGCCAGCAGCAGCACCGCCCGCAGCGCCGAGGCCGCCGGGCGGACGCCGCGGTGCAGCGCCTCCCAGCCGCGCGGCAGCGGGGTCCGGCGGGCCGAGAGCAATGTGATCAGCAGCACACCCAGCACCCACGCCAGCCCGCCCAGCAGCGAGGGGCCGGTGCGGACGGAGAAGCCGACGGAGGCCTTGGCGTCGGCGAGGTCCCGCAGGCGGTCGGTGAGACCGCCGCCGATGTCCCCGATGTCGCCGAGGCCGGGAATCTCCAGGCCCGGCCCGCCGCCGGGCCCGCCGCCGGACGCGCCCGGCAGGCCCAGCGCGCCCCCGTCGAAGGTGACGGTGGAGGAGCCCGCCCAGGCGAGGGCGCCCAGAATGAGGAGGAAAAGGACGACGACCGCCCCCGCCCGGGTCGCCAGCTCCGCGCCGCCCACGCTCGGGCCCAGGGCGCGCAGCGACCGGGCGAAGACCCAGCCGAGCAGCAGCGCCCCCACCAGCGCGACGCCCAATGGCGCGATGTCGATAGTGGTGTGCGCCCCCGCGCCCGTCAGGCCGAATGCTTCGACCGAGCCCGAGGGGGTGACCGATCCGCCGACCGCCAGGACCACCACGGCGGCCGTCATCGGGCCCAGGGAACCGGCGGCGTCCGCCCCCAGCAGATGCAGCCCCAGCGCCGCCACTCCGGCCATCGCGAGGAACGCCCAGCTCACCGCGGCGATCGCGGTCAGGAGCAGATCCGCGCCCCGCGCCGCGCGGCTGCCACCGGTCATGGTCATCACGGCCCCCCGGTCCATACCAGATGCCCCGGATGTTCATGATCCGTGCGTATCCATCGCATCCATGGGCGGTTACTACTGTCAGGGCGTGTTTCGCATCGGTCAACGGCGCCTGTTACAGGGCCGGTACACGGTCGCGTCACTCCCGA
Organism: Streptomyces sp. C36; assembly: GCF_040932295.1. Classification (NCBI taxonomy): domain Bacteria; kingdom Bacillati; phylum Actinomycetota; class Actinomycetes; order Kitasatosporales; family Streptomycetaceae; genus Streptomyces; species Streptomyces sp. C36. Next base: position 15,568 of record NZ_JBFQGI010000017.1, on the reverse strand, counting down.
CTTTCGGTTGAGGGACTGCGCCTGAAATAGTTCCTCCCGATGTTCGCCATCCCTAGACTCCCCCGTGCAGGGGGCTCATCGGGGGACAAGTAGTGGGGCATGGAGTGCCGGAACTCGTACTGGAATTGAATGGACAGACCTGGGCATTGGACCCGTCCCGGTCATACACCCTCGGACGCGATCCGCAGGGTGACTTGGTGCTGGAGGACGCCCGGGTCTCATGGCGGCACGCCACCGTCCGCTGGGGCGGACACGGCTGGATCATCGAGGACCACGGCAGCACCAACGGCACCTTCGTGCAGGGGCAGCGGATCGGTCAGACCGAGATCGGTCCCGGCTCCGCCGTGCACCTCGGCAACGCGACGGACGGCCCGCGGCTGAACTTCTCCGGTGCTCCCGGGGCCCCGGCCGCCGACCTGTACAGCGCGCACACCGCCATGGCCACGCCCGTGCAGCAGCACGGACAGCACCCCCCGCAGCAGTACCAGCAGCCGGGCCAGTCGTCCGGCGGCCAGGGGTGGCCCGGACAGCAGTACCAGCAGCCCCCGCAGCAGCAGGGCTGGCAGCAGCCCCAGCAGCAGGCGTACGTCCCGCAGCAGGCCCAGGCCGCGCAGCCGCCCGCCGGCGGCGCCGCGGGAGCCCCGCCCGTCTACGGCGACCGCAGCCCGACCAGCTTCCACCAGATGGCCGTCGGCCGCGTGATGCGCATCGGTCGTGCCCTGGACAACGAGCTGGTCGTCTCCGACCTCCAGGTCTCCCGGCACCACGCCGAGTTCCGGGCCACCCCCGGCGGCTTCGAGATCGTCGACCTCGGCAGCCACAACGGCACCTACGTCAACGGTCAGCCGGTCCGCCAGCAGATCATCGGCCCCAACGACATCGTCGGTGTCGGTCACTCGACCTTCCGGCTGGTCGGCGACCGGCTCGAGGAGTTCGTCGACACCGGTGACGTCTCCTTCTCCGCCCGCCACCTGACGGTCACGGTCGACGGCGGCAAGCAGATCCTCAAGGACGTCTCCTTCGGCGTCCCCGAGAAGTCGCTCATCGCCGTCATCGGCCCCTCCGGTTCCGGAAAGTCCACCCTCCTCAAGGCGCTCACCGGCTACCGGCCCGCCAACCAGGGTGACGTCCTCTACGACAACCGAAACCTGTACAAGCAGTTCGCCGAGCTGCGCCAGCGCATCGGTCTGGTCCCGCAGGACGACATCCTGCACAAGGAGCTCACGGTCCGGAAGGCGCTGCGCTACGCCGCCAAGCTCCGATTCCCCGGCGACACCGCGGCCTCCGAGCGCGAGGCCCGCATCGACGAGGTGCTGCGCGAGCTCAAGCTCGACATCCACAAGGACAAGAAGGTCACCGCCCTCTCCGGCGGCCAGCGCAAGCGCGTCTCGGTCGCCCTGGAGCTGCTGACCAAGCCGTCGCTGATCTTCCTGGACGAGCCCACCTCCGGCCTCGACCCGGGCATGGACCGTGACGTCATGCAGCTGCTGCGCGGCCTGGCCGACGACGGCCGCACGGTCCTGGTGGTCACCCACTCCGTCGCCGAGCTCGCCCTGTGCGACAAGCTGCTCGTCATGGCCCCCGGCGGCTCGGTCGCCTACTTCGGCCCGCCGGAGGAGGCGCTCAACTTCTTCGGCTACGAGACCTGGGCCGACGTCTTCTCGGCCTTCGAGAACTACCGCGACTACGACTGGTCGGGCCGCTGGAAGGGCTCGCAGCACTACCAGATGTACGCGGCCGACATCGACGCCGTCGCCCCGCAGTCCGTGCACGTCCAGCCGCAGATGGTCCGCCCGTCGGTGCCCCAGAGCTGGGGCTCCCAGCTGTGGACGCTGATGCGCCGCTACAGCTCGGTCATCGCCTCCGACCGCGGCTTCCTCGCCCTGATGCTGCTCCTGCCCGCCGTCCTCGGCGGCGTGAGCGCCCTGATCCCGTCCGACTTCGGACTCGGCGCGCCGAGCAAGGGCCACTTCAACCAGGACGCCGGCACGATCATGCTGATCCTCGCGGTCGGCATGTGCTTCTCCGGCGCCGCCAACTCCGTCCGTGAGCTGATCAAGGAACGGGTCATCTACGAACGGGAACGCGCCGTCGGCCTGTCCCGGTCCGCGTATCTGATGTCCAAGGTGATCGTCCTCAGCTTCATCACCGTGGTGCAGGGCGTCCTCACCTGCGCCATCGGCTTCTCGGTCCGCAAGCTGCCGGACGAGGGCCTCATCCTGAAGACGCTGCCGGCCGTCGAACTCTGCCTCGTGATCATCGGCCTGGGCTTCACCTGCATGATGATCGGCCTGGTCATCTCCTCCCTGGTGAAGACCGCCGAGAAGACCATGCCGCTGCTGGTCATGTTCGCCATCGTCCAGGTCGTGTTCACCGGCATCCTGTTCAAGCTGTACGACGCGCCCGGCGTCGAGCAGGTCGGCTGGCTGATGCCGGCCCGCTGGGCCATCGCCGGCGCCGGCACCACGCTGGACCTCTCGCACATCATGGCGCCGATGGACAAGAGCGACCCCAAGAACCTCGACCCGCTGTGGGAGCACAGCGCGGCGACGTGGGGCCTCGACATGGTCGCCCTCCTCGCGATCGGCATCGCCTGCGGCTTCGCGGTCATCCGCCTGCTGCGCCGCCACGAGCCCGAGGTCATGCGCAAGTAGACGGCCTCACGCACACACGCCGAAGGGCGGCACCCGGTCGCGGGTGCCGCCCTTCGGCGCATGTGCTCTCCGTCCCCGGGGGGCGGGGCCGGCTCAGTACGCCGAGTTGACGTTGTCCATGGAGCCGTAGACCTTCCACGCGTAGTTGCACGCGGCGGTGATGTTGGCGACCGGGTCGTAGATGTTCCAGGAGGTGCCGTCGACGTGGTACGCCTTGAAGGTCGGGTCGATCACCTGGAGCAGGCCCTTGGAGGGGATGCCGGCGGCGGCGTTGGAGTCCCAGTTGTTGATGGCGTTGGGGTTGCCCGTGGACTCCCGCATGATGTTGCGGTAGATGCCGTTGTACGAGCCGGGGATGCCCTTGGCCTTCATGATGTCCATCGCCTCCTTGATCCAGCCGTCAAGGTTGTTGGCGTAGGTCTTCGGGGCCGGGGCCGGAGCCGGAGCGGCGGGCGCGGCCTGGACCGGCTTGCGCTCCTGGGAACGGCTCGCGGCCTCCTTCTCGGCGCGCTCCTTGTCGGCCTTCGCCTTGGCGTCCGCCTCGGCCTTCTTCTTGTTGGCCTCGGCCTCGGCCTTGGCCTGCTTGGCGGCGTTGTCCGACTGCTTGGTCAGCTCGGCCTGCTGGGTCTCGCCGAACGCGGAGGTGTTCCAGGCGACCTGCTTCACGGCGACCGGCTTCTCGGTGTCGGCGGAGCCACTGGGAACGGCAGCGAACACCAGGGCGGCGGCACCGGCCGCGGCGATGCCGGCGGCGGAGAACTTGTGAACCTTGGTCAGGCGGGAATAGCCGGAGATGGGGGAGCGCATGCTGAGCTGAACCTCTTCCAGTCGCTTGAGTCGCATCAGGCCCGGATCGGCGCGAAGTAAGCGCCGCGTCTCGATCGACGGCGCCGTGCGACGGGGGCAATTCTTAGCGGCTGCAAAAAGGTGTGGCAAAGGTGTGACGTACTATCCCGCTTCGTTGCGGGCGTCGGGACCAAGGGCCCGGAAAAACGGCTCGCTCCCTGCTCGGGGCGATGCTTATGACCGCTTTAGGCCTCCACTAGGCCGCTTCGTACGTGACCTGCGTCCCATGAGCGGGCTCACACCGGGGGTAGCGCTCCCTCACCCGATGTGAGCGCGCAGGCACGAAGCGTTTGCGATCAAAAACGCTGCAACGTTGCTCGGCCGCTCAGATCTCGACCAGCACCTGCTCCAGCGTCTTGCGCACCAGATCCGGCACGCGGCAGTCCCCCGCCGGATACCCCACCGGGATCACCGCGAACGCCTTCTCGTTCGCCGGCCGCCCCAGCACCTCCGACAGGAACCGCATCGGGCTCGGCGTGTGCACCAGCGCGGCCAGCCCCGACAGGTGCAGCGCGGACAGCAGCATCCCCACCGCGATGCCGACCGACTCGTCCACGTAGTAGTGCTTGCGCCTGCCGCCGTCCTCGCCCAGCCAGTAGCGCTGCTGGAAGACCACGATCAGCGCGGGCGCGTCCGTCAGGTGCGGCTTGACCTCGTCCGTGCCCAGCGGCCGCAGCGCCGCCAGCCACTCCTCGCCCAGCCGCCCGTCGTAGGAGATCCGCTCCTCCTCCTCGGCCGCCCGCCGGATGCGCCGCCGCACCTCGGGGTCCTTGACCAGGACGAACGTCCACGGCTGCTGATGCGCCCCGGAGGGCGCCGTGGCGGCACAGGCGATCGCGTCCCTCACCACCTGCTCGGGCACGGCATCGGCGGAGAACTGCCGCACCGTCCGCCGCCGCCCCATCCGCTCCCGCAGCTCGGCGGCGCGGGCGAGGGACTCCTCGGCGGGCATCCGCTCCGGCCGGTACGGAACGGGCCGGTAGGGCTCGCCGTGGGTGGGCGTCCACTGCATTGGTATAGACATGCCGGGAGTCTTCCCCCGCCGTCCCACGGCCAGTCGTGCCCCCGAAGACGGAACGGAACACCGACCACCGCCCTAGGCCCCACGGCCCGCCGCGGCCGCCGCCGGGCCGATCCCCCGCCCGGCGGCGCTGGATACGGTGATCCCATGACCAACGGCCCCCGCTCCGGCCTCACGGCCGTGAGCACCGCACTGCTCGCCATGAGCCGCCACCTGGAAGTACGCGACGTCCTCAAGACGATCGTCGTCTCCGCCCGCGAGCTGCTGGACGCCGAGTACGCCGCCCTGGGCGTGCCCGACGACCACGGCGGCTTCGCCCAGTTCGTCGTCGACGGCGTCAGCGACGAGGAGTGGAAGGCCATCGGCCCGCTGCCCCGCCAGCACGGCATCCTCGCCGCGATGCTCCGGGAGGCCACCCCCCAGCGCCTCGCCGACGTCCGTCAGGACCCCCGCTTCGAGGGCTGGCCCGACGCCCACCCCGACATGAGCGACTTCATCGGCATGCCCGTCGCCGACGGCGAGGAGATCCTCGGCGCCCTCTTCCTCGCCAACAAGAAGCGGCACACCGCCACCGGCGGCCGCCGCACGGGCTGCGGCTTCACCGCCGACGACGAACAGCTCCTGGCCGTCCTCGCCCAGCACGCCGCCATAGCCCTCACCAACGCCCGGCTCTACGAACGCAGCCGCGAGCTGACCATCGCCGGCGAGCGGGCCCGCCTCGCGCACGAGCTCCACGACGCCGTCTCCCAGAAGCTCTTCTCCCTGCGCCTGACCGCCCAGGCCGCCGCCGCCCTCGTCGACCGCGACCCCGCCCGCGCCAAGGGCGAGCTGCACGAGGTGGCCCGCCTGGCCGCCGAGGCCGCCGACGAACTGCGCGCCGCCGTCGTCGAGCTGCGCCCCGCCGGCCTCGACGAGGACGGGCTGGCCGCCACCCTGCGCACCCACGTCAAGGTCCTGGACCGGGCCCACGGCGCCCACGTCACCTTCGCCACCCGGGGCGTACGGGCGCTGCCCGCCGCCCAGGAGGAGGCCCTCCTGCGCGTGGCGCAGGAGGCGCTGCACAACGCCCTGCGCCACTCCGGCGCCTCGGCCGTCGACGTCACCCTGACCCGCCTGGGCCACGGCGCCGCCCTGCGGGTCCGCGACGACGGACGGGGCTTCGACCCCTCGGCCGTCCGCCAGGCCGGCCGCCACCTGGGCCTGGTGTCCATGCGCGACCGCGCGGACGGGGTCGGCGGGAAGCTGACCGTGGACTCGGAGCCCGGCAAGGGCACCACGATCGAGATGGAGGTGCCCGGTGGCTGAGGCCAAGGTGATCAAGGTGCTGCTGGTCGACGACCACCAGGTCGTCCGGCGCGGGCTGCGCACGTTCCTGGAGGTCCAGGACGACATAGAGGTGGTGGGCGAGGCCGCGAACGGCGCGGAGGGCGTCGAGCGCGCCGAGGAGCTGCGGCCCGACGTCGTTCTGATGGACGTGAAGATGCCGGGCATGGACGGCATCGAGGCCCTGCGCAAGCTCCGCGAGCTCGGCAATCCCGCCCGGGTTCTGATCGTCACCAGCTTCACCGAGCAGCGGACCGTCGTCCCCGCCCTGCGCGCCGGCGCCGCGGGCTACGTCTACAAGGACGTGGACCCCGACGCCCTGGCCGGCGCCATCAGGTCCGTGCACGCCGGGCATGTGCTCCTCCAGTCCGAGGTGGCCGGCGCCCTGCTCTCCCAGGACGAGGGCGGCAACGGCGGCCAGGGGCGCGGCGGCGCGCTCACCGACCGGGAGCGCGAGGTGCTCGCCCTGATCGCGGACGGCCGCTCCAACCGCGAGATCGCGCGAGCGTTGGTGCTGTCGGAGAAGACCGTCAAGACGCACGTGTCGAACATCCTGATGAAGCTCGACCTCGCCGACCGCACCCAGGCGGCGCTGTGGGCCGTCCGCCACGGGATAGGCGCCTGAGCCGACGCCGTACCGAGCGGTAGCTGAACGTCATGTTCTGATCAGCGATTCATGCGGTCGTGTGATAACCCGCCCGCAGGCGCAACCCGAATGGCCCAGGGCCGTTTTCCATGGCGTAACCGCGGCAGCCGGCCGTGGCGACGCTTCGGAAACACTCCCAGGAAGGTCACAGAAAGAGTGAAGAACATGAAGAAGGCCGCTGCCGTCACCCTCGCCGTCGGCGGTCTCGCCCTGGCCGGCGCCGGTGCCGCCTCCGCGCACGGCGGGCACGGCGCGAGCGCCGAGTCCAAGGGCAACCCGGGCGTCGTCTCCGGCAACATCGTCCAGGCGCCGGTCTCCGTCCCCGTGAACGTCTGCGGCAACACGATCAGCGTCGTCGGCCTGTTCAACTCGTCGCTCGGCAACACCTGCGTCAACCAGTAACCGGCGCGATCCCGCCCTGCCGGAAACGTCGGCTCCGCTCCGGTGGAGCCGACATCCGGGTGGTGATCAATCGGCCGAACGAGGGCAAAAACCGCCGATGGCCGTGCCATCGGCGGCGCACTGGCGTTCATCAGTGCACGACCCCATGGCTGGGGCCGGCAAGGTCAGTCGTCTCAAAGGAAGACCACCTCATGAACAGTGCCAAGAAGGCCGCCCTCGCTCTGGCCGCCGCAGGCGTCGCCCTCAGCGCCTCCGTGGCGCCCGCTCTGGCCGACGACGGCTTCAACGGGGCCCTGGCCTCGGGCGTCGCGAAGGGCTCCCCGGGTGTCGTCTCGGGCAACGTCATCCAGATCCCGATCGACATCCCGATCAACATCTGCGGCAACACGATCGACATCATCGCCCTGCTCAACCCGACCTTCGGGAACACCTGCATCAACGGCGACACCAAGAGCCACGGCCACTACCACGAGGAGTACCACGAGCAGCACCACGGCGGCCGAGGGCACCACGACGACGGTGGTCACCACGACGACGGTGGTCACCACGACGACGGTGGTCACCACCACAACCACCACGAGGGCGGCCACTAAGGCCTGACGCTCCGCGCCCCCCAGGGGGCGTACGGGCGCACAGCGGGAAGGCCCCGTGGACCGCGCGGTCCACGGGGCCTTCCCGTGCCCGGATCCGGCTCCCTCAGCCCCGGCGCCGGTCCCGCTCCTCCACCATGGCGTTGTACGCGGCCACCTGGGCCCGCCGGGCCGTGCGCTCCACCGGTCGCAGCGCGGCCGCCCGCGCCGCGATCTCCGAGGCGCTCACCGCGCCGCCGTGCTCACGCCCCTCGCGGTCGCCGGGCCGGTAGGCGATGGAGATCAGCGCCCCCACCCGCCGGGCGAGCTCCAGCACCCGTACCGCGCGCGGCGGGTAGCCGGGCGCCAGCACCTCGCCCCCGCGCTCGGCCCGCGCCCGGTAGGCCTCCAGCGCCGCCTGTGCCACCGGCCCGGACCCGGCCACGTCCAGCCGGGTGAGGACCTCGATCGCCTCGCGCATCGCCTCGGCGAGCTCCCGCTCGGCCTCCGACAGCGACGGCACGTCCGCGGGTGGCGCCTCCCGCACGGGCAGGCAGTGCCAGACGACCTCCACGTGCACATCGCCCTCGGGCCCCGCCTCGTACACCTCCGGTACGAGCCCCAGCGCCGCGCCCGAGGCGACGACGGCCTCCTCGGCCTCCAAGGCGCGCGCGTTGAACTCCGGGGGCCCGCTCAGCCCCAGCGGGTGTCCGGGCGCCGGCAGCGCGAGGCGCAGCCCCGTCGCCCCGAGGGCGCGCAGCCGCCCCAGGGCCAGGGTCAGGCCGACGGGCCCGGACTCGCCGGGCAGACCGGTGACACGGTGGACCGCGTCACGTCCGGTGATGTGGTGGGCCGCGTCATCCGGGGAGGCAAATCCGGCAAGCAGGGCATTTCCCCATGCGGTGAGCCGTCCTGAGCGAGGTTCATCGAGCATGCCCCCCAGCCTAGGGACTGCCATCCGCGACCGGTGGCGTAGGTTTTCCTTGGGGACTGCGCCGACAGGCGCAAGCGACGACGCGACTGCAATGGGAGACAACGCGCTCATGAGCGATGTGCTGGAACTGGTGGACGTATCCGTGGTCCGCGAGGGCCGGGCTCTGGTGGACCAGGTCTCCTGGTCGGTCAAGGAGGGCGAGCGCTGGGTGATCCTCGGCCCCAACGGCGCCGGCAAGACCACCCTCCTCAATGTCGCCTCCAGCTATCTCTTCCCGAGCAAGGGCACCGCCCGGATCCTCGGCGAGAAGCTCGGCGCCGTCGACGTCTTCGAGCTGCGCCCGCGCATCGGCATGGCCGGCATCGCCCTCGCCGACAAGCTGCCGCGCACCCAGACCGTCCTGGAGACCGTGCTCACCGCCGCCTACGGCATGACGGCCACCTGGCACGAGGACTACGAGGAGGTCGACGAGCAGCGCGCCCGCGCCTTCCTCGACGTGCTCGGCATGACCGACCACCTCGACCGCAAGTTCGGCACCCTCTCCGAGGGCGAGCGCAAGCGCACCCTCATCGCCCGCGCGATGATGACCGACCCCGAGCTGCTCATGCTCGACGAGCCCGCCGCCGGCCTCGACCTCGGCGGCCGCGAGGACCTCGTCCGCCGCCTGGGCCGCCTCGCCCGCGACCCCCTCGCCCCCTCGATGGTCATGGTCACCCACCACGTCGAGGAGATCGCCCCCGGCTTCACCCACGTCCTGATGATTCGCCAGGGCAAGGTGCTGGCCGCCGGCCCCATCGAGCTCGAGCTCACCTCCCGCAACCTCTCGCACTGCTTCGGCCTCCCCCTGGTCGTCGAGCGCCGCGGCGACCGGTGGACCGCCCAGGGCCTGCCGATCTCCTGACGGACCACCGCCGGGGCCGGCCGGCCCCGGCGCCCTGTCCGACGGCCGTCCCGCGCCCCTACCATGACCATGTGGACACATGGGTCTGGTGGCTCGTAGCCGCCGTCGGGCTGGGTATTCCGCTGGTCGTGACCGCCATGCCGGAGTTCGGCATGTTCGCGGTCGGTGCCGTGGCCGCCGCTGTCACCGCCGCCCTGCACGGGGGCATGGTGGCCCAGGTCGTGGTCTTCGCCGTCGTCTCCGTCGCCCTCATCGCCGTCGTACGCCCGCTCGCCAACCGGCAGCGCTCCCGTCGCCCCGAGGTGAAATCGGGCATCGACGCCCTCAAGGGCCGCCAGGCCGTCGTCCTCGAACAGGTCGACGGCAACGGCGGCCGCATCAAGCTGGCCGGCGAGATCTGGTCCGCCCGCGCCCTCGACCCGGGCCGCGTCCACGCGGTCGGGGAACAGGTCGACGTCGTCGAGATCGACGGCGCGACGGCCGTGGTCATGTGACCGGCCGTGGAAGCGGTGCCTTACGGACGACCTGCGGCCAACGCCTGCACGGCGGCACCGTGTTCTGAAAGACTCTGATCAAGTCCAACGACACAGGCAACGACACAGGCACGGGGAGCTGGAGCCACGATGGAACCGATCATCATCGTCCTGATCATCCTGGTGGTGCTCGTCTTCATCGCCCTCATGAAGACGGTTCAGGTCATTCCGCAGGCCAGCGCCGCCATCGTCGAACGGTTCGGCCGCTACACCCGCACCCTCAACGCGGGCCTGAACATCGTCGTCCCCTTCATCGACTCCATCCGCAACCGCATCGACCTCCGCGAGCAGGTCGTGCCGTTCCCGCCGCAGCCGGTGATCACCCAGGACAACCTCGTCGTCAACATCGACACCGTCATCTACTACCAGGTGACCGACGCCCGCGCGGCGACGTACGAGGTCTCCAGCTTCATCCAGGCCATCGAGCAGCTCACCGTCACCACCCTGCGCAACATCATCGGCGGCATGGACCTCGAGCGGACCCTCACCTCCCGCGAGGAGATCAACGCCGCGCTGCGCGGAGTCCTCGACGAGGCCACCGGCAAGTGGGGCATCCGCGTCAACCGCGTCGAGCTCAAGGCCATCGAGCCCCCGACCTCCATCCAGGACTCGATGGAGAAGCAGATGCGCGCCGACCGGGACAAGCGCGCCGCCATCCTCACCGCCGAGGGCATCCGCCAGTCCCAGATCCTCACCGCCGAGGGCGAGAAGCAGTCCGCCATCCTGCGCGCCGAGGGCGAGGCCCGCGCCGCCGCACTGCGCGCCGAGGGCGAGGCCCAGGCGATCCGCACGGTCTTCGAGTCCATCCACGCCGGCGACGCCGACGAGAAGCTGCTCGCCTACCAGTACCTCCAGATGCTCCCGAAGATCGCCGAGGGCGACGCCAACAAGCTCTGGATCGTGCCCAGCGAGATCGGCGACGCGCTCAAGGGCCTCAGCGGCGCCGTCGGCAACCTCGGCCCCATGGGCTCCGGCGGCGGCAGCGGCCCCAGGATCACCAAGGAGAGCCCCCGCCCGCGCCGCGAGCAGCCCCCGATCGACTAGCCCGATCGACCAGGAGGCCGGCGCCCGCCTCCCTGTCGCGACGCGACCCGTCTGATGCATGATCAGTGTGGCCCCTCGACCTCTGACGGCGGGGAGGCGACACACTGACGTAAGGAGATGGCTTTGTCCATCTGGGAAGCTCTCGCGATCCTCGCGGCCGGCATCGGCGCCGGCACCATCAACACCATCGTCGGCTCCGGCACCCTGTTCACCTTCCCGGTGCTCCTCGCCACCGGACTGCCCCCGATCACGGCCAACGTCTCCAACACCGTGGGCCTCGTCACCGGCAACATCAGCGGCGCGATCGGCTACCGCCGTGAACTGCGCGGCCAGAAGCGGCGGATGGTCCGCTTCGGCCTGACCGCCCTCGTCGGCGGGCTCACCGGCGCGGTACTGCTCCTGGCCCTGCCGTCGAAGGCCTTCGACGCCATCGTGCCCGTCCTCATCGGCCTCGCCCTGGTCCTGGTCGTCCTCCAGCCCCGGATCGCCCGCGCCCTCGCCGCCCGCCGCGAACGCAACGGAACCGCGATCCCGACCGACGGCGGCCCCGCGCTGCTCATCGGCCTGCTGGTCGCCAGCACCTACGGCGGCTACTTCGGCGCCGCCCAGGGCGTCCTGTACCTCGCCCTCATGGGCATACTGCTCCACGACGAACTCCAGCGCGTCAACGCCCTCAAGAACGTCCTGGGCGTCATCGTCAACGGCGTCGCCGCGCTCTTCTTCGTCTTCGTCGCCGACATCGACTGGCTCGCCGTCCTGCTCATCGCCGCCGGATCCACCGTCGGCGGCCAGATAGGCGCCAAGGTCGGCCGCCGCCTGCCGCCGACCGCCCTGCGCGCCGTCATCGTCGTGGTCGGCGTCGTCGCGATCGTGCAGATGCTGCTCAAGTAGCCGCGATCCCCCGGGGGGAACGCTCCGGGCCCTTCCCCCGTATCCAGCACGGGCCCGGAGCGTACGACAGCGGACGCGGTCACCCGGCGCAGAACCGGCCTCCGGCAGACGGCCGGCGCACCTGCGCCCCGCCGCCCCCGCCACTGCGGTATCCGCTGCCCGACGGCCCTATGCGAAGCCGCCAGCCAAGCACCACCACTGTGCGATCCGGACCGGCGGGCGCGCAACGGAATTTCCGGTCGCTCGCGCGCGCCCGACGGGGCGTACGGACGTCAGCCCGAGGCCGCAACCTCGTACACGCCGATCAGCTGCGCCCGCGCGAGCGAGTGGAACCGCAGGTGGAAGCCCACCACGGCCGGAGAGGCGTCCGCGTCCGGGCCGAGCTTCTCCTGGTCCACCGCGTACACGTTGAACACATACCGGTGCGGCCCGTCCCCGGGGGGCGGCGCGGCACCGCCGAAGTCCTTGCTGCCGTAGTCGTTGCGCGCGTGCAGCGCGCCCGCCGGCAGTTCCGTCTTGTCACCGCTCGCCGCACCGGCGGGCAGCTCGGTCACGCCGGCCGGGATGTCGAACAGGACCCAGTGCCAGAAACCGCTGCCGGTCGGCGCGTCCGGGTCGAAGCACGTCACGGCGAAGCTCTTCGTGTTCGCCGGGAAGCCCTCCCAGCGCAGGTGCGGTGACGTGTTGCCGCCGGAGTACACCTGATCGCCCTTCAGCCGGGCATCGGGCGCCACGTCCTCGCTCTCCACCGTGAACGACGGAATGGGAGGAAAGAAGTCGTGGGGGAGAGGCGGTTTGTTCTGGTCTGACACTGGGACACCTCCAGTACGAGCGGACGGGTGGGAGCGCCAGCCTAACGAGGCCACCGGGACACATCCGGATACCGGACTGCGACCATATGGAGTGTGCTTCATGTACTTCGCCACATTCGTCATATCCGCCACATTCGCCACAACGGACCCTCGGGACGACCGGGGCCGCCACCCCAGGCATCACGACCGGCGGAACCCCAACGACCGGAAGCCCAACGGCCGGCGGACCGACGACCCGCGGGCCGAGTGATGCGGGCGCTGGCCGTGCTCCTGGCCGCCCTGCCGATCCTGCTCCTGCCGGCCTGCTCGACGGGCGGTCAGAAGACCGAGAAGGCACCGGCCTCCACCGCCACGACGACCGCACCGCCCTGGGCGAAGGGCATGAAGACCGTCCGCGAGGACAGACTGCCCCCCGAGGCCCGGCGTACCCTCGAACTCATCGCCAAGGGAGGCCCCTTCCCCTACGACAAGGACGGCAGCGTCTTCGGCAACTACGAGAACCGCCTGCCCCGCCAGGCCCGCGGCTACTACCACGAGTACACCGTCCCCACCCCCGGCGCCCGCAACCGCGGCGCCCGACGCATCATCACCGGCGACCACGCCGAGCGCTACTACACCGGCGACCACTACCAGACCTTCGAAGCGGTGGTGCAACCATGACCGGCCCCCTGCCCGCCCCCGGCCTCCCCGGACTCCTCAACGGATCCACGCCCCCCGGCATCTACCGCCTGCCCCCCGCCGACGCCCCCGAGGACGTCCCGGCCCTCGCCGCCGAGGCCGACTGGCGGGCATCCCGGCTCCGCCTCACCGGCGTCCACGACAAGGCCGCCTTCCTCGACCGGTGCGCGACCGACCTGGAATTCCCCCAGTGGTTCGGCCACAACTGGGACGCCCTGGCCGACTGCCTCACCGACCTGTCCTGGTGGGGATCCGGCAAGTTCCGCGGCTACCTGCTCCTCGCCGAGGACTGGGACGCCTTCGCCGCCTCGGCACCGGACGACGCCCGCACCGCCCTGGCCGTCCTCCACGACGCCGCCGACTACTGGGCGGGCACCGAATCACCCCTGGCCGTCCTCCTCGGCTGACACCCGCCAGTGGGTCCTCCTCTGCGGCCGGGCACACGGCGGCCGGGGTACGGGCCGCCACCCGCACCCCGGCCCGTCCGGCTCAGAGCCAGTTGCGCTGGCCGCCGACCTCGGCGAGCCACTGGTTCAGATAAGCGGCCCAGTCGGTGTCCCCGAACGACTGCAGATCGACCGTGAACGACCGGTACGTGTCGCTGCCCGAGCTGAACAGCCCCGGCTTCTTGTCCATCTCCAGAACGACATCCATCTGACGATCGTCGGCGACGAACGACAGCTCGACCTCGTTCAGCCCCCGGTACTGCGCCGGAGCGTGGAACTCGATCTCCTGGTAGAACGGCAGCCGCTGCCGCGTCCCGCTGATGTGGCCACGCTCCAGATCCGCCGACTTGAAGGCGAAACCGAGCCGGCCGAACGCGTCGAGAATCGCCTGCTGCGCCGGCATCGGGTGCACGTTCACCGGATCGAGGTCGCCCGAGTCCACCGCGCGGGCGATCGCCAGGTGCGTCGTCACCCCCACGCTCATCCCGGTCAGGTGCCGGCCCATGAACATCGTGATCGGCGTCTCCCAGGGAATCTCCAGCCCGAACGGCACCACGTGCACCGCCCCCGCCTGCACCTCGAACTCCCCGCCGAGCTGGACGCGCGTGAACTCCACGTCCTGCTTGTACTCGCCGTCCTCACCCTCCACCTCGACACGGGCCTGCAGCCCCACCGACAGCCCCTCGATGCGCTGCGGGACCGAGCCGCCCTGAATACGCACCTCGCCCTGCACCACACCGCCCGGGACGACGTTCTCCTCGAAGAGCACCGTCTCGACCGACGCGCCGCCCGCGCCCAGGCTCGCCATGAGCTTCTTGAACACCATCGCTGTTCCAACCTCCCCGGGACCGGGACGAACCCCGACCCTTCCACTACGCTCGACCGGCATGATCGCCGCGCCTGACCGTATGCCACTGGCTCGAGAGTTCTTCGACCGTCCCGTACTGGAGGTCGCACCCGAGCTCCTCGGTCGCACGCTCGTCCGGACGACCCCCGAGGGGCCGATCGAGCTCCGCATCACGGAGGTCGAGGCCTACGCCGGACAATCCGACCCCGGCTCCCACGCCTACCGCGGCCGCACGGAGCGCAACGCGTCGATGTTCGGGCCGCCCGGACACGCGTATGTCTACTTCATCTACGGAATGTGGTTCAGCCTGAACCTCGTCTGCGGCCCCGAAGGCACCGCGAGCGGCGTCCTGCTCCGCGGCGGCGAGATCACCAAGGGCGCCGACCTGGCCCGCGCCCGCCGCCCCAAGGCCCGCCGCGACCGCGAGCTCGCCCAGGGCCCCGCCCGCCTCGCGACCGCCCTCGACGTCGACCGGACACTCAACGGCACCGACATCTGCGCCGGCCCCGGCGCCCCCCTGTCCGTCCTCCAGGGCCACCCCGTCCCCGCGCACGACGTCCGCAACGGCCCGCGCACCGGAGTCGGCGGCGAGGGCGCGACCCACCCCTGGCGCTTCTGGGCGGACGGCGACCCGACGGTCAGCCCCTACCGCGCACACGTGCCGCGCGACCGGAGCAAGCGCGCGTAGGACACGGGGACGCAGAGACGTGAGAGGTGCACCGGCGGGGGTGTCATGACGGTGCTTGACTCCGGCGTCAAGAGGGCCTAACGTAGGCGAGCCGCTTGAGACGGAGCAGCGCTGTGAGCGCGTATCCACTGGGCGGCGACAACCACTACTGCGAGGACATCCCGGATCGGGATCTATTTCGGTGCGCCGAAATATGACGACGATCGGCTCGATTAGGAGCCGCAAGGGAAATCCGCTAAAGTAGTGGACACGCCGGAAGGCGCGGCAGTGAAAATTGCCGCTCTACGGCGGGCCCCGCTCCAACAGGGGACCGGAAACGGAATTCGAACCGGA
>NZ_JBFQGI010000016.1:0-27604 GCF_040932295.1 Streptomyces sp. C36 | reverse complement strand
CCCCTAGGCGCCGAAGGCCTTCGCGCCGCCCTTGACCGGCTTGGCACCCGCCAGCAGATGCGCCGGGACGAGATCACGCGCGGGCTCGCTGTAGCCCACCGAAACGATCCTGTCCCCCCGGTAGGTGAACGTCGTCAGGCTCGCCAGCGTGCACTGCCGCTTGCGCGGGTCGTGCCACAGCCGACGCTTCTCCACGAAGCTGCGCACGATCCAGATCGGCAGCTGATGGCTCACCAGCACGGCCTCATGACCGCGCGCCGCGTCCTTCGCCGCGTCCAGCGCGCCCATCATCCGCACCACCTGCTCGACGTACGGCTCCCCCCACGACGGGCGGAAGGGGTTCGTCAGGTGCTTCCAGTTCGCCGGCTTGCGCAGCGCCCCGTCGCCCACCCCGAAGGTCTTGCCCTCGAAGACGTTCGCCGCCTCGATCAGCCGCTCGTCCGTCGCCAGGTCCAGCCCGTGCGCCTTGGCGACCGGCGTCGCCGTCTCCTGCGCCCGCTCCAGCGGGGAGGCCACGACGTACGTCACGTCCCGGTCCGCCAGGTGCTCCGCCACCCGGTCCGCCATCCGCCGGCCCAGGTCCGACAGGTGATAGCCCGCCCGCCGCCCGTACAGCACGCCGTCCGGGTTGTGCACCTCGCCGTGACGCATCAGGTGGACGACGGTGATGTCGTCCCGCTTGTCGTCCCGCTTCTTCTCCGCGCTCACTTACTTCCCCTCCTCGGTCGCCTCGGCCGCCGCGCGCGCCGCCGCCGGCAGCGCCGCCGCGATCCGCTCCACCGCCGCCGCGTCGTGCGCCGTCGAGACGAACCACGACTCGAACGCCGACGGCGGCAGGTACACGCCCTGCGACAGCATCGAGTGGAAGAAGGCGTTGAAGCGGAACGACTCCTGCGCCTTCGCGTCGTCGTAGTTCCGCACCTCACGGTTGGTGAAGAACACCGAGAACATGTTGCTCGCCGTCTGCAGACGGTGGGCCACGCCCTGCTTGGTCAGCGCCTCGCCCACCAGCCCGCTGATCTCGGCGGACACCGCGTCCACCCGCTCGTACGCCGCGTCGTCCAGCAGCCGCAGCTGCGCCAGGCCCGCCGCGGTCGCCACCGGGTTACCCGAGAGCGTGCCGGCCTGGTAGACCGGGCCCGCCGGGGCCAGGTGGGCCATCACGTCGGCCCGGCCGCCGAACGCCGCCGCCGGGAAGCCGCCGCCCATGACCTTGCCGAACGTCATCAGGTCCGGCTTGACGCCGTCGATGCCGTACCAGCCCGCCTTCGACGTGCGGAAACCCGTCATCACCTCGTCGGAGATGAACAGCGCGCCGTTCTTGGCGCAGGCGTCCCGCAGCCCCGCGTTGAAGCCCGGCAGCGGCGGGACGACGCCCATGTTGCCCGGCGACGCCTCGGTGATCACACAGGCGATCTCACCCGGGTGGGCGTGGAAGGCGGCGTGCACCGCCTCCAGGTCGTTGTACGGCAGCACGATGGTGTCCCCGGCCTGCGCGCCGGTGACGCCCGGCGTGTCCGGCAGGCCGAACGTGGCCAGCCCGGAGCCGGCCGCGGCCAGCAGCGCGTCCACGTGACCGTGGTAGCAGCCCGCGAACTTGATCACCTTGGCCCGGCCGGTGAAACCGCGCGCCAGCCGGATCGCCGACATCGTCGCCTCGGTGCCCGAGGACACCAGACGCACCTGCTCGACCGGCTCGATCCGGGCGACGATCTCCTCGGCCAGCGCCACCTCGCCCTCACCGGGCGTACCGAAGGAGGTGCCGCGCGCGACGGCCTCCTGCACCGCGGCGATCACCTCGGGGTGGGAATGGCCGAGAATCATCGGCCCCCATGAACACACGAGGTCCACATATTCCCGGCCATCCGCGTCCGTCAGGTACGGACCGGTGCCGGAAACCATGAACCGGGGCGTACCGCCCACGGCGCGGAAAGCCCGGACCGGAGAGTTCACGCCACCGGGCGTCACGACCGCCGCACGGTCGAAGAGCGTCTGCGAGACTGGGGCACTGTATGGGTAGCTCACGCTAGCCATGGTCTCAGAGCGCTCCGGCCGGTCGCGTCCGGGCGTTTCGCACGGCGCCCACGGGGGAGGTCTCTGAGACGATGATCTGGTTGCGCGGCGGGGGCTGTGCTGCGTAAAAAAGCGGTCGGGTGGAGATATGCATCGCGGTGGCGGACTGGGCGAGGGCACCGATGACCTGGGGCCCGAGCGAGCCCAGCGCGACCGGCGGGGCCGGCACCGCCGCGAAGAGCACCACCAGGAGCACATCGAGCACATCGAGCACAGCACGGGAAGCAGGAGTGGCCGAGTGGGGGTGACCTACAAATACTTCGGGGCCCCCAACGGCGCGACCGCGGCCCGGGTTCCCATCTCCATGCGCCCCGAGGAGCTCGGCGGCGACGAGCTGGGCATGGGCGGCATGTTCACCAAGATCAAGCCGGAGACGGTGGCCGCCATGGTCCTCACCGGCATCGAGGGCATACCCCTGCACAAGGTTCCCCCGCTCGAACTGGTGGTTCTCCACCCCGACTACGCCGTGGTCAAGCTCCCCATGACCGTGGTCGACCCGCTGCGCGGTATTGGCGAGGAATCGGTGGGCGCGGCGGCGTTCATCTGGTCCACGGTCCCCGACCGCGGCGGCCCCCGCGACGCCTTCTCGGTCTACCGGCTGCTCCACGAATGGCAGGACTTCTCCCACCGCCTGCACGAGGCGGGCCACCAGCCGTACTGCCTCGTCTGGCCGTAGAAACCACCCCGAACCACCCCAAGGGCGGCGAGGGCCCGGCTGCCACGACACCGCCGGCACCCCGATCCGCCTGGCCGGCGTGGCGGTGATCATGTACGCGCCGCGCGGCCGCTGACCCCGGACCCCTCCCGGCCTATGCTGCGCACAGACCGCGCCAGCCCCAGGAGGCCCACCCATGCGCACCCGCACCGCAGCCCCCACCGCCGTCATCACCGGCGCGAGCAGCGGCATCGGCGCCGCCACCGCCCGCCACCTGGCCGCCGCCGGCTACCGCGTCGTCCTCACCGCCCGCCGCGAGGACCGCCTCCACGCCCTCACCGAGGAACTCACCGCCGCCGGCCACCAGGCCGTCGCCTACGCCCTCGACGTCACCGACCGCGCCGCCGTCATGACCTTCGCCGTCTTCCTCGACGAGTACGGCCCCATCGACGTCCTGGTCAACAACGCCGGCGGCGCCATCGGCACCGAGACCGTCGCCACCGCCGACCCCGCCGACTGGCGCACCATGTACGACGTCAACGTCCTGGGCACCCTCAACGTGACCCAGGCCCTCCTCCCCCGCCTCGTCCAGGCCGAGGGCACCCTCGTCGTGCTGTCCTCCACCGCCGGCCTCGCCACCTACGAGGGCGGCGGCGGCTACGTCGCCGCCAAGCACGGCGCCCACGTCATCGCCGAGACCCTCCGCCTGGAACTGTGCGGCCAGCCTGTACGCGTCATCGAGATCGCCCCCGGCATGGTCCGCACCGAGGGATTCGCCCTCACCCGCTACCGCGGCGACCAGGACAAGGCCGACGCCGTCTACGCGGGCGTGGCCGACCCCCTCACCGCCGACGACATCGCCGAGACCATCACCTGGGCCGTCTCCCGCCCCCCGCACGTCAACGTCGACCTGCTCGTCGTCCGCCCCCGCGCCCAGGCCTCCAACTACAAGGTCCACCGCGAGGGCTGACCCGGCCGGGACCGCGGTCGCGGGACCCGCGACCGATGCGCAGTTGATCATGGAGCGCTACCGTCGTACGCGCAGCCGCCCCGGCACCGGGGCGGCCCGTACGACAACAGGGGGAGCCCCATGCGCGTCATCGCCTTCGACCACCTCGTCCTCAACGTCTCCGACATCGAGCGATCCCTGGCCTTCTACACCGGCCAGCTCGGCCTGGAGCCGGTCCGCGTGGACGAATGGCGCGCGGGGAAGGTCTCCTTCCCCTCGGTCCGGGTCAACGCCTCCACGATCATCGACCTCTTCGGCCGCGAGCGCGGCGAGTCCAACGTCGACCACATCTGCCTGACCGTCGAGCCCCTGGACTGGCAGGAGGTCGTCGCCTCCGGCACCTTCACCGTCGTCGACGGCCCCGGCCCCCGCTTCGGCGCCCGCGGCACCGCCGAGTCCCTCTACGTCCTCGACCCGGACGGCAACACGGTCGAGCTCCGCTGGTACGCCGAGGACCGCGAGCAGCAGGCGTAGGCGAGGCACAGGGCCCGGGCGGATCCGCCCGGGCCTCAGCCCTTCACGCAGACGACCTGCTTGAGCTTCGCCACGACCTCGACGAGGTCCCGCTGCTGCTCCATGACCTGCTCGATCGGCTTGTAGGCGGCCGGGATCTCGTCGACCACGCCACGGTCCTTGCGGCACTCGACGCCCTGCGTCTGGTCCGCCAGGTCCCGCTCGGTGAACAGCTTCTTCGCCTTGTTGCGGCTCATCCGGCGGCCGGCGCCGTGCGAGGCGGAGTTGAACGAGTCCGCGTTGCCCAGGCCTCGCACGATGTACGAGCCGGTGCCCATGGAGCCCGGGATGATGCCGTACTCGCCACCGCCCGCGCGGATCGCGCCCTTGCGGGTGACCAGCAGGTCCACGCCCTCGTAGGTCTCCTCGGCCACGTAGTTGTGGTGGCAGGAGATGACCTGCTCGAACATGGGCTTGGCCTTCTTGAACTCCTTGCGGACGACGTCCTTGAAGAGCGCCATCATGATCTCGCGGTTGTGCCGCGCGTACTCCTGCGCCCAGAACAGGTCGTGCCGGTAGGCGGCCATCTGCGGGGTGTCCGCGATGAAGACGGCCAGGTCGCGATCGACCAGGTTCTGGTTGTGCGAGAGCTTGCGCGCCTCGCCGATGTGGTACTCGGCGAGCTCCTTGCCGATGTTCCGGGAGCCGGAGTGGAGCATCAGCCAGACCGAACCCGACTCATCGAGACAGAACTCGATGAAGTGATTTCCTCCGCCGAGCGATCCCATCTGCTTCAGCGCCCGGCCCTGACGGAATTTGACCGCTTCCGCGACCCCGTCGAACCGTCCCCAGAAGTCGTCCCACCCGGCCGTCGGCAGTCCGTGCAGCCGGCGCGGGTCCACCGGGTCGTCGTGCATCGAGAAGCCGACCGGGATCGCCTCCTCGATCCTCGACCGCAGCCGCGAGAGATCGCCCGGCAGGTCGTTGGCCGTCAGCGAGGTCTTCACCGCGGACATGCCGCAGCCGATGTCGACGCCGACCGCCGCCGGGCAGACCGCGCCGCGCATGGCGATCACCGAGCCGACCGTGGCGCCCTTGCCGAAGTGGACGTCGGGCATCACGGCGAGGCCCTGGATCCAGGGCAGGGTGGAGACGTTCCGCAGCTGCTGCATGGCCACGGGCTCGACCGTGTCGGGATCCGCCCACATGCGGATCGGTACGCGGGCTCCGGGTACCTCGGTGTACGACATAGCTTCCTCATTCCCCCGAAAAGTCTACAAAGCGCAAAAGCCGGACGTAAGTGCTCGTCCAGGACACTGGGACGGCGGACTCGGCGGCGCGTGCGGTAGACATTGTTTCCAGCCGCCGCCCAACGGCGGCAACCAAATATTCGGGCGAAGGGAGCCACGGACAGTGCAGCGGAGGGCGTACGCACCGGTAGCCGCACTGGCCGCGGCGGTGCTGTCGGCCGCGCTCGCCGGGTGCGGCGGGGGTGGCGGGGCCGGCGGAAAGGGCATCGACGCGAAGGCCGGACAGGCGGGCTCGGCGGTGCCCGCGGGGCCGCCCGGGAAGTACCACAGCCTGCCGGAGCCGTGCGGCTATGTGAGCCCGGAGACGGTGCGGCGGATGCTGCCCGGCGCGGGCGAGGGCGACGAGCAGGAGGCGGAGAAGCTCCTGCGCGGGACGGCCGCGATCACCTACGACACCGATCGCCGGGTCGGCTGCCGCTGGAAGCTGGAGACGCCCAACGGCACCCGGCATCTGACGGTCGACTTCGAGCGCGTGGTGTCGTACCAGCCGGGCGTGAGCGACGAGGCGCGGGCGCAGCAGCTGTACGAGCGCCAGGCGACGGCGGCGCGCATCCCTTCGGCCGCCCCCTCGGCGAAGTCGTCCCCCTCCCCGAAGCCGTCCGCCTCGCCCTCGCCGGGGGCGAGCAGGAGCGCGGGCGCGGGTTCGGGCGATCCGGGTCCGGGCCCGCAGCTGGCGGACGCGTCGGTGGCGCCGACGGCGGCGAATCCGTCGATGTCGGCGGATCCCCGGCTGGCGCCGCGGGTGCTGGACGATCTGGGGGACGACGCGTTCGTCAACGATGTGCTGGCGACGACGAGCTCGGGCGTGCACCGGGACGTGACGGTGGTCTTCCGGTCGTCGAACGTGCTGGTGACGATCGCGTACGACCAGTGGACGACGGACAAGCAGCATGTGCCCGCGAGCCAGGATCTGCAGGGCAAGGCCCAGGGCCTGGCCCGGGAGCTGGATGCGGGGCACTTCGGCAATTAGCCCCCTCGACAGGGCCCGCTTCGGCCCAGGCCGGGCGCGGGCCGCGTACCGTGCCGGTAGGCACCGTCAGGCGCCCCCGTCACCTCTGACCGAATGAGCGAAGGACCCATGCACCGACGTACAGCCCCGCGACTCGCCCGAATCCTCGCCTGCGCCGCAGTACCGGTGATGCTCGTCGCCACCGGCTGCTCCTCGGACGACGATTCGGGGGCGAAGAAGGAATCGGCCAAGCCCACGCAGTCGGCCGCGCCGAACACCTCTCCGACGATGCAGGCGGCGGCTTTCGCCAAGCTGCCGGAGGTCTGCAAGACGGTCTCGGAGAAGACGGTCGACAAGCTGGTGCCGAAGGCGGAGAAGAAGGAGGGCAAGGCCCTTCCCGCGACGGACACCAATGACGCGGCGAGCTGCATCTGGAGCGGTCTCGACGACGAGGACGTCAAGGACATGCAGTTCCGCACGATGACCGTTTCGCTGAAGCGGTTCGTCTCGGACCCGACGCTGGGTACGGGCGAGAAGCGTGCGGGGGATTTCGTGGCGAAGCAGACGACGGCGGCGGCCACGGCGGACGGCGCGAAGGACGCGAAGACGGAGAAGGCCTCGGGCATCGGTGACGAGGCGAACGTGGTGACCGCAGATTCGAAGAAGGGCGACAACGACTTCAAGAACGCGACCGTCGTCGCGCGGACCAAGAACGTGGTGATCACCGTGAAGTACAGCGGTGCGGGCTACGAGGGTGCGAAGTCGCCGAGCACGGACGACATGAAGAAGGGCGCGCAGGACGCGGCCAAGGAGGTCGTGACCTCGGTGGGCGACGCCAACAAGAAGTAGTCGCGAAGGGTACGTGAAAAGGGCCGCCGCCCGGTGATGTTCACCGGGCGGCGGCCCTTTTCGCGTGGGCGCGTGCCGTGGGGCGCGTGCCGTGGGGCGCTTACGGCGCCGTGACGAGCTCGCGGACGCGGTCGGCGCCGACGGCCAGCAGCAGCGTGGGCAGGCGCGGGCCGGTGTCCCGGCTGACCAGCAGCTGGTAGAGGAGCACGAAGAAGGCGCGCTGGGCGGCCTTGAGCTCCGGGGTGGGCTTGGCGTGGGGCTCGAGCCCGGCCAGGACCTTGGGGATGCCGTAGAGCAGGGTGGTGAGCCCGTCGAGGGACCAGTGCTCGTCCAGGCCCTCGAGGAGGAGGCGCAGGGAGGCGCGGCCCTCGTCGTCGAGCGAGCCGAGGAGTTCGGCGTCGGGGGTGGCGCGGACGATGGTGCGGTTCTCGGCCGGGACCTGGGTGAGGATCCAGTGCTGGGCGCGGTCCAGGCGGGGCCGGGTCTCGTCGAGGGACGTGACCGGGTTGGCCGGGTCGAGGTCGCTGAGGATGCGCAGGGTCTGCTCGTCGTGGCCGGCGGTGATGTCGACGACGGAGGCGAGCGTGCGGTACGGCAGCGGGCGCGGGGTGCGCGGGAGCTCGCCGGCGGCGGTGCGGGCGGCGCGGCTGTGGGCCGCGGCGTCGGCGGGCAGGACGGTGCCGTCGGCGACCTTGGCCTCGAGCTTGTCCCACTCGTCGTAGAGCCGCTGGATCTCCTGGTCGAAGGCGATCTTGAAGGACTGGTTGGGCTTGCGGCGGGCGTAGAGCCAGCGCAGCAGGGGCGCTTCCATGATCTTCAGCGCGTCGCCGGGGGTGGGGACGCCGCCCTTGGAGGAGGACATCTTGGCCATGCCGCTGATGCCGACGAAGGCGTACATGGGGCCGATGGGCTGGTCGCCGCCGAAGACCTTGCGGACGATCTGGCCGCCGACGACGAAGGAGGAGCCGGGCGAGGAGTGGTCGACACCGGAGGGCTCGAAGATGACGCCCTCGTAGGCCCAGCGCATGGGCCAGTCGACCTTCCAGACGAGCTTGCCGCGGTTGAACTCGCTGAGCAGCACGGTCTCGGCGTGGCCGCAGACGCAGGTGTAGGACAGCTCGGTGGACTCGTCGTCGTAGGCGGTGACGGTGGTGAGGTCCCGCTCGCAGACGGCGCAGTACGGCTTGTACGGGAAGTAGCCTACGCCGGAGCCGCTGCCGTCGTCCTCGGCGGCGGCGCCGGAGCCCTCGGCGGCCTCCAGCTCGGCCTCGTCGACCGGCTTCTGCTGCTTCTGCTGCGGCTTCTTGCCGGCCGCGGCGGGGTCCTTCTTCGTCCGGTACTGGTCGAGGATGGCGTCGATGTCACCGCGGTGCTTCATCGCGTGCAGGATCTGCTCGCGGTAGACGCCCGAGGTGTACTGCTCGGTCTGGCTGATCGGGTCGTACTCGACACCGAGCTCGGCCAGCGCCTCGACCATGGCGGCCTTGAAGTGCTCGGCCCAGTTCGGGTACGCCGAGCCGGCCGGGGCCGGGACGGAGGTCAGCGGCTTGCCGATGTGCTCGGCCCAGGACCCGTCGATGCCGGGGACGCCGTTCGGCACCTTGCGGTAGCGGTCGTAGTCGTCCCAGGAGATCAGGTGACGGACCTCGTGGCCGCGGCGGCGGATCTCGTCGGCGACCAGGTGCGGGGTCATGACCTCGCGGAGGTTGCCCAGGTGGATCGGGCCGGAGGGGGACAGGCCGGAGGCGACGACGATGGGTTTGCCGGGGGCGCGGCGCTCACCTTCGGCGATGACCTCGTCGGCGAAACGGGAGACCCAGTCGGCCTCGGTGCTCTGAGCCTGAGCCACGGCACTTCCTTCCTTACGGTCCTGGCATGACCATTGTCCCAGACGGTCAGGGTGCTCCCTGGGTTGCCCGGGCGCGAGGGAATTCCCGGCGGGGTTGTGGTACACGCATGGGATACTCGGGGGGTCGAAAATGCCGCCTACCGGAATGGCTCCCATCCCATGGCTTCGGTTCCTTCCCTCGCTTCCACGCTCCACCAGCGCATCGCGGACGCTCTCTCGGCTGCCCTGCCGGAGGCCGGTGCCGCCGATCCGCTGCTGCGACGAAGCGACCGGGCGGACTTCCAGGCCAACGGCATGCTGGCGCTGGCGAAGAAGCTGAAGGGCAATCCGCGCGAGCTGGCGGCGAAGGTCGTCGAGGGGCTGCCGGTCGGCGAGGGCGAGCTGATGCGGGAGATCGAGGTCTCCGGGCCCGGCTTCCTCAACATCTCGGTGTCCGACAGGGCGATCACAGAGACGCTGGCCGCCCGTGCGGCGGACGAGCGGCTGGGCGTGCCGTTCAAGGAGCACCCGGGTGCCACGGTGATCGACTGGGCGCAGCCGAACGTGGCCAAGGAGATGCACGTCGGTCACCTGCGGAACACGGTGATCGGCAATTCGGTCGTCCGGCTTCTGGAGTTCACGGGCGAGAAGGTGATCAGCCGTCACCACATCGGCGACTGGGGCACCCAGTTCGGCATGCTCATCCAGTACCTGATCGAGCACCCGCACGAGCTGGACCACAAGGCCGCCGAGGGTGACGGCGCGGTTTCCGGTGAGGAGGCCATGTCGAGCCTGAACCGGCTGTACAAGGCCTCGCGCGCGCTTTTTGACTCGGACGAGGAGTTCAAGACGCGGGCCCGGCGCCGGGTGGTGGATCTGCAGGCGGGCGACGCGGAGACGATCGCGCTGTGGCAGAAGTTCGTCGACGAGTCGAAGATCTACTTCTACTCGGTCTTCGACAAGCTGGATGTGGAGATCCGCGACGAGGACATCGTCGGCGAGTCGGGCTACAACGACATGCTCGCCGAGACCTGCCGGATGCTCGAGGAGTCGGGTGTCGCGGTGCGTTCCGAGGGCGCGCTGTGCGTGTTCTTCGACGATGTGAAGGGTCCGGAGGGCAACCCGGTCCCGCTGATCGTGCAGAAGTCCGACGGTGGTTTCGGCTACGCGGCGACGGACCTGTCCGCGATCCGTGACCGTGTCTTCAACCTGAAGGCCGACACGCTGCTGTACGTGGTGGACACCCGGCAGTCGCTGCACTTCAAGATGGTCTTCGAGACCGCGCGCCGGGCGGGCTGGCTGACGGATGACGTCAAGGCCGTGCAGCTGGGCTTCGGCACGGTGCTGGGCAAGGACGGCAAGCCGTTCAAGACGCGTGAGGGCGAGACGGTCCGGCTGGTGGACCTGCTCGACGAGGCGATCGAGCGGGCGGCGGCCGTGGTGCGGGAGAAGGCCCGGGACCTGACCGAGGAGGAGATCGCCGATCGTGCCGCCCAGGTGGGCATCGGCGCGGTGAAGTACGCGGACCTGTCGACGTCGGCGGCCCGTGACTACAAGTTCGACCTGGACCAGATGGTGTCCCTCAACGGCGACACCTCGGTCTACCTGCAGTACGCGTTCGCCCGTATCCAGTCGATCCTGCGCAAGGCGGGGACGGCCGGTCCGGTGGCGCACCCGGAGCTGGCGCTGGCCCCGGCCGAGCGGGCGCTGGGTCTGCACCTGGACCAGTTCGCGGCGACGGTGGCGGAGGCGGCCGGGGAGTACGCGCCGCACAAGCTGGCCGGGTATCTGTACCAGCTGGCCTCGCTCTACACGTCGTTCTACGACCAGTGCCAGGTGCTGAGCGCGGAGAACCCGGCCGAGGTCGTGGAGAACCGCCTGTTCCTGTGCGACCTCACGGCTCGTACGCTCCACCGGGGCATGGCGCTGCTGGGCATTCGTACGCCCGAGCGGCTCTAGCCGCCGGGGGCGTCATCCGGCGCCCGCTCCGAGTTCGAACCAGATGAGCTTGCCGACCAGCCCCTGGGGCTGGTCGCGCAGGGCGAAGCCACCCCAGCTGTCGGCGCACCACTGGACGAGTCCGAGGCCGCGGCCGCGTTCGGCGGCTTCGGTGGCGTCGGGCAGGGCGACGCCGTCGAGTGCGGGGAGCCGGGGGTTGGTGTCCCATACGGCGACCCGTACGCGGTCGCCTTCGCGCTTGACGCGTACCGAGGCGGGGCCGTCGGAGTAGCGGTAGGCGTTGGTGACGAGCTCGGAGGTGAGGAGCTCGGCGGTGTCGGCGAGTTCGAGGAAGCCGTGTTCCTCGAAGATGGTGCGGAGCGTGCGTCGTGCGATGCACGGCGCCATGGGATCGGAGGGGA
This sequence comes from Streptomyces sp. C36, assembly GCF_040932295.1. NCBI lineage: Bacteria > Bacillati > Actinomycetota > Actinomycetes > Kitasatosporales > Streptomycetaceae > Streptomyces > Streptomyces sp. C36. Next base: position 16,118 of record NZ_JBFQGI010000016.1, on the reverse strand, counting down.
CTTGGAGCGTGTACTCCCAGTCCTCCGTGAGTTCGGGGTCATGACTCATGCACGCCTCCGTAGCGTAGGCAGCCTGACACACACGGTAACGATGGTCGGAGCCCGTGCGGTACGCCCGCGTCGTTTCCGTGAGAGACGACCTGTGTGGGTGACGGTCGTGAACTATGCGCCCCATCTCGCGTGAGCTGCGCAAACGCGAGTCCCTCGCAGTCGGCGGCGCCGGCCCGGGGACACGAATGGCGGTGCCCCCGGACCTCGTGGTCCAGGGGCACCGCCATTGCGCTGCGTGACGGGCGGGCCGTAGCGGCCGCTACAGCTGCCGGGCGACCTCGGTGGCCCAGTAGGTGAGGATCATGTTCGCGCCGGCGCGCTTGATGCCCGTGAGGGTCTCCATGATCGCGCGGTCGCGGTCGATCCAGCCGTTGGCGGCGGCGGCCTCGACCATCGCGTACTCGCCGGAGATCTGGTAGGCGGCGACGGGCACGTCGACGCTCTCGGCGACCTTGGCGAGGATGTCGAGGTAGGGCAGCGCCGGCTTGACCATCACCATGTCGGCGCCCTCGGCGAGGTCGAGCGCCAGCTCGCGCATCGACTCGCGGACGTTGGCCGGGTCCTGCTGGTACGTCTTGCGGTCGCCCTGCAGCGAGGAGCCGACGGCCTCGCGGAAGGGGCCGTAGAACGCGGAGGCGTACTTGGCGGTGTAGGCGAGGATCGACACGTCCTCGTGGCCGGTCTGGTCGAGGGCGTCGCGGACGACGCCGACCTGGCCGTCCATCATGCCGCTGGGGCCCACGACGTGGACGCCGGCGTCGGCCTGGACCTGGGCCATCTCGGCGTAGCGCTCGAGGGTGGCGTCGTTGTCGACACGGCCCTCGGCGTCGAGGACGCCGCAGTGGCCGTGGTCGGTGGACTCGTCCAGGCACAGGTCGGACATGATGACGAGTTCGTCGCCGACCTCGGCCTTCACATCGCGGATGGCGACCTGCAGGATGCCGTCGGGGTCCGTGCCGGGGGTGCCGAGCGCGTCCTTCTTGGCCTCCTCGGGAACACCGAAGAGCATGATGCCGGCGACGCCCGCCTCCAGCGCCTCGACGGCGGCCTTCCGCAGGGTGTCACGGGTGTGCTGGACGACCCCGGGCATCGCCGAGATCGGCACCGGCTCGCTGACGCCCTCCCGCACGAAGGCGGGAAGGATCAGATCGGACGGGTGCAGCCGGTACTCCGCGACCATGCGACGCATGGCGGGGGTGGTGCGAAGGCGCCGGGGCCGGGACCCCGGGAACGTGCCGTACGTGGTGCTCAACTCCGTGCCCTTCTGCGCGATCCGGGCCGCCGCTCGCTCGGGCGGGTGACCGGATCGCCGGCCTCGAGGGCCGCGTCGCGCCGGGCCGCGCCGAACTCCGCGAGCGCCTCGGCCAGCTTGTGCACCGAGGGCTCGGGCGACAGCACGTCCACCCGCAGGCCGTGCTCCTCCGCGGTCTTCGCGGTGGCCGGGCCGATGCAGGCGATGACGGTGACATTGTGCGGCTTGCCGGCGATGCCGACGAGGTTCCGCACCGTGGAGGACGAGGTGAACAGCACGGCGTCGAAACCGCCGCCCTTGATCGCCTCGCGGGTCTCGGCCGGCGGCGGCGAGGCGCGCACGGTCCGGTAGGCCGTGACGTCGTCGACCTCCCAGCCCAGCTCGATCAGGCCCGCCACCAGGGTCTCGGTGGCGATGTCGGCGCGCGGCAGGAAGACGCGGTCGATCGGGTCGAAGACCGGGTCGTAGGGCGGCCAGTCCTCGAGCAGGCCGGCGGCGGACTGCTCGCCGGACGGCACCAGGTCGGGCTTCACGCCGAACTCGATCAGCGACTTCGCGGTCTGCTCGCCGACGGCCGCGACCTTGATGCCGGCGAAGGCACGGGCGTCGAGACCGTACTCCTCGAACTTCTCCCGCACCGCCTTGACGGCGTTGACGGAGGTGAAGGCGATCCACTCGTAGCGGCCGGTGACCAGGCCCTTGACCGCGCGCTCCATCTGCTGCGGGGTGCGCGGCGGCTCGACGGCGATCGTCGGCACCTCGCTGGGCACGGCGCCGTACGAGCGCAGCTGGTCGGAGAGCGAGGCGGCCTGCTCCTTGGTGCGCGGCACGAGCACGTTCCAGCCGAAGAGCGGCTTGGACTCGAACCAGGAGAGCCGCTCGCGCCGCTCGGCGGCGCTGCGCTCGCCGACCACGGCTATGACCGGCTGGGAGCCGTCCGCGGACGGCAGCACCTTCGCGGCCTTGAGGGTCTGCTGGAGGGTGCCGAGGGTGGCCGTCCAGGTGCGCTGGCGGGTGGTGGTGCCGGCGACGGTGACGCTGACGGGCGTCTCGGGCCGGCGGCCCCCGGCGACCAGCTCGCCCGCGGCGGCGACGACCGAGCCCAGGGTGGTGGAGACCACCGCGGTCGCCTCGCTGGTGCCGACCTCGGCCCAGCAGACGGCGGTGGCGGTGCGGGCGTCGACGAAGCGGACGTCGCCGCCCTGTCCGTCGCGCAGCGGCACTCCGGCGTAGGCGGGCACGCCGACGGCCGTGGCGACGCCGGGCACCACCTCGAAGGTGATGCCGCCGTCGGCGCAGGCGAGCATCTCGTCGCCGGCGTTGCCGTCGAGGCCGGGGTCGCCGAGGACCGCACGGACGACCCGCTTGCCGCTGCGCGCGGCCGTCATGACAAGATTGGCGGTGTCCCTAAGGACGGGCACACCAGCGGTCTTTGACGACTCGTCGGTGACCGTCTGGGCGGGCATGTCCACGGTGCCGCGGGCATGCGTACGCACCACGTCGAGCACCTGCGGATCGGCGATCAGGACGTCCGCGGCCGCCAGTGCCTCCACGGCGCGCAGCGTCAGCAGTCCCGGGTCTCCGGGGCCGGCACCGAGGAAGGTGACGTGCCCGTGCGCGGGGTGGTTCGGGGCGGTGGGGTTCAAAGTGCTCGCTCCCCCATAAGACCGGCCGCACCCTTGTCGAGCATCTCGGCGGCGAGTCCGCGGCCGAGAGCAAGAGCGTCCTCCTCGGACGCGGGTACGGGACCGGTGGTGGACAGCTGCACCAGCGTCGAGCCGTCGGTGGAACCGACGACGCCGCGCAGGCGCATTTCGGTGACAACCTGCCCGCTGGCCAGCAGGTCGGCCAGTGCGCCCACGGGCGCACTGCAGCCGGCCTCCAGGGCGGCGAGCAGGGCACGCTCGGCGGTCACGGCGGCCCGCGTGTGCGGGTCGTCGAGCTCGGCGAGCGCGGCGGCGAGGGGTGCGTTGGTCACGGCGCACTCGATCGCCAGGGCCCCCTGGCCGGGGGCGGGCAAAACCTGGTCGGGCTCCAGGAACTGGGTGGCCTCCCCGATCCGGCCGATGCGGGTGAGCCCCGCCGCGGCCAGCACCACGGCGTCCAGCTCGCCGCTCGCGACGAAGCCGACACGGGTGTCGATGTTCCCGCGGATCGGAACGGTCTCGATCTCCTGCCCGAGCGAGCGCGCCCAGGCGTTGAGCTGCGCCATGCGGCGCGGCGAGCCGGTGCCGATACGGGCCCCGCGCGGGAGGTCCTCGAAGGTGAGCCCGTCGCGGGCGACGAGGACGTCACGCGGGTCCTCGCGGCGCGGGATCGCGGCCAGGAGGAGGTCGTCGGGCTGCGCGGTCGGCAGGTCCTTCAGCGAGTGGACGGCGAAGTCGATCTCACCCGCGAGCAGCGCGTCGCGCAGCGCGGAGACGAAGACTCCGGTGCCGCCGATCTGCGCGAGGGCCTCGCGGGAGACGTCGCCGTACGTGGTGATCTCGACCAGCTCGACCGGACGGCCGGTGACACGCCGGACGGCCTCGGCCACCTGTCCGGACTGGGCCATGGCGAGCTGACTGCGGCGGGTGCCGAGACGCAGCGGGCGCTGCGGGGTTGTGGTGTCGTTCATGCCGACTCCCGTGCTGTGTTGGGGCTGCCTTGCCGAAGATCAGCCCGGCTGACGGCCGCGACCGCCTGAGGGTCGAGGTCGAAGAGTTCCCTCAGGGCGTCGGCGTAGCCGGCGCCGCCGGGGGTGGAGGCGAGCTCCTTGACCCGCACGGTGGGCGCGTGCAGAAGCTTGTCGACGACGCGGCGGACGGTCTGGGTGATCTCCGCGCGCTGCTTGTCGTCGAGGTCGGGCAGCCGGCCGTTGAGGCGGGCCATCTCGCCCGCGACGACGTCGGCCGCCATGGTGCGCAGGGCCACCACGGTGGGCGTGATGTGGGCGGCCCGCTGGGCGGCGCCGAAGGCGGCGACCTCGTCGGAGACGATCGCGCGCACCTGGTCGACGTCGGCGGCCATGGGCGCGTCGGCGGAGGCCTCGGCGAGGGTCTCGATGTCGACCAGGCGGACGCCGTCGCCCTCCAGGCGGTGGACCGCGGCGTCGATGTCGCGGGGCATGGCGAGGTCGAGCAGGGCGAGCGCCACCGCGCCGCAGCCCGGCTCGACGGCGCACACGTCCGCGCGGGCCGCCAGCGCGCGCCCTATCGCCTCGGCCGTCAGGACCAGACCGGTGGCGCCGGTGCAGGAGACGACGATGTCGGCGAGGGCGAGCTCGGCGGGGACGGCGGCCATCTCGACGGCCGCGGCCGTCAGGGCGCCGGCGCCGGGGCCGCCGGGCTCGGTGAGGATGGCGGCCAGGCGCTCGGCCCGCTCCAGGGTGCGGTTGGCGACGGCGATGTGGGCCACGCCCGCGCGCGCGAGGGTGGCCGCGGCCAGCGAGGACATCGAGCCCGCGCCGATGACCAGGGCGCGCTTGCCCGCCGCCCAGTCGGCGACGGCCGTGGGGCCGGCGAGCTGCTCGAGGCCGAACGTGACCAGCGACTGGCCGGCCTTGTCGATGCCGGTCTCGCTGTGGGCGCGCTTGCCGACCCGCAGCGCCTGCTGGAAGAGGTCGTTCAGCAGCCGGCCGGCGGTGTGCAGCTCCTGGCCGAGGGCGAGGGCGTCCTTGATCTGGCCGAGGATCTGCCCCTCGCCGACGACCATCGAGTCCAGTCCGCACGCCACCGAGAAGAGGTGGTGAACGGCCCGGTCCTCGTAGTGCACGTAGAGGTAGGGGGTGAGCTCGTCCAGGGGCACGCCCGAGTGCCGGGCGAGCAGCGTGGACAGCTCGGCGACGCCGGCGTGGAACTTGTCCACGTCGGCGTAGAGCTCGATGCGGTTGCACGTGGCCAGCACCGCCGCCTCGGTGGCGGGCTCGGCGGCCAGGGCGTCGTGCACGAGACGCGCCTGCGTCTCGCGGCTGAGGGCGGCCCGCTCCAGCACGCTCACCGGCGCGCTGCGATGGCTGAGGCCGACGACCAGAAGACTCATGCCGGCATCACGGCGGGGACGTCCCCCTCCGGTCCCTTCCTGCCCGCGGCGGCCGCGGCCGTACGGGCCGGGGCGCCGGTGCGGGGCTGCGCGGGCGTCGTCGCGGTCTGCCCGGACTCCTCGCCGGCCTTGCGCTGCTCGTGGAAGGCGAGGATCTGCAGCTCGATGGAGAGGTCGACCTTGCGCACGTCCACGCCCTCGGGCACGGACAGCACGGTCGGCGCGAAGTTGAGGATCGAGGTGACCCCGGCGGCCACCAGGCGGTCGCACACCTGCTGGGCGGCGCCGGCCGGGGTGGCGATGACGCCGATGGAGACGCCGTTGTCGGTGATGATCGACTCGAGCTCGTCGGTGTGCCGCACGGGCAGCCCGGCGACGGGCTTGCCGGCCATGGCCGGGTCGGCGTCGATGAGCGCCGCGACGCGGAAGCCGCGCGAGGCGAAGCCGCCGTAGTTGGCCAGGGCGGCGCCGAGGTTACCGATGCCGACGATCACTACCGGCCAGTCCTGGGTCAGGCCGAGCTCACGGGAGATCTGGTACACGAGGTACTCGACGTCGTAGCCGACGCCGCGGGTGCCGTACGAGCCGAGGTAGCTGAAGTCCTTGCGGAGCTTGGCGGAGTTCACACCGGCCGCGGTGGCGAGCTCCTCGGAGGAGACCGTGGGGACCGAACGCTCGGAGAGCGCGGTCAGCGCACGCAGGTACAGCGGAAGCCGGGCGACGGTGGCCTCGGGGATTCCTCGGCTTCGGGTCGCCGGTCGGTGAGTTCGGCCAGTTGCCACGGTGCTCCTGCGGGTAGAGCGGGGCTGCAGGCGGCGCCTTGTCCCAGGACCGCCCCGTCGAACGCAGGCTATGCCTTTGTGAACGCGTGCACAAAGATGGTGTCCGATTTGCCCGGGCAACGTGATGGGTGTCACGCGGTGATTCCGCCCGGTCCGGGAACCATGGACGGGCAGGACTCGACGATCACACAGGCCACATGAGCACCACGGGCACGCGGACGGGGACACGGGCGCTCACTCCTCACCTCGATACCCCCGGACACCTACAAATCGCCCATGATGGTAGTCGACTCAGGCACCCATTCCGGCCGCGCGACCGCCGGCGAAGGCGGCACAATTGCCGCCATGAGCCCCCTGCTGCGCCGTAGTCCCCGCAAGAACCCCGCCGACAGCGTCGTCACGCTCGTCGGCAAGCCCGGCTGCCACCTGTGCGACGACGCCGAGGCCGTCATCGCCGAGGTCTGCGCGGAGCTGGGCGCCCGCTGGGAGAAGAAGGACATCACCGAGGACGCCGAGCTGCACGACAAGTACTGGGAGCAGATCCCCGTCGTCCTCGTCGACGGCGCCCAGCACGACTTCTGGCGGGTGAACCCCGACCGGCTGCGCAAGGCCCTGGGCGGCTGAGCACGGCGCGCCGCGCGGTGGGTAACCGGACCGACGCGCAGAGTTCACGCCATCGCACCGTCCCGACTTCCGGTTACCCCGAACAAAGTGACTATGCTCGCCGCATGGCCGCACTCGGATGGCTCACCCACCGCAGGCGCTCCGCCACCGCACGCAGCGTGCTGGCAGGCGAGGCCGCGGCGGAGGCAGCCCGCAAGTCCGCGCAGGAAAACGAAGAGGCCCTGGCCGGGGGCGCCACCGCCGGCGACCGGGAGCCGGAGCCGGAGTTCCCGGTGGCGGGCGACGAGCGCGCCGCCGCCTTCTTCGACCTCGACAACACGGTCATGCAGGGCGCCGCCATCTTCCACTTCGGCCGCGGACTGTACAAACGGCACTTCTTCGGCAAGCGCGAGCTCGCCCGCTTCGCCTGGCAGCAGACCTGGTTCCGGCTCGCGGGCATCGAGGACCCCGAGCACATGCAGGAGGCCCGTGACAGCGTCCTGTCGATCGTCAAGGGCCACCGCGTCTCCGAGCTGATGACCATCGGCGAGGAGATCTACGACGAGTACATGGCCGAGCGCATCTGGCCCGGCACCCGCGCCCTGGCCCAGGCCCACCTGGACGCCGGGCAGAAGGTCTGGCTGGTGACCGCCGCCCCCGTCGAGACCGCGACGATCATCGCCCGCCGGCTGGGCCTGACCGGCGCGCTGGGCACGGTCGCCGAGTCGATCGGCGGCGTCTACACCGGCCGGCTCGTCGGCGAGCTGCTGCACGGCCCGTCGAAGGCCGAGGCCGTCCGGGCGCTGGCCGCGGCCGAGGGCCTGGACCTGGAGCGCTGCGCGGCCTACAGCGACTCCGCCAACGACATCCCGATGCTCTCGCTCGTCGGCCACCCCTACGCGGTGAACCCCGACAGCAGGCTGCGCCGGCACGCGCGCGAGCGCGGCTGGCGGCTGCGGGACTACCGCACGGGCCGCAAGGCGGCCCGGATCGGCCTCCCGGCCGCGGTCGGCGTGGGCGCTCTCGCGGGCGGCGCCGCCGCCGCCGTCGCGCTGCACCGCCGTCGCCGCTGAACGCCCGGGCCTCCACCGGCACATCAGCCACATCACCGGAACGGGCGACAACTCCGGCGCGCCTCCTGGCCACGGCCAGTAACCGAACAGGCCGCACAGGCAATCCTGTTGTCATACCCCCACATGGCCCACGACAGTCCTGCGGTGTCCGGATTGCCACAACACGCTGCCCAATCGGCCACACCAGCGGCAAATCCGGTCAACTTCCGTTCCCAGTTCGATATTTGATCTGTCATCAATGGGGCCCAGAACGAACGGAAACGATGATTTGAGCAACTCGGTGTAGCGCTGCCTGTACGAAGGGTTATTCTCCTCAGACGCAAGCCGGTACCCGCTTGTCCCTACGACGAGTGAACGGTCCCGCACTGCACGTGATGGAAGCTCTGCCTCTGGGAGTCCCGTGTACCCACACGTCGGGGTTGACGCCTCGGGCCTGGCTACGCTGCGCGCAGCGGTCCTCGACCGTCTGCGCGTCTTCGTCCCCACCGCGTACGCCGTCCCCGCCTTCGCCACGCCGTCCCCGGCCGTAGCGGGCGGACCCGCCGGCCCCTGCTACGCCCTCGCCGAGAGCAGCGCGGCCGTCGGCAGACGCGCCCGCCGAGGCTCCGGCGCCGGCACATCCACGACCACCCGCCGCCCGAGCGCCGACAGCGACAGCGCCCGCATGCTCGACCTGGTCGAGCGGGCCCAGGCCGGCGAGTCCGAGGCCTTCGGCCGCCTCTACGACCAGTACGCCGACACCGTCTACCGCTACATCTACTACCGCGTGGGCGGCCGGGCCACGGCGGAGGACCTCACCAGCGAGACCTTCCTTCGCGCCCTGCGCCGGATCGGCACCTTCACCTGGCAGGGCCGCGACTTCGGCGCCTGGCTCGTGACCATCGCCCGCAACCTGGTCGCCGACCACTTCAAGTCGTCAAGGTTCCGGCTCGAGGTGACCACGGGAGAGATGCTCGACGCCAACGAGGTCGAGCGCAGCCCCGAGGACTCGGTCCTCGAATCCCTTTCCAACGCCGCCCTGTTGGAGGCGGTGCGCAAGCTCAACCCGCAGCAGCAGGAGTGCGTCACCCTGCGCTTCCTGCAGGGCCTCTCGGTCGCCGAGACCGCCCGGGTCATGGGAAAGAACGAGGGCGCGATCAAGACCCTCCAGTACCGCGCGGTGCGCACCCTGGCACGGCTCCTCCCGGACGACGCCCGCTGACACCCCAGCCCCCGATGCCCCCTTTCACTCACCGGCGGACACCTCGCCCCGGCCGCGTAACCCGACTGCCGCGCCGCTCGTTGTCCGGGATGCAGACTTCCCGCTGCCGCGTCACGCCTCTGAACACTCACTCGATCGAGTGGATGTTCTCCCGGCGTGCAACCCTTCAGGTGCCCAGGGGAGTCGATCGTCATGACGAGAGGAGGTGCCGCCTGTGATCGCGAATGTATCGGCGCACCGGCGGGCGAACGCCTTCGCCCAGGCCCTGGAGGACCAGGAAGTCCACAGTGCCGCGGCCGCCCAGCCCGAGCCACCGGCGGAAGACGCCGAGCGGGCAAAGCTGTTGGCCGTGGCGAGCGGGCTCGGCGCACTGCCGGCGCCCGAGCTGGACGCCGAGGTCAAAACCGTGCAGCGGGCGCAGCTGATCGCCGCCATGGAAGCCCAGTTCGCCGGAGGGGCGGCCGTCCCTCAGCAGCGCGCCGTCCGCGGGGCGCACCGGGCGAGCCCGCTGAGCCGGCTCAGGCCGCGCTCCCGCTGGTCCAAGGGGCTCGCCGCCGGCGGGCTCACGGTGGGCGTGGCGGCGGGTGCCTTCGGCGGCGTGGCCGCGGCCAGCTCCAACGCCCTGCCGGGCGACACCCTGTACGGCCTCAAGCGCGGGATGGAGGACTTCAGGCTCGGCATGGCCGACGGTGACTCCGCCCGGGGCGGTCTGCTCCTGGACCAGGCCACGACACGCCTCGGCGAGGCCCGTCGGCTGATGGAGCGCGGCCGCTCCGGCCAGCTCGACCACGAATCCCTGTCCGAGATCCGCAGGACCCTCGCCGGCATGCGCCACGACGCCTCCGAGGGCCACCGCCTGCTGCACGGCGTCTACCAACGCGACGGCTCGCTCGGCGCCATCCAGCGGCTGTCGTCCTTCGCCTCCTCGCAGCGCGAGGGCTGGAGCCGGCTGCGCGACCGTCTGCCGGTCCAGCTCACCGACGTGGCCGACGACGTGACGTCGGTCTTCGCCGCCATAGACGACGAGGTCGAGCCGCTGCGCTCGCTGCTGCCGGAGGACAAGCACGGCAAGGCGGGCGGCGCGAGCCGCGGGGGGCCCTCCTCCCCCGGTTCTCCCGGGAGCAAGGGCCACTCGGCGCCCGCCTCGAAGGCTCCCGAGCGCTCCGACGGCAAGCGCCCCGGCGCGGGGCCCCAGCAGTCGTCGCCGGGTGCCCACGACGAGCAGGACGGCCTGCTGGGCGGCACGGGCCTCCTGCAGCCGCCCCCCAGCTCCGGCAGCGCCGGGCCGGACCGTGCCCACGGCAAGGACGGCAAGCCGTCCAAGCAGCCCGACATCACGATCCCGCCGCTGCTCCCGGACATCCTCCCGGGGCTCGGGATCCACGGCGAGGACGACAAGTAGACCGACGGGTGCCGGCGGTCGGTGTCAGAAGAACACCGACCGCCGCTGCACCAGCAGCTTGTACAGCGTGTGCTGAATGGTTTCCCGGACCTGGTCCGTGAGGTTGAACATCAGCATCGGGTCGTCCGCCGCCTCCGGCGGATAGCCGTCGGTGGGAATCGGCTCACCGAACTGGATGGTCCACTTCGTCGGCAGCGGCACCAGCCCCAGCGGCCCCAGCCAGGGGAAGGCCGGCGTCAGCGGGAAGTACGGGATGCCCAGCAGCCGGGCCATCGTCCTGGAGTTGCCGATCATGGGGTAGATCTCCTCCGCCCCGACGATCGAACACGGCACGATCGGCGACCCGGCACGCAGTGCCGTCTGTACGAAGCCGCCCCGCCCGAAGCGCTGCAGCTTGTAGCGCTCGGAGAACGGCTTCCCGATCCCCTTGAAGCCCTCCGGCATCACCCCCACCACCTCGCCGCGCTCCAGCAGCTTCTGGGCGTCCTCGGCGCAGGCGAGGGTGTGCCCGAGCTTGCGGGAGAGCTCGTTGATGACGGGCAGCATGAAGACCAGGTCCGCGGCGAGCATGCGGACGTTGCGCCCCGCCGGGTGATGGTCGTGCACGGCGGCCTGGAGCATCAGCCCGTCGACGGGCAGGGTGCCGGAGTGGTTGGCGACGATCAGCGCCGACCCCTTCTCCGGGATGTTCTCGATGCCCTTCACCTCGACGCGGAAGTACTTCTCCTTGAAGGGCCGCAGGACGGACATCACCACCTGGTCGGTGAGCTCCTGGTCGTACCCGAAGTCGTCGACCTCGTACTCGCCGGTGATTCTGCGGCGCAGGAAGTTCAGCCCGTGGGCGACCTTCCGCTCCCAGCCGCCGGACCCGGCCGGGGCCTCGCCGGCGCCGCCCTGCTCCGGCCCGCCGTCGGCGGCCACGGCCGGCGGCTGTTCGGTCGCGGGGGCCGGTACGGGCGCCAGCGGCGCGGCCGCCCGGTTCGTACGGCCCGTACCGCCGCGCCGGGCCCTCCTCTTGGTGCGGGGCTCCTCGCCGAACGGGATGACCTTCGCATCGGCCATGGTGCGTGCGCTCCTCAGTTCTGGCCGCGGCCGGCAGGCATCAGCGCGGCGATCCGGTCGACGGTACGGGCGAGGGTCTCGGGCGGCAGCAGCCCCGGGCCGCGGCTGCGGGCGAAGTCCTCGAAGGCCTCCGGGCTGGTGTAGCGGGGGCGGAAGCCCAGCGTGTCGCGCATCTGCGTCGTCTCCACGACACGGCCGTGGGTGAGCAGCCGGATCTGCTCGGGCGAGAAGTCCAGGAAACCGGCCGACCGCAGCGCCGAGCCCACCCAGGTGACGGTGGGCAGGAAGAAGGGCAGGGTGGGGCGCCCGAGGCGCCTGGCGGCCTGGGAGAGCAGCAGCACGCCGTCCCCCGCGATGTTGAAGGTGCCGCTGTTGAGGGTGGAGCGGGCGGGCTCGCCGGCGCCGATGCGCAGCACCTCGATCGCGTCGTCCTCGTGCACGAACTGCAGGCGCGGGTCGAAGCCGAGGACCGTGGGCAGGACGGGCAGGGAGAAGTACTCCGCGAGCGGCGAGTCAGCGCACGGCCCGAGGATGTTCGCGAAGCGCAGCACGCACACCGCGACGTCGGGGCGGCGGCGGGCGAAGCCGCGCACATACCCCTCGACCTCGACGACGTCCTTGGCGAAGCCGCCGCTGGGCAGCGATTTGGGCGGCGTGGTCTCCGTGAAGATCGCGGGATCGCGGGGCGCGGAGCCGTACACGTTCGTGCTCGACTTCACCACCAGTCGCTTGACGCTCGGCGTCTTCTGGCAGGCGCCGAGCAGCTGCATGGTGCCGATGACGTTGGTCTCCTTGACCGTGGCCCGGCTGCCGCGCTTGCCCAGGGGGGTGCCGTTGACGTCCATGTGGACGACGGTGTCCACGGCCTGCTCGGCCAGGACCCTGCCGATCGTGGGGTGGCGGATGTCCGCCCGTAGGAATTCGGCCCCGCCGAGATGGTGCTCGGGTGGCACTGCGTCCACCCCGATCACCCGGTCGACGTCGGGCTCGCGCTGGATCCGGCGGACGAAGCGACCGCCCAGTTGCCGTGCGACTCCGGTGACGAGCACGACCTTGCCCAAGATCAGCGCCTTCCTTCCGACCCGAGAGGTGCCTGCCGCGGCCACCGTAGCGGGTCGTTGTTGCACTGTGATGACCGCCGGACAGGTCGGGCGTCATTTCAAGCCGTAGCGAAGGCCTTACTCCCCGCAACGCACCGCAGCCCTCCCACCGGGAACCGGCGGAAGGGCTGCGGGACGAGCACTAGCGGCGTGCTTACTTCTTGTTGCGACGCTGAACACGCGTGCGCTTGAGCAGCTTGCGGTGCTTCTTCTTGGCCATCCGCTTGCGCCGCTTCTTGATAACAGAGCCCACGACTACCCTCGCTTACATCGATTCACTCGGTGCGGGGCGTCCGAGCCCACACGACCTACATCGGGCCAGCCTACCCGGCACCGGGCGAACAGCGTAATCCGAGGGGCCCCTCAGGCTGTTTCCACCCCCACGTAGGACTCTCGGAGGTACTCGTGCACCGCTTGTTCTGGGACCCGGAACGACCTGCCCACCCGGATCGCCGGCAGATGACCGCTGTGCACCAAGCGGTACACGGTCATCTTGGAGACTCGCATCACCGCGGCGACTTCCGCCACGGTCAGGAACACGACCTCGTTGAGAGGCCTTTCGCCAGCAGCCATGACACACCTGAACCTTCCGCACATGACGCGCACCGGCTTCCCCTCCGGTGACTCCTCGTCGCTGCGCGCTCACTCCCCAGATTAGGGGCGGGTGATGCGAGTGGGGAAGAGGAGCAGCCATCGGCCGCCTACTGTGACAGACACGCTCGATTGAGTACATAGCGAGTAAGCGGTCGGTAGTAATCAGACCGCACAGTGTCATCAAGCGGAACGGCTACGGACACCCGGCCCTCGGCCTCTCCGACGAACAGCGCGGGGTCGTCCGAGTCGGCCAGCCCGATGGCCTCAATGCCCAGCTGACCTGCCCCGCAGACCCATCCGTGGTCCCCGACGACCAAGGTCGGCAGGGGCCCGGCACCGTCGGCGGCGGCAGCCAGAACGACCCGAACCGGGAGCGGTGAATGCGTATGCGCGCCCGGCTCACTCCCGGCTTTTCGCGCGCCGGGTTCACGCATCAGCGCGACTCCCCGGACGTAGTCAAGGTTGTACGTGCGTACGCCGAACCGGGTCGTTATGTCGACACTTCTACCCTGCGCGGGGGTGAGGACATGGCATCCGGCCGCCGAGAGGCCGGCCGCCAAGGCGGCGTAGAAGCCCAGGAGTCGGTGCGGGTGCCCGGTGCCGAGGAGCACCGGCGCCCCGGTCGCGGCCACCGTCGCGAGGCGGTCGGCGAAGGCATCGAGTGCCACCATCGTTCGATCCGGGTCGATCACATCATGCCCGGAAGTGTTCTTGGGATCGGCCGAAACTCCACACCTTTGGCTCATCAGGTGCAACAAGTCGGCGAAACACCAGTCGTATTTCGGCTCCAGACCGATCAGCACGCGGGGGTCGCGGGCCGCGAACATCCGATAACGCGTCAGGCTCCGCTCCCGCGACGTCGCCACGGAGCCGGCGAGGCCACTGGAGAGGAGGTGCGAGCGCAGAGCTCGCGGACTGGGGACGGAGCGGGCAACGGGGCTCGGCACGCCGCCGATGCTCGCCCAACGAACCCGCCCGCGCGCCGAATTCACCCCACGGATCCCACGGGTGGGCTAACGGACGCGGCCGACGGCGGGCACGAGCAGGCCCCGACGGCCTACGGAAGGAGCCCGTGGGAGGGGAAGACGGCCCGGCGGGTCGCCAGGATCGCCTGATCGAGACGGTCGGCCGGGTCGTACCCGGACTCCGCGAAGTCCCGCCAGACGGGCTGCCGGCCGTCCGTCATCCGCAACGGCCCCAACTGCCGGGTCCGGCGGAACACTTCGCTGCGCCACTCCTCCGGCACGTGGGACTCCGGGTCGACCGGCCGCCCCGCCGCGATGCCCACCAGATGGGTCCACGACCGCGGCACCACCTCCGTCACCGCGTACCCCCCGCCGCCCAGCGCGACCCAGCGGCCCCCCGCGTGCTCGTGCGCCAGGCGGTGACAGGCCTCCGCCACGAGGCGCTGGGCGTCGACGGAGACGGCGAGGTGCGCCAGCGGGTCCTCGAAGTGGGTGTCGGCACCGTGCTGGGTCACCAGCACCTCGGGCCGGAAGGCCGCCAGCAGCTCCGGCACGACCGCGTGGAACGCCCGTAGCCACCCGGCGTCCCCCGTCCCCGCCGGAAGCGCGACATTGACGGCCGTGCCCTCCGCTCGGGCACCGCCCGTCTCCTCCGGCCACCCGGTCTGCGGGAACAGCGTGCGCGGATGCTCGTGCAGCGAGATCGTCAGCACCCGGGGGTCGTCCCAGAACACCGCCTGGACGCCGTCCCCGTGGTGCACGTCCACATCCACGTACACGACCCGTCGGGCCCCCAGCTCGAGGAGCCGGGCGACGGCGAGGGCGGCGTCGTTGTACACACAGAACCCGGAGGCCCCGCCCGGCATCGCGTGATGCAGCCCGCCGGAGAAGTTCACCGCGTGCAGGGCCTCCCCGCGCCACACCGCCTCGGCCGCGGCGACCGACTGCCCCGCGATCAGCGCGGCCGCGTCGTGCATCCCCGCGAACGCCGGATCGTCCACAGTGCCGATCCCGTACGAGCCGTCGGCGGCCCGCGGGTCGGCCGAGGCCGCCCGTACGGCCGCGATGTAGTCCGGCCGGTGCACAAGCCGGAGCGTCGATTCGCCGGCGGCGGCGGCCGAGACCGTACGGACCGCACGGTCCAGCCCGTACGCCTCGACCAAACGCATGGTGAGCGCCAGACGCACGGGATCCATGGGATGCCCCGGACCGAAGTCGTAGCCCGTTACCGCCTCGTCCCACATCAACTGTGCCTGGCCGCCGCTCATGGGCGACACCGTAATGCGCTCACGGGCCCCACCCAAATGGACGACTCATACGAGAAAATCGGAGAGTTCTGTCATCTCGCCGAAGAAGCCGGCCGCACCGGACAGGCGCTCGGCGGGTGTCATCGCCGTGAACGCGTAGACGTCGATCCCCCCCGCGACGGCCGCCTGGACACCCAGCGGACTGTCCTCGACCACGACGCAACGGGCCGGGTCCACCCCCATCGACCGGGCGGCGTGCAGAAACAGGTCCGGCGCCGGCTTGCCCCGGCCGACGTCCTCGGCGCTGAAAATCACCTCGTCCGCGAACCACTCCGTCAGACCCGCCGCACGGTGCCCGGTCCGGATGCGCTCATGACTGCCGGAGGAGGCGACGCAATAAGGGACGCCGGAGGATGCCAGCAGCTCGAGAACCTCCGTGACGCCCTTGACGGGCCGGAGCTCACGGGCGAAAGCGGCGAACGTACGCGAATGCAGCGTGTCGTCGAACTCCGCGGGCAGCCGCCGGCCGGTCCGCTCGAGGACCAGGTCGTGCACCCGGTGGACGGCACCACCCATGTAGTCGCGTATCGACTCCTCATAGGTCGTCGGATGGCCGAGCTCCGTCAGGTACTCCGCGAGCACCCTGTTGGCGAGAGGCTCGCTGTCGACCAGCACGCCGTCGTTGTCGAAGATGACGAGGTCATAGCGCATGGCGCCACCCTAGACGGCTCCATAAACGCAGCCCATAAACATGGCCGCAAAGGCC
>NZ_JBFQGI010000015.1:0-62872 GCF_040932295.1 Streptomyces sp. C36 | reverse complement strand
CCCCAACTCCCCTCCCCGGGGGGGCGGGGGCCGGGGCGTGTGGGGAAGGTATGTGGGGAAAGCGCTCCGCTTTCCCCACACGACCATCAGGTCAATTACTACTGCTCGCCCTCCGCGTCGGCCCGCGCGAGTTCGATGTCCAAGGACTCGCGACGAATGCGCTGATCCATATACAGAAGAGCCGTCACCCCGGACGTAATGGGCAGGGCGATGGTCGAGGAAATGGTCGCGCTGATGCCGCTGATGATCAAGTAGGACCAGCTCATGGAGCCGCCCTGGAAACCGGCGGAGAGGTTTTCAAGATCAACGCTCGTGAACAGTCCGATGATGGTCGCCGGAACCTGGACCACCGTGCCGATCATGAATACAAGGAGAGTGGCGAGAAGCTGTATTCCGAGGATGCGCCATCCCGAGCCCCGCACCAGTTTCGCCGAGCGTCGCATACTCGCGATGGCGCCCTGCTTTTCGAGTACGAGGGCCGGCGCGGCGAGGCTGTAGCGGACCCAGAGCCAGGCGGCCAGGACGATGGCCGCGATCGCTCCGGCCGCGAGGGCCAGGACCCCCGGACCTTCCGCACCGCTCGCGACGATCAGTCCGCCCGGCAGCAGGCCGGCCGCGAAGACGCCCCCGACCAGCAGGGGCATCAGGCAGAACAGGCCGGCCATGCTCCCCAGGTGGGGGCGGGTGCGAGCCCAGGCCTCGCGAGCCGTGACGGGGCGGCCCAGGACCGCGCGGCTCACGACGAAGGTGAGCATCGCGGCGGCGAAGACCGAGCCCACGAGGCCGACGAGTGCCATGACCGCCGTCCCGCCCAGATCCTTCACGGCGGCGTCGAGCCACTCCCGTACCGGCGTGGTCTCGTCCAGGTCCGTCACGTCGGGCAGGTCGCGGAGCCACAGCCCCGTCACGACCGTGCCCACGGCCTGGGTGGACGCCGCGACGACGAAGGACACACCCAGTGCCGTCCTCCAGTGCCTGCGCGCCGCGCTGAACGCGCCGTCCAGGATCTCGCCGACGCTCAGCGGCCGTAGCGGCACCACACCCGGCTGTGGCGCCTGAGGCTGCTGAAAGCCGCCCCAGCCGCCCCAGCCGCCCCAGCCGCCTCCAGGGCCCCATCCCCCGGGTCCCTGGCCCTGGCCACCGCCGCTGTCGGCGCGGGCCCTGCCCCAGCCGGGCGGAGTGCCGCCCGGAGAGTCGTTCATTTCCATAGCTCCTTCTGAATTCCTTACCGGTCGGCCATCGTGTCACGGGCCCCGGCGGCGCCCCCGGGCTCCTGATCCTCGTAAGAGGGAGCCGGGCGGAGGTGGCCTTCAATAGTTGCTGCGCGCGGGGCAGACTGGACTAATGGCTGATCAGCACGCGGCACCCGCGTCCCGCTCCGGATCGTCCGCCGTCCCCGCGCTGCGCTGGGAGGACCTGCCGGAAGGCCCCGTGATCGTCCTTCTGGACCAGCGGCGGCTTCCCGTCGAGGAGACCGAGCTGATCTGTACCGACGTACCCGCGCTGATCGAGGCGATACGCGGCCTCGCCGTGCGCGGCGCCCCTCTTCTGGGGGTCGCCGGGGCGTACGGGCTCGCGCTGGCGGCCGTACGCGGCTTCGACGTGGAAGAGGCGGCCGAGAGGCTCGCCCACGCGCGTCCCACCGCCGTGAACCTCGCCTACGGCGTGCGTCGCGCCCTCGCGGCCCATCGCCTCGCCCTGCGGTCCGGCGCGGGCCCGGAGAAGGCCGCGGAGGCGGCCCTCGCCGAGGCGCGCGCCCTGCATCGGGAGGACGCCGAGGCGAGCGCGGACATGGCGGCGCACGGGCTCACGCTGCTCCAGGAGCTGCTGCCCGGCGGTGGCTATCGCATCCTCACCCACTGCAACACCGGTGCTTTGGTCTCCGGCGGCGAGGGCACGGCCTTCGCGGTGGCGAAGGCCGCGCACCGGGCCGGTGAGCTGCGGCGGCTGTGGGTGGACGAGACGCGGCCGCTGCTGCAGGGCGCCCGGCTGACCGCGTACGAGGCGGGGCGGGCCGGCATGCCGTACACGCTGCTCACCGACAACGCGGCCGGCTCGCTGTTCTCGGCGGGGGAGGTGGACGCGGTGCTCATCGGCGCGGACCGGATAGCCGCGGACGGCTCGGTGGCCAACAAGGTCGGCAGCTATCCGCTGGCCGTGCTGGCCCGCTATCACCATGTGCCGTTCGTCGTCGTCGCTCCCACCACGACCGTCGACCTCGGTACTCAGGAGGGCGCGGCGATCGAGGTGGAGCAGCGGCCCGGTCACGAGGTGACGGAGTTGCCGACGGCGGCCGACGCGACGGGAACGACGGCTTCTGTCCCCGTCGCTCCGGTGGGTGCGCAGGCCTACAATCCTGCGTTTGATGTCACACCGCCGGAGTTGGTGACCGCGATTGTCACGGAAAACGGCGTTCTCTCACCCGTCACGGAGGCGGGTCTGGCGGAGCTGTGTGACAGGTCACGATCGGGTAATGGGATGATGTCGATATGAAGGGACGCGTCCTTGTCGTCGACGACGACACAGCACTGGCCGAGATGCTCGGAATTGTGCTTCGTGGTGAGGGTTTCGAGCCGTCGTTTGTAGCGGACGGCGACAAGGCTCTCGCTGCTTTTCGAGAGGCCAAACCCGATCTTGTATTGCTCGATCTGATGCTGCCCGGCCGTGACGGCATTGAGGTGTGCAGACTGATCCGGGCCGAGTCCGGGGTGCCGATCGTGATGTTGACGGCGAAGAGCGACACCGTCGATGTGGTGGTCGGGCTGGAGTCCGGCGCGGACGACTACATCGTCAAGCCGTTCAAGCCGAAGGAGCTGGTGGCCCGCATCCGGGCCCGTCTGCGCAGGTCGGAGGAGCCGGCGCCGGAGCAGCTGACCATCGGCGATCTGGTGATCGACGTGGCCGGGCACTCGGTGAAGCGCGACGGGCAGTCGATCGCGCTGACGCCGCTGGAGTTCGACCTGCTGGTGGCGCTGGCCCGTAAGCCGTGGCAGGTGTTCACCCGCGAGGTGCTGCTCGAGCAGGTCTGGGGCTACCGCCACGCCGCCGACACGCGGCTGGTGAACGTGCACGTACAGCGGCTGCGCTCGAAGGTCGAGAAGGACCCCGAGCGGCCGGAGATCGTGGTGACCGTCCGTGGTGTGGGCTACAAGGCGGGGCCGAGCTGACATGCCGGGCAACGGTGCCGCTCCGGAGCGGGACACGGGGCGGCCCGTCGGCACGTCGTCGGGCGGCGGCATATCGTTCTTCCGCCGTCTGTGGCGTGCCGGAAGGCTGCTGTCGGACGGCGCGGGCGCGGGGCCGGTGCATCCGCTGCTGCGTCTGTACGTGCGCTGGGTGCGGCGTCCGCTGCTGCCCGCGATGCGGCTGTGGCGTCGCAACATCCAGCTGCGGGTGGTCGCCACCACGCTGCTGATGTCGCTCGGCGTGGTGCTGCTGCTGGGCATCGTCGTCATCGGGCAGGTGCGCAACGGTCTCCTCGACGCGAAGCGGCACGCCTCGCAGAGCCAGGCCGAGGGTGGTTTCAAGGCGGCGAGGGACGCCGCCGACCCGGGTGCCGAGGGACGCGGCCAGGACGGCTCGCAGTCCGGCGGCCGGGGCAATCCCGACTCCGGTGCGTGGCTGACCGCCCTGGTGCAGCAGCTGGCCAGTGGTGGCCAGGGTGTGTACCACGTGGTGGCGCTCAGCGCCGCGGGCGACGGCAGCGGTTCGTACGTGGGCGTCGGCGGTACGCGCGGCCCGCGGGCTTCGGGGGACATCGACCCCGAGCGCAGCGTGCCGGCGGATCTGCGCCGACAGCTGGACGTGAGTACGGGCACGTTCGAGAAGCCCGGCACGATCAAGCGCAGCGCCTCGGACGAGGGCGAGCCGGCGCTGATCGTCGGCAAGCGGATGTACGACGTCAACGGCGAGCCGTACCAGCTCTACTACCTCTTCCCCTTCACCCAGGAGGAGAAGTCGCTGAGCCTGGTCAAGGGCACGTTGACGACGGCCGGGGTGTTCGTGGTGGTGCTGCTGGGCGCCATCGCGTGGCTGGTGGTGCGGCAAATCGTTACGCCTGTGCGGATGGCCGCGAGCATCTCCGAGCGGCTCGCCGCCGGTGTGCTGCAGGAACGGATGAAGGTCACCGGCGAGGACGACATCGCGCGTCTGGGTGAAGCCTTCAACAAGATGGCCCAGAACCTCCAGGTGAAGATCCAGCAGCTGGAGGAGCTGTCGCGCATGCAGCGCCGCTTCGTCTCGGACGTCTCGCACGAGCTGCGGACGCCGCTGACGACCGTGCGGATGGCCGCGGACGTCATCCACGAGGCGCGCGACGGCTTCGACCCGGTGACCGCGCGGTCGGCGGAGCTGCTCTTCGGGCAGCTCGACCGCTTCGAGTCGCTGCTGGCGGACCTGCTGGAGATCAGCCGGTTCGACGCGGGCGCGGCCGCCCTGGAGGCCGAGCCGATAGACCTGCGCGACGTGGTGAACCGGGTGATCGACGCCGCCCTTCCGCTCGCGGACCGCAAGGGCAGCAGGCTGCTCGTACGCGGTGACGAACAGCCGGTGATCGCCGAGGCGGACGCCCGGCGCCTGGAGCGGATCCTGCGCAATCTCGTGGTCAACGCCGTGGAGCACGGCGAGGGCCGGGACGTGGTGGTGCGGCTGGCCGTGGCCGGCGGCGCCGTGGCGGTCGCGGTGCGCGACTACGGCGTCGGCCTCAAGCCCGGCGAGGCGACGCGGGTGTTCAACCGCTTCTGGCGGGCCGACCCCGCGCGGGCGCGGACGACCGGCGGCACCGGCCTGGGCCTGTCGATCGCGGTCGAGGACGCGCGGCTGCACGGCGGCTGGCTGCAGGCCTGGGGCGAGCCGGGCGGCGGTTCGCAGTTCCGGCTGACCCTGCCGCGCACGGCCGGCGACACGCTGCGCGGATCGCCGATCCCGCTGGAACCGGACGACTCGCGGCGCAACCGCGGGCTGAACGAAGCGGGGGTGCCGCAGGCGCTGCCGGGAAGGCAGGCGCCGGTGCCGGCGCAGACCAGGAACGTACGCCCGACGGCGGATCCGACCGCCCTGCCGGGCAGCGGGGCACGCGTGGTGCCGCGTCCGGGCGGGACGCTCGGCGGGGACAGGAACGAGAAGAACGGTGACCGGGCGGGCCATGGGTCCGGGGGCGGCGGTCGAGGGACGACCGGAGGCGACCGTGACGGTCAGGCGTAGGGTCCGGCGGATCGCCGGCGGCGGACGCGGTCGCCGGGCGGCGGGATTCGGCGTGCCGGTGGTCGTCGGCATGCTGCTGGCCGGCTGTGCCTCGATGCCCGGCAGCGGCGAGGTGAGCCCGGTCGACTCCTCGCAGCGTGCCGACGCCGACGCGCAGGTGCGCGTGTACGGCGTGCCGCCGCACAAGAACGAGCACCCCCAGGAACTGGTGGCGGGCTTCCTCGAGGCGACGACGAGCGACGACCCGGACTACGAGACGGCCCGGATGTACCTGGCGAAGAACGTCAAGCGGCAGTGGGATCCGTCCGCGGCGACCATCGTGCTCGACCGCACGCCGCAGGTGCGCGTCGAGCGCCGCGGGAGCGACCGCGAGCAGTCCTACACCGTCACCCTGACCGGCAAGCAGATCGCGCGGGTGGACGCCAAGCACGCGTACAAGCCGGACGAACGGCAGTTCACGACGACCTTGCACATGGCGCGCGAGGACGGCGAGTGGCGCATCGACACGCTGGACGCCGGGCTGGTGCTGGGGGTCTCGGACTTCCAGCGCATCTACCGGTCGGTCAATAAGTACTACTTCGCCGAGCTGGGCCCGGACGGGGGCGGCGCGGACAGCACCCGGGGCGTGCTCGTCGCGGACCCGGTGTACCTGCGCAAGCGGATAGACCCGGTGACCTCCGGGGTCAAGGCGCTGCTGGACGGGCCCACGAACTGGCTGGACCCGGTCGCCGGGACGGCCTTCCCGACCGGTACGCGCCTGGTCGGGCCGCGGCTGTCCCTGGACGATTCGAACGCCCTGAAGGTGCGGCTGAACGACCGGGCGGCCGGCGCCGACCAGGAGCAGTGCCGGCGCATGGCCGCGCAGCTGCTGTACACCGTTCAGGAGTCGGCCAAGGTCACCGATGTGACGCTGCAGCGCAAGGACGGCTCGCGGCTGTGCACGCTCGGCCGGGAGCAGGCCAAGGAGTACGCGTCGGACCAGACCTCCGGGCGTCCGGACCGGCAGTACTTCGTCGACGGCCAGCACCGGATGGTGAGCCTGGCCGACACCGACCACGAGGCGCGCCGGGTGGCGGGACCGTTCGGTACGGACGGGGCGGCCCAGCTGCGGTCGGTCGCGGTGGACCGCCACCAGCGCCGCGCCGCCGGGGTGTCCGCCAACGGTCAGTCGCTGTTCGTCGCTCCCCTGCAGGGCGGCGCGCCGCTCGGCGAGGCCCGGGTGACCGTGCACAGTGGCGGCACCGCGAGGACGGGGCTGACCGCTCCGAGCTGGGACGGACTGGGCGACCTGTGGTTCGCGGACCAGGACCCGGACCGGCCGCGGCTGCTGCGGCTGGCGGCGGGCACGGGCGCGCCCGAGGAGGTCCAGGTGCCCGGGCTGGACGGCGGGCGGATCAGCGGGGTGCGGGTCGCGGCGGACGGCGTCCGGATCGCACTGTTGGTGACGAAGGGGGACCATACGGTCCTCAAGCTCGGCAGGGTCGAGCGCCGGGGGAGCGTGGGACGGCCGAGCCTGTCGGTGCAGGAGTTGCGTTCCGTGGCCCCGCGACTCGAGGACGTCGTCGCGGTGTCGTGGGCGGGCGCGAGCCGGCTGCTGGTGGCGGGCAGGGAGCAGGGCGGCCCGCAGCAGCTGCAGTACGTCGAGACCGACGGATCCCAGCCGAACGGTTCGGGGCTGCCCGGCATCACCGTGGTGCGCGGCATCGCCGCGTCGGAGACGCCCGGCAAGGCGCAGGCGCTGGTCGCCGAGGGCGACGGCGGCATCTTCCGGCTGCTTCCGGAGTCGAACTGGAAGCTGGTGGGCAAGGAAGGCTCGGCCCCGGTCTATCCGGGGTGACGGCCTGGCCGGCCCGGGGTGAGGGCCTGGCCGGGGTGAGAACGCTCCCTGGCTGAGGCGCCGGCGTTTGTGCTGCTCGGGGCCCGGTTTTCATGGTTTTCCACAGGGGTGGCGGGGCTGCCGCCGCGGCGGGACAGTAGAGGCATGCGCGGATGGTGGCGGGAGATCGCGGGCCTGGTGCTGCCGCCGGTGTGCGCGGGTTGCGGGCGGTCCCGGGTCGTGCTGTGCGAGGAGTGCCGGATACGGCTCTGCGGCGGGCGGGCGCGCCGGGTGCTGCCGGATCCGGTGCCGCCGGGGCTGCCGTCCGTGCAGGCGGCCGCGCCGTACGCGGACGCGGTGCGGCATGTGCTGCTGGCGCACAAGGAGCGTGGAGCGATGGGACTGGCGGAGCCGCTGGGCGCCGCGCTGGCGGGCGCGGTCATGGGGGTGCGACGGTCTGGTGCGGCGAGGGACGTACGGGGCGGGAGTGGCCCTCTGCTGCTCGTACCGGTGCCTTCCACGCGGAGGGCGGTGGCCGGGCGGGGGCATGACGCCGGGCGCCGGATCGCTCTCGCGGCGGCGCGCGGGCTGCGCGGCGCCGGGATACCGGCCCGGGTGGCGGCGGTGCTGCGGCTGCGGCGGCCGGTCGCGGATCAGACGGGGCTGGACGCCCCGCACCGCAGGGCGAATGTGGCGGGGGCAATGGGGGTAACAGAACGAGTGGGACGCCTGTGGCTGCAGGGAAAGCAGGTGATGGTGGTGGACGACCTGATGACGACCGGGGCCTCTCTGGCGGAGGCGACGCGGGCGGTGTCCGCGGCGGGCGGCCGCGTCGTGGGTGCCGCCGTGGTCGCGGCTTCCCCGCGTGCTTTCGAAAACCACCGGAACTGACGGAGAAGGCCCTTCGTTCCTGAGGGAAACGGCGGGAAAACACCTGAATGGAGGTACGTCGCGGTAGGGGGTACCGACGGGCTTCCCGGCGAGATATGTTCGGTTGTGAGGAATGGCAGGAGCTATGCCTCATATCTCCGATTGGCGCGTTTCGTACGCCTTCGATGAAGCTTGAGACAAGCACGAAGGGGCTCGAAGCCAGGGGGTGTAGATCTTGTCGACGGGGGAGGAGGAGGTGGAAACCGCCTAGTCGGTGGCTCCGGAGATCCCCGGAGCCTGTTGCAAGAGGGATGCGCTCCGCAACCTTCGGCGGGGCGATCCGGGAACGGAGTTCTGCGTGGACATCGTCGTCAAGGGCCGCAAGACAGAGGTGCCCGAGCGGTTTCGCAAGCACGTGGCCGAGAAGCTGAAGCTGGACAAGGTCCAGAAGCTGGACGGCAAGGTGATTCGCCTCGACGTGGAGGTGTCCAAGGAGCCCAACCCCAGGCAGGCAGACCGGTCGGACCGGGTGGAGATCACGGTGATCTCCCGTGGACCGGTGATCCGGGCGGAGGCCGCGGCGACGGATCCCTACGCCGCGCTCGATCTGGCAACCAACAAGCTCGAGGCGCGACTGCGCAAGGAGCACGACAAGCGCCACGACCGCCGGGGCAACGGACGCATCCCGGCGAGCAACGTCGCGGCGGCCGTCATCGGCGCCGCGGAACTCAACGACAGCGGTCAGCTGGCTTCGGAGCAGCAGACGGGCGGGGTGCCCGTCACACACATGGGTTCGCTGGAGGTCCAGGGCGAAGGGCCGCTGGTGGTCCGCGAGAAGACCCACTCCGCAGCCCCGATGACGCTCGACCAGGCGCTCTACGAAATGGAGTTGGTCGGCCACGACTTCTATCTGTTCGTCGACTCCGAGTCCAAGCTGCCCAGCGTCGTCTACCGGCGACACGCCTACGACTACGGCGTCATCCGCCTCAACGCCGACCCGCTCTTCGAGGCGGAGCCCGGCGGCTCGGGCGGAGCACTCGGAGGCTGAAGCGCGCGGCCACGGCCGCGATCGGCGGCCGTGGCCCGTGTGAGCCGTTGAACCCGTTGAAGGTGCCCCAGGAGCGCCGGTGCGCCCCCGGGGCACCGCCGTGCGACCGCGAAGAGCACTGCCCGGCGGCCCGGCATGGAATCATGAGGGGCCAACCTCCGGTCCTCCGAAACCGG
The DNA here is from genome assembly GCF_040932295.1 of Streptomyces sp. C36. NCBI lineage: Bacteria > Bacillati > Actinomycetota > Actinomycetes > Kitasatosporales > Streptomycetaceae > Streptomyces > Streptomyces sp. C36. The sequence goes on along the minus strand of NZ_JBFQGI010000015.1, from coordinate 53,760 downwards.
TTGGGGCGGCGCAGACTGTGCAACCGCGAGGGGCCATGGCCTTCAGGGGGAGGAACGATGGCGGACAGGTTCGGACTCGTGACCGGGCCCGGTGAGGACGACGACGGGGGCGCCCACGCGGACCGGGGGGCCGCCCGGGCGGAGCCGATCCGGGTTCTGGTCGTGGACGACCACGCCCTCTTCCGCCGGGGACTGGAGATCGTCCTCGCGCACGAGGAGGACATCCTGGTCGTGGGGGAGGCCGGGGACGGCGCGGAGGCGGTGGACAAGGCGGCCGACCTGCTGCCCGACATCGTGCTGATGGACGTCCGCATGCCCAAGCGCGGCGGGATCGAGGCCTGCACCTCCATCAAGGAGGTGGCCCCCAGCGCGAAGATCATCATGCTGACGATCAGCGACGAGGAGGCCGACCTCTACGACGCCATCAAGGCCGGGGCGACCGGCTATCTCCTCAAGGAGATCTCCACGGACGAGGTGGCGACGGCCATCCGCGCGGTGGCGGACGGGCAGTCCCAGATCAGCCCCTCGATGGCGTCCAAGCTGCTGACCGAGTTCAAGTCGATGATCCAGCGCACCGACGAGCGACGGCTGGTGCCGGCGCCCCGGCTCACCGACCGCGAGCTGGAGGTGCTCAAGCTCGTGGCGACGGGGATGAACAACCGCGACATCGCCAAGGAGTTGTTCATCAGCGAGAACACCGTCAAGAACCACGTCCGCAACATCCTGGAGAAGCTGCAGCTGCACTCCAGGATGGAGGCCGTGGTCTACGCGATGCGGGAGAAGATCCTCGAGATCCGGTGACCGGTCACCGGAGCCCGGTCACCGGAGCCCGGCGGTCCGTGATTCCGGTGCCCCCGGGCCCGTTCCGTCGGCGGCCCCGGGCCCGTTCCGTCAGCCGAGGGCCGAGACCAGCGCCGCGGCCAGGCGGGCGTCGTCGCAGCGCTCGACGCGCACGGCGTCGCAGCCCACCCACTCCGCGGCCTCCCGCAGCGCCCGGGCCATGGGCTCCACGGCCCGGGGCCCCTCGAGGGAGACCTGCCGGGCCACCAGCGTCCGCCCCTCGCGCGCCGGGTCCACCCGCCCGGCCAGCCGGCCGCCCGTCAGCAGGGGCATCGCGAAGTAGCCGTGCACCCGCTTCGCCTTGGGCACGTACGCCTCCAGCCGGTGCGTGAAGCCGAATATCCGTTCCGTGCGCGGCCGGTCCCAGATCAGGGAGTCGAACGGCGACAGCAGGGTCGTGCGGTGCCGCCCCCGGGCGTCGTCGGCCAGCGCCGCCGGGTCCGCCCAGGCCGGCTTGGACCACCCCGCCACCGCGACCGGGACCAGGCCCGTGCCCTCGATGACCGCGTCCACCTGCTCGCCCTTGAGTCGGTGGTAGTCGGCCAGGTCCGCCCGCGTCGCCACGCCCATCGCCGCGCCGGCCTGCGCGACCAGGCGCCGGGTGCACTCGGCGTCGTCGAGGTCGTCGTGGAAGAGCGCGTCCGGCACCGCGCGCCGGGCCAGGTCGTACACCCGCTTCCAGCCGCGCCGGCGCGTGCACACCACCTCACCGGTGTCGAGCAGCCACTCCACCGCGATCTTGGTCTCGGACCAGTCCCACCACTCGCCGCCGTTGCGCGCGCCGCCCAATTCCGCCGCCGTCAGGGGCCCGTCGGCCTCGAGGCGGGCGCGGACGGCCGCGCACGAGCGCTCGGAGTCCTGCATCACGTGCCAGCGGTGGCCGCGCGCCCGCAGGGCACGGCGCCGGAAGGCGAAGAGCGGCCACTCCTCGACAGGCAGGATGCACGCCGCGTGCGACCAGTACTCGAAGGCGTGGTCACCGGACCAGTACGCCTCCTCGATCGCCTCCCGCCCGACCGCGCCCAGGCGCGCGTACGGCACCAGCTCGTGGGAACGCGCCAGCACCGAGATCGTGTCCAGCTGGACCGCGCCCAGCCGGCGCAGCACTCCGCGCGTCGCCGCGCGCCGGTCGGGCGCGCCGAGCAGGCCCTGGGCGCGCAGCGCCAGCCGCCGGGCCTCGTCGGCGGACAGTTCGGCCTCGGGCCGGGGCGTCGCGGGCGTACGGGCGGTGCTCGTACGGCCGTTGGGGGTGGCGGCGGTCGTCATACCGGTCACCCTAGAGCCGGCCACTGACATCGCCGCCGGGAAGATCAGCCGCGCTCGGGAAAGGGCAGGTAGGGCGTGGGCGACGGCATCCCGAGGTCGGAGGGGAGCAGGGATCCGGTCCAGGCGTCGCGGCGGGTGCCGTTGTGGTGGATCTTCGCGCGCCGGATCCCCTCCATCCGGAAGCCCGCCTTCAGTGCGACGCGGCGCGAGCCCTCGTTCCCGGCCTCCGCGTACCACTCCAGGCGCTCGACGCCGAGGCCCTCGAAGGCCCAGCGGATCACCTCGCGTGCCGCCTCGACGGTGTAGCCGCGGCCGCGGGCCTCCTTGGCGGTCCAGTAGCCGAGCTCCGCCTGCCGCTCGGGGGTGCGCAGCTCGGCGAGCCGGTGCAGGCCCATGGAGCCGACGAGGCAGCCGTCGTCGCGGTCGAAGAGCCCGAAGTTGTACATGGAGTCGTCGCGCCATCCGTTCGGGGACATCTCCTCGACGAAGGCGCGGGCGTCCTGGAGCGAGTAGGGGGAGGGCACGTGGGTGTAGCGCGGAATGTCCGGGTCCTGGCAGGCGGAGTGCACCGCGGGCACGTCGGCGGGGGCGAAGGGGCGCAGCACGAGCCGTTCGGTGGTCAGCTGTATGGGCTCCATGGCCGGAGTGTAGAGACCGGAGTGCGGAGAGGAGCCCGCGGAACGGCGTCCGAATATCGGTGCCCGGCACCTTCCGGGAGCGCCGTTCGTTCTCCCTGCGGGTGACACCCGGCCTGGGTGGCGACGGACCTCCCGGCGCGGCGGGGTCCTCGCTTACGATGGCCGTTGCGGCGGGGACTGTCCCGTCGTGCCCGCGCACCCCACCGTGCCCAGGCCCGACCGGCAAGGAGCCAGCCTACGTGTCCGTCTTCGGCAAGATCATGCGTGCAGGAGAAGGCAAGATCCTGCGCAAGCTGCACCGCATCGCGGACCAGGTCAATTCCATCGAAGAGGACTTCCTCAACCTCTCCGACGCCGAGCTGCGTGGCCTGACCGAGGAGTACAAGCAGCGGTACGCCGACGGTGAGAGCCTGGACGACCTGCTGCCCGAGGCCTTCGCGACCGTCCGCGAGGCCGCCAAGCGCGTCCTCGGTCAGCGTCACTACGACGTGCAGCTCATGGGCGGTGCCGCCCTGCACCTGGGATACGTGGCGGAGATGAAGACCGGTGAGGGCAAGACCCTCGTCGGTACCCTTCCCGCGTACCTGAACGCCCTGTCCGGCAAGGGCGTCCACCTGATCACGGTGAACGACTACCTCGCGGAGCGCGACTCCGAGTTGATGGGCCGGGTGCACAAGTTCCTCGGCCTGTCGGTGGGCTGCATCCTCGCCAACATGACCCCGGCGCAGCGTCGCGAACAATACAACTGCGACATCACGTACGGCACGAACAACGAGTTCGGCTTCGACTACCTGCGCGACAACATGGCCTGGTCGCAGGACGAGCTGGTCCAGCGCGGCCACAACTTCGCGGTCGTCGACGAGGTCGACTCCATCCTGGTCGACGAGGCCCGTACGCCGCTGATCATCTCCGGCCCGGCCGACCAGGCCACCAAGTGGTACGGCGACTTCGCCAAGCTGGTCACCCGGCTGACCAAGGGGGAGCCCGCCAACCCGCAGAAGGGCATCGAGGAGACCGGCGACTACGAGGTCGACGAGAAGAAGCGCACGGTCGCCATCCACGAGGCCGGCGTCGCCAAGGTCGAGGACTGGCTGGGCATCGACAACCTCTACGAGTCGGTCAACACCCCGCTCGTCGGCTATCTGAACAACGCCATCAAGGCGAAGGAACTGTTCAAGAAGGACAAGGACTACGTCGTCATGGACGGCGAAGTCATGATCGTCGACGAGCACACCGGCCGTATCCTCGCCGGCCGCCGCTACAACGAGGGCATGCACCAGGCGATCGAGGCGAAGGAAGGGGTGGACATCAAGGACGAGAACCAGACGCTCGCCACGATCACCCTGCAGAACTTCTTCCGCCTCTACGGCAAGCTGTCCGGCATGACCGGTACGGCCATGACCGAGGCCGCCGAGTTCCACCAGATCTACAAGCTCGGCGTGGTGCCGATCCCGACGAACCGGCCCATGCAGCGCATGGACCAGTCGGACCTGATCTACCGCACCGAGGTCGCGAAGTTCGCCGCCGTCGTCGAGGACATCGCCGAGAAGCACGAGAAGGGCCAGCCGATCCTGGTCGGCACCACCTCGGTCGAGAAGTCCGAGTACCTCTCGCAGCAGCTCGCCAAGCGCGGCATCCCGCACGAGGTGCTCAACGCCAAGCACCACGAGCGCGAGGCGTCGATCGTCGCCCAGGCCGGCCGCAAGGGCGCCGTCACGGTCGCCACCAACATGGCCGGCCGTGGTACCGACATCAAGCTCGGCGGCAACCCCGACGACCTCGCCGAGGCGGAGCTGCGCCAGCGCGGCCTGGACCCGGTCGAGCACGTCGAGGAGTGGGCGGCGGCGCTGCCCGACGCCCTCAAGAAGGCCGAGTCCGCGGTCAAGGAGGAGTTCGAGGAGGTCAAGTCGCTGGGCGGCCTGTACGTCCTGGGCACCGAGCGCCACGAGTCCCGCCGCATCGACAACCAGCTGCGCGGCCGCTCCGGCCGTCAGGGCGACCCCGGCGAGTCCCGCTTCTACCTGTCGCTGGGCGACGACCTGATGCGCCTGTTCAAGGCCCAGATGGTCGAGCGCGTGATGGCCATGGCCAACGTCCCCGACGACGTGCCGATCGAGAACAAGATGGTCACCCGCGCCATCGCCTCCGCCCAGTCCCAGGTCGAGCAGCAGAACTTCGAGACGCGTAAGAACGTCCTGAAGTACGACGAGGTGCTCAACCGCCAGCGCGAGGTCATCTACGGCGAGCGCCGCCGCGTCCTGGAGGGCGAGGACCTGCGGGAGCAGGTCACGCACTTCATGGACGACACCATCGACGACTACATCCGCCAGGAGACCGTCGAGGGCTTCGCGGAGGAGTGGGACCTCGAGCGGCTGTGGAGCGCCTTCAAGCAGCTCTACCCCGTGCGCGTGACCATCGAGGAGCTCGAGGACGCCGCCGGCGACCGCGCGGGCATCACCGCCGAGTTCATCGCCGAGTCCGTCAAGGACGACATCGGCGAGCAGTACGCGGCCCGCGAGGAGCAGCTGGGCTCCGACATCATGCGCGAGCTCGAGCGCCGCGTCGTGCTGTCCGTCCTGGACCGCAAGTGGCGCGAGCACCTCTACGAGATGGACTACCTCCAGGAGGGCATCGGCCTGCGGGCCATGGCCCAGAAGGACCCGCTCGTGGAGTACCAGCGCGAGGGCTTCGACATGTTCACCGCCATGATGGAGGGCATCAAGGAGGAGTCCGTCGGCTACCTGTTCAACCTGGAGGTCCAGGTCGACCAGCAGCTGGAGGAGGTCCCGGTCGACGAGGCCGAGCGGCCGTCGCTGGAGAAGGTCCAGGACACCGTGCCCGCCGCCCGTCCCGAGATCCGCGCGAAGGGCCTCGCCGCCCCGCAGCGGCCCGACCGGCTGCACTTCTCCGCCCCCACCGTGGACGGCGAGGGCGGCGTGGTCGAGGGCGACTTCGCCAACGACGAGCCGGGTGAGTACCGCTCCGAGGCGGACGGCCTGACCCGCGCCGAGCGCCGCAAGGCGCAGCGCAGCGGTGGCGGTGGCGGCCGCCGTCGCAAGAAGTAGTCCGCACAGGCGGGCGCGGAGGGGCGGGACACCACGGGTGTCCCGCCCCTCCGGCGTTCTCCCCCTCCCGCCCGCGGCGGACCGCGTCATGGCCGCGCTGCCGCGTGTCATGGCCGCCGCGCCCCGCCCAGCTCGACGGCCGAGCACCGCCAGCGCAGGTCGGGGCAGTGCTCGAGCCGGAAGGCCAGCGCCTGGAGCCGGTCGCCGGAGGCGATCCGCGCGTACGCCTCGATCACCCCGGGCCGGGGCCTGAACTCGTCGCAGCGGCGTACGACCGGGGTGACGCCGCCCGGCGGCTCGGGGCGCAGGGGCGCGCCGGGCGCCAGCTCGGTCAGCTGGTCGTAGGCCGGGCCGAGGGCGTAGCCGAGCATCCAGTGCACCGGGCGCTGCCCGCTGAGGGTGAGCAGCAGGCGCTCGGCGAACCAGTAGCGGGGGTGCCGCTCGCGTTCGCGGCGGCGGGCGGCGGGCCCGTCGGCCGGGCGCCGGGTGTCCGTACGCCGGGTGTCCGGCCGGCGTGGCGGCGCGTTCCTGAGGCCGCTCTTCGTCCTGTGCATCTCTCGCCCCCGCGGTGCCCGGGCCCGGTGCGTCGTACCGGGCGGTAGGTCGTCGTGGATCTTCTATCGGCGCCTTCGGAGGGGCGGCAAGGACGCGGCGCGGGCAGGGCCGAGGCGGGCGGGGTTCACCTATCCGGGGGAGGCGGGCCGTGTCGCGCGGGCGCGGCCGGGAACCCCGGTGACCGACGGGCCGGACCGTGGGGGGTGACCGGCACTTCGAAGGGGGACTCGCGCCCGTATGCTGGCAGCACTGTTCGTAAGCCCTCAGTCACCCAGGAAAGCGGCGGTCATGCGCGTCTACGTCCCCCTGACCCTCCCCGGCCTCGCCGAGGCGCACAAGGCGGGCGAGCTGGGCCCGGCGCCGCTGGACGCCTACGCCGTCACCCCCGCCCTGCGCGAGTGGTACGTCTCGGAGGACATCGAGGAGCTGGAGTACGCGGCCCTCGGCCGCGCCGCCCAGGGCTCGCTGCGCCGGCTGGCCGCCGACCCGCGGGCCCCGCGCCGCCGGGTGGTCGTCGCCGTGGACGTGCCGGACGGCGCCGTGACCATCGACCCCGAGCGGGGCCTGGACCAGTCGGCGCTCGGCTGGGTGCGGCTGGCCGAGCCGGTGCCGCTGCGGAAGGCGGCGGCCGTGCACGTCGACTCCGACGACGCGGAGGAGGACGTGACCGCCGCTGCCGCCGCCCTGGGCGCGGCGGACCGGGGCGACGACGACGCGCAGTTCACGGTGGACGGCGCCGACGACCACGACCTGATGTGGTTCGGCGTGCAGGAGATCCCGAACCTGATCTGACACCGGTCCGGGGCGTTGTCACAGCCCCCGGGTACCGTCTGGGCATGGGGACGCACAACGTAGAAGACGCTGGAAGCGCTGCAGAGGCCGGGAGCGCCGTGAAGACCGTGAAGCCCGTGAACGGGGACGGGCCGGCGCACCTCGTCTGGGACTGGAACGGCACGCTCTTCCACGACATCGACGCGGTGATATCGGCGAGCAACGCCGCCTTCGCCGAGATCGGCCTGGAGCCCATCACCCTCGCGCGCTACCGCGAGCTGTACTGCGTGCCGATCCCGCGCTTCTACGAGCGGCTGATGGGCCGCCTTCCCACCCCGGCCGAGTGGGACCACATGGACCTGGTCTTCCAGCGGTACTACCGGGACCACCTCATACGTTGCGCGCTCGCGGACGGGGCCGAGTCGCTGCTGCGGAGCTGGCAGGAGGCGGGCGGCACACAGTCGATCATGTCGATGTACGGGCACGACGACCTGCTGCCGCTGGTGCGCGGCTTCGGCATCGAGCGCCGGTTCATCCGAGTGGACGGACGCACGGGCCCGTCCGGCGGCAGCAAGGCGGAGCACATGGCCCGCCACATAGCCGGCCTGGACGGGGTGAGCGCCCGCCGCACGGTGGTCATCGGCGACGCGGTGGACGACGCCGTGGCGGCGGCCCACGTCGGCGCGCACGCCGTGCTGTACACGGGCGGTTCGCACAGTCGCGAGAGTTTGGCGGAGGCCGGCGTCCCGGTTGTGGACAGTCTGGCGGAGGCCGTCGCGGAGGCCGAGCGCCTCGTCGGCTGAGTCGTCGCTGTCCAGAGCGTCAAAGTTCTGGCCCCGGATTTGTACGAAAGCGGCTCGTGACGTTTTCGGGGGGAAGAGCGATAGCCTTACCAGGTGATCAGCGCGATATCCAGCAGGGGCGACGTCGCCTCTGTCCTGCGCCCGGGATGCCACCGCTCCCGGGCCGCCGCTGGTCCCCGGAACCGGGCGCTTCACACGAACTTCATCGAGAACGTCCCGGTCACCCCTCATCCCGGCATAACGTCGAAGACGACCGGAGACTCCGGGTCACGGCGTGAAGCCATCACCACCTATGTCTCGCAACGGCGCGCGACAGGAGCCAGAGGACATGCAGACCAAGCTGGACGAAGCCAAGGCCGATTTGCTCGAGCGGGCGGCCCGCGTCGCTGAAACCGGATCGGCCGGGGGCCCACGCCCGGGCGGACCCCAGGGTGAAGGCGGGGTCGACCACGAGACCATGACCGCCTACCTCCAGCGTTACTACCTGCACACCGCGCCCGAGGACCTCACCGGACGGGATCCGGTCGACATCTACGGCGCGGCCATGTCGCACTACCGCCTGGCCGAGCAGCGGCCGCAGGGCACCGCGAACGTGCGCGTCCACACCCCGACCGTGGAGGAGAACGGCTGGACGTCCAGCCACTCCGTGGTCGAGGTCGTCACCGACGACATGCCCTTCCTGGTCGACTCCGTCACCAACGAGCTCTCCCGGCAGAACCGCGGCATCCACGTCGTCATCCACCCGCAGGTGATCGTGCGCCGCGACGTGACCGGCCGCCTGCTCGAGGTCCTCGGCTCCGCCTGCGACGCCCACGGCACGGACTCGGACACCGAGGCGCCGCACGACGCGCTCGTCGAGTCCTGGATCCACGTCGAGATCGACCGCGAGACCGACCGCGACGACCTCAAGCAGATCGCCGCCGACCTGCTGCGCGTCCTCAACGACGTCCGCGAGACCGTCGAGGACTGGGGCAAGATGCGCGACGCCGCCCTGCGCATCGCCGACGGCCTCGCCGACGAGCCGACGAACGACATCCCCGGCACCGAGCTCGACGAGGCCCGTGAGCTGCTGCGCTGGCTCGCCGCCGATCACTTCACCTTCCTCGGCTACCGCGAGTACGACCTGACCAAGGTCGCCACCAGCGGCGGCGAGGAGGACGTCCTGACGGCCGTTCCCGGCACCGGACTGGGCATCCTGCGCTCCGACCCCTCCCACACCCCCGACGGGCACCACGACGGCCACCACGCGCCGCTCTCGCGCCCCTCCTCGCCCTCCTTCAGCCGGCTCCCGGCGGACGCCCGCGCCAAGGCCCGCGAGCACAAGCTGCTGGTGCTGACCAAGGCCAACAGCCGCGCCACCGTCCACCGCCCCTCCTACCTCGACTACGTCGGGGTCAAGAAGTTCGACGCCGCGGGCAACGTCACCGGCGAGCGCCGCTTCCTGGGCCTGTTCTCCTCCGCCGCGTACACCGAGTCCGTGCGCCGCGTCCCGGTCATCCGCCGCAAGGTCGCCCAGGTCCTGGACGACGCCGGCTTCCGCCCCGACAGCCACGACGGCCGCGACCTGCTCCAGATCCTGGAGACCTACCCGCGTGACGAGCTGTTCCAGACGGACACCGACCAGCTGCGGTCCATCGCCACCAGCGTGCTCTACCTGCAGGAGCGCCGCCGGCTGCGGTCGTACCTGCGCCGCGACGAGTACGGGCGCTACTACTCCGCCCTGGTCTACCTGCCGCGCGACCGCTACACCACCGGCGTCCGGCTGCGCCTGATCGACATCCTCAAGGAGGAGCTCGGCGGCTCCAGCGTCGACTTCACCGCCTGGAACACCGAGTCGGTCCTCTCCCGCCTGCACTTCGTCGTCCGCGTCGAGCCCGGTGCCACCCTGCCCGACCTCACCGACGCCGACGTGGACCGCATCGAGCAGCGCCTGGTGGAGGCCGCCCGCTCCTGGGCCGACGGCTTCGCCGAGACGCTGACCGCCGAGGTCGGCGAGGAGCGCGCCGCCGAGCTGCTGCGCACCTACGGCCAGGCCTTCCCCGAGGGCTACAAGGCCGACCACAGCCCCCGTGGCGCCGTCTCCGACCTCGGTCACCTGGAGAAGCTGACCGCGGCCGGCGGCGACCGCGACTTCGAGCTGAGCCTGTACGAGCCGGTCGGCGCGAAGCCGGGCGAGCGCCGCTTCAAGATCTACCGCACGGGTGAGCCGGTCTCGCTCTCCGCCGTCCTGCCGGTGCTGCACCGCCTGGGCGTCGAGGTCGTCGACGAGCGCCCGTACGAGCTGCGCTGCTCGGACCGGACCACCGCCTGGATCTACGACTTCGGGCTGCGGCTGCCCGACAACATCGTGGGCGACGACGCGCGCACCCGCTTCCAGGAGGCCTTCGCGGCCGTGTGGACCGGCGCCGCGGAGAACGACAACTTCAACAACCTCGTGCTGCGGGCCGGCCTCGACTGGCGTCAGGCGATGGTGCTCCGGGCGTACGCCAAGTACCTGCGGCAGGCCGGTACGACCTTCAGCCAGGCGTACATGGAGGACACCCTCAGCAACAACGTCCACACCACGCGCCTGCTGGTCAACCTCTTCGAGGCCCGGATGTCCCCGGCCCTCCAGCGCGCCGGCAACGAGCTCATCGACGGGATGGAGGAGGAGCTGGACGGCGCTCTCGACCAGGTCGCGAGCCTGGACGAGGACCGCATCCTGCGCTCCTTCCTGACCGTCATCAAGGCCACGCTGCGCACCAACCACTTCCAGCGCGACGCCGACGGCGCCCCGCGCCCGTACCTGTCGATCAAGCTCGACCCGCAGGCCATCCCGGACCTGCCGGCGCCCCGCCCGGCCTTCGAGATCTGGGTCTACTCCCCGCGCGTCGAGGGCGTGCACCTGCGCTTCGGCAAGGTCGCCCGCGGCGGTCTGCGCTGGTCCGACCGGCGCGAGGACTTCCGCACCGAGGTCCTGGGCCTGGTCAAGGCGCAGATGGTGAAGAACACCGTCATCGTGCCCGTCGGCGCCAAGGGCGGCTTCGTCGGCAAGCAGCTGCCGGACCCGTCGGTCGACCGTGACGCGTGGCTGGCCGAGGGCATCGCCTCGTACAAGACCTTCATCTCCGGCCTGCTCGACATCACCGACAACATGGTCGGCGGCGAGGTCGTGCCGCCCAAGGACGTCGTCCGCCACGACGAGGACGACACCTACCTCGTCGTCGCCGCCGACAAGGGCACCGCGACCTTCTCCGACATCGCCAACGAGGTCGCCGAGTCCTACGGCTTCTGGCTGGGCGACGCCTTCGCCTCCGGCGGCTCGGCCGGCTACGACCACAAGGGCATGGGCATCACCGCCCGCGGTGCCTGGGAGTCGGTCAAGCGCCACTTCCGCGAGCTGGGCCACAACACCCAGACCGAGGACTTCACGGTCGTCGGCGTCGGTGACATGTCCGGTGACGTGTTCGGCAACGGCATGCTGCTCTCCGAGCACATCCGCCTGGTCGCCGCCTTCGACCACCGGCACATCTTCCTCGACCCGACCCCGGACGCGGCCGTCTCCTACGCCGAGCGCCGCCGTCTGTTCGAGCTGCCGCGCTCGTCCTGGGCCGACTACGACACCTCCCTGCTGTCGCAGGGCGGTGGCATCCACCCGCGCACGGCCAAGTCGATCCCGGTCAACGCCCATGTGCGCAAGGCCCTGGGCATCGAGCCGGGCGTCACCAAGATGACCCCCGCCGAGCTGATGAAGACCATCCTCAGCTCGCCGGTCGACCTGCTGTGGAACGGCGGCATCGGCACGTACGTCAAGGCGTCCACCGAGTCGCACGCCGACGTGGGCGACAAGGCCAACGACGCCATCCGCGTCGACGGCCAGGACCTGCGGGTCAAGGTCGTCGGCGAGGGCGGCAACCTGGGCCTGACCCAGCTCGGCCGCATCGAGTTCGCGCTGACCGGCGGACCGGAGTCCACCGGCGGCAGGATCAACACGGACGCCATCGACAACAGCGCCGGCGTGGACACCTCCGACCACGAGGTGAACATCAAGATCCTGCTCAACGCCCTCGTCATCGACGGCGACATGACCGTCAAGCAGCGCAACAAGCTGCTGGCGGAGATGACCGACGAGGTCGGCGAGCTGGTGCTGCGCAACAACTACGCGCAGAACGTCGCCCTGGCCAACGCCGTGGCCCAGGCCCCCAGCCTGCTCCACGCCCACCAGCGGGTCATGCGCAGGCTCACCCGCGACGGCCACCTGGACCGCGCGCTGGAGTTCCTGCCCAGCGACCGGCAGATCCGTGAGCGGCTGTCGACCGGCCGCGGGCTGACCCAGCCCGAGCTGGCCGTCCTCCTCGCCTACATCAAGATCACCGCGGCCGAGGAGCTGCTCACCACCGAGCTGCCCGACGACCCGTACCTGCAGCGACTGCTCTACGCCTACTTCCCGCAGGCGCTGCGCCAGTCGTTCGGCGAGCAGATCGACAGCCACGCGCTGCGCCGCGAGATCATCACCACCGTCCTGGTGAACGACACCGTCAACACCGGTGGTTCGACCTTCCTGCACCGCCTGCGGGAGGAGACCGGGGCCTCGCTGGAGGAGATCGTCCGGGCGCAGACCGCGGCCCGCGAGATCTTCGGTCTCAACGCCGTGTGGGACGCCGTCGAGTCGCTGGACAACGAGGTCGCCGCCGACGTCCAGACCCGTGTGCGGCTGCACTCGCGCCGTCTGGTCGAGCGCGGCACGCGCTGGCTGCTCAACAACCGGCCGCAGCCGCTGCAGCTGGCGGAGACCATCGAGTTCTTCCGCGACGGCGTGAACGCGGTCTGGGCCGAGCTGCCCAAGCTGCTGCGCGGCGCCGACATGGAGTGGTGGCAGTCCATCCACGACGAGCTCGTCGCCGCCGAGGTGCCCGACGAGCTGGCGGTCAAGGTCGCCGGATTCTCGTCCGCCTTCCCGGCGCTCGACATCGTCGCCACCGCCGACCGTTCGGGCAAGCAGCCGCTGGACGTGGCCGAGGTCTACTACGACCTGGCCGACCGGCTGCACATCACCCAGCTGATGGACCGGATCATCGAGCTGCCGCGGTCCGACCGCTGGCAGTCCATGGCCCGTGCCTCCATCCGTGAGGACCTCTACGCCGCCCACTCGGCGCTCACCGCCGAGGTCCTGTCGGCCGGCAACGGCGCCTCCACCCCGGAGGAGCGGTTCGGGGAGTGGGAGGAGCGCAACGCCGCGATCCTGACCCGGGCGCGCACGACGCTGGACGAGATCCGCGGCTCGGACGCCTTCGACCTGGCCAACCTGTCGGTGGCGATGCGCACGATGCGCACGCTGCTGCGCACCCACGGCTGAGGCACGACCTCCGCATCGGTATGAAAGGGGCGGCTCCGGGGAAAACCCCCGGAGTCGCCCCTTTCGCATGCTAAGAGAGACGGATGGCAGTCGTTCCACGGCTCGTTTCCCGCCCGTCACGGCTCGTATCCCTCCCCGCCCGTCGTGAGACGGCCGTCGCGGTGGCCCTCCATCTGGCCGTGGCGGCCGTCGGCTTCGCCGTGCTGCTGCTGGTGAGCCACCACCTCGGGCACGGGGTGCGCTGGGTGCTGTACCGCTGGGACAGCGGCCACTATCTGCGCGTCGCCGAGCGCGGATACCCCAGCGCCATCGCCTACCGCTCCGACGGGACGCCCGCGTACAGCCGGCTCGCCTTCTTCCCGCTCGTGCCGGCCCTCATCCGCGCCGCGCACCTGCTGACCGCGCTTCCCTACGCGTACGCGGGCGTGCTCGTCTCCTGGTGCGCCGCCGCGGCGGCCGCGGCCGGGGTGTTCGCGCTCGTGCGGGCGGCCGGGGGCGGCGCGGGCGCCGGGTACGCGTGCGTGGCGCTGTGGTCCTGCTCGCCGTACGCCTTCGCGCTGTGGGTGCCGTACTCGGAGGCGGTCTTCAGCGCGCTGCTGGTGTGGGCCCTGGTGGCCCTGCTGGCGGCCCGCTGGCTGACGGCCGGCGTGCTGTGCGCGCTGGCCGGCGCCGTCAGACCCACGGCCACGGTCCTCATCGCGACGCTGGCGCTGGCGGCGGGCTGGGCGGTGCTGCGGGGCCGGGACGGCTGGCGGCCGTGGGTGGCGCTGGCGCTGGCGCCGCTGGGGCTGGTGGCCGGGTGGCTGTTCCTGGGCAGCAGGGTGGGCCGCTGGGACGGCTGGTTCGAGGCGGAGCGGGCCTGGGGTCAGTCCTTCGACTTCGGCGTGGGCACGGTCGGGTTCCTGTGGGAGGTCTTCCTCCACCGCGACGGACAGGCCGAGGACGTACGGCATGTGGCCGTGGTGGCGGTGGTGCTGCTGACGGCCGTGGGGGCGCTGGCCCTGGCGCTGGACCGGAGCGTGCCGTGGCAGCTGGCCGCGCTGGTCGCCGCGGCCTGGCTGCTGATGATGGGGACGCCGGGCTCGCAGTTCTCGAAGCCACGTTTCATGCTGCCGTTCCTGCCGGTTCTGCTGCTGTTGGTGGCCAGGCCGCTCGCGCGTGTTCCGCTTGGGGTGCGGTGCTGTCTCTACGGTGGAGGTGCGGTGGTCTCGGGTTGGTACGCGGCCGGTTTGCTCGTGCTGTTCGACGGCTCGCCGTGACCGTCGCCGGCCGCGCCGTCGTGCCCGGACGCCCGCCGCGGGACGTGGCCGGGCAGGGCGCGGAACACCCAGGCGCGGTAGGACCAGAAGCGGAACAGCGTGGCCGTGGCGATGCCGACGAACTTGAAGACGTTGCTGAGGAAGGGGCTCGCCCATCCGAAGCCGTAGGTGGCGGCGTAGAGGATGCCGTTCTCGATGACCAGCCCGACGCCGCTGAAGGCGGCGAAGAGGAAGACCTCTCTGCTGCGGTGGCTCTTGTCGCGGTCCCGGTAGGTGAAGTAGCGCAGGCCGAGGTAGTTGAAGGCGATGGCCACGGTGGTCGCGATCACGCTGCAGCGCACCACCGGCAGTCCGGTGGCCCCCCGGCAGACGTTGAAGACTCCGAGGTTGACGAAGATCCCCAGGCCGCCCACCGTGCCGAACTTCGCGAACTCGTGAACGAGCGCCAGCAGGCGGCCGCGGCCACGCGTGCGTGTCCCTCTCGCCGCTCTCCCTCTCGTCCCTCTCGATGGTGTCGGTCGCAAGGGCTTCTCCCGATACGGTCGCCACGCCTAGCGGACATTTCACGCAGACAACCGATTGTAGTGTAAATTGCCGCAAAAAATGACGCACTGCGATGAGGCGACCACAACGGGCGAGGAACTGGCATGACAGAGGCGGTACTGCTCGTCGGCGGCAAGGGCACTCGGCTCCAGCCGCTCACCATCAACACGCCCAAGCCCATGGTCCCGGCGGCGGGAGTGCCCTTCCTGGCCCACCAGCTGGCCCGCGCGAGAGCCGCCGGGGTCGACCACGTCGTGCTCGCCACCTCCTACCTCGCCGAGGTCTTCGAGCCCTACTTCGGCGACGGCTCCGCCCACGGCCTGCGGCTCACCTATGTCACCGAGGACGAGCCCCTGGGCACCGGCGGCGCCATCCGCCACGCGGCCCGCGCGCTGACCTCCGGCCCCCGCGACCCCGTCCTGGTCCTCAACGGCGACATCCTCACCGGCCTCGACATCCGCGGCCTGCTCCTGCGCCACGAACGGGCGCAGGCCGACGTCACCCTCCACCTGACGCGGGTGGCGTCCCCCGGCGCCTACGGGCTCGTGCCCACCGACGCCGACGGCCGGGTCCTCGCCTTCACCGAGAAGCCGCAGCGGCCCGAGGAGATCGTCACCGACCAGATCAACGCCGGCTGCTACGCCTTCCGGCGCGAGGTGATCGACGCCATCCCCGGCGACCGCCCGGTCTCCGTCGAACGGGAGACCTTCCCCGGCCTGCTCGCCGACGGCGCGCTGCTGCACGGCGTGGTCGACGCCTCGTACTGGCTGGACGTCGGCCGCCCCGCCTCCTTCGTCCAGGCCTCCGCCGACCTCGTGCGCGGCGTCGTCCGCTCTCCGGCCGTCCCCGGGGAGCCCGGCGAACACCTCGTGCTGCCCGGCGCCCGCATCGAGCCCGGCGCCCGGATCGGCGGCGGCACCGTCGTGGGATCCGGCGCCCACATCGCGGCCGGAGCCGACGTCCAGGGGTCCGTCGTCCTCGACGGCGCCCGTATCGAGGCGGACGCGCGCGTGCGCGCCTCCATGGTCGGAAGCCGCGCCCGGGTGGGCCCGCGGACCGTGCTCGACGGCGCGGTGATCGGCGATCACTCCCGGATCGGCGCGGACAATGAACTGCGTGAGGGGGCGCGCATCTGGTGCGGCACGGCCATCCCTGACGCCGCCATCCGCTTCTCCGCCGTGTGACCCCCGCTCCCGCCCGCCCTCGACCGGTCGTGGTCCTCTCCGCCGGTCGTACCGACAAGGAACCGCTGCCCATGAGCGTTCACCACCGCACCGCCCCCGCGACACCGCTCCCCGCGGAATGGGGCCGCACTCCCCTGACCGTGGTGATGCCGACCTACAACGAGGCGCAGAACCTGCCCACCATGGCCGAGGCGCTGATGGCCCTGCCGCTGCCGGGCCTGAGCCTGCTGGTCGTCGACGACGACAGTCCCGACGGCACCGGAACCATCGCCGAACAGCTGGCCGAGAAGTACAACGAACTCGGCCGCACCCGCATGGGCGTCCTGCACCGCACCGCCAAGGACGGCCTCGGCCGCGCCTACGCCGCCGGAATGGACCGGGCCGTCAGCGAGGGCGCCGCCTACGTCCTGCAGATGGACGCCGACGGCAGCCATCCCGCCGACCGGATCGCCGAGATGCTCGGCGTCGCCCTGGCCACCGGCGCGGACGTCGTCGTCGGCAGCCGGTACGTGCCGGGCGGCACGCTCTCCGACGCCTGGGCCACCCACCGCAAGCTGCTCTCGCGCTGGGCCAACGCCTACGCCAGCGGCATCCTCGGCACCCGCGTCCGCGACATCACCGGCGGCTTCAACCTCTGGAGCGCGCAGGCGCTGCGCGCCATCGACCTCGCCTCCCTCGACAGCGCCGGCTACAGCTTCCAGGTCGAGATGAAGTACCGCGCGCTGCGGGACGGCTTCACCGTCATGGAGGTGCCGATCCACTTCGAGGACCGTGCCGCCGGGGAGTCGAAGATGAACCTGGCGGTCCAGCTCGAGTCCGTCGCCATGCCCTGGCGGCTGCGCTCGAAGGCGCTGCGCGCGGTGAAGCCCGGCAAGCGCGCCCACTGACCCGTGACCCGGACCGCCCCGCCCCTCGCCGTGCGCGCCGCGCTGCGGCGGTCGGCCGCCGTCGGCGTCGTACTGCTGACGGTCCTGTTGCTGCTCATGGTGGTGCGGCTGCCGTGGTCCGGCGACCTCGGCATGCACGGGGCGGTCCTCGAGCGGCTGCGCGCCGACCTCGTCCATCCGGGCAACCCCCTGGTGGACGAGGACACCGACAGCCCGTACTACTCGCCCTGGACGGTCTCGCTGGCGCTGGTCGCGACGGCGGGGGGCTGGAGCACCTTCGCGGTGCTGCGGCTGGCCGCCCTGGCCGGCCTCGTTCTGCTGGGCACCGGGACCGCCGCCTTCGTACGGACGTTCAGCCGCCGGCGGGGGGCGGTGCCGCTCGCCCTGCTGTGCGTGCCGCTGCTGTACGGGGTGCGGCTGTTCGCGTGGAGCGGTGTGCCGGGCCTCACCTCTCTCTGTCTGACCCTGGCCTATCCCAGCACCTTCGCCCTCGGGCTCGCCCTCCATCTGTGGGCGCTGCTGCGGCGGGCCCTGGCCGAGGCCTGGGGGCCGGTGGGGTTCCTGGGGCTGGGGGCGCTGCTGGCCGGGGTGCTGCTGTGCCATCAGTTCACGGGAGCGGTCGCGGTGCTGGGCGCGGCGGCCGTACTGCTGGGCGCGCGGCCGTGGCCGGGCACGGCGGTGCGGCGGAGGCTGGCCGCCGGGGCCGCGCTGGCGCTGGCGCTGCTCCTGTGCTGGCCGTACTACCCCTTCCTCGCGCTGGCCGGCGGGGGCGGCCTGGACGCCATCCACCGGCCGCTCTACGGCCATCTGGCGCAGAAGTTCTGCCTGGCGGGGCTGGGCGTGGTGGCGCTGGCGGTGCGGTGGCGGCGCGACCGCCGTGATCCGCTCGCCCTGCTGTTCGTCCTGGGCGCCGTGGTCTTCGCCGCCGGATGGGTGAGCGGGCACTACGCGTGGGGGCGGGTGCTGCCGACGGTGCTGATCTCCGCCCAGCTCGCCCTCGCGGTCGAGGTGGCGGAGGCGGCCGCGAGCGGCGCCGGCCGGCGGCGGTGGGCGCCGGCCGCGGTGACCGGGGCGGCCCTGCTGGCGGGGGCGTGGACGCAGGCCGGCGTGCTGGCGTACGTCCTGCGCGAGGACGCCGTTCCGCCCGGGCTGCGCGACGTGCCGGCCGTCGCCCTCTGGCCGCGGTTCGGCTGGGCGGCGGCGAGGGTGCCCAAAGGCGCGACGGTGATGACGGACGACTACTACGCGCTGCGCACGCTGCCCGCCTACGGCCCGTACACGGTGGCGCCCGCCTACCCCGACGCCTTCCTCCCCGACGAGAAGCGGCGCCGGGAGGCCACTCGGCGCTACTTCACCCCTGCCACCTCCCGGGCCGAACGGCTCGGCATCCTCAAGGAGTACGGCGTGCGATGGGTGCTGCAGAAGAACGGCGGAGCGGGCCTGCCGCCCGGCGATCCGGCGCTGCGGGCGGCGGCCCGGGGGCCAGGCGGGTTCGCGCTGCTGGAGGTCGTGGAGCGGTGAACGCCTTCTCGAACGCTTCCTCCGGGCGTCCGGACGGTCTGGGCCGCCTGCTGCGCGCCAGGGCCTCGTGGCCGGTGCTGACGGCCGCGGTGCTGCTGTTCGTGCTGAGCTCGATCCGCCCGTACGCCAAGGACCGCATCGGCATCGACAACGCTGTCGTCGTGCGTGCGGCCCGGGCGTTGCTCGAGGGCGGCTCGCCGTACGCGGACCGGCGGTTCCTGTATCTGCCGGGGGCCGTCTTCGCGGCGTTGCCTCAGACGCTGCTCTCCGAGCGGGTGCTGTTCTACGCCGTTCCGGTGGTGACGGGCGCGCTGGTGGCGGCGGGGGCGGTGCTGGCGCTGCGGATCTTCGACGTACGGGCCGACAGCCGACTGGCGGCGGCGGTGGCGGTGGGGATCGCGTTGTTCCTGCCGTTCCACAGCCTGGTCTTCCTGGGCAACTGGACGGCGGCCTCGGTGGTCGCCTTCCCGGCGGCCCTGCTGCTGGCGCGGCGGGGGCGGTGGAGGGCGGCGGGCGCGGTGGTGGGGGCGGCGATCGCGCTCAAGCCGATGCTGGTGCCGCTGTTGCTGCTGTTCGTGCTGGCCAGGCGGTGGCGGGCGCTGGGGTGGGCGGTGGGCGTCCTGGCCGGGGTGTCGCTGGCGGCGGCTTCGGCGATGCCCAGGCCCGGGCTGTTCCTCACCCGGACGCTGCCGTTCCTGTTGCACGGGCAGGACGCCTACGCGCGCCCGTACGACGCCGCGTGGCCGTCCGTGCTGCCCCGGCTGGGGGTGCCGCAGCCGCTGGCGTTCGCCCTGGCCGTGCTGGCGGCGGTGGCGGTGCTGTGCTGCGCCGGGCTGCGGTGGCGGGGCGGGGGCGAGCCGGGGGTCCGGCTGGTGGAGTGCGGGGCGCTGCTGATGCTGGCGGCGTTCGTGGTGTCGCGGCCGTCGTTCCTCAACTACGCGCTGGTCGTCGTGCCGTCGCTGGTGGCGTCGGTGGTGGTGCGGGGGGCGGTGGTGCGGTCGGTGTGGTTCTGGATGCCGCTGGTGCCGCAGTTGGGAGGGGTGCCGTGGCCGGGGCTGGACTCGGCGGAGCGGCACGCGTTCAAGGACATCGTGATGTTCGGCGGGCTGGCGGCGGTGCTGGCGCTGGCGGCCTGGCGGGGAGAAATCCGCGGGCGGATCGGGGGTTTGGTTACTGTGCGTAGCGGTGATTACTCTAAGTATCGACAGTCGGCCACCGCCGACGCCGCCGAGTCACTGCCCGACCGGAAGTGAGGTGATCGTATGCCCGCCACGGCTGAGCCCCTGCCCCCTGCCGGTGAAGCCTTCCCCGCCGCCGCTGCCGGCACCCCCGACGTCAGCGTCGTGGTGATCGTCTACAACGACGCCCCGAGGCTGCCGCGCGCCGTCCGGTCGGTGCTCGGACAGTCGCTGCGCCACCTCGAGGTGATCGTCGTCGACGACTGCTCGACGGACGCCACGCCGTCCGTCGTGCGGGAGCTGGCCGGCTCCGACCCCAGAGTGCGCGGCCTGCGGCTCGCGTCGAACAGCGGAGGGTGCGGCGCACCGCGCAACGCCGGCATCGCCGCGGCCCGGGCGCCCTATGTGATGTTCCTCGACAGCGACGACGAACTCCCCTACCACTCCTGCAAATCGCTGCTGCTGGCCGCCGAGGAGACCGGCGCCGACTTCGTGACCGGCGAGGTCACCCGCCTCTTCGAGGAGACCGGAACCACGGGCCTGTGGTACCCCGAACTCTTCGAGGACGTCCGCGTCGTCGAGGGCATCCGCGCGGCCCCCGAGTACTTCACGGACAGCCTCTCCACCAACAAGCTCTACCGCGCCGACTTCATCGACCGGCACGGTCTGTGCTTCCCCGAAGACCTGCACTACGAGGACCAGCTGTTCACCGCCAAGGCCTTCACTCTCGCGCGCGCCTTCGCGGTGGTGCCCTGGCCCGTCTACACCTGGCGGCTCGCCGGCGACCCCGCGGCCGGGCCGTCCATCTCCTCCAGCCGGCACAAGATCCAGAACGTGGCGGACCGCATCCGGGCGGCCCGGCTCGTCGACGACTTCCTGGAGGAGACGGGCAACGCCGACCTGAGGCCGGCCAAGGACGCGAAGTTCCTGAGGCACGACCTCCGACTCCACCTGGGCGACCTGCCCTTCCGCGACCCCCGGTGGACGGAGGAGTTCGCCGCCGCCGTAGCCCCGTGTCTGGCCGGCATCCCGGCCGAGGCCTTCGACGCCCTCCCGCGCGAACAGCGGATCTGCCAGTACCTGCTGACGCGTGGACGGCTCGAGGAGGCCGCCGAATGCGCGCGCACCCTCGACCGCCCCCGGCTCGCCCCGCGCCACACCGTGGTGGACGACGCCGGGCGCACCTACTGGGGCCGGACACCGCCCGAGGACGCGCGAGCCGCCGCCGCGCTGGACATCAGCGCGTGGCGGCTCGGCGAGCAGCCGTTCACCACCGGCCCGCTGCGGCACGAGGTGACCGCGCTCGAGCGAGCCGGCGCCCGGCTGCGGATCGCCGTCAGCACGTACGACCCGGCCCGGCTGCTGGCCGGACGGGTGCCGGTCACGGCCGAGCTGCGCGTCGCCGCCGCCGGCGAGCCGCTCGCGGTGCCCTTCCGGTACACGCCCGCCCAGGACCCTCCCGGCGCGGAGCGGGGACCGGCGGTGCGGACCGCCGACGTCGAGCTCGATCTGTCCCAGGTACCCATGGGGCTCAAGGGATTCCGGGGCCGGCGCCACCCCGTGATCACACTGGACCGGCTGGGGCTGACCCGCACCGACCCGCTGCTGGCCCCCGCCGGCCTGACCCCGCTGCGCGTCCGGGCGGGACGGCACGAGATCCGGGCGGCGTGCGAGGGGCGGGGCGCGGGCCGGCTCGAGCTCACCTGGGAGCGCGCGGGCGCCCTGGGCCGCGTCGAGGCCGCCGCGCCCCACCTCACCCCCGTCAGCCGCGGCGCCCGCCGGCTGACCCGCAGGATGACCGGCCCCCGCGCCAAGGCCCTGGCCTACCACGAGCTGCAGAAGCTCCCCATCGACGATGAACTCGTCGTCTTCGAGGCCCTGGAGGGCCGCGGCTACGCCGACAGCCCCCGCTACATCCACGAGGAACTGTGCCGGCGCGGCCTCCCGCTGCGCGCCGTGTGGTCCTACACGGGCAGCCCCTCCTCCTACCCGGACGGCGTGGAGCTGATCAGACGGGGCAGCTGGGAGTACGTCCGTACGGTCGCCCGCGCGCGGTACTGGGTGGACTCGCACGGCTTCCCGGCGCTCTTCGCCAAGCGGCCCGGCACCCGCTATCTGCAGACCTGGCACGGCCAGGCGTTCAAGCACATGGGGTTCGACATCCCCGAGCTGCGCCTCGCCGCCCCGGAACGGCGCCGGCAGCACCGCGAGATGGTGAACCGCTGGGACGCGCTGATCGCCCCCAGCGAGGAGTTCGAGCGCACCTTCGTGCGCGCCAACGAGTACAGCGGCGAGCTGCTGCGCACCGGCCTGCCCCGCAACGACGTGCTCGTGCGGCGGAACGACCCCGAGCAGCGCGACCGCGCCGCCGCCACCCGCGAGCGGCTGCAGATCCCGGACGGACGCTCGGTGCTGCTCTACGCCCCCACCTTCCGCGACGGGGCGCGCGGCAGCGGGGAGTCGGTGCGGGTGGACCTGGAGGAGCTGGCCCACGCAGTGGGCGACGCGTGGATGGTCGTGGTCCGCCCGCATTACTACGAACGCTTCACGGTGCCCCGCGAGCTGGGGCACGCGGTGCGCGACGGCCGTGAGTTCACCGACCTCAACGACCTGATGCTCGCCTCCGACGCGCTGCTGACGGACTACTCGTCGGTGATGTTCGACTACGCCAACCTCGGCCGCCCCATCCTGCTCTACGTCGACGACTACGAGAACTACCGCTCCGTCTCGCGCGGCACGTACTACGACCTGGCGGACATCGCCCCCGGCCCGATGCTCTCCACGACCGGCGAACTGGCCGCGGCGCTGAAGGACCTGAAGGCGGTGCGCGAGCAGTGGGCCGGGGCCCACGCCGCGTTCCAGGAGAGGTTCAACCCGCTGGAGACCGGGCGGGCGAGCAAGGCCGTGGTCGACCTGTTCTTCGAGGGGAGCCCCCGATGAGCCGCCGTGACCTCATCCTCGTGGGCATCGACGTCGACTCCATGGGCGGCTCCCAGCGGGTGCTGCACACGCTCGCCCAGGGATTCGCCGAGCGCGGCCACGCCGTCGAGCTGATCGGCATCCGGCCGAGCCCCGAACCGCACACCTACGTCGCCGACCCGGCGTACCGCCGCACCACGCTCTACCGCACGCCGGCGCCCCCGCCCTGGCAGGCCGCCTCGCTCTCCGAGCGGCTGAACCCGGCACGACTGCGCGAGGCCCACGCCGAACGGGCCGAGCGCGACCGCGCCCGGCGGCGGCTGGCCCGGCGCTTCGCGGCGGCGCGGGAGGGCCATGTCGTCATCGGCTCGCCCTGGGCGGCGGTCTGGCTCGAGGCAGTGCCCCGGCCACCGGGGCTGCGGGCCATCGGCCAGTACCACGAGTCCTTCCTGCAGGCCCGCTCGTCCGTCAACCTCCAGCTGATCCTGCGCCACTACCCGGAGCTGGAGAAGGCGCTGTTCCTCAGCGAGGCGGACGCGGCGGAGTTCCGCCGCCGGCGGCTGCCGAACGCCGCGGTGATGCCCAACCCGCTGCCGTTCACCCCGCTCGCGCCCGCGCCCCTGGACACCCGGCGCGTCGGCGCGGTCGGCCGCCTCGATCCCGTCAAGCGCCTGGACCGGCTGATCGACGCCTTCGCCACGGCCTGCGCCGGACACGACGGATGGGAGCTGCACCTCTTCGGCGACGGCCCGCTCGAGCCGGAGCTGCGGGCGAGAGCCGTCCGGCGCGGGATCGGCGACCGGGTGCGCTTTCGGGGCAGCGTCCGCGACATGGCCGCCGCCTACCGCGAGCTGTCCGTCCTGGCCCTCACCAGCGAACGCGAGGGGCGCCCCATGGCCCTGGCCGAGGCCTCCGCGGCGGGGGTGCCCTGCGTCGGCTTCGACCTGTCCGGCGGCGTACGCGAGCTCGTCGCGCACGGCCGCACGGGCACGCTCGTCCCGCACGGCGACACGGCGGCGTTCGCCGTGGCGCTGGAGGAGCTGATGGCCGACGGCGCGCTGCGCGAGCGCTACGGGCGGGCGGCGCGAGCGCACGTCGCGCCGCTGGCGCTCCCGGCGGTGCTGGACCGGTGGGAGGCGCTGTTCGAGGAGATCGACCGGTGAGGCGGGAGAAGCGGGAGAAGAGGGCGCTGCCGGCGGTGTGCGCGCGGTGCGGGGTGGCCGCGCCGGCGCGAGGTGCCGCCGACCCGGGAGGTCTCCTGCCAGGGCGTCTCCTGCCAGGGCGCCTCCTACCAGGGTGTGCTCTGGCGGACCCGGCGGCGCAGCCTGCGCAGGGCGACGCCGGTGGCGCACCGCACGCCGGGCGCGAGGCGCAGGGCGAGCGATCCGCCGCCGGTGGCGTAGGGCTGTGCCAGCAGCAGTCCGTGCCGGGCGCTGGGCAGCGCGACCGGCCGCATGTCGTCGCCGGCCGCCCGCACGGCGGCCCGCAGGATGCCGCCGTGGGTGCAGTGGATGCGCACGCGGATGTCCCAGGCCTGCGGGGCGTCGGCGGGGCGCCGGCCCCGCCGCGCCAGCTCGGCGAGGTCGAGGTTCAGCTCCGCTTCCCATGTGGAGTCGTCGGCGGCCAGCGGGACGGTGTGTTCGAGCACGGCCTTGCCGTCCCTGAGCCGCAGTTCGATGTCGACGGTGTGCGGGCGGGCCGCCGTCAGGCGCCCGTAGAGGTCGTGGACGCACAGGCGCAGCTCGGTGCGGGCGCCCGTCCGTGGACGCAGCTCGGCGTCCACGGTGACCGGCAGCCGGCGGGCGGGTTTGGCGCCGGGTCCGGTGAGGCCGTCGAGGAGGACCTGCGGCAGGTCCGTCGCCCAGACCGCCCGGCCCGCCGCTTCGGCGTACGGCGGGAGCAGCCGGGCGGGGCGGGCGGCGAGCTGGGCGAGGCGCTCCAGGTCGCGGGGCGTCGCCGTGGCCAGCACGACCCGGGCGATCCAGCGCGCCGGGGCGCGGGCGGCGCACAGGTCGGCCTCGTCGTAGGAGGCCAGGCAGTCGCGGGCCACGCGCCACCAGGCGCGGCGGTAGCCGGGCCCGTGGCCGGGCAGCTCCCGGACGTACATGCGCAGGTCGTGGTCGAGGAACTTCACCCGCGCGGCGTGGGCCAGCGGTGCGCTGCCGGCCTCGCGGAAGACCTCCACGCTGTGCTGGTGGGCGCGGACGCGGGCCTGCCAGTTGGAGACCCGCTCACGGTCGAGGGAGATCGACGGGCG
This sequence comes from Streptomyces sp. C36, assembly GCF_040932295.1. Classification (NCBI taxonomy): domain Bacteria; kingdom Bacillati; phylum Actinomycetota; class Actinomycetes; order Kitasatosporales; family Streptomycetaceae; genus Streptomyces; species Streptomyces sp. C36. The sequence goes on along the minus strand of NZ_JBFQGI010000015.1, from coordinate 28,739 downwards.
GTCCGCGTCCCGCCGTACGTGCCAGATGTAGACGGTGTCGGGGACGGTCGCCACCCGAGGGGCGGCCGCCAGGACCCGGGCGGTGAAGACGAAGTCCTCGTAGCGGAAGGCCCCTTCGGGGAAGGCGATGCCGTGCCCGGTGAGGAAGGCGCGGGCGTAGAGCTTGTTGACGCAGAGGGTGTCGCGCAGCAGCGCCGGGTGCCCCTCGGGGCAGTCGTGGACGGCGGGCCGCCGGTAGAGGGGGGCCTGCCAGGGGGTGTCGCGCCGCCGGGGGAGCTCCCGGCGCACGCACAGCCCGGCCGCGACGGCGGCGTCGTGCCGCAGCGCCGCGTCCAGGAGCGCGGCGGCCGCGCCGTGGGGCAGGACGTCGTCGCTGTCCAGGAACATCACATAGGGGGCGGTGGCCGCGCGGACGCCGTCGTTGCGGGGGGTGCCGCAGCCACCGCTGTTGACGGGGCGGTGAATGACCCTCAGGCGTGGCTCGCCGGCGGCGATGCGGTCCAGGACGACGCGGGTGCGGTCGGTGGAGGCGTCGTTCACGGCGATGACCTCGGCGACGGCCGGACCCTGGGCGAGCGCGGAGCGTACGGCGTGACCGATGTGCGCGGCGTCGTTGTAGCCGATGACGATCACGCCGACCCGTGCGGTGAGGATTCCGCTCCCGTTCACTGTCACAAAACACAGTCTTATCGAATAAGTAGTGTCAATCAGGGCATTCTGCTCGTCCGCGTGGCCGGACGGGCCGGCGAAGGACCGGCGCAGGGGAGGGGCGCGCATGGTGAGGGAACGGGAACACGAACGGACGCGGGAACGGACGCGGGAACGAGCGGACGAACGGGCGGATGAACAGACGTGGGAGCGGCCCGCGACGGCCGCTGTGACGCGACGGGGGTGGGGCGGAGCCGCGCCGCTCGCGACCGTCGTACCGGCCGCCGTCATGCTCGTCCTCGGCCTGTGGGGGCTGGACCGGGGCACCATGTGGCGGGACGAGGCGGCCACCCTCCAGGTGGCGCGCCGCTCGCTGCCGGAGATCCGGCGCCTGCTCGAGGACGTCGACGCCGTCCACGGCCTGTACTACCTGCTGATGCACCCTCTGGCGGCCCTGGGCGCGGGGGAGACGACGCTGCGGCTGCCGTCCGTGGTGGCGGCCGCGGCCACCGCCGCTCTGGTCGCCGCCCTCGGCCGCCGCCTGGCCCGGCCCCGGGTGGGCCTGTGGGCGGGACTGCTGTACGCGGTCACCCCGTTCGTCAGCCACTACGCCCAGGAGGGCCGCTCGTACGCCCTGGTCGCGGCGGGGGCCGCGCTGGCCACCTGCCTGCTGATACGGGCCGTCGACGGGACGCCGGGGGAGGGCGGCGGGCCGCGCCGGTACGGGCGCTGGGCCGGCTACGGCGCGGTGGTCGCGGTCACGGCGCTGCTCCACGAGTTCGCCGTCCTGCTGCTGGCCGCCCACGCCGTGACCCTGCTGGTCTCCCGGGTTCCCGGGCGGGTGTGGCGCGGCTGGGGCTGCGCGGCGGTGGCCGCCTGCGGGCTGCTGGCGCCGCTGGTCGTGCTCTCGCGCCGGCAGAGCGAACAGGTCTCGTGGATCCGCACCCCGGGCTACGAGCAGGCCAGGGCGCTGCTGTACGCCTTCGCGGGGCCCGGCGAGGCCGTCGTGGTGGTCACGCTGCTCCTGGCGGCCGTCGCGATCGTCGCCCCCCTGCCCCGCAAGGGGCCGCTCGGGCTGACGGCGGTGGCCCTGCCCCTGGTCCTCGTCCCGCCCGTGCTGCTGTACGCCGCGTCCCAGCGGCAGCCGCTCTTCCTCGACCGCTATCTGCTCTTCTGCCTCGCGGGGCTGCCGCTGCTCGCCGCCGCCGGCGCCGAGCGGCTGCTCGGCCTCCTGCCGTGGCGGCGGGTGGCGACGGCGGCCGGCGTCGCGGCCATCGCCCTGGCCTTCGTCTGGCAGCTGCCCTTCCACGAACGGGAGCGGATGCCGGGCAGCCGGGGCGACGAGCTCGCCCGCGTCGCCTCCGCGGTCGGCCGCGTGGCCCGGCCGGGGGACGCGGTGCTGTTCCTCCCGCTGCACGAGCGCCGGATATCCCTGGCCTACCCGCGCGACTTCACCGGGCTGCGCGACCTCACGCTCAAGAGGACGCCCGCCGCCTCCGGCACCCTCTTCGGGGAGGAGGTCGGGGCGGACGAGCTGAGGGCCCGGCTGCGGGGGCTGCCCGCGCGGCAGCGGGTGTGGGTGGTGGCCGACACGACCACCGTGGGCACACCGTGGTTCCGCGCCCAGCGCGAGGAGTTCGCCAAGACGACCGCGCTGGGCGCGCTGTACCGGGAGGAGTCCACCGTGTTCGTACGCGGCGGCGCCGTGTCGCTCTACGTGCGCCGCTAGCGGGGGGCGCCGCCCCGCCGGTTCACTTGACGGCGCCGGCCATCACCCCGCTCACGAACTGGCGCTGGAAGGCGAAGAAGACGGCGAGCGGCACGATCATCGACAGGAACGCGCCCGAGGCGAGGATGTCGACGTTGTCGCCGAACTGACGGACCTGCTGCTGCAGGGCGACGGTGATCGGGGGGTTGCCACTGTCCGCGAAGATCAGCGCGACCAGCATGTCGTTCCACACCCACAGGAACTGGAAGATGCCCAGCGAGGCGATGGCGGGCCCGCCCAGCGGCAGCACCACCCGGGTGAACAGCCGCAGCTCGCCCGCCCCGTCCAGCCGGGCCGCCTCCAGCAGCTCGCGCGGTATCTCCGCGAAGAAGTTGCGCAGCAGGAACACCGCGAAGGGCAGGCCGAAGGCGGTGTGGAAGAGGACGACGCCCACCGTGGACTCGAAGATGCCCAGGGTGTTGAAGAGCTTGGCCACCGGAATGAGGGCGACCTGTACGGGCACCACCAGCAGCCCCACGACCACCATGAACCACCAGTCCCGGCCGGGGAAGTCCAGCCAGGCGAAGGCGTATCCCGCGAGCGCGCCGATCAGGATCACGAGCGCGGTCGCCGGAATGGTGATCAGGGCGGTGGTCAGCAGGGACTGCATGACCTTGTCGTTGGAGAAGAGGGTGTTGTAGCTCTCCGTCGTGAGCTGGGCCGGGTGGGCGAAGACCTGCCACCAGCCCGACGCCGCGATGTCCGACTTGTCGCGGAGCGAGGAGAGCAGCAGCCCCACCGTGGGCATCAGCCAGAACAGCCCCACCACGACGAGGAAGACCCGCAGCAGGCCGCCGCCCAGCCGGGCGGCTATGCGGGCCGGCAGCGACTGCTCCGCCCGTACGACCGTGTTCGCGGTCGGGGTGACGCGCGTGGTGCTCATCGCCGGCCCTCCTTCTCCTTGCGGATCCGCCGGACGTTGACGATCACCACCGGCAGGACGAGCAGCAGCAGGAAGACGGCGATGGCGCTGCCCACGCCCTGGTTGACGTTCGTGCCGAAGGAGGACTGGTAGAGCTGCAGGGCCAGCACGTTGGCGTTGTCGAGGCTGGAGCCGGGGGCGATGATGTAGACGAGGTCGAAGATCTTCAGCACGTTGATCATGAGCGTGACGACCACGACCGCCAGCACCGGCGCCAGCAGCGGCACGGTCACCCGCCGGAAGACCTGCCATTCGTTCGCACCGTCCACCCGTGCCGCCTCCAGCAGTTCCCGGGGCACGCCCGCCAGGCCCGCCGCGATGAGGACCATGGCGAAGCCCGCCCACATCCAGATGTAGGCGCCGATGATGGACGGCGTCACAAGGGTGGGCCCGAGCCAGTCCACACCGTTGTAGGCGGTGGCGAAGTTCGCGGCGGGCAGCCGCAGCCGGGCGCCGTCCGCCACCGGGGGCAGTGTGAACGTCCCGTCCGGGTCGGTCGTGGCCGAGGCCACCGTGCGGCCGTCCTTGACGGCCTCCACCGTCACTCCCGCGAGCGCCTTCTCACCCGCGTCGATCTTCCCGGCGGTACCGCCGCCGCCCCGGGTGAAGTCCATCCACACGGTGCCGGTGACCTTGCCCGCCACGTCCCGCGCGGGGATCGCCTCCTTCGCGCCGCCGACGTCCTCCGGCTTCACGGCCACCAGCGGCAGCGCGACGGCCGTGCCCGCCCGCACCACGTCCCGGGTGGTGTACGAGCCGCCGTCGCTCGCCGCCAGCTCGCCCGCGGGCCGGGGCCGTGCCCCCGGGTAGGGCGCGGGGGCCGCGAACGTGTCGTGGATGCCGACCCAGACCGCGTTGGCGACGCCGCGGTCCGGATTCTGCTCGTACACCAGCCGGAATATGATGCCGGCGGCGAGCATCGAGATGGCCATGGGCATGAAGACGACCAGCTTGAACGCCGTGCCCCAGCGCACCCGTTCGGTGAGCACGGCGAAGATCAGGCCCAGCGCGGTGGCCACGGCCGGCGCCACGACGACCCAGACGACGTTGTTCTTCAGGGCCGTGCGGATCCGGTCGTCGGTGAAGACCTCCTGGTAGTTGTCGACGCCGACGAAGCCGTCGCCGGAGGCGTCGAAGAGGCTGCGGTAGACGGAGTAGCCGATGGGGTAGACGACGAGGGCGCCGAGCAGGGCCAGCGCGGGCAGCAGGAAGCAGGCGGCGATCCACGGGCGCGTGCCGAGCACGCTCCGGGTCCTGGCCGCCGGGCGCTCCCCGGCCGTGGGCGGGGGAGCGGTCGCGGAGGTCACGGCGGTGGCCCCGTCAGCCCGTGAAGGCCTTGGCCGCGTCGGTCTCCAGCCGTTGCTGGGTGCCCTCCACGTCCTTCGGGTCGCGCAGGAAGTCCTGCAGCTGCTTCCACTCGCCCTGCCCCGGCTTGCCGCCGAACGCGGCGGGAGCCTGGTCGGACATGTCGAAGCGGAAGTCGTCGCCCGCCGCCACCACCGCCTTGGCGATGGAACGCATCACCTGGTCGGGGTAGACGGTCAGCGGCAGGTTCTTGTTCGGCGAGACGAAGCCGCCGTCCTTCGCCCAGATCCCCGCCGCGTCCGGGGAGGCCAGGAAGGTCAGCAGCGCCTGGGCGGCCTGCCCGTCCTTCAGTGCCACGCCCACGTCCCCGCCGGTCACCACCGGGGAGCGGCTGCCCACGGCGGGGAAGGGGAAGACCTTGGCGTCCGTACCGATCTTCGCCTTGGTGCCGGTGATGGTGGCGACGGAGAAGTCGCCCTCGAAGACCATGGCGGCCTTAGCCTTCTCCCCGCCGCTGAAGGTCTGGCTGACCGAGGCGGGGAACTGCGTCTGCAGCGCGCCGTCGTTGCCGCCCGCCAGCAGCTCCTTCCTGCCGAAGAGCTGGGCCAGCGTCGTCAGCGCGTCCTTCACGGACGGATCCGTCCACTTGATCTTGTGCTGGGTGAGCTGGTCGTACTTCTCCCGGCCCGCCTGCGAGAGGTAGACGTTCTCGAACCAGTCGGTGAGCGTCCAGCCGTCCGCGCCGCCGACCGAGACCGGCGCGACGCCGTAGTCGGCGATGGCCTGGGCGGTGCGCAGGAACTCCTGCCAGTTCTTCGGCTCCTTGGCGCCCGCCGCCTCGAAGATCTTGGTGTTGTACCAGACGAGGGACTTGTTCGCGGCCTTGAAGTACACGCCGTACTGTTTGCCCTCGGAAGCGCCCAGGTCGCGCCAGCCCTTGGCGTAGTTCTTCTCCAGCTGGGCCTTGGCCTCGGCGCCGAGCGGCTTGAGCCAGCCCTTCTTCGCGAATTCCCGTAGCACGCCCGGCTGCTGCAGTATGGCGACGTCCGGAGGATCGCCGCCCGCGACCTTCGAGCCGACGAACGCCGACATGTCGTCGCCGCTCGGCACGAACGAGATCTCCGCGCCGGTGCGCCTGGCGAACTCGTCCAGCACCTTGGTGAAGCTCTTCTGCTCGGCGCCGGTCCACACGGCGGTCACCTTGAGCTTCTGGCCGTCGAGCTTGGGGAGCTGGACGGTGTGGGGGATGACGTCGGACTTGCCGGGAACCGGTTCGCCGCTCGCGCCGCCCTTCTTCCCGCCGTCATCGCCGCCGCAGCCGGCCGCGGTGAGCGCCAGGCCCCCCGCCACGACCAGGGAGAGCGCGCCGCGTATGGCGCGGGTGGATGGTGTTGCGGTCGGTGATGTGCGTGTCGCCCTGCGCATGGCCCGTACCTCCCGTGCCCGGTCCCCGTTGACGGCCGCGCCGTGCGTTGTCCCTGCGTACGGCCGCACTCCCGTGCGACAGTCCTACGCCCGGTGTCAGGTCACCGCAATACCGTCTCCGGGGTTAACGAGCCGATCGTGACCGGGATGTGACGCGCTGCCAGACGGGCGACGGCAGCGCGGTCACGGCGACGGCGGGGGCGACGACAGCCGGGACGACGGCGGCGCGGTCACAGCAACGGCGGGGCGGCCTGCGCGGCCGCGGACTGGGCCGCCCGCTGCAGGGCGCTGGCCAGCAGGGCCAGGTCGGTCGGTCCGTTGCCCAGCTCGCGCAACGGGCGCCGGGTGGGCGGGTCGCCCATGCGCTGCCAGTCCAGCGGGACCACCGTCGGCCGCTGTGTGGCCGTGCGCGGGATGCGGCCGGTGACCCGGCCCGCCTGGAAGGGGATGGTCGCGGCGTCGTCGGGGCGCTGCAGCCGGCCCCGGCCGGGGGCCGGTTCGCCCGCTCCCGTGCCGTCCGGCTCCGCGGCGGAGGCGTCGGCCGGCGCGATCTCCAGCGTCGCCCGCAGCCCGGCCCGCTCGACCGCCGCCGTGTCGGCCGTACGGTCCGGGCGGCCCGACGCGACGATCAGGTGGACGCCCAGCCGCTCGCCGTCACGGGCCACGGACTCCAGCGCCCGGACCACCGAACCGGCCGCCGGCCGGCCCGTGGCGCCCAGGGCGGGGGCGACCAGGGCGTCGAAGTCGTCGACGAGGACGACCAGGCGCGGCAGCGCGGTCTCGGCCGTGCGGGCCGGACCGCCGCGCTGGGTGCGCAGCTTCAGGGTGCCGGTGGAGGGCGTCTCGAGGTCGCCGGAGGAGGGCTCCACCGGGCGGCGGGGAGCCACCACCGACGGCGCGGAGGCCGCGGTGTCGCGCTCGTGCCAGCCGGAGAAGTCGAGCGTGCCCAGCAGCTCGGCGCGGCGCTTGAGCTCCGAGCTCAGCGCCTGCGCGAACTCCCGCATCCGTACCGGGTCGGAGGCGGCGAGGTAGGTGGAGACGTGCGGCAGGTCCGTGCAGACCCGCAGCCCCTCCCCGCGCTCGGCGGCCGCCCCGTCGACGAGGACCAGCGAGAGCCGGTCCGGCCGGTCGGCGGCGGCCAGCGACGCGGCGAGCGAGCGCAGCAGCTCGGTCTTGCCGCTGCCGCGTCCGCCGTGCACCACCAGATGCGGGCCGTCCGCCGCCAGGTCGACCGTGAGCGGCCCGTGCGGCCCGGCGCCCAGCACGGCGACGGCCCGGCCCCCGGGGCGGGCGCCCCGGTCGGTCGCGGCCGCCCAGCGGGCGGTCAGCGAGGCGGGGGTGGCGCGGGCGAGCCCCAGCTCGTCCAGCAGGCGCGCGGTGCGCGGCAGGGCCGCCGCGATGCGCGAGCCCTGCAACGCCCCGGCCGTGTCCGCGAGCCGCAGGGGCGCCATCGCCCGGGCGAACCTCTCGGCCCAGGCGGCGGAGACGGCGTCGAGCGCGGCGATGTCCGGCCGCCCGGCGGCGCCCTCGGCACCGCCGGCGTTCCGGTCCGTGGCGGGCCGTCGGGCCGGCTGCCCCTGGCCGCCGGCCACCGGGGCCGCCTCCGGCACCTGGCGGATGACCTGGACGACCGTGGCCACGTCGCCGCTGAGCAGGGCGACGGCTCCGCAGTGCGGGAAGGCGGGCGAGGCCGCCGCGGCCGTCTTCAGGGTCGCCGACACCGGGGAGGAGGGTGTGGTGGCCGGGGCGTCCGCCAGGCACAGCAGGTGGATGCCGGCCGCCGGGCCGGCCACGGCCAGCCGGGCGACCGTCTCGCGCAGGCCCGCCGAGCCGGGATCGCCGTCCACGATCAGCACGGTGTACGGGCCGCGGTGGCGCCCCGCGGCCGCGGCGACGACCTCGGGGGAGGCGCCCGGCCAGCTGGTGCCCAGGGGGCCGTCGTCCAGGCGGCGGACCAGCTCGGCCGTGCGGGCCTCGGCCTGCTCGCGGTCGTAGGCCAGCAGCAGGCGGCAGTCCTGCCCGTGCGCGGGCCGCGCGTGCGGCAGCCAGCCCAGCCAGGACCACTCCGCCAGCCGCTCCTCGGCGGGGCGTGCGCGGTCGGCGCTGATGAGGACGTACTCGAGCGCGGCGGGCGCGTGCAGCGCGGCGAGCTGGGCGAGCACGGACCGGGCCAGTCCGGACAGCCGTGCCCGGGGACCGGCCAGGCCCAGCGACCCGGCCTGGCGCAGCCCGACCGTGACCGGCACGGAGGGCAGCGGGCCGCCGCCGTCGGCGCGGTAGCGGTCGGCGGTGCCCAGCCGAACGGTCAGCAGGTCGGGGTGGTCCGGGCCGCGCTCCCACAGCCGCGGTCCCGGGCCCAGGGCGGTCAGCAGGACGGCCGCCGGGTCCGGCCAGCGCTCGCGCAGCGCGACCGCGCCGGAGGCGGCGGGACCGCTCGCGGCGGGGTCGTCGTCGGCCGGGCGCTGCTCCACGGCCGGGTCGCCGGGGCGGCGGTCGGCGTCGCGCCCGGTCAGCCCGCCGGTCAGCCGGCGGGCCCAGGCTCCTATGCCGCGGCCGCGCCGCTTGCCGCCGGGCTCGGTGCCCTCGGCCGGCTCGGGGCCCGCGGCCGGGGCGGAGGGGGTGCCCAGGTCGGCGTACCCGGCGGCGCTGGTGGTGGCGCCGGCCCCCGCCGGGGCGGGCGTGGGGGTGGGAGGGGCCGGGGGGTGGCCCGCGCCGGGGCCGCCGTGCCAGGTGCCCTCGCCGTAGGCCGTGCCCGGCGCACCGTCGCCCCGGTCGGCGCGCGGGAGCGTGCCCGAGGCGCCCTGCGCCGGGGCGGCGTCCGGCGTCGCCCCCACGCGCAGGTGCCCCTCGCCGTCCGGGACCGCCGGCAGGACGCCGGGCCCCGAGCCGTCGGGGGAGCCGGCGCCGTGCAGGCTGAGCGTGGATTCGCCGACCCGCAGCAGAGCGCCCGCCGGCAGTGGCACGGGCTCGCCGTCCACGGCCTCGCCGTCGAGCAGCGTGCCGTTGGTGGAGCCCATGTCGTGCAGGGTGACGGTGCCGTCGTCGGCGAGGGTCACCGCGCAGTGCAGGCGGGAGACGTCGGGGTCGTCCAGGGGAATGTCGGCGGAGCTCGAGCGGCCGACGCGGACCTCGCCGCCGTGCAGCAGGTGGACGCCGCCGGCGTCCGGGCCGGAGACCACGTGCAGCCGGGCGGCCGCCTCCGGCACGCCGGAGTGGAGCACGCCCGCGTGCCGCTCGGGGTCGGCGGGGGCGCCCAGCGAGAGCACCGCGCCGTCCGTGAGCGGCGGCTCGCCCAGCGCGCAACGCTGCGGGTCGAGGCGCTCGCCGCCGGCGTGGACCACGACGGCACCGCTGCCGAGGTCGGAGCCGGCCGCCGCGACGGCGGTCGCGAGGCCGCTCGCCACGGCCGCCAGGGCGGTCCCCGTGGGGGCGGTCACGAGCACATCGCAGGCGCACGTGGTGTGGCCGCTGAGCGGCCCGAGGACGGTCAGCCGGATCTGCATCGCCGTCAACGGTCCCTTCCTGCCCCGGGTGTGCGGCGGGGCCGGGACTGAAGCCACCCCCACCGCGCACGGGCGCGTCGGCACGTACAGGTCACCACGTTCGCGCGGGGCCTCCCGCTCCCTCCCCGCCGCATCCGTGCTGCGAGCATCCTCGCACCTGCCGCCGACGACGCGCCCGGCGAGAGCCGATTCGTGATCTTGAACGACCATCCGAGTATCGGAAAGCTCGCATCCCACGGTCGCCATTGGCTGATTTCTTTAACCGCTTGTCCGCTCTCGACCTATTTCTTGCCGTTATTTACGAGAGCTTCCGACGCGCGGCAACCATCCGCCCGCGCCCCGCGTCTATCCCACAAGCCCCACCGGATTCGCCGGACGGACGGTCCGGGAGGCGGCACTACAGTGGGCGCGAAGCCGAACACCTCGGAGAGCTTGGATCACAGAGCTCGCATCACGACCAGGGAGCGCATGACGTGCGGCCGGTAGGCAGCAAATACCTGCTCGAGGAGCCGCTCGGACGCGGGGCCACGGGCACCGTCTGGCGAGCACGCCAGCGCGAGTCGGCCGGAGCCGAGGCGGCGGTGGCCGGGCAGCCCGGCGAGACCGTCGCGATCAAGGTCCTCAAGGAGGAGCTGGCCAACGACGCGGACGTCGTGATGCGCTTCCTGCGCGAGCGGTCCGTCCTGCTCCGGCTCACCCACCCGAACATCGTCCGCACCCGCGACCTGGTGGTCGAGGGCGACCTGCTCGCGCTCGTCATGGACCTCGTCGACGGCCCGGACCTGCACCGCTACCTCCGCGAGAACGGCCCCTTCACCCCGGTCGCGGCCGCGCTGCTGACCGCGCAGATCGCCGACGCCCTCGCCGCCAGCCACGCCGACGGCATCGTCCACCGCGACCTGAAGCCCGCCAACGTCCTGCTGAAGAACGACGGCGGCCAGATGCACCCGATGCTCACCGACTTCGGCATCGCGCGCCTGGCCGACTCGCCCGGCCTCACCCGCACCCACGAGTTCGTCGGTACCCCGGCCTACGTCGCGCCCGAGTCCGCCGAGGGCCGCCCGCAGACCTCCGCCGTCGACATCTACGGCGCCGGCATCCTGCTGTACGAGCTGGTCACCGGCCGTCCGCCGTTCGCCGGCGCGACCGCGCTGGAGGTGCTCCACCAGCACCTGAGCGCCGAGCCGCGCCGCCCCACGACGGTCCCCGAGCCGCTGTGGACGGTCATCGAGCGCTGCCTGAGCAAGCGGCCCGAGGAGCGGCCGTCCGCCGAGAACCTCGCCCGCGCCCTGCGCGTGGTCGCCGCGGGCGTCGGCGTCCACGCCTCCCCCGCGCAGGCCGAGGCCGCCCTCGGCGTCGGCGCGCTGCTCGCCCCGGACCCCGAGCCCGCCCAGGTGCCCGGCACGGGCCTGGGCGCCGCTCCGGCGGCCGGCTCCGGCGACGCCGACCCCACGCAGATGCTGCCGCCCGTCGCCCCCGGCTCGTACGACCCGAACGCCGCGACGAGCGTGATGAACAGCACCGGCCACGGCGCCGGCCCCAACGCCGACCCCACGCAGGTGCTGCCCGGGGGCCCCGGCGCGTACGGCGGCGGGGATCCCACGCGCGCCATGCCGCCCGTGCCCCCGGGCCCGCCGCAGGGCCGCCCGGACCAGCAGCAGGGCGACAGCCCGCACCCGTGGCAGACCCAGATGCGCGCGGCCCGCGACCGCAACGACCAGACGCAGGTGCAGTACCTCGACCCGAGCGAGGACCCGCTGCGCCGCCGTCCCGCCCGCCGCCCGGGGCCCGCGCCCCAGCAGCCCCAGCAGTACGGGCAGCAGCACGGACAGCAGGGGTACGGGCAGCAGCAGTACCCCGCCCAGGCCCCTCAGCCGCAGCCGCGCCCCCAGCAGTACGCGCCGCCGCGCGCCCCGCAGGGCCGCCCGGACCGGCGGCCCCAGCGGCACCACACGCCGCAGCCGCCCCAGCCGCAGCCGTACACCCCGCCGCCCGCCCCCGCGCCGGCCCCCGCTCCGCGCCGCGAGCCGCGCCCGCCGCGGCAGCGCAGCGCGAACCCGATGCGGATCCCGGGGCTGGGCTGCCTCAAGGGCTGCCTGTTCATGATCCTGGTGCTGGTCGTGGGCTCCTGGCTGGTGTGGGAGTTCACCCCGCTCAAGGACTGGGTCGCCGACGGCAAGAGCTTCTGGGACGCCACCTGGGACTGGGTCACCGACCTCAAGGACTGGATCTCGAACGTCGGTTCCGAGGCCAAATAGTCCGTCGTGCCGGGCTCCCGATGTCTGTCGATTTGTCGACACCTGACGGGTGTTTTCTGCCGCAGAAGTGGCGGTTGGCGGCGAATCGGAGTCCCCAACGGTCCGTCAGACGCGTAGCTTGGTCGCCAGTGCGTCTGTCGGATGACGGAGGAGTCGGGGAACAGTCTTGGCACGGAAGATCGGCAGCCGGTACACCGCCCACCAGGTCCTGGGACGCGGCAGCGCCGGGACGGTGTGGCTCGGCGAAGGCCCCGAGGGGCCCGTCGCCATCAAGCTCCTGCGCGAGGATCTCGCCTCCGACCAGGAGCTGGTCGGCCGCTTCGTGCAGGAGCGCGCGGCCCTCCTCGGTCTGGACCACCCCCGCGTGGTCGGCGTCCGCGACCTCGTCGTCGACGGCGCCGACCTCGCCCTGGTCATGGACCTGATCCGCGGCACGGACCTGCGCACGCGCCTCGACCGCGAGCGGCGCCTGGCGCCCGAGGCGGCCGTCGCCATCGTGGCCGACGTCGCGGACGCGCTCGCCGCCGCCCACGCCGCCGGGATCATCCACCGCGACGTCAAGCCCGAGAACGTCCTGCTCGACATGCAGGGCCCGCTCGGCCCCGCCGGCGCGCACCCCGCGCTGCTCACCGACTTCGGCATCGCCCGCCTCGTGGACTTCCCGCGCCCCGCCCGCGAGCGGCCCGCGGGCTCCGGCGACACGGCGGGCGGCCGCTCGCCGGGCCAGCGCAGCGTCATCGGCACCCCCGACTACCTCGCCCCCGAGATCATCGAGGGCCTGCCGCCGCGCGCCTCCGTCGACGTCTACGCCCTGGCCACCGTCCTGTACGAGCTGCTGGCGGGCTTCACGCCCTTCGGCGGCGGCCACCCCGGCGCGGTGCTGCGCCGGCACGTGACGGAGACCGTGGCGCCGCTGCCCGGCATCCCCGACGAGCTGTGGCAGCTGATCGTCCAGTGCCTGGCCAAGGCGCCCGCCTCCCGGCTGCGCGCCTCGGAGCTCGCCGCCCGCCTGCACGAGCTGCTGCCCGGACTGGCCGGCATCCCGCCGCTCGACATCGACGAGCAGCCGGACGAGGAGCCCGAAGCGGCGGGCCCGGAGCGCGAGGGGCCGTACGAGTCCGCCGCGGCCTCGCCCGGCGTCGTGGAGCCGCGTCGGCGCGGCGCCGTCCCGCTGGTGCCCGGCGGCGTCTCCGACTCGTCCCGCGACACGCACACCAGCATGCGCGTCCCCGGCCCCGAGGAGCTCGCGGGCGGCGCCCACGGCACGGCGCGCGCCCCGCGCTCGCCCGGCCAGCCGCGCGCCGGGTCCGCCCGCAACCGGGCCGAGGCCGCCCGGCGGCGCCGGATCAAGCTGGGCGCCGCGGCCGTGGCGCTCGCCGCGGCCGCCGGAGTGGGCGGCTGGTTCGCCACGAGCGGCGGCTCCGACCCCGGGGACGCCAAGCCGGGCGGCAAGCCCGGCGTCCACCGCACCGGCCCCGCCCGGCCCCCGGCCGGGCCCGGACAGGACCCCGGACAGGGCTCGGTGGCCCCACTGCGCTAGGCGTCCGGGCCGCCGTGGGGCCGCCTCCGGGCCCTCCGCGGCGGCCGCCGGACCGCCCTTCGGACCGGGATGTTGCGCGTAGCCGTTAGTCTGGGTGCGTGGCAGTCGTTGACGTTTCCGAAGAGCTGAAGTCCCTCTCCTCGACCATGGGGTCGATCGAGGCCGTTCTGGACCTCGACAGGATGAGGGCCGATGTCGCCGTGCTCGAGGAGCAGGCGGCGGCCCCGTCGCTGTGGGACGACCCCGCCGCGGCCCAGAAGATCACCAGCCAGCTGTCGCACCTGCAGGCCGAGGTCCGCAAGGCGGAGACCCTGCGCGGCCGCATCGACGACCTCGCCGTGCTCTTCGAGCTCGCCGAGGCCGAGGACGACGCGGACACCCTCGCCGAGGCCGAGGCCGAGATGGCGTCGGTCCGCAAGGCGCTGGACGAGATGGAGGTCCGCACCCTCCTGTCCGGCGAGTACGACTCCCGCGAGGCGCTGGTCAACATCCGCGCCGAGGCCGGCGGCGTCGACGCCTCCGACTTCGCCGAGCGCCTGCAGCGCATGTACCTGCGCTGGGCCGAGCGCCACGGCTACAAGACCGAGATCTACGAGACCTCGTACGCCGAAGAGGCCGGCATCAAGTCGACCACCTTCGCCGTCCAGTCCCCGTACGCCTACGGCACGCTCTCCGTCGAGCAGGGAACGCACCGCCTGGTGCGCATCTCGCCCTTCGACAACCAGGGCCGCCGCCAGACGTCCTTCGCCGGCGTCGAGGTGCTCCCGGTCGTCGAGCAGACCGACCACGTCGAGATCGACGAGTCGGACCTGCGCGTGGACGTCTACCGCTCCTCCGGCCCCGGCGGCCAGGGCGTCAACACGACCGACTCCGCGGTCCGCCTGACGCACCTCCCCACCGGCATCGTCGTCTCCTGCCAGAACGAGCGCTCGCAGATCCAGAACAAGGCGACCGCCATGAACGTCCTCCAGGCCAAGCTCCTCGAGCGCCAGCGCCAGGAGGAGCGCGCCAAGATGGACGCCCTCAAGGGCGACGGCGGCAGCTCCTGGGGCAACCAGATGCGTTCGTACGTCCTGCACCCGTACCAGATGGTCAAGGACCTGCGCACCGAGTTCGAGGTCGGCAACCCGCAGTCCGTGCTCGACGGCGAGATCGACGGCTTCCTGGAGGCCGGTATCCGCTGGCGCAAGCAGCAGGAGCAGACCGACAAGTAGGCGTCGGTGACGCCTGACGACAACTGCGAACAACCCCCCGCCTAGCAGGACATACCCGCCCGTAACTTCCTTGACGCTGCCCGGAAAACTGGGAAGGCTGAAGGGTGGCATGCGATCACTGGGGCGCGTGTGGCGGGGGGCGAGGCGGCACGGCCGGTACGGCATTCGTACGGCCGGAGTCACGCCGTCCCCGGAACGCCCCCGCCCCGTGCATTGGCTGCTCCAATGACGAGATCGGCTACTGGGGGTAGCAGCAGATGACGAACAAGACGCGACTGCGTGTCGCGCGAATAGCCGCGGGTGCGATGATCGCCGCGGGCGCCTCCCTGACGGCCGCGGGCGTGGCCTCGGCCGCCGGTGTGGACGTCGAGGTCGGCGGCGCCAAGGTGAAGGCCCACGTGGGCGTGCGTGCGCCCGACGGCGACCCGACCACGGGTCCGACCGAGATCCCGCAGCCCCCGACCTCCGGTGGCTCCACTTCCGGCGGCTCCACTTCCGGCGGTTCGACCAGCGGTGGCTCGACCGGGGGCGACCCGACGACCAGCGGTGGCTCCACGAGCGGTGGCTCGACCAGCGGTGGCTCCACCGGTGGCGACCCGACGACCTCCGGTGGCTCCACCTCCGGCGGTTCGACCAGCGGCGGTTCCACCGGTGGTGACCCGACGACCTCCGGTGGCTCGACCAGCGGTGGCTCGACCGGTGGTGACCCGACGACCTCCGGCGGCTCGACCAGCGGCGGTTCGACCAGCGGTGGCTCCACCGGTGGTGACCCGACGACCTCCGGCGGTTCCACCAGCGGCGGCTCCACCTCGGGTGGTTCGACCTCCGGTGGTTCGACCTCCGGCGGTTCCACCTCGGGTGGTTCGACCAGCGGTGGCTCGACCTCGGGTGGTTCGACCAGCGGTGGTTCGACCTCCGGCGGCTCGACCTCCGGCGGCTCCACCAGCGGTGGCTCCACCGGTGGCGGCGACCACGACGGCTCCTCCGCCACCGGCGGCAGCGGCTCGACCGGCGGCAGCGGCGACGACGACACCCACACCTGCCCCGTGGACACCGACGGCAACTGCAACACCGGCACCGACAGTGCCGGCTCGCGGCCCGTGGACCAGGGCAAGGACAAGGAGGAGCTCGCCCAGGTCGGCCAGCCCAGCCAGGGCGGCTCGTCCGGTTCCTCCGACTCCGCCACGCCGTCCGGCGAGCTGGCCCAGACCGGTGCCGGTCAGACGACCTTCCTGCTGGCCGGCGCCGCGACGATGATCGCGGGTGGCATCGGCTTCCGGATGCTGCCGCGCCTGATCAACCGCGGTACCGCCGCCTGAGGGCCGTACCCCAGGTGACACGATCGAGGCCCGGAGCGCTGTCGCGCTCCGGGCCTCGATGGCTTATGTCCGCGTCGGTGCGTCACCCGGCGAAGCCGCGGGCGAGCACGGCCACCGCGACGAGCGCCACCAGCAGCGCTATCAGCGCGGCCGGCGTCAGCCCGCCGAAGACGCCTTCCTGGTGCTGCAGCCGCTCACGGCTGGCCCGGCACACCGGGCACCTGCCCTCGGCGACGGGGGCCGCGCAGTTGGCGCACACCAGTCGGTCGCATGTCATGCGAATTCCTCCTCCGGTACGTCCAACGCGCGAGAAAGCCGAGCGGTTCCCCTTACCACTGTGCCAGCTTTCCCGCCGTTCGGCGCGGGCGGTCCCCCAAACCACGGGATGGGGGCCGAATGTCCGGGACTTTGTCCCCGATGGGGCGGTCGTCGACGTCGACGCCGGATGCCCACTGCGCGTGCACGAGCGGTTCGGTAGGGTCACGCACACCGACGGACGCCGTACGAGGCGGCGTCCGTGCCGCTACGAGGCGACGCGTGGTGCACCTGTGATCCGATTCGACAACGTCTCCAAGTCCTACCCGAAGCAGAACCGGCCGGCTCTCCGGGACGTCTCGCTCGAGATCGAGAAGGGCGAGTTCGTCTTCCTGGTCGGTTCCTCGGGTTCCGGGAAGTCCACGTTCCTGCGCCTGCTGCTGCGCGAGGAACGCGCCACCCACGGCCAGGTCCATGTGCTGGGCAAGGACCTCGCCCGGTTGTCCCACTGGAAAGTGCCCCACATGCGCCGCCAGTTGGGCACCGTCTTCCAGGACTTCAGGCTGTTGCCCAACAAGACCGTCGGCCAGAACGTCGCCTTCGCCCTGGAGGTCATCGGCAAGCCGCGCGGGGAGATCCGCAAGTCCGTGCCACAGGTCCTGGAGCTGGTGGGGCTCGGAGGCAAGGAGGAGCGGATGCCCGGCGAGCTCTCCGGCGGCGAGCAGCAGCGGGTCGCGATCGCCCGCGCGTTCGTCAACCGCCCGCTGCTGCTGATCGCCGACGAGCCGACCGGAAACCTGGACCCCCAGACGTCCGTCGGCATCATGAAGCTGCTGGACCGGATCAACCGCACCGGGACCACGGTGATCATGGCCACCCACGACCAGCAGATCGTCGACCAGATGCGCAAGCGCGTCATCGAGCTCGAAGAGGGCCGTCTCGTACGTGACCAGGCGCGCGGCGTCTACGGCTACCAGCACTGAACCGTCCAGACGGCACTGTAGGCACTGACACAGTAGGCATTGAAAGGACGCCATGCGCGCCCAGTTCGTCCTGTCGGAGATCGGCGTCGGTCTCCGCCGCAATCTCACGATGACCTTCGCGGTGATCGTCTCCGTCGCCCTGTCGCTCGCCCTGTTCGGGGGCTCCCTGCTCATGCGCGAGCAGGTCGGCACGATGAAGGGCTACTGGTACGACAAGGTCAACGTGTCGATCTACCTCTGCAACAAGAACGACGCCGAGACCCAGCCCGCCTGCGCCCGGGGCGCGGTCACCGAGGACCAGAAGAGGCAGATCAGGGCCGATCTGGAGAAGATGCCGATCGTCCAGAACGTTCAGTTCGAGACGACGGACGAGGCGTACAAGCACTACAAGGAGCAGTTCGGCAAGTCGCCGATCGCCTCCTTCCTCACCCCCGACCAGATGCAGGAGTCCTTCCGCGTCAAGCTCCGCGACCCCGCCAAGTACCAGGTCGTCTCCAGCGCCTTCGCCCAGCGCGCCGGGGTGCAGGAGGTGGAGGACCAGCGCAAGACGCTCGAGCCGCTGCTCAACCTCCTCAACGGCATGAACATCGCGGCCCTGCTGGTGATGGCGCTGATGCTGGTCGTCGCCCTGATGCTGATCGTGAACACGGTCCGGGTCTCGGCCTTCAGCCGCCGCCGCGAGACGGGGATCATGCGGCTGGTCGGCGCCTCCAGCTTCTACATCCAGATCCCGTTCATCATGGAGGCC
Organism: Streptomyces sp. C36; assembly: GCF_040932295.1. NCBI lineage: Bacteria > Bacillati > Actinomycetota > Actinomycetes > Kitasatosporales > Streptomycetaceae > Streptomyces > Streptomyces sp. C36. The sequence continues at coordinate 10,851 of NZ_JBFQGI010000015.1, read as the reverse complement.
GCGTTCGCCGGGCTGCTCGGCGCGGGCTTCGCGTGCGTCCTGCTGGTGGGCGGCCAGTACTTCCTGGTGAACAACTGGCTGGTTCATCAGATCGACGTCATTCAGTTCATCGGATGGGACGCGGTCCTGGCCAAGCTCCCGCTCGTGCTCGCGATCGGGCTGCTCATGCCCGCTCTGGCGGCCTTCGTGGCGCTGTGGAGATACCTCAAAGTGTGAGACGTGCCAAGGGCGTCGTACGGTCAACTCCCCATGCGGCGCCCCCCGGTGTCCTAGACTCACGCGCATGCCCGGCCCGACGATGTTCGCTCCGCAGCGCCGCGTGCGCCGTGGAGCGGCGCTGACACTGGTCTTCGCCGGTGTGGTGGCGGCGGGCGCCGCCGCCGGGGCGTTCGACGCGGACACCGACGACGGCCGGACTCCGGCGTACGGCGCCCCCGCGCGCACCGCCGCCCGGGCCGTGGACCGCAACGCCGTGGACCGCCGGACCCTCGAGGCCGCCGCCGAGGCGGCCGCGCAGGACGGCCGGTCCGGCTCGGAGGCGGCCGCCGAGGTGGTCAGCCGCAGCGGGGACAGCTGGGGCGCGGTCTACAGCGCCCGCGAGTACGAGGGCTTCGCGCTCGCCCTGGACGGCGCGTACGTCGGTGTGGGCCTCACCATCCGGCGCACCCCCGACGGCCGGATGGAGGCGGGCGGCGTCGTGCCCGGCAGCCCCGCGGAGCGGGCCGGCATCGCCTCCGGCGACCGCATCGCCGGCATCGACGGCACGGACGTCACAGGCCGCCCGGTCACCGAGGTGGTCTCCCTCCTGCGCGGCGACCGCCTCCGCGACGGCCGGTCCTCCCCGGCGGCCTGGGGCCGGCCGGACGGCGTCGGTACGCCCGTACGCCTGGAGCTGCGGCGCGGGGGGCGGCGGTGGGAGCGCACGCTGCGGCGGGAGCGGCTGGTCACCCGGAGCGTCGAGGTCGAGCGGATCGGTGACGGCGACGGCGCGGGGCCGCCCGCCACCCTGGTCAAGGTCGCCTCCTTCACCAAGGGCACCGGCGAGCGGGTCCGCGAGGCGGTGGCCGCGGCCGCGCCCGGCGAGGGCGTCGTGCTGGATCTGCGCGGCAACTCCGGCGGGCTGGTCACCGAGGCCGCCACCGCGGCCTCCGCCTTCCTCGACGGCGGTCTGGTCGCCACGTACGACGTCCACGGCCGCCAGCAGGCCCTGCGGGCGGAGCGGGGCGGGGACACCCGGCGGCCGCTGGTCGTCCTCGTCGACGGCGGCACCATGAGCGCCGCCGAGCTGCTGGCCGGGGCGCTGCAGGACCGCGGCCGGGCGGTCGTGGTCGGCTCGTGGACCTTCGGCAAGGGGTCGGTCCAGATGCCCAGCCGGCTGCCCGACGGCTCGGTCGCCGAGCTCACCGTCGGCCACTACCGCACCCCCGCCGGCCGCCGCGTCGACGGCGCCGGGATCGCCCCCGACCTGGCCGTACGCGGCGACGCCGAGCAGCGGGCCCGCACGGTATTGGGTGGCCTCGGGGGTGGGTCCTAGTGCGAGAATGGCGACGCTATGACTAAGAAAGAGAAGACGGGTCGCAAACTGGTCGCGCAGAACAAGAAGGCGCGACACGATTACCACATTCTGGACACCTACGAATGCGGCATGGTGCTGACCGGCACCGAGGTGAAGTCGCTGCGCCAGGGTCGTTCCTCGCTGGTGGACGGCTTCGTGCAGATCGACGGCGGCGAGGCCTGGCTGCACCAGGCCCACATCCCCGAGTACGCCCAGGGCACGTGGACCAACCACAGCGCGCGCCGCAAGCGCAAGCTGCTGATGCACCGGGCGGAGATCGACAAGCTCGACTCGAAGTCGCAGGAGACGGGGCACACCATCGTGCCGCTCGCCATCTACTTCAAGGACGGCCGGGCCAAGGTCGAGATCGCTCTGGCCAAGGGCAAGAAGGAGTACGACAAGCGGCAGACGCTGCGCGAGAAGCAGGACACGCGCGAGTCGAACCGGGCGATCGCGGCCGCCCGCAGGCGTCAGCGGGCCCAGCAGGCCCAGCGGGGCTGACCCCTCCCGGGAATACGCTGGCACCGTCGTGCGTTGGTCACGTACGATGGGCGAACCGCACACCGGCTGGTAACCGGTGCGCAGCTTGAAAACACAACATGGGGATGATCGGTTTCGACAGCGGATGTCGAAGCAGGGGAAGCGTGTCGAGGAAGCGGCAATGATCTCGTAAACCATATGTCGCAACCAATAATCGCCAACACCAAGCGCGATTCCTTCGCCCTCGCTGCCTAAGTAGCGACTTGCGAAGTGTCAGCCCGGGGCTGTTCCCGACCCGGATCCTGGCATCAGCTAGGGAACTAAACCACTAGGTCCGGTCACGGGACCTGGTGGGAAATCAAACAGTGGCTGGGCCTGTCGGAGACTTGTTCGCGTGATCTCCGGGGCCGAGAAAATCGCAGCGAACTGCACACGGAGAAGCCCTGGTTCTGCACCGTTGGACGCGGGTTCGATTCCCGCCATCTCCACTCATCCCATGTTTCATGTGAGGCGAAGGCCCCACCGCCGAGAGGCGGTGGGGCCTTCGTCGTCCCCAACGGCCCTCCGGGAGCAACCGCCCGGCCCGGCCGGCCCTCTTACAGGAGGACCGAAGGGGGTGGCCGGGTGAACTGGACACGGACGGCGGTCGCCGCGCCGGCCGTCGTCGCGCTGTGGCTGGGCACGGTCCCGGCCGCGTCGGCCGACGACGGACAGGGCGGGGTGCAGCTGCTGCTCAACGGGGCCTACGACAACCGCCCCGGCGAGCTGATCGACATCGATGTGCGGGGCGTACGGGGGCCCGGCGAGGTCACCGTCTCCTCGCCCGTCTTCCCCCACCCCGTGCGCCTGGCCCCCTATGCCGAGGACGGCGCGGGTCACCACGGGCGGCCCGCGATCTCGATGACCGTGGCGCCCGGTACGTACCCCCTCACCGTCCGGGCCGGCGGCAGGGTGGTGGCCAAGGAACGGGTGGAGGTCCAGGCCGCGCGGCGGCCGGAGTTCCTGGCGGGCACGCCGGGCGACGTGCTGCGGCCGGGGGAGCGGCTGGCCCTGTCGTTCGACGACCTCTACCCGGGGGAGCGGGGCGACGTCTTCACGGCGGCCTCGCCGGCCTTCACCGCGAAGGTGCGGCTGACCCACGACCCGGCCGGCGGCCACTGGAACAACCCGCGGATGTTCACCGCGCTCGTCGCCCTGCCGACGGACGTCAAGGACGGCACGTACAAGGTCGCGCTCAGCGGCCCGGACGGGCGGCGGATCGATGAGAAGCCGCTCGAGGTCCGCGCGGCCCGCCCCGGCGACTCCGACTACGTGGGCAGGGCGCGAGGACCGGCGTTCTTCACCGCCTCCGGCCGGCCCGACGACGCCCGCCCGCACGGCCACCGGGTCCGGGCCGGCGGCAGCGTCAACGTGCTGTGGAGGGACGCCTCACCCGATCCGGGGGAGGAGGAGCGGCTGATGGCGACCTCGCCCGCCTTCGAGCGGCCCGTGCCGCTGCGGCGCGACGACAGCAAGGCCGGGGACGGCGACGACCCCCGCTACTACGGCCCGGCCCGCGTCCGCGCGGGCCTGGAGGCCGGCCGCTACCCCGTCACCGTCATCAGCCACCACGGGCGGGTCAAGCGCACGGGTCACCTCGTCGTCACCGGCCACGCCGCCTCCGCGGCCGCCGCCGGCCCCGGCGACGACGGCCCGGACCGCACCCTGCTGATCACGGCCACGAGCGCGGGCCTCGCGGCGGCGGTCGCCGCGACGGGCGTCGCCCTGCTGCGGCGCCGCAACAGGACCGGAGGATGGCGGCGCGAGCACGCCGAGGGCCCCGCGCGGAGCTGACCGGCCCGGGGCTTTTCGAGGCCGCCGGCCGGTCCACCCTGAAGTGCGGCAGCTCGGGCGGGGCCGGGAACGCGGCGCCGCGGAGGGACTCGGGAAACTCGGGAAAGGGGACGCGCATGGCGTCGGCAGCGGCCTCCTACGACCTGCGCTTCGACGCCGGGAGGCTGTGTCTCGACCTGGTCGCCACGGCCGAGCCGGTGGAGCGGCTGGACAGCCCCCGGCGATTACGGGCCTGGCTGCTCGGCGTGGGCCTGGTGCCGCCGGGCACCCCGCTCGACGCCGTGGACGCGGCGTGGCTCGCGCGTTTCCAGGCGGCCCGGGGCCTGCTGCACCGTGTCGTGCACGCCGAGATCGACGGCCGGGCCGCCGACCCCGACCTGGAGCGCGTCAACGCCCTCGCGGTCACCGCGCCGCCCGCGCCGGTCGTCGTGCGGAGCGCCGACGGCGACCTCGTACGCGCCGTCACCGGAACCCCCGACTGCGGCGCCCTGGTGGGGCAGATCGCCCGGGACGCCGTGGAGCTGCTCACCGATCCGGCGGAGCGGAACCGGCTGCGCCGGTGCGAGGGCGAGGGCTGCCCGCTGGTCTACGTCGACACCTCGCGGGGGCGGCGCCGGCGCTGGTGCTCCAGCGAGGTGTGCGGCAACCGCGAGCGGGTGGCCCGCCACCGGGCGATGAAGCGCCGGTAGGCCACCGGCGGAGATTTCCTCCCCCGGAAGTGAACACGGCGGCCCACGCGTGCGTACTCATGGCCGGAAGGGGCTCCCGGCCCGCACCCGCACACCAAGGGGACGTCATGACGGCACACGCGCGGAGGACCGCACGCATCGGCCTGTTCGCGGTCGGCGGGGCGGTGGCACTCGCGCTCACCGCGACGGGCTGCGGAGCGGGCGACTCCTCGTACGGCGGGAGCGACAAGAGCACGCCGGGCCCGCAGCAGGAACAACGGCAGGAACAACCGAAGGAACAGCCGCAGCAGCCCGACGCCGGGGCCGCCGGCCTGGCCACGGCCCAGGACCCGAAGCTGGGCACCGTCGTCACCGACGCCAAGGGCTTCACCCTCTACCGCTTCGACAAGGACACGGCCAAGCCCTCCGCCTCCCACTGCGAGGGCGACTGCGCCGCCGCCTGGCCGCCCGTGACCGTCGCCGACCAGCTCTCCCTCAAGGGCGTCGACAAGAGCCTCGTGGCCACCGTCACCCGCGCCGACGGCTCCAAGCAGCTGACGCTCGGCGGCTGGCCGCTCTACCGGTTCGCCAAGGACGCCAAGCCCGGCGACACCAAGGGCCAGGGCGTCGGAGGCACCTGGTTCGCCGCCGGGCCGCAGGGCAAGAAGGCGCAGGCCCCCGCCAAGGCCCCGGCCGGCGACTCCGGCTCCACCGGCGGCACGTCCGGCGGAACCGGCGGTTACGGCTACTGACGGCAGAGGGAACCCGCGCCCCGGGAATCCCCGACCGCGCTCTCGACCCAGGGGGATGGCTTGCGCAAGGATGCCGCCGTGGCTGACAGGACGCGTCCCGACGAGGACCTGATGCGGTCGCTCTACGAGGAGCACGCCGGCCCTCTGCTGGCCTTCGTGCTGCGCCTGGTGGCGGGCGACCGCCAGCGGGCCGAGGACGTCGTCCAGGAGACGCTGCTCCGCGCCTGGCGCAACGCCGACCAGCTGCGCGGATCCGCCGGCTCCGTACGGCCGTGGCTGGTGACCGTCGCCCGGCGCATCGTCATCGACAACCACCGCAGCCGGCAGTCCCGCCCCCGCGAGGTCGACCCCGGCCCCCTGGAGCTGATCCCCGCGGCCGACGAGATCGACCGGGCGCTGCGCCTGATGACCATCTCCGACGCGCTCGGCGACCTGTCCGAAGCCCACCGAGAGGCCTTGATCGAGACCTACTTCAAAGGACGTACGGTGAGCGAGGCAGCACAGGCGCTGGGCGTACCGGCCGGGACCGTCCGGTCCCGCGTCTTCTACGCGCTGCGCTCCCTGAAGCTCTCGCTCGAGGAACGAGGAGTGACGGCATGAACGGGCCGGCACCGGACCATGAGCACCCGCGCCGGGACGACGGGCACACCGCCGTCGGCCCCTACGCCCTCGGCGTCCTCGACGAGGCCGACGCCGCCCGCTTCGAGGAACACCTCGCCGAGTGCCCCCGGTGCGCCGCCGAGCTCGACGACCTGATGGGCCTCACCCCCCTCCTCGCCGAGCTCAAGGAGTCGTCCCCCGACCCCGGCCTCCTCACCGTCCGGCCCCGCCCCGAGCTGCTGGACCGGGCGCTCGACGACGTCACCGCCACCCGCCGGGCGCGGCGCGTCCGCCGGCTGTGCCTGGCGGCCGCGGCCGCCGCGCTGATCGTCGCCGGGCCGTTCGCCGGCGCCGCGCTCACCGCACGGGACGTCCCCGACCACAGCGGCGTCAGCGCGGCCAAGCAGATGTACGAAGAAGGCGACAAGATCGGCGCCGTCGATCCCGTCACCAAGGTCGACGCGACCGTCTCGCTGCAGAACAAGCCCTGGGGCACCCATGTGGCGCTCCGGCTGGGCAACGTCAAGGGCCCCCTGACCTGCGACCTCGTCGCCGTCGGCAGGAACGGCCAGGAGCAGACCGTCACCACCTGGGCCGTCCCCGCCTCCGGATACGGCCTGGACAAGGGCGACGGCTCCCCGGCCAAATGGGGCGCCGAGCCGCTCTACACCCACGGCGGCGCCGCGTTCGAACGCGCCGACATCGTCCGCTTCGAGGTCCGCACCCTCGACGGAAGGCACCTCGCGACGGTCAGGATGTGATCCGTCAACAGGTAACAGTCGTGGCAAACCCCTCATGTCATGACAGGTGCGGTCGGCACCCTTGTTCGCGTACGGTTGACGGCTGCCCTACGCACAGCAGAAGGGGGCCTGGGTGGCCGCGCAGAACGCCACACACGCGCACGTGGCGACAGGACCGGCGATGGAACCCGACGGGGTCCGCGACCGTGAGATCGGTGCCGAACAGCACCATCTGGACCGGGTGTACCGGCGCCTGGAGGAGAAGATCCACGAGGCGGAGTTCCTCATGGACGACGCCGCCAAACGAGGCCAGGTCGGCACGCCGGGCGCGCTCGCCGAGCGGGACGCGCAGGTGTTCCGCGCGGGGGTGCACCTCAACCGGCTGAACAACGAGTTCGAGGACTTCCTCTTCGGCCGGATCGACCTCCTCCTCGGCAAGGACGGCAAGAAGGGCCCCGACGGCGCCTACACCTCCGTCGAGCCCGCCGACGACGCCGTGCGCGAGGACCGCGCCGAGATCGCCGAGACGCTGCACATCGGCCGCATCGGTGTGCTCGACGCCGACTACTCCCCGCTGGTCATCGACTGGCGTGCGCCCGCCGCCGCGCCCTTCTACCGCGCCACCCCGGTGGCGCCCGGCCGGGTCGTACGCCGCCGCGTCATCCGCTCCAAGGGCCGCAAGGTCCTCGGCGTCGAGGACGACCTGCTGCGCCCCGAGCTGACCACGACGCTGGACGGCAGCGCCCTGCCGGTGGTCGGCGACGGCGCGCTGATGGCCGCCCTGGGCCAGGCCCGCAGCCACACCATGCGCGACATCGTCTCGTCCATCCAGGCCGAGCAGGACATGGTCATCCGCGCCCCCGCCGCCTCCGTGACCGAGGTCGAGGGCGGCCCCGGCACCGGCAAGACCGCCGTGGCCCTGCACCGCGCCGCCTACCTCCTCTACCAGGACCGCAGGCGCTACGCGGGCGGCATCCTCGTCGTCTCCCCGACCCCGCTGCTGGTCGCCTACACCGAGGGCGTGCTGCCCTCCCTGGGCGAGGAGGGCCAGGTCGCCATCCGCGCCGTCGGCTCCCTCGTCGACGGCGCCGAGGCCGACACGTACGACGAGCCGGCCATCGCCCGCGTCAAGGGCTCCTCCCGCATGCTCAAGGTGCTGCGCAAGGCGGTTCGGGGCGCCCTGGAGGTCCCCGCCGGGGGCACGGGCGCCCCGGACCGGCTGCGCGTGGTCGCCTTCGGCGCCCGCGTGGAGCTGGAGGCCGACGACCTCCGGCGCATCCGCGAGTCCGCCCTGGGCGGCACCGCGCCGGTCAACCTGCTGCGGCCGCGCGCGCGGCGGCTGATCCTCGACGCCCTCTGGTCGAGGGCCGGCGGCCCCCGGCGCTACACCGACCCCGAGCTGGCGGCCGAGGCCCGTTCGGCGTTCGACGAGGACGTCACCACCGAGGACTCCTTCATCGACTTCCTCGAGGCCTGGTGGCCCGAGCTCACCCCGCGCCGGGTGCTGGCCTGCATGGCCGACGAACGCCGCCTCTCGCGCTGGGCGCGCCGGGTGCTCAACCCCCGCGAGGTCCGTCAGCTGGCCCGGTCGCTGGGCCGCCTGGACGGCCAGGGCCGGGGCCCGCTGTCGGTGCACGACGTGGCGCTGCTGGACGAGCTGGAGACGCTGCTGGGCGTGCCGCACCGGCCCAGGAAGCCGCGCGAGGCGGACCCGCTGGACCAGCTCACGGGGCTGGAGGAACTCATGCCCCAGCGCGGCGAGTCGCGCCGTGAGCGGGCCGAGCGGCTGGCGCAGGAGCGCCGGGACTACGCGCACGTCATCGTCGACGAGGCGCAGGACCTCACCCCGATGCAGTGGCGCATGGTCGGCCGCCGCGGCCGCCACGCGACGTGGACGATCGTCGGCGACGCGGCCCAGTCCTCCTGGTCCGCCCCGGACGAGGCGGCCGAGGCCCGCGACGAGGCGCTGGGCGCCCGTCCGCGCCGCCGCTTCCGGCTGACGGTGAACTACCGCAACCCCGCGGAGATCGCCGAGCTGGCGGCGAAGGTGCTGGCCCTGGCCATGCCGGGCATGGAGTCGCCCTCGGCCGTCCGTTCCACCGGCGTCGTGCCCCGCTTCGCCGTGGCGGGCGCCGACCTGGGCGTGTCCGTACGGGACGAGGCGCTGCACCTGCTGGCTGACGTGGAGGGCACCGTCGGCGTGGTCGTGCCGATGGGCCGCCGCGCCGAGGCGCGCGGCTGGCTGGCCGGTCTCGGTGACCGGGTGGTGGTGCTGGGCAGCCTGGAGGCCAAGGGCCTGGAGTACGACGCCACGATCGTGGTCACGCCCGCCGAGATCGCCGACGAGTCGCCGGCCGGGCTGCGCGTGCTGTACGTGGCGCTGACCCGCGCCACGCAGCGGCTGACGGTGCTGTCGGGGGAGCGGGACGATCCGGACGAGCTGGGCGTGCCGGACCTGCTGCGGGACTGACGGCGAGGGGGGTGGGGCGGCGTCGACAGGCTGACGCCGTCCGACCGGAATTGACGTGCCCTAAATGGAAGACGCCCTACCGGAATGACTTCCGGGAGCGGTTTGTTAGCCTGGGTACGGCACCGGCTCGATCCAAGCCCCCGGGCCCAACCTTAGTCGCTTCGAGCGACCACTTGCCGCGAGGCGAGCATGGCGGGTCGGTGTCACAGACGTCCCGAACGGGCGTCCCTCTCCACCGGAGGGGGACGCCCGTTCGGCGTTTTCGGCCTTCTCGTATCTTGGAAGGCCCCTTCCGGTATGCGGCGCTGGTTACCGCGTACTGGCCGGTAGGTGGGACGATCAGGCATCGCGCATCAGTGAGCGCGGCAAACGAAACAGGGAAAGCAGAGGAAAGCGGCCATGGCAACGGCGCCTAGCGTCTCGTACTCGATGACGGTCCGACTCGAGGTCCCCGCGGGCGGGACCGCGGTCAGCCAGCTCACCACGGCCGTCGAGTCCTCCGGCGGCTCCGTGACCGGCCTCGACGTGACCGCCTCCGGCCACGAGAAGCTGCGGATCGACGTCACCATGGCGACCACGTCCACCGAGCACGCCGACGAGATCGTGGAAAAACTCCGCGGCATCGAGGGCGTCGTCCTGGGCAAGGTCTCCGACCGTACGTTCCTGATGCATCTCGGCGGCAAGATCGAGATGGCCTCCAAGCACCCCATCCGCAACCGTGACGACCTCTCCATGGTCTACACCCCCGGCGTGGCCCGCGTGTGCATGGCCATCGCGGAGAACCCCGAGGACGCCCGCCGCCTGACCATCAAGCGCAACTCGGTCGCCGTCGTCACCGACGGCTCCGCCGTCCTGGGCCTGGGCAACATCGGCCCCAAGGCCGCGCTGCCCGTCATGGAGGGCAAGGCCGCCCTCTTCAAGCGCTTCGCCGGCATCGACGCCTGGCCCATCTGCCTGGACACCCAGGACTCCGACGCCATCGTCGCCATCGTCAAGGCCATCGCCCCCGGCTTCGCCGGCATCAACCTCGAGGACATCTCCGCACCCCGCTGCTTCGAGATCGAGGCCCGCCTGCGCGAGGCCCTGGACATCCCCGTCTTCCACGACGACCAGCACGGCACCGCCATCGTCGTCCTCGCCGCCCTCACCAACGCCCTGCGCGTGGTCGGCAAGGGCATCGGCGACGTACGCGTCGTCATGTCCGGCGCCGGCGCCGCCGGTACGGCCATCCTGAAGCTGCTGACCGCCGCCGGCGTCAAGCACGCCGTCGTCGCCGACATCCACGGCGTCGTCCACGCCGACCGCAAGGACCTCGTCTCCGCCGACCCCGAGTCCGCGCTGCGCTGGATCGCCGACAACACCAACCCCGAGGGCATCACCGGCACCCTCAAGGAGGCCGTGCGCGGCGCCGACGTCTTCATCGGCGTCTCGGCCCCCAACGTCCTGGGCGGCGAGGACGTGGCCGCCATGGCGGACGATGCCATCGTCTTCGCGCTCGCCAACCCCGACCCCGAGGTCGAGCCGGCCATCGCCCGCCAGACCGCCGCCGTGGTCGCCACCGGCCGCTCCGACTTCCCCAACCAGATCAACAACGTCCTGGTCTTCCCCGGCGTCTTCCGCGGTCTCCTGGACGCCCAGTCGCGCACGGTCAACACCGACATGATGCTCGCCGCCGCCCGCGCCCTCGCCGACGTCGTCGCCGGCGACGAACTCAACGCCAACTACATCATCCCCAGCGTCTTCAACGACAAGG
>NZ_JBFQGI010000014.1:0-66666 GCF_040932295.1 Streptomyces sp. C36 | reverse complement strand
GGCGCGCAGGTCGGCGAGCGCCGCGTCGATCACCTGGGCGACCGTGGTGTCCGCGGGCAGGGCCGGTGTCTGGCCCAGGTGGCCGATGCCGCCGTCGGCCAGGGTCACCACCGTGCCGTCCGTCGGCTGTTCGAGTCCGGCGAGCAGTCGCAGAAGCGTGGACTTCCCCGCGCCGTTCTCCCCGACGACGCCGATCCGTTCGCCGGGTCGCACGGACAGGGACGCGCCGTCGAGAAGCAGACGGTCCCCTCGGCTGACGGACACCTCACGCAGAGAAAGCTGAGCAGGCATGGACGACCCCCCAAGGACGAACAAGCGACACCAGGCGACACAGGAACGACACGCGATGACCGCAGGCGATGAGCGCCGCCCGCGGGAACCATCAAACGCAACCGAAGTTGCGTTACCCTCAGCATGGCATAGCCCATCCACTAACACAACTGGAGTTGCAATTGCCTTCGGAGGCCCCTCCCCCCGGCGCCCCGGGCACGCTGCGCCCCGGCGGACGCACCGCCCGCACCCGCGCCGCCGTCCGCGACGCCGTCCTCGCCGGCCTCGTCGAACACGGCTATCCCGGACTCACCATCGAATACGTGGCCGAGCACTCGGGCGTGCACAAGACCACGCTCTACCGGCGTTGGGGCGGCGTCGAAGGACTGGTGGCCGACGCCCTGGACTTCGCGGGCGAGGACAGCTGGACCCCGCCTGACACGGGGTCGCTCGAAGGGGACCTGCGGGCCCTCGCCCTCGAGATCGTCGAGACCTTCACCGACCCGGCGAGCGCGGCGGCCCCCACCGCCTTCATCGCCGCCGCCTTCCAGTCCGACCGCGCCGCCGACGCGCTGCGCGGCTTCTACGCCGAGCGGTTCGCGCGCTGCGCGCCGCTGATCGAGCGGGCCGTCGAGCGCGGCGAGGCGCCGCCCGCCACCGATGCGGGCGCTGTCGTGCGGGCGGTCTCCGCGCCCCTGTTCCTGCGGCTCTTCATCACCCGCGAGCCCCTGGACGCGGCCGCGGCGGACCAGGCCGCCGGCGCCGCGCTCGCCGCGATCCGCGCCGGGGCCCACGCCTCGCCGGGCTGACCATGCCGGGCCGGCCACGCCAAGGCGGCCACACCGCCACCGGACCACCGAACCCCGGAGGTCACACCGTCCAGGACTGCTCTATCTTCACCACGTCACCGGTGATCGCCGCGACATCGGCCTCGGTCTGCGCGCGCAGGCCGAGGCGCTCGACCCGGTCGGCCCGGTACTTGCCGTGTTCGGCCTCGGAGTTCCACAGGGACAGCACCAGGAACTCCTGACCCGGCGCCTCCCCGAACACGCCCCGCAGCATTCCCGGGGATCCGGCCATCGCCGGATTCCACACCTTCTCCTGCATGAGCGTGAAGTGCTCCACGCGCTCCTCGCGGATCCGGCAGTGTGCGAACCGCACCACGTCCGCGTCCGCGAACTGTGGCTGAAAACCGACCTTCACGTCGAAGCGATGCTCGAAGAGCCGCACCTGGATGTCCGTGTACGTGCCGACCTGCGCGGCCGCCAGTCTGTCGTGCGAACGCGCCATGAAGGAGTCGTAGAAGGCCCGGTTCTCCCAGAAGCCGAAGAGATGGACGACGTCAGGGCGGGCCCTGCTCCAGCCGCCGCCCTGCCCCCGGAATCCGGGCTCGCCCAGGAGTCCCGCCCACTTTCGCTGCCCCCGCTCGAAGCCCCGGCGGTCCACCACGGTGCAGCGAATCCACTTGACCAGCACCGACCCATCGTACGGCCCCGGCAGTGGCCTGGGTCACGTACCCGAGGAGTACACCCGGGAGGACGGTCGGAAACAGGGCGGTCGGAACAAGGCGGTCGGAACGGTCGCGACCGCACGCGCGGTCAGAGATCGAGCAGCTCTGCGAGGGTGCCGCCGAGGACGCGATCACGCAGCGCGCCCGGCCGTGTCACGCGTTCGACGGTGGCCCGGGCGAGGAACGGGTCGCCGTAGGGCGCGTCCGAGCCGAACATCGTGCGGTCGGGTACCTCGTCGATCGCCAGCCGAACCGCGAAGATGACGCCGGCCGTCGACAGTTCCAGGAACAGGTTCGGGGTCTCCCGTGCCAGCTCGATGGCCGTCAGCCAGTTCAGACCGCCGAGTTGGCTGATCACCACGGGGACGCTCGGGTGGCGGCGCGCGAGTCCGGCCAGAGTCGCCAGGTCTCCCGCCGTGGTCGGCGCGAACCCGTGCACGACGACCGGCAACCCGCCATGATCGGCGGCTGCCCGCAGAACGGGCTCGATCCGAGCGGCCCCGTCCGGTGGCGGGGTCAGCTCACCGATGCCCCGAAAACCCCGGCCGACGACCTCCCGCTCGACCTCCGCCGCGATCTGTTCGGCCGGCTGGTCCAGGCGGACCTTGCCGAAGCCGATGAAGCGATCGGGGTACGCGGCGCACGCCGCGGCGAGTTCCCGCTGGGCGGCCTGGTGGCCGTCCGGACAGCCGGACTGCCCGCTGACCGTCTCGTGCAGCACGCTCATCTCCCGCCGGAACGAGGCCGGATCGGTGGCCCGCTCGGGGTGCGGCCGGGTGCCGAAGAGCACCGCGCGGTCGACTCCCGCCTCGTCCAGCAGAGCGATGTGCCGGTGCACGGGATCGTGGACATGGCTGTGCGCGTCGATGATCAACGAATTTCCCCTGTTCAGGAGCGGTGACGGCGACGGAATGCCGCCGCCGGTCCCATCGTTGAACGTTGACACCATGGCAAGGTCAAGTTCGGGGGAGAAGCAGTGCTGATCGGGCAGTTGGCGAAACGAACCGGGACGAGCGAGCGCTTGCTCCGCTACTACGAAAGCGTCGGCCTTCTCGCCTCGATCCGTCATGCCAACGGATACCGCGACTACGACGATGCCGCCGAGCAGAGAGTCCGGCAGATCCGCGCCCTCTTGGCGGCCGGGCTCTCCACCAGCCTGATCCGGCAGGTGCTGCCCTGTTCCGTCGCGGACGGCTCGCTGCGGCCCTGCCCAGGGGTGCTGGACAAGCTCCGCGCCCAGCTCACCCGTCTCGATCAGCGGGCGGACGAACTGGCGCAGGCTCGCGCGACCCTGCAGCGCACCATCGCGGCAGCCGAGCACGCCGGGTAGCCGCGCGGCCGGTGCGGCAGTGCCGCGCCGACCGCGGCGGCCACGGGCCCCATACGCAGAAGTGAGGTGCCGGCGAAACCGCCGACACCTCACTCCGAGCCCCTAAAGCTCCGAGCACCTCATTCTCGTGCTCGTCCAGGGCTCACACTCAGCTGCAGCCGCTGGTGGAGCCGCAGCCCTCGCACAGGTAGCAGCTGCCCGCGCGGCGCATCTTGGTGCCGCAGGAGAAGCACAGCGGTGCGTCGGCGTTCAGCCCCAGCTGCATCTCCACGAGCTCGGTGGAGTTGTGGACCTGCTTGGGGGCCGGTGCGGCGGCCGCCGGCTGCGCCGGGACCTCCGGCTTCGCGGGCTCGACGTGGCGCGGGGCCGACTGGGCCAGACCCTCGACGTCGACCTCCTCGTCGGCCGGCTCGTACGAACCGGTGTCCAGGTGGCGCTGGCGCTCCTCGGCGGAGTGGATGCCCAGGGCGGAGCGGGTCTCGAAGGGCAGGAAGTCGAGCGCCAGGCGGCGGAAGATGTAGTCGACGATCGACTGCGCCATCCGCACGTCCGGGTCGTCCGTCATGCCGGCCGGCTCGAAGCGCATGTTGGTGAACTTCGAGACGTAGGTCTCCAGCGGCACGCCGTACTGCAGGCCCACCGACACGGCGATCGAGAAGGCGTCCATCATGCCCGCGAGGGTCGAACCCTGCTTGGACATCTTCAGGAAGACCTCGCCGAGACCGTCGTCCGGGTAGGAGTTGGCGGTCATGTAGCCCTCGGCGCCACCCACCGTGAAGGAGGTGGTGATGCCCGGGCGGCCCTTGGGGAGGCGCTTGCGGACCGGGCGGTACTCGACGACCTTCTCCGCGACGGCGGGGGCGGCCACGGGAGCCTTGGCCTCCTCCTTCTCCTTCTTCTTGGCGGAGAGCGGCTGACCGACCTTGCAGTTGTCGCGGTAGATCGCGAGGGCCTTCAGGCCCATCTTCCAGCCCTCGAAGTAGACCTCCTCGACCTCCTCGACGGTGGCCGACTCGGGCAGGTTCACGGTCTTGGAGATCGCGCCCGAGAGGAACGGCTGCGCGGCGGCCATCATGCGCACGTGGCCCATGGCGGAGATCGCACGCTCGCCCATGGCGCAGTCGAAGACCTCGTAGTGCTCGGGCTTCAGGCCCGGGGCGTCGATCACGTTGCCGTGCTCGGCGATGTGGGCGACGACCGCCTCGACCTGCTCCGGCTGGTAGCCCAGACGCTTGAGCGCCTTGGGGACCGTGTTGTTCACGATCTGCATGGAGCCGCCGCCGACGAGCTTCTTGAACTTCACCAGCGCGAGGTCCGGCTCGACGCCCGTGGTGTCGCAGTCCATCATCAGGCCGATGGTGCCGGTGGGGGCCAGCACGGAGGCCTGGGCGTTGCGGAAGCCGTTCTTCTCGCCGAGGCGGATCACGTCCTGCCAGGCCTCGGTCGCGGCGGCCCAGACGGGGGTGTCCAGGTCGTCCATGCGCCGGGCGGAGGTGTTGGCGTCGGCGTGCTGCTTCATGACGCGCTGGTGGGCGTCGGCGTTGCGGGCGTAGCCGTCGTACGGGCCGACGACCGCGGCCAGCTCGGCGGAGCGCCGGTAGGACGTACCGGTCATCAGCGAGGTGATCGCGCCGGCCAGGGCGCGGCCGCCGTCGCTGTCGTAGGCGTGGCCGGTGGCCATGAGCAGGGCGCCGAGGTTGGCGTAGCCGATGCCCAGCTGGCGGAAGGCGCGGGTGGTCTCGCCGATCTTCTCGGTCGGGAAGTCGGCGAAGCAGATGGAGATGTCCATCGCCGTGATGACCAGCTCGACGACCTTGGCGAAGCGCTCGGCGTCGAACGACTGGTTGCCGTTGTCGTCGCGGAGGAACTTCATGAGGTTGAGGGAGGCGAGGTTGCACGAGGAGTTGTCCAGGTGCATGTACTCGCTGCACGGGTTGGACGCGGTGATCCGGCCCGACTCCGGCGAGGTGTGCCAGTGGTTGATCGTGTCGTCGTACTGGATGCCCGGGTCGGCGCAGGCCCAGGCGGCCTCGGCCATCTTGCGGAAGAGGCCCTTGGCGTCGATCTCCTCGATGACCTCACCGGTCATCCGGGCGCGCAGCCCGAACTTCGAGCCGGTCTCGACGGCCTTCATGAACTCGTCGTTGACGCGGACGGAGTTGTTGGCGTTCTGGTACTGGACGGACGTGATGTCGTCGCCGCCCAGGTCCATGTCGAAGCCGGCGTCGCGCAGGGCGCGGACCTTCTCCTCCTCCTTCACCTTGGTGTCGATGAAGGCCTCGACGTCGGGGTGGTCGACGTCGAGGACGACCATCTTGGCCGCGCGACGTGTGGCACCGCCCGACTTGATCGTTCCGGCGGAGGCGTCGGCGCCGCGCATGAAGGAGACGGGACCGGAGGCGTTGCCGCCGGAGGACAGGAGCTCCTTGGAGGAGCGGATGCGGGAGAGGTTCAGGCCGGCGCCGGAACCGCCCTTGAAGATCATCCCCTCTTCCTTGTACCAGTCGAGGATGGACTCCATGGAGTCGTCGACGGAGAGGATGAAGCAGGCGGAGACCTGCTGCGGCTGCTTGGTGCCGACGTTGAACCAGACCGGCGAGTTGAAGCTGAAGACCTGGTGCAGCAGGGCGTAGGTCAGCTCGTGCTCGAAGATCTCGGCGTCCGCCGGGGAGGCGAAGTACCCGTGCTCCTCACCGGCCTTGCGGTAGGTGAGCACGACGCGGTCGATCAGCTGGCGAAGGCTGGCCTCACGCTCGGGGGAGCCGGTGGCGCCGCGGAAGTACTTGCTGGTGACGATGTTGACCGCGTTCACCGACCAGAAGTCGGGGAACTCGACGCCACGCTGCTCGAAGTTGATCGAGCCGTCGCGCCAGTTGGTCATGACGACGTCCCGACGCTCCCAGACCACCTCGTCGTACGGGTGTACGCCGGGGGTGGTGTGGACGCGTTCGATCCGCAGCCCCTTGCCGCCCTTGTTTCCCTTGGAGCGGGAACCTCGCGCGGAGCCGCTCGTCGTCTCGGTCATGCCGCCTCCCTCTTCGGGCAAAACGCCCTAATGCGCCTAATTCTTCCGGGGCGCGATGTGTTCTGTCACCCGGCTGCGCTCAGCGCGCCGGGCAGGTCTTGATGGGTCGCCGCTAGTCGGCGGCCGGAGCGGGCGCGGGAACCGCGCCGTCCGCGGCACGACCGGCCGCGACCGGCACGGCACCGTCGCCGGTGCCGGTGCCGTCGTCCAGGCCGGCGCGGAGCTCCGCGACCGCGGCCTCGAAGTCCTCGAGCGAGTCGAACGCCTGGTAGACGGACGCGAAGCGCAGATAGGCGACGAGGTCCAGGTCCTTGAGCGGTCCGAGTATGGCGAGCCCGACGTCGTGCGTGGAGAGCTCGGCGCTGCCCGTGGCGCGCACCGCCTCCTCGACCCGCTGGCCGAGCTGAGCCAGGGCGTCCTCGGTGACCGGGCGTCCCTGGCACGCCTTGCGCACTCCGGAGATCACCTTGGTGCGGCTGAAGGGCTCGGTGACCCCACTCCGCTTGATGACCATGAGCGACGCGGTCTCCACGGTGGTGAACCGGCGGGAGCAGTCGGGGCACTGGCGGCGTCTGCGGATCGAACAGCCGTCATCGGTGGTCCGGCTGTCGACCACTCGACTGTCGGGGTGCCTGCAGAAGGGGCAGTGCATCGCTCTCCACCCTCCTTCACCCTCGAGGAACCTCGAAATAACGTCCAAAAGCGCTGACGAACGCCGCCGAATACCGATGATCATCGACAAATACCGACACATGCGTACGCCTCAGGCTCCGGCGGTCCCCCTCAGGAGGTCTCACCGGGCAGCCCCCAGCATAGGCGATGGACACCACTGGCGATGACCAGGAGGGGGTGCCGACCACAACTTATGGGTAGCCGCCGCCATCAAAGCACTAGATCTGGTACCGAGCGGCCAACCGGCGCCCAGCGTGTCGCATGCCGGCGAGGCGGGAGGCGGGCCCGCGCGCGAGGCCCGGGGGCGGGCCGAAGGCGTGCGGGTGACACACTGGACCCATGGCGCGGCGAGCCCGCGCGGCGCCGTCCGGCGGGCCCCGAATCGGCTAATGTCCGGCTACCGCCCGGCCCGGGAGCACCCGCCACCGGACCGGCGCCGAGCCGTCGGGCACGGGGTCCAATCCCATGGACTTCGTACCGAAGGTTACCGTAATAGGGCGAATTGATCTCCGCTCGTACACCCTCTCCCTAGATCACGTCAGCCGATCCTCGATATTTCACTCGAACGTGTGTTTGGCGCAACCTTTCGAAAGCAACTACCGTTGTCCAGCTAGGGAGAACATCTCGAGAGGGGCCGACGTGACCACCACCGCAGACAGCGCCACCATCACCGCCCAGGACCGCTCCCAGAACCGACTCGACCAGGCACACCCGATGAATGACGCAGCCATGAACGCCGAGGGGCAGAAGCCGGCCCGCTCGCTCCCCGGACGGCCCCCGGGCATCCGGGCCGACAGCTCCGGGCTCACCGACCGGCAGCGCCGCGTGATCGAGGTCATCCGGGACTCCGTCCAGCGCCGTGGATACCCACCTTCCATGCGCGAGATCGGCCAGGCGGTGGGGCTCTCCAGCACCTCGTCCGTCGCCCACCAGCTCATGGCCCTCGAACGGAAAGGCTTCCTCCGCAGGGACCCGCACCGCCCCCGGGCCTACGAGGTCCGCGGCTCCGATCAGCCGAGCACCCAGCCCACCGACACCTCGGGCAAGCCCGCCGCCTCGTACGTTCCCCTGGTCGGCCGCATCGCCGCCGGTGGCCCGATCCTGGCCGAGGAGTCCGTCGAGGACGTCTTCCCCCTCCCCCGCCAACTGGTGGGCGACGGGGAGCTGTTCGTCCTCAAGGTCGTCGGCGACTCCATGATCGAGGCCGCGATCTGCGACGGCGACTGGGTGACGGTACGCCGCCAGCCCGTCGCGGAGAACGGCGACATCGTGGCCGCCATGCTCGACGGCGAGGCCACGGTCAAGCGCTTCAAGCGGGAGGACGGCCATGTCTGGCTTCTCCCGCACAACGCGGCCTACCAGCCGATCCCCGGCGACGACGCCACGATCCTGGGCAAGGTCGTGGCGGTGCTGCGGCGCGTGTGACACCACCCGCCGGAAGACCGGCCCCGGAACCACTGCGCCGGTTCCGGGGCTTTTCTCTGCCCGGGGAGGCCCCTGCCGTCAGCCCGTGACCGGCCCTCGGCCCCCGTCCGCCGGCTAGGGCGGACACGCCCTAGCGGCCCTCGGCCTTCGCCGCCGTGTCGATGGCGGCCAGCGAGCGCCGCGCCTGGTTGCGGTCCGTGGTGTACCAGAAGTCGGGCAGCGAGGCCCGCAGGAAGCTCCCGTAGCGGGCGGTGGCCAGGCGGGGGTCCAGCACCGCGACGACGCCCCGGTCCCCCGAGGCCCGTACGAGCCGGCCGGCACCCTGGGCCATCAGCAGCGCCGCATGCGTCGCGGCGACGGCCATGAAGCCGTTGCCCCCGTGCTCCTCCACGGCCCGCTGCCTGGCGCTCATCAAGGGATCGTCCGGGCGCGGGAACGGCACCCGGTCCATGACGACCAGCTGACAGCTCGGCCCCGGGACGTCGACCCCCTGCCAGAGCGACAGGGTGCCGAACAGGCACGTACGCGGGTCGGCCGCGAAGTTCCGGATGAGCTCGCCCAGCGTCTCCTCGCCCTGCAGCAGGATCGGCACGTCGAGACGTCCGCGCAGCTCCTCGGCGGCCGCCTGCGCGGCCCGCATCGAGGAGAACAGCCCCAGCGTCCGCCCGCCGGCGGCCTCCACCAGCTCCGCCAGCTCGTCGAGCATGTCGCCACGGGTGCCCTCGCGGCCCGGCTGCGCCAGATGCTTGGCGACGTAGAGGATGCCCTGCTTGGGGTAGTCGAAGGGCGAGCCGACGTCGACGCCCTTCCACTCCGGGAGGTCATCGCCCTCGACGCCCTCGGGAGCCAGCCCCAGGGAGGCGCCGACGCCGTTGAAGTCGCCGCCCAGCTTGAGCGTGGCGGAGGTGAGCACCACAGAGCGCTCGTTGAAGAGCTTCTCCCGCAGCAGCCCGGAGACCGACAGCGGCGCGACGCGCAGGGAGGCGCCGAAGCGGTCGTGCCGTTCGTACCAGACGACGTCGTACTCGGAGCCCTCCACGATCCGCTCGGCGACCGCGTGGATGTTCTCCACGGACGCGAGGGCCTGCTTGCGGACCGCGTCCTCGTCCTGGACCGACTTGTCGCGGGTGTTGCCCAGCGCCGAGATGACCGTGCGCGCGGCGTCACGCAGGGACATCAGGCAGTAGCCCAGGTCCTCGGGGATCTCCTCGAGCCGGCCCGGCAGCGCGAGCTCCATCAGCCGTTCGAAGCTCTCGGCCGCGGTCTGCAGGGCGTCGGCCGCCTTCTCGTCCACCAGCTTGGCGGCCCGCCGCACCGCGCGGTTGACCTGGCCGGGGGTGACCTCGCCGGTGGCGACGCCGGTGACGCGGGACACCAGCTCATGGGCCTCGTCGACAATCAGCACCTCGTGGCCCGGCAGCACCGGCGCGCCCTCGATCGCGTCGATCGCGAGCAGGGCGTGGTTGGTGACCACGACCTCCGCCAGCTTGGCCCGCTCGCGGGCCGCCTCGGCGAAGCACTCGGCGCCGTACGCGCACTTGGAGGCGCCCAGGCACTCCCGGGAGGTCACGGAGACCTGCGACCAGGCCCGGTCGGAGACGCCGGGGGTGAGATCGTCGCGGTCGCCGGTCTCGGTCTCGTCCGCCCAGTCGCGCAGCCGCAGCAGGTCCTTGCCGAGCTTGCTGGACGGGGCCGCCGCCTCGAAGGGGTCGAACAGCCCCTCCTCCTCGTCCTGCGGCACGCCCTCGTGCAGCCGGTGGAGGCAGAGGTAGTTCGAGCGGCCCTTGAGCATGGCGAACTCCGGGCGGCGCCGCAGCAGGGGGTGCAGGGCGTCGACCGTCCGTGGCAGATCGCGCTCGACGAGCTGCCGCTGCAGCGCGAGCGTCGCGGTGGCGACCACCACGCGCTCACCGTGCGCGAGGGCCGGGACCAGATAGCCGAGGGACTTACCGGTGCCGGTGCCCGCCTGCACGAGCAGATGGGAATTGCCGTCGATGGCCGCGGATACGGCTTCGGCCATCGCGACCTGGCCGGGCCGTTCGGTGCCCCCGACGGCGGAGACGGCCGCGTGCAGCAGTTCGGTGAGAGTAGGCGAGGTGGCAGTCATAGCTCTGTCAGCCTACGGGGCGGCACTGACATCGGGGGCCGAGACGGCCCTCCCGGCACCCGGGAGAGCCCTGCAACCCGGCGGAATCGCCGCCCACCGCCGTCCCGCCACAGCGACAGCGACACGCTCCGCGTCAGAGGACCGCGCGCAGGGCACGGTCGCGGATCATCACGGCGGCGCGCTTGTCGGGCAGCTGCACCTCGCCGGACAGCCGGAACCCCGCGCCGAGGAAGGCGGCGAGGGACGGGGTGTTGCGCAGGTCGGGCTCGCCGACGACCCGGCCGGAGGAGGGCCGGTGATCCAGTACGAGGTCGGCGACGGTCCGCAGCAGCAGTGTGCCCAGGCCGCGCCCCCGGTCGGCCACGTTGCCCAGGAGGAAGTGGATCCCGGTGTCGTGCGGCCGGGAGGGGTAGTGGCGGGCGATGGGGTCCAGGTCCGCGCGGTAGACCTCCCAGTAGCTCATGGGGACGCCGCCGAGCACTCCCAGGCAGGGAACGCTCCGGCCGTCCCCGTCCAGCTGTGCCCGCAAGTGGCCGGCGATCACGCCGTCCGGGCCGGACAGTCCCCAGAAGGCGGCGACTGCCGGATCGTTCATCCACTGGCCGATCAGCCGGAGGTCGCGCTCGATGCCGACCGGTACGAGCTGGAAGGGGCCCGCTTCCGTGCCGACGGCCCCCCAGCCGGCGACGCCGTCGAGGAGATCGGGCCCCGGTGGTGGCCCGGCGGCGACCTGATGTTCGTGGGCGAAGAAGTCGATCAGTCCGTCGGTCAGGGGCAGTTCGATCGTGTCGGCGATGTCCGCTCCGGCCGGCCCGGCGAACGGATAGCGCGGCGGATCACAGAGCGGATCACGCGGCGGACCGGTCAACGGATCGGACAAGGGGCCGGACAACGGACCGGTCAACGGGCCGGACAAGGGATCGGACAGCGGACCGGCCAGCAGGTCCGACAGCGGGGCGGTGAGGGGATCGAGGAGCGGGCCGGTCGGCACGTCCGGGAGGGGGTCGGTCAACGGGTCGAAGGCAGGAGCGGGGGCGATGCGGCCGTCGTCTCTCTCGGTGCTCATCGGCCCTCACCTCGCCGACGCCGCGAGCGGGTTGGCGACGGTCACGTACACGGACTGCGTGTCCACCGGCCCCACGAGCTCGTCGAGGCCGCGCAGCCTGGTCAGCAGGTTGGCCTTGCACCGCAGGGCGGGCGCCTCGAGGAAGTGCAGGGGAAGCGACGAGCTCGTGGGGGAAGGGCCGGCGAGGGAGTCCTTGAGGAAGCGGCGCAGGGCGGCCAGCAGGACCTCCTCGTCGGCCAGCCGCTGGGCGCCGAAGGCGCCGATCAGCCCGAGGACGTTGTTGATGCCGAGGTAGTAGAAGAACCTTTCGTCGGCGACGGCGTCGGGGACGAAGGTGTCGCTCTCCTCGCCGATCGTGGGCAGCAGCTGGGCGAGCGCGCCGCGGTGGGAGTCCCGGAAGTAGTAGCCCTGGTTGTCGCGGAAGCGTCCGCCGACCGGCCAGCCGTCGGCATCGAGCAGGACGAGGGTGTTCTGCTGGTGAGCCTCCAGGGCGATGCCCGCTGCTCCGTCGAGCCACAGCAGGGGACGCACGACCGCGTCCAGGTAGCGCAGGAACCACTCGGCGGCGACGGCTCCCCCGGGCCGGCCCGTGCGGTGGGCGAGCCGGGCGATCGTCCGGGAGAGGCGGGAGCTCACGGCGGGGTGACCGGCGGTGGTCGCGGTGCCGGGCCAGGGCCGGGGCGAGGTGAGTCCGGCGACGCACACGGCGTCGTCGCCGGGCCCGAAGGGGTTGTGCCGGATGACGACGTCGACGCCGGGAAGCGGGGTGCCGTCGGGGGTGTCGACGGCGAGCCAGGCGGGGTCGCGGACGATGTCGAAGCCGAGGCCGCCGGGGCAGGCCGCCCGCCAGCGCTCGGCGAGGCCGCTGCGCAGCAGCCGGTGCACCTCGACGCCGCGCCGCAGTTCCTTGCGGAGGTTCTCCCTGCGCGAGTTGGTGATGCGCAGTCCGAGGGAGAACTTCAGCATGGCGGGCGCGCCGGGCCGGTGCGCGGTGCGCAGGGAGGAGGTGGGGTACCAGGGTTCGCCGTGGGCGCCGAGGTCGTGCAGCAGTCCGGCGTCGAACAGGCGGGCCGCGTCGGGGCGGTGCCGGATGTCGCGGGCCTGCCAGGGGTGCATGGGCAGGGCGACGGTGTCGTCCGGAAGTGTGAGTTCCAGCCCGGGCCCGGCGATGCGGGCGGCGAGGGTGGGCGCGTCGACGGCGCGGCCGCGTTCGGTCCAGGCGGAGTCGGCGGCCAGTACGGAGCGGTGGACGGCCAGCCAGTGCAGGGGGAAGGCGCCTCGCGTCTCGGGCGAGTAGCCGGTCGCTTCGGCGTCGGAGAGGCCTTCGCGGCTCTTGGGCGTGGGGTGCAGGGGGTGGCCGAGGAGCAGGGACTGCTCGCCGTGGAGGAAGAGGTTCCCGTCGTCCGGGTCGGCGGGCCTCGCGCGCCGGTCGGCGAGGAAGGCGGCCGTGCGGCGGGCCGAGTCGGCGACCCGGGCGACGAGTTCGGCGCCGCCGTCGGCGGGGGCGTGCCCGGCCTGCGCGGCGCGGTGGGCGGCCTCGCGGCCGAGCAGGGCGGCCAGGGTGACGGCGTCGAAGGCCGGGGCGTCGTCGGGGCCGCCTGTGAGGGTGACCTGGCCGAAGCGGTGCCAGCCGGTGCGGGACCAGTAGCGCACCGGCACGCTCAGCGGGATCCCGGACGCGTTGAGCGGGAGGTAGAGGATGTCGCCGTGGGGGCGGGGGATGTCGTTCTCGCGCACCCAGCAGCGCAGCAGGTTCTCCACGGCCGCCGCGTCGGCGGCCGTGCGCGGGTCGGGGTGGTCCAGCGGGTCGGCGGACGGGTACGGGCCCGGCGCCGGTGGCTCGCCGTGGTGGCCGCCCGGGCGGGGCACCGTGGGGGACGTTCCCTGGCCGGCCGGGGACGCGTCGGTGGGTCGGGGCGCGTTCATGCGGTGTGCGGCGCGCGGGTGGACGGCGTTCCGGCCGGGGTCGCGGCGCCTGCCTCCTTCGGCGTTCGGGGGGTGGGGATCCGGCGGCCGGTGCGCGAGGCCGCGGCGATGGCGTCGGCGAGGCGGTCGAGGACGGCCTCCGCCTGTTCGTCGGTGATGGTCAGCGGAGGCAGCAGGCGGACCACGGACGCGTGCCGTCCGCCCAGTTCGACGATCAGTCCGCGGCGCAGGCACTCCTGCTGCACGGCGGCGGCCAGCGCGGGCGCGGCGGGCAGCGGCTCGGTCCACGGGCCGGGGACGGTCGGGCCGGCGCCGGGCGGGCCGGGGACGGTCGGCGCGGAGCCGGTCGGTGCGGAGCCGGAGGCCCGGGACGTGTCGGAAGCGACGGATCCGGATGCGCACGGGGCGACGGCTCCGGCCGGGTCCGGCACCGCGGCCTCGGGGTCGACGATCTCGACGCCGAGCATCAGCCCCCGGCCGCGTACCTCGGCCACGCACGCGTGGTCGGCGGCCAGCGGGCGCAGCCGGTCCAGCATGCGCTCGCCGAGTGCGGCGGCCCGCTCGGCGAGGGCGTTCTCCCGGACGTACCGCAGGGTGGCCGTGCCGGCCGCCATGGCCAGCTGGTTGCCCCGGAAGGTGCCGGCGTGGTCGCCGGGCCGCCACACGTCGAGCTCGTCGCGGTAGACGATGACGGCGAGGGGGAGGCTGCCGCCGATGGCCTTGGACAGGACCATCACGTCGGGGACGATCCCGCTGTGTTCGACGCCCCAGAAGGCGCCGGTCCGGCCGACGCCGGTCTGCACCTCGTCGGCGATCAGCGGGATGCCGCGGGCGGCGGTGATCTCGCGCATGCGGCGCAGCCAGCCGCCGGGCGCGGGGAGCACCCCGCCCTCGCCCTGCACGGGTTCGACGATCATCCCGGCCGGTGCCGGGACTCCGCTGCCGGGATCGTCCAGCAGGCTCTCGGTCCAGCGGGCCGCCAGGCGCTCGCCGGCCTCGCCACCGGTCGCGTGGGGGCAGCGGTAGTCCTGTGGAAACGGCAGTCTGGTCACCCGTACGTTGGGCGCTCCGCCGGAGACGGCCAGGGCGCCGGACGTCATGCCGTGGTAGGCGCCGGTGAAGGCCAGCAGACCCTCGCGGCCGGTGGCGGTGCGTACGAGCTTGAGCGCGGCCTCCACGGCGTCGGTGCCGGCCGGTCCGCAGAACTGGATGCGGGCGGACTCGGCCAGTCCGGGCGGCAGGGTGGCGAACAGCTCGCTGGTGAAGTCGTCCTTCACCGGGGTGGCGAGGTCCAGGACGTGCAGCGGGGCGCCGGAGTCCAGGACGGAGCGGATGGCCTCGAGCACCACGGGGTGGTTGTGGCCGAGGGCGAGCGTTCCGGCGCCGGAGAGGCAGTCCAGGTAGCGGCGGCCGTCGGCCCCTTCGATCGTCATGCCGCGCGCGCGGACGGGCACGATGGGCAGCGAGCGGGCATACGTGCGCGCCGCCGATTCACGCGCCGACTGTCGCCGGAGGATGCCCTCGTGGCCGGCCTGGGCGCCCGCGGACGGTACGGGCGGCGGTAGTTGGGTCAGGGCCACGGCTCGGTTGCCTCCTCCTGCCGCTGAACGACGGTCGTGTGTCCCCCGTACGTACCAACGACGCCGGGAGCTGCGGATCACGGCCGGAACTCAAGATCCTTCACAGCGGAACCATGGACCCACCCGCGCCCGTCTCCCCCGGCACCGGCATAGTGTGGCCCTGCCCCTCGCCGGGGCGGTGCATGACAAGTTCACAACAGTCCGCGCACAGAGCGGGCATTCGTCCGCAACAGGTACAGATCACAGGGGGAGTCCACTCCATGCCATCGACACGCCGGCCGGCCCTGGCCGCCGCCGCACTCATCGCCTCGTTGGCGCTGACCGCCACCGCGTGCGGTCCGTCCGACGACAAGGCCTCGGGCGGCGACACCAAGCCCAGCGCCGCCGCGGGCCAGAAGGGCGACGACCTCCCCAGCCTGCCGAAGGGAATCCCGAGCAAGGACCTGGAGAAGTGGAAGAAGAAGTGGCAGGACGGGGCCTGGAAGAACTGGGACAAGGACCAGTGGGTCCGTGAGGCCCGCGACTTCATCAACCCCATCATCGAGGGCCACTGGAAGCCCGACACGATGAAGGACGCGCGCTCCAGCGACAAGACGCTCGCCACCCAGGGCGCCCCCGGATCGGTGCCGGGCAGCGGCTCGAGCGACCAGGGCGTCACCGACCCCGAGCCGCGCCCGGTGCAGGCCAAGGCCGTCAACCTGCCGTACCACGACAACGCCGCGCCGGTGGGCAAGGTGTTCTTCGACAGCCCCGAGGGCCACATGGTCTGCTCGGCGACGGTCGTCAAGGACCCGGCACACCCCGGTAAGTCCAACATGGTCTGGACCGCGGGCCACTGCGTGCACGCCGGCAAGAAGGGCGGCTGGTACCGCAACATCGCCTTCGTGCCGTCGTACAACGACAAGGGCCTGCCGGCCGCGCAGGTCAACAGCGCGCCGGTGACGGACGTCGCGCCGTACGGCGTGTGGTGGGCGGACTGGGCGCAGACGTCCAGCCAGTGGATCACCCAGGGCGCCGAGACCGGTGGCGCGGGTGCCCCGTACGACTTCTCCGTCCTGCACGTGAAGTCCGAGAACGGCAACGGCAAGTCCCTGGAGGAGACGGTGGGCAACGCCCTGACCGTCGACTTCAGCACCCCGCAGGTGAAGTCCATCCGCAGCATGGGTGCCTGGGGCTACCCGGCCGCGCGGCCCTTCGACGGCCAGAAGATGTACGACTGCATCGACAAGCCGGGCCGTCTGACGATCGAGCCGTCGCAGCCGACCATGTACCGCATCGGCTGCACGATGACCGGTGGTTCCTCCGGCGGCGGCTGGTTCGCCCCCGGCCCCGACGGCAAGGCGGTGCTGGTCTCCAACACCTCGATCGGCCCGGCCAACAGCACCTGGCTGGCCGGCCCGCGTCTGGGCCCGGAGGCGAAGGGCGTCTACGACGCGCTCAGCCAGAAGTTCGCGAACAAGCGCTGACCGACCGATAGGCGCACCACGGCGAAGGCCCGCCCCGACAGCTGTCGGGGCGGGCCTTCCGCTTCGCCGCGACCGCGACGCCCAGGGGCGTGCGGCCGCGGCGTACGCCGGTCAGGAGCGCGCGGCGGGTACGTACTGCTGGAGCTCGGCGGCGAGCTCCTCGTGCACACGGACCTTGATCAGCGTGCCCTCCGGGGTGTGCTCCTCGGAGATCACCTCGCCGTCGGCGTAGGCCCGCGCGACCAGGGAGCCGTGGGTGTACGGCACGAGGGCCTCGAGCTCCACGGCGGGCCGCGGCAGCTCGGCGTCGATCAGCGTGAGCAGCTCCTCGATGCCCTGCCCGGAGCGCGCCGAGACCGCGATCGAGTGCTTCTCGATCCGCAGCAGTCGCTGCAGGACGAGCGGGTCGGCGGCGTCCGCCTTGTTGATCACGACGATCTCGGGCACGTCCAGCGCGCCCACGTCGCGGATCACCTCACGGACGGCGGCCAGCTGCTCCTCCGGAGCCGGGTGCGAGCCGTCGACCACGTGGAGGATCAGGTCGGAGTCGCCGACCTCCTCCATGGTGGAGCGGAACGCCTCGACCAGGTGGTGCGGCAGGTGCCGGACGAACCCGACGGTGTCGGCGAGGGTGTAGAGCCGACCCGACGGCGTCTCGGCCCGGCGCACGGTCGGGTCGAGGGTGGCGAACAGGGCGTTCTCCACCAGCACGCCCGCGCCGGTGAGGCGGTTGAGCAGCGACGACTTGCCGGCGTTGGTGTAACCGGCGATGGCGACGGACGGGATCTTGTTCCGTCGGCGCTCCTGGCGCTTGATGTCGCGGCCGGTCTTCATCTCCGCGATCTCCCGGCGCATCTTCGCCATCTTCTCGCGGATCCGCCGCCGGTCCGTCTCGATCTTGGTCTCACCGGGGCCACGGGTGGCCATGCCGCCGCCGGACGAACCGGAGCCACCACCACCCATCTGCCGGGACAGGGACTGACCCCAGCCGCGCAGCCTCGGCAGCATGTACTGCATCTGGGCCAGCGAGACCTGCGCCTTGCCCTCGCGGGACTTGGCGTGCTGGGCGAAGATGTCGAGGATCAGGGCGGTCCGGTCGACCACCTTGACCTTGACGACGTCCTCGAGGTGGATCAGCTGGCCGGGGCTGAGCTCACCGTCGCACACGACGGTGTCGGCGCCGGTCTCCAGGACGATGTCCCGCAGCTCCTGGGCCTTGCCCGAGCCGATGTACGTCGCCGGGTCCGGCTTGTCGCGCCGCTGGACGACGCCGTCGAGGACGAGGGCACCCGCGGTCTCGGCGAGCGCGGCCAGCTCCGCGAGGGAGTTCTCGGCGTCCCGGACCGTGCCGGACGTCCAGACGCCGACCAGCACCACGCGCTCCAGGCGCAGCTGCCGGTACTCGACCTCGGTGACGTCCTCGAGCTCGGTGGACAGACCGGCCACACGCCGCAGCGCCGCGCGCTCGGAGCGGTCGTACTGTTCGCCGTCGCGCGCTCCGTCGATCTCGTGGCTCCAGGCGACGTCCTCTTCCATCAGGGCGTCGGCCCGAAGGCTCTCCGGAAGGCTCTGCCGGTCCTGGGGAAGGGAAGAAGAGGAGGTCATTTGATCCTTTACGTCGTCGGTGCCTGCAGCCCTCGTGCCGAGGGCTCTCATGGTCGGCAACGCCCGGAACGCCCCGGAGATTCCCGGGGCCGGCGGCCTCGCCGACCCGTCGATGGTCCCATGCCCCCGCCGGGCCGTCACGCGGGTTTCCGGGCGGCCGCCTTCCAGTCGGGGTGGCCGGGCATGGGCGGGGTCTTCTGCCCGTACAGCCAGGGGCGCAGGAAGCCCGACTGGTCACGGCCGGACACCTCGGAGGCCAGCGCGACGAAGTCGGCCGTGCTGGCGACGGAGTCGCGGTGGCGGGCGACCCATGTGCGCTCCAGGCGGTCGAAGGCGGCCGCCCCGATCCGCTGGCGCAGTGCGTAGAGCACGAGCGCGCTGCCGTCGTAGACGATCGGGCGGAAGATGCTGATCTTCTTGCCGGGGACCGCCTCCTTGGGCGCGGCGGGCGGTCCGCCGTCGGCGCGCCACTGGTCGGACAGGCCGTAGGCGGCGCGCATGCGGTCCTCCAGCCTGCGGCCCGCCTTCTCGTTCGCGTACAGCGCCTCGTACCAGGTGGCATGGCCTTCGTTGAGCCAGAGGTCGGACCACACGCGGGGGCTGACGCTGTCGCCGAACCACTGGTGGGCGAGTTCGTGGACCATGACCGACTCGATGTACCACGCGGGGAAGCCCGGTTTGACGAACAGGTCGCGCTCGAAGAGGGAGAGGGTCTGGGTCTCCAGCTCGAAGCCGGTGGAGGCGCCGGCGATGAGCACGCCGTAGTTCTCGAAGGGGTACTGCCCGACCTTTCCCTCCATCCAGGAGATGTGGGAGGGGGTCTTCGCCGTCCAGGTGTCGAGCTCCTTCTGTTCGTCCGCGGGGACCACGTCGCGCAGCTGCAGGCCGTGCGGGCCGGAGCGCTGGGGCACGGCGGAGCGGCCGATGGCGACCTGGGCGAGCTCGGTGGCCATGGGGTGGAGCGTGCGGTAGACCCAGGTGGTGTTCGCCCCCTCGGTGCTGCGGCCGGCGGGCCGGCCGTTGGCGACGACCGTCAGGTCCTTGGGGGCGGTGACGCGGAAGGTGAACAGCGCCTTGTCGGAGGGGTGGTCGTTGCCGGGGAAGACCCGGTGGCCGGCGTCGGCCTGGTTGGCCATGACCAGGCCGTCCGCGGTGGGCACCCAGCCGCCCTCGCCCTCGCCGCGCGGGTCGCTGGTGTGCTGGACGGTGACCGTGAACGATCCGCCGGAGGGCAGCGCCTGCGCGGGGGTGACGACCAGGTCCTCCCCGGCGGCCGCGTACTGGGCGGGGACGCCGTTGACCTCGACCTTGCCGACCGTGCCGTGGGTGAAGTCCAGGTTGAAGCGCTCCAGCCGGGAGGTGGCGCGGGCGACGATCCTGGTCACCGCGTCGAGCGGCTGGTTGTTGGCGCGGTAGGTGAAGGAGATGTCGTAGGCGGCGACGTCGAAGCCGGGATTGCCCAGGTGCGGGAAGAGCCGGTCGCCGATTCCCACGGCGAGCGGCCCCGGCGGCGCGGCGGCTCCGAGGACCAGGGCGGCCGCGGCCGCGACCAGGACGGCACGGCGGCGCAGGGACTGACGGCGCTGAGGGGAGCGGCCCCCGGGTGAGTACGGCATGCGTCCACCGCTACCAGCGCCCGGCGGTCCACCGGCGGCGGCGCGGCGCGGTCCCACCCGTACGAGCGTCTCGGATGGTGGTACGAGTGTCGTATCAGCTCCCTGCGGGCAGGAGGTGTACCCCACCCGCGCGAGGCCGCTCCGCCCGCGTCTACAGGGGGGTCGCGGCCACCGCCCGGCCGGCCCGCTCGACGTCGTAGACGCCCGGGACGCGCCGCATGGCCCGGATCAGCTCCGGCAGGAGCGCCGCGTCCGGCAGCTGGAGGGTGTAGGTGTGCCGGACGCGCTGTTCGTGCGGCGGCTCGACGGCGGCGGAGATGACGGCGGCGCCCTCCGCGGCGATCACCTCGGTCAGGTCGGCGAGGAGATGCGGTCTGCTGAACGATTCGGCGCGCAGGGTGACCCTGTAGTCGCCCGTTCCGGCGACGTCCGGGCTGCTCCAGCGCACCCGCACGGGCTGTCGGCCGGAGCCGACCATCCGGCCGACCACGGGACACTGCGCCCGGTGCACGGTGACCGCTCCGCCGCGCACCGTGAAGCCGGTGATCTCGTCCGGCGGTACGGGCGTGCAGCAGCCCGCCAGGCGCACGCTCCCGCCCGGCGGCGCCTCGCCCTCGGCGACGACGGCGACCGGCCCGCGGGCGACGGGCGCGCCGGAACGCTGGGCGGGCCGGGGCGGCCCGGGTGCCGGGGGCGCGGCGGGCGACGGGGCGACGGGCTCGGGGGCGGGATGGGCGGCCAGCCAGCGGTCGATGGCGATGCGGGCCGCGGGCGTACGGGCGTGCTCGAGCCAGTCGGGGGAGGGCCCCGAGGCGGTGTCGGGGGACATCAGCAGGTGCAGCGTGTCGCCGTCGCGCAGCACGGTGCTGAGCGTGGCCAGCCGGCCGTTGACGCGGGCGCCGATGCAGTGGTGGGCTCCGTCGCCGTACTGCGCGTACGCGGCGTCGACGCAGCTGGAGCCCGCCGGGAGGCCGATCGTCCCGCCGTCGGCCCGGAAGACGGTGACCTCCCGGTCCTGGGCGAGGTCGTCGCGCAGGGAGGTCCAGAAGGTGTCGGGGTCGGGAGCGGCCCGCTGCCACTCCAGCAGCCGGGAGAGCCAGCCGGGGCGGGTGGGGTCGGCGCGCTCGCCGTCGGCGGCGTCGGGGGCCTCGGGTGCGGCGTAGGGGTTGCCCAGGGCGATGACGCCCGCCTCGGCGACCCGGTGCATCTGGTGGGTGCGGATGAGCACTTCGGCCGCGTGCCCGTCCTCGCCGGCGACGGCGGTGTGCAGCGACTGGTAGAGGTTGAACTTGGGGACCGCGATGAAGTCCTTGAACTCCGAGATGAACGGCGTGAAGCAGGTGTGCAGCTCGCCCAGGACGGCGTAGCAGTCGGCGTCCTCCGCGACGAGCACGAGCAGTCGGCCGAGGTCGGACCCGGTCGGCTCGCCGCGTTTGAGGAGCACCCGGTGCACCGAGACGAAGTGGCGGCGCCGGACGAGGACTTCGGCGGCGATACCGGCCTCGCGCAGCACGGCACGTACGCGTGCGGCCGTGGCGCGCAGGGGGTCGGGGCGGCCGGCGTGGGCGAGGACGAGGTCGCGGGTACGGGCGTACTCGTCGGGGTGGAGGACGGCGAAGACCAGGTCCTCCAGCTCGGTCTTCAGCGCCTGCACGCCCAGCCGTTCGGCGAGCGGGATCAGGACGTCGCGGGTGACCTTGGCGATGCGGGCCTGTTTCTCGGGGCGCATCACGCCGAGGGTGCGCATGTTGTGCAGCCGGTCGGCGAGCTTGATGGACATCACACGGACGTCGTTGCCGGTGGCCACGAGCATCTTGCGGAAGGTCTCGGGCTCGGCGGCGGCCCCGTAGTCGACCTTCTCCAGCTTGGTGACGCCGTCGACCAGGAAGCGCACCTCAGCGCCGAACTGCTCGCCCACCTGATCGAGCGTCACCTCGGTGTCCTCGACGGTGTCGTGGAGCAGGGAGGCGGTCAAGGTGGTGGTCTCGGCGCCCAGTTCGGCGAGGATGAGGGTCACGGCCAGCGGGTGGGTGATGTACGGCTCGCCGCTCTTGCGCGTCTGGCCCCGGTGGGAGGTCTCGGCGAGGGCGTAGGCGCGGCCCAGGGTGCCGAGGTCCGCGCCGGGATGATGACCCCGGTGGACCTTGGCGACGTGGTCGATGGCATCAGGGAGCCGGCCGCGGGCGCCCGATCCGCTGAGCGCCGCCCGCCCGAGCCGTCTCAGATCCATGCGGCGGCCGCGCTTGCGGCCGGGAGCACCTTCGTTCGTGGCCTCTGCGCTCATGGGCACCTCCGGCAGCGTCGACCGGCGGTCGGCTCACGCCTCCAGACCGGTGCTTGATGCTACCGAGCCCATCACGCACCGCTCACCCGCTCTCGCCCAGAGTGAACCGGATCACCCATTCGAGGGAGCCCGCCCCCGGAAAGGGCGGCGCCCCTTCCGGAACGTGCCGGAAGGGGGCATGGATCGTGCCGCGAACGGGGCGTCAGGCGGTCGCCCGGACGAGCCAGGAGGGGTCCAGCACGCCTTCCGCGACGATCACCGCGGGGCCGGTCATCTCGACCGTGCCGTCCGGGCTCTCGCTGATCACGAGCCGGCCGCCGGGCAGGTCGACGGTGTACGTGACGGGGTGGCCGAGGACGGCCGGGTCGGCGCCGTCGCGGCGGGCGGCCGCGACCATGACGGCGCAGGCGCCCGTGCCGCAGGAGCGGGTCTCGCCGGAGCCGCGCTCGTGGACGCGCAGGGCCACGTGGCGCGGGCCCCGGTCGACGACGAACTCGACGTTCGTGCCGTCGGGGTAGGCGGCGGCCGGGGCGACGGCGGGGGCGTCGAGCAGCCGGCCGGCGTCGGCGAGGTCGTCGATGAAGGAGACGGCGTGCGGGTTGCCCATGTTGACGTTGCGGGCGGGCCAGCTGCGCTCGCCGACGGTCACGGTGACGTCGCCGTCGGGCAGGACGGCGCGGCCCATGGCGACGGTGATGTCACCGGGGGTGCCGTCGGGGGCCGCCTTGGCGATGTGGGCGCCGCGGACGCCGGCGCGGGTGGCGATCGCGACGTCGCCCTCCTCGACGAGGCCCGCCCGCTGGAGGTAGTGCGCGAAGACGCGGACGCCGTTGCCGCACATCTCGGCGATGCTGCCGTCGCTGTTGCGGTAGTCCATGAACCACTCGGCCTCGTCGGCCATGCCCAGCGCCTCGGGGTGGGCGGCGGAGCGCACCACCCTCAGCACGCCGTCGGCGCCGATCCCGGCCCGCCGGTCGCACAGCCGGGCGACGGCGGCGGGCGACAGTTCGAGGCGGCCGTCGTAGTCGGGGATGATCACGAAGTCGTTCTCGGTGCCGTGACCCTTGAGGAAGGCGATCTGCGCGGTGCTCACGCCTTCGATGGTACGGGGGGCCTGCGACAACGCCTCCCGGGGCCCTTCGGGCGGCTCAGCGCAGCCGGGCCACCCGCCACACGGCGAGCACCACCACCACGACGACCACGGCGGCGTACGAGGCCACGTAGCGCCAGTCCGGGCGGCGGCCGGAGCCGCGGGGCGGCAGGCCGGGCCAGGTGTAGCCGACGCGGCGGGCCGCCATCACGCCCCAGCCGGCGGCGCAGCAGCTGATGAGCAGGCCGAGCATGGCCACCACGGGGCCGCCGTCGCCGAACTCGAAGGCGAGCGGGAAGGCGAACATCAGCGAGCCGACGGCGGCGAGGACGACGATGGGTGCGAGCTGCCAGACGCGCAGCCTGCGCGGCGGCCGCAGCTCGCGGAACGACGCGGGCGCGGTCACGTCCGGCGAGGGCTCGAGGGTGTCGTCCGGGCCGTCCGGAGTGAGCGTTTCCGGCTCTCCTCCGGCCACCGCCGGGAGGTGTCCCCCACGCGGCGGCTGCTGCGGTCTGTCACGAGGGCCGGCCTCCATCGCCACGCGCCCTCCCAACTCGCACTTCACGGCTCGATCGAGCCTTGATGATGGCACGTCGGACGAGGCCAGCACGGCGTACGGAGCGTCCCGATGCCATCACGTGATCAGGCTGTAATCGCCCGTTCGACCAACGCCAGCGCTTCCCCGGGGAGTTCCGCGCGCCGGTCGGCCGCGCCGCTCAGCCAGTTCACCCGCGAATCCCGCCGGAACCACGAGTCCTGACGGCGCGCGAAGCGCTTGGTGGCGCGTACGGTCTCGGCCCGCGCGGCCTCCTCCGTGCACTCCCCCGCGAGGAAGTCGAGCACCTGCTGGTAGCCGAGGGCGCGCGATGCCGTGCGCCCCTCGCGCAGGCCCTGGCGCTCCAGCGCGCGGACCTCGTCCACGAGCCCCGCCTCCCACATGCGGTCCACCCGCACGGTGATCCGCTCGTCCAGCTCGGGCCGCTCGACGTCGACGCCGATCTGCAGGGCGTCGTAGACGGGGGTCTCGCCGGGCAGGTTCGCCGTGAAGGGGCGTCCGGTGAGCTCGATGACCTCCAGGGCCCGCACGATGCGCCGGCCGTTGCCCGGCAGGATGGCGCGGGCGGCCTCGGGGTCGGCCGCGGCGAGCCGGGCGTGCAGGGCGCCCGGGCCGGCCTCCTCCAGCTCGGCCTCCAGCCGGGCCCGGACGGCCGGGTCGGTGCCGGGGAACTCCATGGCGTCGATGGCGCCCTTGATGTAGAGACCCGAGCCCCCGACGAGCACCGGGGTGCGGCCCTCGGCGAGCAGGCGGTCGATCTCCGCCCGGGCCAGCCGCTGGTACTCGGCCACGCTGGCGGCCTCGGTGACGTCCCAGACGTCGAGCAGGTGGTGCGCTACGCCCTGCCGCTCCTCCAGGGTCAGCTTGGCGGTGCCGATGTCCATGCCGCGGTAGAGCTGCATGGAGTCGGCGTTGACGACCTCTCCGCCCAGGTGCTGGGCGAGGGCGACGCCGAGATCGGACTTGCCGGCCGCCGTGGGACCGACGACGGCGATGACCCGGGGTGCGGGGGGTGCGTTTCTCACCTGATCAGTGTCCCAAACCTCGCGACCGCCCCACGAACGAGCGACGTGACGCGACGCCGACGGGTTCGTTGCCTGTTGCGAGGTTCCGAGAGCCGGTTCGCGGACCGGTGTTCGCCGGCGGCGCCATGGGACGCCCCGGGCGACACGGGATTTCGCTCACACCAGTAAGGTAATGGAGTAGATATGGGCGTGTTTGCAAGGCTTCTCCGCAAGAAGTCGCCGGCGTCAACGGAAGAGGCCGCGACTGTCACTCGGACGGCGGAATCCACCGACGTCGCCGAGACGGCGGAGGAGAAGCCCGAGGAGGCGGCCGAGGCCAAGGCCGAGGACGCCGCGGACGAGGCGGCCGAGGGAGTGGAGATCCCCAAGCAGCAGTCCGCGGAGAAGGCGGCCGACAGCGAGGCCGGTGAGGGCGCCCGCAAGTAGGTCGGCGAAGAAAGACGAGGGGCGATCACCATGGGGCTGTTGAACGATCTCAAGGCCAGGCTCGGTCCGCTGAAGGGCAAGGTCGGAGATCTCGCGCAGCAGCACGAGGCCAAGATCGAACGCGGGCTGGAGAAGGCCGCTCAGGTGGTCGACGAGAAGACCAAGGGCAAGTACAGCAGCCAGATCCGGACCGGCACGAGCAAGGCCAAGGATGCCCTCGGTCACCTCGCCGAGAAGGACGGCAAGGGCGGCGGTACGGGCTCCCGGCCCTCCTGACCTTCCGCACACCTCGTCGGCGGCCGGCCGTGGAGCGCGCTCCGCGGCCGTCGCCGTGCCCCGGGCCCGGGCTCGGCCGCCCAGGGCGTGGCCGATGAGTCGGCGCCGGCCCTAGGACCAGCTCGCCACGAAGTACCCGACGCCGTACGGCGCCTCGTCGTAGAGCAGCTGGCCGCTCAGCCCGGCGCCCTCCGCGGCGCCCGCCAGGACCTGCCAGGGAGCCCGTCCCGCGGCCTTGAGCTCGTGGGCCCGCTCCGCCTCCAGCGCGGCCAGCGCGGCGGTGTCGGCGGCGCCCAGCGCCCGCGCCACCTCCGCGTCGAAGGGTTCGGCCCGCTCGTCCAGATAGCCGGGCGCCTTCACGGTCCGGCAGGCGCTGCCGTCGCCCATCACCAGCAGCGCGACGCGCCCGGCCCCGTCCGCCAGCTCCCGGCCCGCCTCCAGACAGCGCCCGGTCTCCAGCCGTTCGCCGACGCCCAGTCCCGCGACGGGCGTCGCCCAGCGGGTGCGCTCCAGCAGCCAGGCGGCCACGGCCAGGGACTGCGGCAGCTCCCTGCCCTCCTGCGGCCCGTCCTCGGCGTCGTCCCGCCCCAGCCGCACGCCGAGGTCCACGCCCAGGCCCTGGAAGGAGCCGGTGGCGCCCTCGGAGTACGTTCCGCGCCCCTGGTCGTCGTCGGGTCCGACGACGACCAGGCGGTCCGGGCGGGCGGCCGCCAGCACGGCCACGGCGTCGAGGCAGGCGGCCCGCAGGGCGTCCAGTTCGGAGGCGGCACCGGCGGCCACTTCCGGGACGAGCAGCGGCGGGCAGGGGCATACGGCAGCGGCGACGAGCATGCCGGAACGATACGCCCCACCCCGGGCCCGCCGTCGGCGCGGACCCGGGGCGGCGCGCGGAATCAGCCGGTGAAGCCGCAGCCCGAGGTGGCGGGGGCCGGCGTCGGCGCGGGCGCGCCGATGGTCGGGATGCCCAGCATCACGCCGGCCGGCTTGGCGGCGGCAGCGGCGGTGCGCTTCTCCCACGCGTCGCCCGCGCGCGTGCGGCGCACGGCCTTGGAGGGGCCCTCGGCGAGCAGGTGGTGCGGGGCGGCGTAGGTGATCTCGACGGTCACCACGTCGCCCGGGCGGACCGGCTCGTCGGGCTTGGTGAAGTGCACGAGGCGGTTGTCGGGCGCGCGGCCGGAGAGGCGGTGCGTGGCGTCGTCCTTGCGGCCCTCGCCTTCGGCGACCATGACCTCCAGGGTGCGGCCGACCTGCTTCTTGTTCTCGTCCCAGGAGATCTCCTCCTGGAGGGCGACGAGGCGCTCGTAGCGCGCCTGCACGACCTCCTTGGGGATCTGGCCCTCCATGGTGGCCGCGGGGGTGCCGGGGCGCTTGGAGTACTGGAACGTGAAGGCGTTCGCGAAGCGGGCCTCGCGCACGACGTGCATGGTCTGCTCGAAGTCCTCCTCGGTCTCGCCGGGGAAGCCCACGATGATGTCGGTGGAGATGGCGGCGTCCGGCATGGCGGCGCGGACCTTCTCGATGATGCCGAGGAAGCGCTCCTGGCGGTACGAGCGGCGCATCGCCTTCAGCACGGTGTCCGAGCCGGACTGCAGCGGCATGTGCAGCTGGTGCATCACGTTCGGCGTCTCGGCCATGGCGGCGATGACGTCGTCGGTGAAGTCGCGCGGGTGCGGGGAGGTGAAGCGGACCCGCTCCAGGCCCTCGATCTCGCCGCAGGCGCGCAGCAGCTTGGAGAACGCCTCGCGGTCGCCGAGGTCCGAACCGTACGCGTTGACGTTCTGGCCGAGCAGGGTGATCTCGCTGACGCCCTCGGCGACGAGCGCCTCGACCTCGGCGAGGATGTCGCCGGGACGGCGGTCCTCCTCCTTGCCGCGCAGGGCGGGGACGATGCAGAACGTACAGGTGTTGTTGCAGCCGACGGAGATGGAGACCCAGGCGGCGTACGCGCTCTCGCGGCGCGTGGGCAGCGTCGAGGGGAACGCCTCGAGCGACTCGGCGATCTCGACCTGCGCCTCCTCCTGGACGCGGGCGCGCTCGAGCAGCACGGGCAGCTTGCCGATGTTGTGCGTGCCGAAGACGACGTCGACCCAGGGGGCGCGCTTGACGATGGTCTCGCGGTCCTTCTGGGCGAGACAGCCGCCGACGGCGATCTGCATGCCGGGCCGCTTGGTCTTCATCGGGGCGAGCCGGCCGAGGTTGCCGTAGAGCTTGTTGTCGGCGTTCTCGCGCACCGCGCAGGTGTTGAAGACGACGACGTCCGCGTCGCCCTCGGCGGTGCCCTCGGGGGCGCGGACGTAGCCCGCGTCCTCCAGCAGGCCGGAGAGCCTCTCGGAGTCGTGGACGTTCATCTGGCACCCGTAAGTGCGTACCTCGTATGTTCCCTTAACGTCCACTACCTGGCTCCGGTCGCTGCTGGTCATGGAACAAGGGTAGGCGGTGCCCGGCGGAGCTCCTCCCGAAGCCTGGATCGCGGGGGGACGGCCTGGCAGTATCCGCGCATGGCCCCACGACTCGCACTGCCGGGAAGGCGCCGCGCCGTCCAGACGGGCGTGGTGGCCGCCGCCGTGCTCGCGCTGCTCATGTGGTGGCTGCTGCCGCCGGACACGACCCCCACGCCGAGCGGCCGGATCTCGGTGGCGACCGGCGTGCCCACCGGCGTCTACGCCAAGTACGGCGATCTGCTGAAGGAGGACCTGGCGCGGGACCTGCCGGCCCTGGAGGTGCGGCTGAGGCCCAGCGAGGGCTCGGTGGACAACCTGCGGCAGCTGACGAGCGGCAAGGCCGATTTCACCCTGGCCACCGCCGACGCGGTGGGCACCTACATGGACGAGCGGCAGCCGGGCGCGGAGCGGCTGCGGGCCTGCGCCCGGCTGTACGACGACTACATGCAGCTCGTGGTGCGCAAGGACTCGCCGGTGCGCTCCACGCGGAACCTCAGGGGCATGCGGGTGGGGGTGGGCGCGGACGCGTCGGGGGTCCAGCTGATCACCCGGCGGCTGCTGAAGGCGGCCGGTCTCGACTTCGACCGGGACATCACCCCGGTACGGGTCGGCATCGACCGGATGCCGGGGCTGCTGGAGAAGGGCGAGCTGGACGCGTTCTTCTGGTCGGGCGGGCTACCGACCAACGCGATCCAGGCCCTCGGCGAGCGGGTGCCGCTGCGGCTGGTCCAGCTCGGCGACCTCATCGGGCCGCTGCTCGCGCAGGGGCGGCAGACGCGCTTCTACCGGGCGGCGATGATGCCCGCGGACGCCTATCCGGAGTTCGGCGCCGTGACGGACGCCGTGAAGACGATCGCGGTGGCCAATCTGCTCGTCACGACGGCCGACACCGACCCCGAGCTCACCGAGAACATCACGCGCACGGTCATAAGGAGCCGGGACCGCATCGGCACCAAGGTGCACGCCGCGCAGAAGGTGGACCTCCGCACGGCGATCTTCACGGACCCGCTGGCGCTGCACGAGGGGGCCCGTCGCTATTACGTCTCGGTCAAGCCGTGAAACGTGTTCCCCGTCACGGGCCGGAGGGTTTCAATGGCCCTGGCCGTGGCGGGGCACCGCGATCGTCGCACGCAGTCCGTTCGGCTCGTTCGGCGCGTAGGAGAGCGTGGCGCCGCCCGCGGCCAGGAGGGCACGGGATATGGACAGGCCGAGGCCGGACCCGGAGACGTTCTGGTGGCGGCCGCTGCGCCAGAAGCGGTCGCCGATGCGGGTGAGCTCCTCCTCGGTGAGGCCTGGCCCGCGGTCCGCGACCGTGATCTGGACGCGGTCGCCGGCCACGGCGACGCCGACGTCGACCCGGGCTCCGGCGGGCGTGAACTTCAGGGCGTTGTCCACGACGGCGTCGAGGGCGCTGGAGAGGGCGATCGGGTCCGCCCAGCCGGTCACGGCGGAGGGGCCGCTGTAGGCCAGGGCGACCCGTTCACGGCTCGCGACCGGGGACCAGGCGCCCACCCGGTCGGTGACGATCTCGGCGATGTCGGTGAGCTGGGTGTCGTTCGCGGCGTGCTCGGCCAGCGCCAGGTCCAGCAGGTCGTCCAGGACGCGGGCCAGCCGCTTGCCCTCCGCGCGCACGGAGAGGATCTCCTCGTGCCCGTCGGGGAGGTCCAGGGCCATCAGGTCGATGCGCAGCAACAGGGCCGAGAGAGGGTTGCGCAGCTGGTGCGAGGCGTCGGCGACGAAGGCGCGCTGCTGCTCCAGGACCTCCTCGACGTTGTCGGCCATCTCGTTGAACGAGCGGGCCAGGCGGCGCAGTTCCGGCGGGCCGTTGTCGGCCGCCACCCGGGAGTTCATGCGTCCGGTGGCGATGCCGTGGGCGGCGGCG
Source organism: Streptomyces sp. C36 (assembly GCF_040932295.1). Lineage (NCBI taxonomy): Bacteria > Bacillati > Actinomycetota > Actinomycetes > Kitasatosporales > Streptomycetaceae > Streptomyces > Streptomyces sp. C36. The sequence goes on along the minus strand of NZ_JBFQGI010000014.1, from coordinate 37,088 downwards.
TCGAGGGTGCGTACGGGCTTGAGCACCCATCCGGTGAGCCGGAACGCGGCCGCCACGGCCACCAGCATCGCCGCCGTCTCCCCGGCCCCGAGCAGCAGCCAGTCGTGCAGGATCCTCGAGCGCAGCTCCCCGGTGGGCGAGTGGGTGACGACCACCGCGACGACGTCTCCGTCGCGGATGACGGGCGAGGCGACGGTGAGCTTGTTGTGCCGCCAGGGCCAGATCTGCCCGGGGTCGCTGCTGCGCCGGCCCGCGAGCGCCTCCTGGAAGGCCTGGCGGACCTCGCCCGCGAGCGGCAGGGCCCACTCCGAGGGCGCGATGGCCAGGGGCGCTCCGGTGCGGTGGAAGACCCCGGCCTGGATGCCGTACAGCTCCTCGTAGCGGCCCAGTTCCGAGTCGAGCGCGATGAGTCGTTCGTCCAGGGCCTCGGCCGGCCCGGGCGAGGGGGTGGCCAGGACGTACTGGGCGAGCGAGGCGAAGCGGGCGGTGTCGTCGATGCGGTCCATGACCACCCTCTGCTGCTGCACGGCGGCCAGGCCGGCGGCGAGCGGGAAACCGAGGGCCAGCAGCACGCCCGCCATGAGGACGATGAGCAGCGGCAGAAGTCGGGTGCGCACGGCTCGCCGCGCCCTACGCCGGAACGACGATCTTGTAGCCGACGCCCCGGACCGTCTCGATGAGGGCGGGCATCCGCAGCTTCGAGCGGAGCGAGGCGACGTGCACCTCGAGGGTGCGCCCGGTCCCCTCCCAGCTGGTGCGCCAGACCTCGCTGATGATCTGCTCACGGCGGAAGACGACCCCGGGACGCTGGGCGAGCAGTGCCAGCAGGTCGAACTCCTTGCGGGTCAGCGGGACGGCGGCGCCGTCGACGAAGACGCGGCGGTTGGGGAGTTCGATGATCAGGGGGCCCAGTCTCAGGGCCTCCGGGGCGCCGGGCTCGGCCGGTCGGCCGGCTTCGGCGGCCGGGGTGCGCCGGGCGACGGCGTGGATGCGGGCGAGCAGCTCGCCGGTGTCGTACGGCTTGACCACGTAGTCGTCGGCGCCGAGGTTCAGCCCGTGGATCTTCGAGCGGGTGTCGGAGCGGGCGGTCACCATGATCACGGGCGTGGCGGTGCGCTTGCGGATCTTGCCGCAGACCTCGAACCCGTCCTGGTCGGGCAGTCCGAGGTCGAGCAGGACGACGCCGAAGGGCACGGCGCCGCTCGGCAGGAGCGCCTGCAGGGCCTCCTCACCGCTGCGTACGTGGGTCACCTCGAAGCCGTGCCGGGCCAGTACGGCGGACAGGGCGGCGGCGACGTGGTCGTCGTCCTCCACGAGCAGCAGTCTCATGGGCCTCCTCCGGGCGGCTGTGGTGAGGCAACACCGCATCCACGCCGATGGGCGGCCGCCGCGTCAAGGGGTTCCTGCCCCCACGGGGGCTTCTGTTATGCAGCCGGTACGCCCGTACGCCCCCGGTGTCCTGTTGACGCTCGGTGTCCGTTTGAGGCCGGATCGTTATGCTCAATTTCAGCTCAGATGTAATGACGCTGGTCGTCACCGCTCATTAGGGTCCACCCCAACCGAGGAGGACGGAGCGAGGAACGCCGATGAGCGAGATATCGGTGACCAAGGACGCGGCGCCCGCCGCGGACGCACTGGTCGTCCTGAGCAAGGTCAACAAGCACTTCGGCGCGCTGCATGTGCTCCAGGACATCGACCTGACCATCGCGCGTGGCGAGGTCGTGGTCGTCATCGGACCGTCGGGGTCCGGCAAATCCACGCTGTGCCGCACGATCAACCGGCTGGAGACCACGGACTCCGGCTCGATCACCATCGACGGCAAGCCGCTGCCCCAGGAGGGCAAGGAGCTGGCGCGGCTGCGTTCGGACGTCGGCATGGTCTTCCAGTCGTTCAACCTCTTCGCGCACAAGACCGTGCTGGAGAACGTGACGCTGGGACAGATCAAGGTCCGTAGGACCGGCCGCAAGGAGGCCGAGGAGAAGGCCCGTACGCTGCTCGACCGGGTCGGGGTGGGCGCTCAGGCGGACAAGTACCCGGCGCAGTTGTCCGGTGGTCAGCAGCAGCGGGTGGCGATCGCCCGGGCGCTGGCGATGGACCCGAAGGTGATGCTCTTCGACGAGCCGACCTCGGCACTGGACCCGGAGATGATCAACGAGGTGCTGGAGGTCATGCAGCAGCTCGCCCGGGACGGCATGACGATGATCGTCGTCACCCATGAGATGGGCTTCGCCCGCTCCGCCGCCAACCGCGTGGTCTTCATGGCGGACGGCCGCATCGTCGAGGAGGCGCGGCCGGACCAGTTCTTCAGCAACCCCCGCAGCGACCGGGCCAAGGACTTCCTGTCGAAGATCCTGCATCACTGAACCGTCGCTCCCCCACCGGCGCACCGCCGCGTCCGGCCGTCGCCGCGAACCGCGCACCGTTCACGGGCGGGTTCCCTTCACACCTCTCCCCCGCCGTTTTCGTACCGGCAACCGACGCCAACGCCCCGCAGACGCAAAGGATGTTCTTCATGAAGCTCCGCAACACCGCCGCAGCGGCCGCCGTGGTGCTGGCGCTCGCCGCGACCGCGACCGCCTGCGGCAAGTCGGGCAGCCCCGACGACAACGGCGACAAGTCCTCCGACGGCGCCTCCGCTCCGTCGGGGCTGACGTACAAGATCAACACCTCGGCCGACGTCAAGGACTCCTCCGTCTTCGCGAAGGTCAAGGGCAAGACGATCACGATCGGTACCAAGGCGGACCAGCCCGGCCTCGGCTACGAGAACCCCGGCACCAAGAAGCGTGCCGGCTTCGACATCGAGATCGCCCGCATGATCGCGGCGGACCTCGGCTTCGACGAGGGCCACATCAAGTTCGTGACGGTCCCCACCGAGGCGCGCGAGACGCAGATCGCCAGCGGCGGCGTGGACCTGTACGTCGGCACGTACACCATCAACGACGAGCGCAAGAAGCAGGTCGGCTTCGCCGGCCCCTACTACATCGCCGGCCAGGACCTGCTGGTCAAGGCCGACAGCTCCATCAAGGGCCCCGACGACCTCAAGGGCAAGAAGGTCTGCTCGGCGACCGGCTCCACCCCGCTCAAGCGGATCAAGGAGGAGAAGTACGGCGTCGCCGAGGCCAAGGCGCAGCAGGGCTACCAGCTCTGTGTGCAGGACCTGGTCAACGGCTCCATCGACGCGGTCACCACGGACGACTCGATCCTCAAGGGCTACGCGGCCGAGAACAAGGGCGCTCTGAAGGTCGTCGGCAACACCTTCTCCAAGGAGCCGTACGGCGTCGGCCTGAAGAAGGACGACACGGCGCTGCGCGAGGCGGTCAACAAGGCGCTCGAGGCCCATGTGAAGAACGGCGACTGGAAGAAGGCGTACGACGCCACCCTGGGCAAGTCCGGAGCGGCCGCTCCCAACCCGCCCGCCGTCGAGCGCTACTGACCCGGCGATCGGTGCCGGATGACCGCCACGCGATACCCGGAGAAGTGACGTGAACGTTCTGTCGGACAACTTCGCGATGTTCCGCGAAGGTTTCGTCGGCACCGTCGAGCTGACGGCGCTCAGCGCACTGCTCGCCCTGGTGCTGGGCACCCTGGTCGCGGCGTTCCGCGTCTCTCCGGTGCCCGCGCTGCGCATATTCGGCACCGCGTGGGTGACGCTGCTGCGCAACACCCCGCTGGTGCTGCTCTTCCTCGCGGTCACCCTGGGGCTGCCCGCGCTCGGCCTGAAGGGCTGGGACTCCTTCTGGCTCGCGGTGATGGCCCTGGGGTGCTACACCTCGGCGTTCATATGCGAGGCCATCAGGTCCGGCATCAACACGGTGCCGGTGGGCCAGGCGGAGGCCGCCCGTTCGATCGGGATGACCTTCAGCCAGACGCTCGGCCAGATCGTGCTGCCGCAGGCCGCCCGGACGGCGATCCCGCCCATCGGCAGCCTGCTGATCGCCCTCGCCAAGAACACGGCGATCGCCTCGGGCTTCAACGTCACCGAGCTCGGCTCGGTGCAGAAGACGCTCAACGCGGCGTCGGGCTACAACATTTACGTGATCTTCCTGTGGATCGCGATCTGCTACATCATCATCACATTCACGATCAGCGGCATCTTCCGGCTGCTGGAGAACCGGCTGGCGGTGGCCCGATGAGCGGCAGCGTCCTGTACGACGTCCCGGGCCCCAGGGCCCGGGCCCGCAACCGCCTCTACGGCGCTCTGGCCACGGTCGCCCTCGTCGCCCTGATCGGCTTCATCCTCTACCGGCTGGACGACACGGGGCAGTTCCAGGCCGGGCTGTGGGACGACTACGAGTACGCCGAGACCCAGCAGCGCATCGTCGACGGCCTGCTGACCACGCTCAAGGTCTTCGCGATCGCCGCGGCGCTCTCGCTGGCGCTGGGCGCGCTGCTGGCCACCGCGCGGCTGTCCGACCACAAGCCCGTCCGCTGGGCGGCCACGGTGGTCGTGGAGTTCTTCCGGGCGATGCCCCTGCTCATCATGATCTTCCTGCTGTACGCGGCGGTGTTCACGGCGGACCCGATGTGGGCCCTGGTCATCGGGCTGGTGCTCTACAACGGCTCGGTGCAGGCGGAGATCTTCCGGTCCGGCATCAACGCCGTGCCCAAGGGCCAGAGCGAGGCCGCCTACGCGATCGGGCTGCGCAAGACGCAGGTGATGGCGAGCGTCCTCGTCCCGCAGGCCGTCCGCTCGATGCTGCCGTCGATCATCAGCCAGCTGGTGGTGACCCTCAAGGACACCTCGCTCGGCTTCATCATCCTGTACGAGGAGCTGCTGTTCGTCGGCCGCGCCTTCGCGCAGCAGACCCCGCCCGTGAACGGCGTCTACGCCTTCATCCCGATGGTGATCGTCTTCGGCTCGATCTACATCCTGCTGTGCCTGGCGCTGTCGTCCCTCGCCACCTGGGTCGAACGGCGCACACAGCGCTCCCGCAAGGGCGCGCCGCCGGCGATGCCCGCCGACGACCCGGCGCTCACGGGCGACGGCGTCCACGGGTGACCCCGGTCGGCTCCGGCGCGCCGGAGCCGACTCCCGGAGCGGAACGCGCGGCTGATGCCCCGTCGGCCCACCCGGGCCGGCGGGGCGCACGCGTCCGGCGCGCCGTGGCGAGGCCTCTGATCGCTTGACGCAGGCAGCGGCAATGGGTTGCATACGTTCTGTGATCGCGCACCGATTTCCCCCTGCCAGTCCCCGTACGTCCCGTACGCACCACACACACGGTCAGGTCACCGTCCGTACCAGGGCTCGGGGAGCTGTGCCGTGGACCCGGTGATCGTCGTCGGGGCCGGGCCCGTCGGGCTCACGCTGGCCCTGTCCCTGGCCCGCTACGAGGTGCCCGTCACGGTGCTGGACGAGTCGCCCGCCGAGGCCCTGGGCCAGGAGGACCGGCGCCTGGCCCGGACCGCCGTGCTGCGGCCGGAGACCGCCGCGCTGCTGGACCGGCTGGGGTGCGCCACGGCGGAGGGCGCCCGCTGGTCGGCGTGGCGCACGATGCGCCGGCGGTCGGTGGTGACGCGGGTGCCGTTCGCGGCCCCTGGTGACGCGGTGAACCCCGGTGGGCTCGGTGGTCCTGAGGAGCCCGCGAACTCCGAGGACCCTGGGGAACTCGAGATGCTCGAGGTTCCGGGCGGGGACGGGACCGCAGGGGCGCCGGAGGACGAGGCCGCCACGGGAGGCGCAGCAGAACCGTCTCCGCTGCATCTGCCCCAGCACGCGCTGACGAGGGAGCTGTGCGCCGCGCTGGCCAAGGAGGCCGACGTGCGGATCGTGCACGACAGTCGGCTGACCATCCTGAAGCAGGACTCCTCCGGTGTCACCGTGCACACCCGGGGCGACAACGGCACCGTCTGGCGGGCCAGCTATGTGATCGGCTGCGACGGCGCCCGCTCCGTCGTGCGCAAGCTGCTGGGCGCGCGCTTCCCGGGTCGTACGGCCGTCGAGCGGCACGCGGTCGCCGCGCTCCGGGCCGAGCTGCCGTGGCCGGGCGAGGCCGTGCTGCACCGCTCCCCGCCACGCGGCCGCGAGGTGACGGCCCGTCCGCTGCCGGACGGCGTATGGCGGCTGGACTGGCTGCTGCCGCCGGACGGCGCCCTGGTCACCCCCGACGCGCTGCTCGAGCATGTCCGTGACGCGCTGTCGGTGTGGTGCGGGGAGGTACCGGCGTACGACCTGCTGGACACCGGTGTGCACGCCGTGCACCACCGCCTGGCGCGCCGCTGGCGCAGCGGGCGCGCCTTCCTGGCCGGGGACGCCGCGCACCTGCTGGGGGCGCTGGGCGCCCAGGGGCTCGACGAGGGGCTGCGGGACGCCGAGAACCTCGCCTGGAAGCTGGCGCTGGCCTGGCACCACGGCGCCTCGGAGGCGCTGCTCGACAGCTACCAGGCCGAGCGCCGGGGAGCGGTGGCGGAGCGGCTGCGCGCCGCCGACCGCGCGCTGCCCGCGGTGCGCGACGAGGGCGGATGGCGCGCGGTACGGCGCACGGTCATGCCGGGCGCCGTGCGCGGTCATGACACGCTGCTGACCGATGGCCACTTGGGGCGCGGAACGCAGGCCGCGCCTCCGGTGTACGCCCGTACGCCCCTGCTTCCCGCCGCCCCGCCGGCCGGCTCGGTGCTGGTGGGTACGGACGTGGGGGCGCCGGTCGACGATGTGCCGGTGACCGCGCCGGACGGCTCTGACGTGTGGCTGCGGGACCGGCTGGGCGGGGATCTGCTGGTGGTGCTCGTGGCGCCGGGCACCGGAGTGTGGGAGCGGCGGCACTGGCTGGGCGCCGGCCTGATGCCCGTCCTGGCGGCCGCCGTCTCGGCGCTGCCGATGCGGGCGGAGCTGCTGGTCACCGAGGGCTATCCGGGGGCGGCCGCGCACACGGTCCTGGTGGTGCGGCCGGACGGTCATCTGGTGGCCGCGCTGGAGGGGGTCCGGCCCGCGGAGCTGTACGCGTGCGCCGACGCGGCGCGCGGCGGCGCGAGGGAGGCCGGGCGGCCTCCGGGCGAGGGCGAGGGGTCGCCCGACGAAGCCACCAGTGAGGCTACGGCCAATCGTTGACCGGCCCGGACCGCCATGGTTGACTCCGGAGCGTGACTGAAGACGGCGCGCGTTTCTGGCGGAGGGTCCATCTGGACCTGGTCCGCTACGCGGGCTGTGTCTGTCGTCCGTCCTGTTGATCCGCCTTCTCACCTCGCGCTGCCGCGCCCTCCCAGAGGCGTCGGCGATGCGCGTTCCTTCGCGATCGCTCAGGACGGTTCCCTGTGTCTTCCCCTGTCAGCGCCTCCTTGCCCGTTTCCGCCCGGCCGGGCCGGCCCACCGAGGCCGAACTCCTCGACTTCGCCCGCCGGACGGCGGCCGACGCCCCGCTCGTGGCCTCGCTGCCCCTCGACCCCGAGGGGCGTACCTGGATCCGGTTGGAGGGGCCGGGCGGCTGCGAGGCCTGGCTCATCGGCTGGCCGCCGGGTACCGGAACCGGCTGGCACGACCACGGCGGCTCGCACGGAGCCTTCGCGACGGCGGCCGGGCGGCTGACCGAGCAGTCGCTGGCCGCCCAGCTGCCCACCGAGGGCTGGACGCTGCTGGAGCTGGCGGACGGCGTCGACCGCGAACGGCAGCTCGAGGACGGGAAGGGCCGGGCCTTCGGCCCGCACCACGTGCATCAGGTGTTCAATGCCTCCGCGGACGCCCACGCGGTGTCGGTGCACGCCTATTACCCGCCGCTGCCGATGATGCGGCGGTACAGCCGCACCGGTCAGGTGCTCAGGCTCGAGCAGGTGGAGTGGGCGGAGGAGTGGCGATGAGGGTCGAGGAACTGCTGGCCGCCGCGCGCGAGGAGCTGGACCGCCTCGGCCCCGCCGAGGCCGCCGCCGTCCAGGCCGACGGGGGCCTGCTGGTCGACATCCGCTACGCGGCGCTGCGGGAGCGGGACGGGACGATCCCGGGCGCGCTCGTGGTGGAGCGCAACGAACTGGAGTGGCGGCTCGACCCGCTCTGCGACCACCGCTCGGACCGGGCCACCGGGCACGATCTGCGGGTGGTCGTGGTCTGCGACGAGGGCTACGCGTCGTCGCTGGCGGCCGTCTCGCTGCGCAGGCTGGGGCTGCACCGGGCCACGGATCTGGCCGGCGGCTTCCAGGCCTGGCGGGCGGCGGGGCTGCCCGTCGCGCACCGCCCCGCGCCGTGAGCCGCTTCCCGGGCCCCGGACGGACCCGCCCTGCCCGGCCCCCGGACCGGACCGGGGACGGGCGTCAGTCCGAAGGCAGGTAGGCGTCGAGCAGCTCGGAGTCGTCGCCCTCTTCCTCCAGGGCCCGGCGCACGACGCGCAGGGCGAGGCCTTCGGAATAGCCCTTGCGGGCCAGCATCCCGGCGAGGCGGCGCAGCCGCTTCTCCCGGTCCAGGCCGCGGGTCGAGCGCAGCTTGCGCTCGACCAGCTCGCGGGCCGTGCGCTCCTCCTGCTCGGCGTCCAACTGGCCGACGGCCTCGTCGATCAGTGCGGAGTCCACGCCCTTGGTGCGCAGCTCGCGCGCCAGGGCTCGGCGGGCCAGGCCCCGGCCGCGGTGCCGGGACTCCACCCAGGCGTCGGCGAAGGCGGCGTCGTCGATCAGGCCCACGTCCGCGAACCGGGACAGCACCTCCTCCGCCGTCTCGGGAGGTATGCCGCGCTTGGCCAGCGCGTCCGCGAGCTGCTTACGGGTGCGCGGCGATCCGGTGAGCAGGCGCAGGCAGATCGCCCGCGCCTGCTCCTCCGGCGACGGTGGCGCTCCGCCCCCGGCCCTCGACGGAGAAGGGGCACCACCGCCCGTACGGGCGTCCGCGCGAGGCTCGCGTGGCTCGGGCCACTCGCTTCGCTGTGTCACCGCTAGCTCTTGGTCGCGGCCTTGGCGGCCTTCCCGGTGGACTTGGCGGCCGGGGCGGGCACGGACTTGGCCGGCTCACCCGCGGAGGCCGCGGCGTCCGCGCCGGGCTCGGCCGCCGGGGTCTCGGGCCTGACGCCCACGCCCAGCTTCTCCTTGATCTTCTTCTCGATCTCGTTGGCGAGGTCGGGGTTGTCCTTGAGGAAGTTGCGGGCGTTCTCCTTGCCCTGGCCGAGCTGGTCGCCCTCGTACGTGTACCAGGCGCCGGCCTTGCGGATGAAGCCGTGCTCGACGCCCATGTCGATCAGGCCGCCCTCGCGGCTGATGCCCTGGCCGTAGAGGATGTCGAACTCCGCCTGCTTGAAGGGCGGCGCGACCTTGTTCTTGACGACCTTGACGCGGGTGCGGTTGCCGACCGCCTCCGTGCCGTCCTTGAGGGTCTCGATGCGGCGGATGTCCAGACGCACCGAGGCGTAGAACTTCAGGGCCCGGCCACCGGTCGTCGTCTCCGGGGAGCCGAACATGACGCCGATCTTCTCACGGAGCTGGTTGATGAAGATCGCGGTGGTCTTGGACTGGTTGAGCGCGCTGGTGATCTTGCGCAGCGCCTGGCTCATCAGACGGGCCTGCAGACCCACGTGCGAGTCGCCCATCTCGCCCTCGATCTCCGCGCGCGGCACCAGGGCGGCGACGGAGTCGATGACGATCAGGTCGAGGGCACCGGAGCGGACCAGCATGTCCACGATCTCCAGCGCCTGCTCGCCGGTGTCCGGCTGGGAGAGGATGAGGTTGTCCGTGTCGACGCCCAGGGCCCGGGCGTACTCGGGGTCCAGGGCGTGCTCGGCGTCGACGAAGGCGACCGTGCCGCCCGCCTTCTGGGCGTTGGCCACGGCGTGCAGGGTGAGGGTGGTCTTACCGGAGGACTCCGGTCCGTAGATCTCCACCACACGGCCGCGAGGCAGCCCGCCGACGCCGAGGGCGACGTCGAGAGCGGTCGAGCCGGTCGGGATGACCTCGATCGGCTCGTTCGCCCGGTCGCCCAGGCGCATCACGGCGCCCTTGCCGAATTGCCGTTCAATCTGTGCGAGCGCGGCGTCCAGCGCCTTCTCGCGGTCGGTGCCTGCCATGGGTTCCACCCGGTTTGCTTGAGTCGATCGCTTCACGTCCACGACGCTAACGCCTGCCACTGACAATGCGCCCGGGCGTCGCCCCGGCCTGTGGATAACCCGGCGGATTTCGCGCCTCCGCGGGGCCGGACCGGGCCGGGAACCCCATGAGAATGGATGTTCGATTTTGCTGTCAAGCGCGCCACTCCGGCCCGCTGACGCCCCGGATCAGCGCCGGCGCAGCGCCCTGCGCAACCGCTCCAGCCATGCGGGGCGCTCCCCCCGCCGCCCCCGCCGGCGCCCGCGGTCCGTGTCCGCCGTCGCCGTGACCTCATAACGTTTGACGTACGTTCCGAGAAACGCCTGCAGCGTTGCCGTCGCCGGAATGGCGATCAGCGCGCCCACCGCGCCGAGCAGAGCGGCGCCCGCGACCACCGAGCCGAAGGCCACGGCCGGGTGGATGTCCACGGTCCTGGCGGTGATGCGCGGCTGCAGCACGTAGTTCTCGAACTGCTGATAGACCACGACGAAGCACAGCACCCACACCGCGTACCAGGGGTCGACCGTGAAGGCCAGCAGCACCGGCAGCGCCCCGGCCAGATAGGTGCCGATGGTCGGGATGAACTGCGACACCAGCCCCACCCACACGGCGAGCGCCGGGGCGTAGGGCACGCCCAGCACTTCCAGCAGGACGTAGTGCGCGATGCCGGAGATCAGGGCCATCAGGGCGCGCGAGTAGATGTAGCCGCCGGTCTTGGCGAGCGCGAGCTCCCAGGCGCGCAGGACCTCGGCCTGCCGCTGCGGCGGCAGCACCGAGCACAGCGCGCGGCGCAGCCGGGGACCGTCGGCCGCGAAGTAGAACGAGAAGAGCAGGACGGTCAGCAGCTGGAAGAGCCCGCCCAGGACGGTGGCGGAGACCTCCAGCACCCCGCCGGCGCTGTTGCGCACGTACTTCTGCAGCCAGTCCGAGTGCAGCACGCTCTGCTGGATCTCCGGCCGCGACAGACGGGTGTGGAAGGTCCGGTTGATCCACCGGATGACCGAGTCCAGGTAGGAGGGGAAGTTCTCCACCATGGTCTGGATCTGCCCGGCGAGCATCGAGCCCAGGAGCGTGAAGAAGCCCACGACGAAGACGGTCACCCCGAGGAAGACCAGGCCCGTGGCCAGTCCGCGGCGCACGCCGCGCGCGGACATCCGGTCGACGGCCGGCTCTATGGCCAGCGCCAGGAAGAACGCGATCAGGATGTTCGCGAAGAGGCCGATGAGCTGGTGGAAGGCCCAGCTCGCGAGCTGGAAGCAGGCGAACAGCGCGAGGGTCACCACGACCGCTCGGGGCAGCCAGCGCGGCATGTGCGCGTCGTCGGCGGCGGTCCGGGGCGGTCGGGGGTCGTCCGGGGCGTTGTCGTCTGTCGCTGCCACGCGGCAAGTGTGGACTATCGGACGAAATGAACTGCGGCTTCACGCCCCGGACGCACCCTCGAGGCATCCGGGCGGACCAGGGCAGGGGTCAGCGCCTGTCCTCGGGGATCTCCAGTGCCCTGCACACGGCGCGCCAGACGTCCTTGGCGTTCCATCCGGCGTCCAGCGCCTGGTGCACCGTCCTGCCGCCGAGCTCGGACATCACGTGATCGCGCGCGAAGGAGTCGGCGTACGCCGCGCCGAAGTAGTCAGCCATTCGCTGCCAGAAGACCGTCAACCGCATGGGCCAAGTATCCCGCCCCTGAGAGTGCAGCCGTGCACGAGCCGGTGACCGGGGGCACCGGGCCGCCCTACGGTCTTGTGCATGGCCCCATCCGGAGCATCCGCCGTAGCCCGTGCCGAACACTTCATCTGGCTCACCGCCCGCGTCCTGGAGCAGCGCAGATTCGCGTTCCACTTCCTGGGCGGCGGCCCCGACGCCGTCGAGGCGGCCCTGGCCGCGTACGAGGGCGACGACGGGGGCTTCGGGTTCGCTCTGGAGCCCGATCTGCGCGGGCCGGTGAGCCAGCCCCTGCACACCGCGCACGCCCTGCGGGTGCTGGACGAGATCGGGCACTGCAGGGACCGGCGGGTGGAGCGGGTGTGCCGCTACCTGACGGCGGTCTCCACCCAGGACGGCGCGCTGCCGGCCCTGCACCCCTCGCTGCGCGGCTATCCGGCGGCCCCCTGGATCCCGGTGGTGGACGACCCGCCGAGCGACCTGCTCGCCACCGGCCCCGTCGTGGGGCTGCTGCACGGCAACGAGGTCTGGCACGCGTGGCTGTTCCGGGCCACCGACTTCTGCTGGGCCGCCGTCGACGCCCTGGGCAAGGGGGCACGGACCCATCCGTACGAGGTCAAGGCGGCGCTCGCCTTCCTCGACGGGGTGCCCGACCGGGCCCGGGCGGAGGCGGCGGCCGTACGGCTCGGCCGGGCCGTACGGGAGCAACGGCTGGCGGTCCTGGACCCCGAGCACGCGGACGACCACCCCGTGCCGGAGGGGTACGCGCCGGGCGAGCATCACTTCCCGCACGACTTCGCGCGGACGCCGGCCTCACTGGCCCGCCCCTGGTTCACCGACGCCGAGCTGGCACGGTCGCTGGACTTCCTCGCCGCCGCCCAGGAGCCGGACGGCGGCTGGCCGGTGCTGTGGCGGGCCTGGGCGCCGGGCACGCTCCTGGAGTGCCGGCCGATGGTGACCATCGACGCGCTGCTGACGCTACGGGCGTACGGACGCCCGCTCCAGGGGGTGTCCTAGCGCCCGTGACCTGCGCCGACGGGCATTGTCAGTGGTGCGGTGCACGATGGGGGGCATGGCAGACGACACGGCGCGCGTTCCGGCGGACGACCCGGCCGCGGCCCTCGACGGGTTCTCTCCCGCGACCCGCGCCTGGTTCGCGGGGGCCTTCACCGCGCCCACGGCCGCCCAGGCGGGGGCCTGGCGGGCGATCGGGGAGGGTTCGGACGTCCTGGTCGTCGCGCCGACGGGTTCGGGCAAGACCCTGGCGGCCTTCCTCGCCTCCCTCGACCGGCTGGCGAGCACTCCGCCGCCCGCCGAGCGCGAGAAGCGCTGCCGGGTGCTGTACGTCTCCCCGCTCAAAGCCCTCGCCGTGGACGTCGAGCGCAACCTGCGCAGCCCGCTCACCGGCATCCGCCAGGAGTCGGTACGGCTGGGGCTGACCGAGCCCGACATCCGGGTCGGTATCCGCTCGGGCGACACCCCCGCCCCGGAGCGCCGCGCGCTGGTCACGCGACCGCCGGACATCCTGATCACCACGCCCGAGTCGCTGTTCCTGATGCTCACCTCCGCCGCCCGGGAAGCGCTCACGGGCGTGGAGACGGTCATCCTCGACGAGGTGCACGCCGTCGCCGGGACCAAGCGCGGCGCCCATCTGGCGCTGTCCCTGGAGCGCCTGGACCGGCTGCTCGCCCGCCCCGCCCGGCGCATCGGCCTGTCCGCGACCGTACGGCCGGTGGACGAGGTGGCGCGCTATCTCTCGCCACGCCGCAAGGTGGAGATCGTGCAGCCGCCGTCCGGCAAGGAGTTCGACCTGTCCGTGGTCGTGCCGGTGGAGGATCTCGCCGAGCTGGGCGGCTCCCCCGTGCAGGAGGGCGGCGACGGCAAGGAGAAGCCGTCGATCTGGCCGCATGTGGAGGAGCGCATCGCCGATCTCGTGCAGGCCCACCGCTCCACGATCGTCTTCGCCAACTCCCGCCGCCTGGCGGAGCGCCTGTGCAACAGGCTCAACGAGATCGCCTACGAGCGCGCCACCGGCGAGCCCCTGCCCGAGCACCACTCCCCCGCCGAGCTGATGGCCGAGTCCGGGGCGGCCAAGGGCGCCCCCGCCCTCCTCGCCCGCGCGCACCACGGCTCGGTCTCCAAGGAGCAGCGCGCCCTGGTCGAGGAGGACCTCAAGGCGGGCCGGCTGCCCGCCGTCGTGGCCACCTCCAGCCTGGAGCTGGGCATCGACATGGGCGCGGTCGACCTCGTCGTGCAGGTGGAGTCGCCGCCCTCGGTCGCCTCCGGGCTGCAGCGCGTCGGCCGCGCCGGGCATCAGGTCGGCGCGGTCTCCACGGGCGTGGTCTTCCCGAAGTACCGCGGCGACCTGGTACAGGCGGCCGTGGTGACGGAGCGGATGCGGCAGGGGGCCATCGAATCGCTGCGCGTGCCCTCCAACCCTCTGGACGTGCTCGCCCAGCAGATCGTCGCCATGACCTCCATGGACACCTGGGACGTGGAGGAGCTGCTGGCCCTGGTGCGGCGCGCGGCCCCCTTCGCCTCGCTGCCGGAGTCCGCCTACTCCGGGGTGCTCGACATGCTCGCCGGGCGCTATCCCTCCGACGCCTTCGCGGAGTTGCGGCCCCGCCTGGTCTGGGACCGCGTGGCCGGCACGGTCACGGGCCGCCCGGGGGCGCAGCGCCTGGCCGTCACCTCCGGCGGCACCATTCCCGACCGCGGGCTCTTCGGGGTCTTTCTGGCGGGCGCGGACCCCAAGAAGGGCGGCGGCCGGGTCGGTGAGCTGGACGAGGAGATGGTCTACGAGTCGCGCGTGGGCGACGTGTTCACCCTCGGCACCACGTCCTGGCGGATCGAGGACATCACCCGCGACCGCGTTCTGGTCACGCCCGCCCCCGGCACGCCCGGCCGGCTGCCGTTCTGGAAGGGCGACCAGCTGGGCCGCCCGCTCGAGCTGGGCCGCGCGCTGGGCGCCTTCCTGCGGGAGATCGGGGGTCTCGCGCCCGACGCTGCCCGCGAGCGGCTCACCGCCGCCGGCCTCGACCGGTGGGCGGCGGACAACGTCCTGTCCTATCTGGACGAGCAGCGCGGCGCGTGCGGGCATGTGCCCGACGACCGGACGATCGTCGTCGAACGGTTCCGTGACGAGCTGGGCGACTGGCGGGTGGTCGTCCACTCCCCCTTCGGCGCCCAGGTCCACGCCCCCTGGGCGCTGGCCCTCGGCGCCCGGCTCGCCGAGCGCTACGGCATGGACGCCCAGGTGATGCACGCCGACGACGGCATCGTGCTGCGGCTGCCCGACGCCGATGTGATGGGCCTGGACCTGCTGGACGCCGACCCCGCCCGGCAGGGCGCCGAGTACGACGGCGAGCAGTCCCCCGTGGGTGCCGCGGACGTCACGTTCGACAAGGGCGAGGTCGAGCGGATCGTCACCGACCAGGTCGGCTCCTCCGCCCTGTTCGCCTCCCGCTTCCGCGAGTGCGCCGCCCGCGCCCTGCTGCTGCCGCGCCGCAACCCCGGCAAGCGCACTCCGCTGTGGCAGCAGCGCCAGCGCGCCTCCCAGCTGCTGCAGGTGGCGAGTGAGTTCGGCTCGTTCCCGATCATCCTGGAAGCCGTCCGCGAATGCCTTCAGGACGTCTTCGACGTCCCCGGCCTGACCGAGCTGATGGGCGACATCGAGTCCCGCCGGGTCCGGCTGGTCGAGGTGACCACCACCGAGCCCTCGCCGTTCGCCCGGTCGCTGCTCTTCGGCTACGTCGCCCAGTTCCTCTACGAGGGCGACTCCCCCCTCGCCGAGCGCCGGGCGGCCGCCCTCTCCCTGGACTCCCGGCTGCTGTCCGAGCTGCTCGGCCAGGCCGAGCTGCGCGAGCTGCTCGACCCCGAGGTGCTCGCCGAGCTCGAGCGGGAGCTGCAGTGGCTGACCGAGGACCGCCGTGCCAAGGACCGCGAGAGCGTGGCCGACCTGCTGCGCCTCCTCGGGCCCCTCACCGACGCCGAGCTGACCGAGCGCGGCGCCGAGCCGCGGTGGGCCGAGGAGTTGTCGGACGCCCGCCGCGCCCTGCGCGTGCGGATCGCAGGCCGGGAGCACTGGGCCGCGATCGAGGACGCCGGCCGGCTCCGCGACGCCCTGGGCACGGCGCTCCCCGTGGGCGTGCCCGAGGCCTTCACCGAGCCCGTCAAGGACCCCCTCGGCGACCTCCTGGCCCGCTTCGCCCGCACCCACGGCCCGTTCACCTCGGCCCGGGCGGCCGGCCGCTTCGGCCTCGGCACGGCCGTCACCGACGGGGCTCTGCACCGCCTGGCGGCGGCCGGCCGGATCGTCCAGGGCGAGTTCCATCCCTCCGGCATCGGCCAGGAGTGGTGCGACGCGGCCGTCCTGCGCAGGCTGCGCCGCCGCTCGCTGGCCGCCCTGCGGCATGAGCTCGAGCCCGTGCCGCCCACCACGCTCGCCGCGTTCCTCCCCCAGTGGCAGCACATCGGTTCGCACGGTCTGCGCGGGGTCGACGGACTGGTGCGCGCCGTCGAGCAGTTGCAGGGCGCGCCGGTGCCGGCCTCCGCTCTGGAGAAGCTCGTCCTGCCCGCCCGGGTGAGGGACTACTCCCCGGCCATGCTCGACGAGCTCACGGCGGCCGGCGAGATCGTCTGGGCCGGTGCGGGCGCGCTCGCCGGCAAGGACGGCTGGGTCTCCCTGCTGCTCGCCGACGCGGCTCCTCTGCTGCTTCCCGCACCGCACCCGCTGGAGCTCTCGCCGGTGCACCAGGCGGTCCTGGAGGCGCTGTCCGGCGGCTACGGCCTGTTCTTCCGTCAGATCGCCGACCGGGTCCGCGCGGCGGCCCCGGACTTCGGCGACGCCGCCGGCACGGACGCCCGGATCGCCGAGGCCGTCTGGGATCTGGCCTGGACCGGCCGCCTCACCAATGACACCCTCGCGCCGCTGCGTTCCCTCCTGGGCTCCGGCCGTACGGCCGGCTCCACGGCCCACCGCGCCAAGCGCGCGGTCCCGCGCGGCCGCTACGGCGCCCTCCTCGGCCGTACGGGCGCCCCCGCCCCGACCGGCAGGCCCACCGCATCCCGCGGCGGCCCCCCGACGGTCGCGGGACGGTGGTCGCTGCTCCCCGAGCGCGAGCCGGACGCCACGCACCGGGCGCACGCCCTGGCCCGTACGCTCCTGGACCGGCACGGCGTGGTGACCCGGGGCGCGGTGGCCGCCGAGGGCGTGGAGGGCGGCTTCTCCGCCGCCTACCGCGTCCTGGCGGCCTTCGAGGAGAGCGGCCAGGCCCGCCGCGGGTACGTCGTCGAGGGCCTGGGCGCCGCCCAGTTCGCGATGGACGGCGCCATCGACCGGCTGCGGGCCGCCGGCACGGCCCGCGAGCGCTCCGGCGGCGCCCTCGAGGCTCCTTGGGACGTCCGGCCGCCCTCCGACCGGCCCGCCCGCAGCCGGGCGGTCGTGCTGGCCGCGGCCGACCCGGCCAACGCCTACGGCGCGGCGCTGTCCTGGCCCGAGCCGCCCTCCGGCGCGAGCCACAAACCGGGGCGCAAGGCGGGTTCGCTGGTCGTCCTCCTCGACGGCGCGCTGGCGCTCTACGTGGAGCGCGGCGGCAAGACCCTCCTGGCCTGGCCCCAGCAGGAGGGCGACGGCGCGGCGAGCGCGGAGGACCCGGGCCTGCGGGAGGCGGCCGCCGCGCTGGCCGAGGCGGCCCGCGCGGGCGCCCTGGGCACCGTCACGGTCGAACGCGTCAACGGCACGGCCGCCCTGACGTCCCCGCTGGGCGCCCTGCTGGAGTCGGCCGGCTTCCACGCCACACCGCGGGGGCTGCGACTGCGCGCCGGCTGAGCGAGGCGACATCATGGGCTCAGGCCCGAAGGAGACGTCCCATGCCCGAAGGAGACACCGTCTGGCGCACCGCGCGGGACCTGCACCACGCCCTGGCCGGTGAGCCGCTGCTCCGCTGCGACCTGCGTGTGCCCAGGCTCGCCACCGCCGACCTCACCGGCCGGGCCGTGACCGAGGTCGTCCCGCGCGGCAAGCACCTGCTCACCCGCGTCGAGGGGGGTCTCACCCTCCACTCCCACCTGGGCATGGACGGCTCCTGGCGGATCCACGCCTCCGGTGAGCGCCCGCGCGGCGGCCCGTACCACCAGATCCGGGCCGTCCTCGCCAACTCCGGCCACACCGCCGTCGGCTATCGCCTGCTGGCCCTGGACCTGCTGCGCACCACCGACGAGTCCACCGTCGTGGGCCATCTGGGCCCCGATCCGCTGGGCCCGGACTGGGACGCCGAGGAGGCCGTCCGCCGCCTGCTCGCCGATCCCGGCCGGACCGTCGGCGAGGCCGTCCTCGACCAGCGCAACCTCGCCGGCATCGGCAATGTCTACAAGTCCGAGCTGTGCTTCCTGCTGCGCGTCACCCCCTGGCTGCCGGTGGGCACCCTCCCCGACCCTGCCCGCCTGGTCGCGCTCGCCAGGAAGCTGCTCGAGGCCAACAAGGAGCGCACCGCCCGGATCACCACGGCCGACGTCCGCCCCGACCGCCGGCTGTGGGTGTACGGCCGGGCCGAGCGTCCCTGCCGCCGCTGCGGCACTCCGGTCCTCGCCGCCGGGCAGGGCCCGGCCGGCCAGGAGCGCTCCACCTACTGGTGCCCCCACTGCCAGACGGGCCCCGCGCCGCCCGCCGGCTGACCGGTCCGGCTCCGCTGGTCCGGCCGGGTGATCCCGGCCCGTACGACCGGGCCGCCCGGACCGCACGCCCGTGTCCGTTCACGGTTTCCCACGGCTTTCCGGGGCTCGCGTCCGGCGGCGTTCCCGGCGGGGGGCGCAGTGCACCGGCAGCAGGCTCAGCCCCCATCCGCCGGTCGCGATCAGCCCCTCCGCGAGCCCGGTCCGGCCCGGCTGGAGCAGCAGCCGGAGGACGGCCCAGCACCACAGGCCGCCCGCCACGAACGCGAGCACCCTGAGGCCGGGCCCCGGGGGCTTCC
The DNA here is from genome assembly GCF_040932295.1 of Streptomyces sp. C36. NCBI lineage: Bacteria > Bacillati > Actinomycetota > Actinomycetes > Kitasatosporales > Streptomycetaceae > Streptomyces > Streptomyces sp. C36. The sequence goes on along the minus strand of NZ_JBFQGI010000014.1, from coordinate 18,471 downwards.
GGTGGCCCCGGGCGTTCCGCCGGACCATGCGCGCCTCCTCAAGCCGGGGCTCAGTCGGCCGGCTCGCCGCGCAGCCGGGCCAGCTCACGCTCCAGCGCGTCGATCTCACGGTCGCGCCGGTGCAGCTCGACGACCACGCGTTGTTCGCCCTCCCGCACGCCCTCCTGGTAGACGGCCCGCACGAAGACGCCCGCCTCCTCCTGGTCGAGGTCCGAGACCAGCGTCAGCTCATCCGTGAAGCGGATCACCGGGTGCTCGCACATGGGCGCTCCGTTCAGGCGTTCTCGGCCTGGAACATCCAGTGGTGTTTCTCGAGATCGCCGGTGAGGCCGATGAGGATGTCCTGGGTGACGGGGTCCGGTTCGGCCGTCGCCTCGACGCGGTCGCGCATGCGCGTGATCACGGCGCCGAGCGCGTCCACCAGGGTCCGTACGGCATCGGCGTCCTTGATCCAGCCGCCTCCGACGCCGTCGATGCCGCTGGTCTTGGCGACCGTCTCGGCCCGCCCGTCCGGGGTGATGCCGAGCGCCGAGGCCCGCTCGGCGACGGTGTCCCCATGGGTCCGCGCGCTCGCGACGACGTCGTCGAGCTGCAGGTGCACCGAGCGGAAGCGCGGGCCGACGACGTTCCAGTGGACCTGCTTGGCCACGAGTGAGAGATCGATGAGGTCGACGAGCGCGCCCTGCAGGGCATCGCCGACGATCTTGCGGTCCTGCTCGGACAGAGGGCTCTTCACAACAGACATCCGCTTCCTCCTTCGCCCCGTTGCGTCACTATGGCCCGCATTTCCCACCATGGCACAGGCAAACCGAATCAGCCGGAGGAAGCCGAACCGGCCACGGGGCACGAAAACCGCCGCACACGAAGGCCGGGACACAAGAAGACCGGGACACACCAGGGCCGGGGTACGCGAAGACCCCGGCCGGAAGATCCGGCCGGGGTCTCGCACGTGAAACAGATGCCGTCCAGGCTTTGTCGGCCCGGATCAGGCCGCGACCACGTCCACGGCCTCCGCGGGGGCCTTGATGGTCACGCGCTCCCCCGGAACGCCCGTCACGGACGTCACGGACACCGAATTGAACATCGGCCGCATCGGCGCGGGTACCGGCTCGCTCGCCGCCGCCGACTGCGCCAGCTCGGCGAGCGACAGCTCGTCACTCACCTCGCGCATGACCTCGGACATCCGTACGTCCAGAGCGTCGCAGATTGCGGAGAGAAGCTCGGAGGACGCCTCTTTCTGACCGCGCTCGACCTCGGAGAGATATCCGAGCGAGACCCGGGCGGACGAGGAGACCTCGCGCAGAGTGCGGCCCTGGCGTTGGCGCTGCCGACGCAGCACGTCACCCAGCAGGCGACGGAGCAGAATCATCGGTGGCTCCCTCCTTGGACCGCGAATCCGGTTCCTTCACGCCCCACCGTACCGCCTCGGGGTGCGGCCGTGCGGGGAGCTATGTCGTGTTCACTCAGGGCTGCAAACATCAATTCCCCCCGTTGTGTTCCGTATCCTTTGCCCTCGCGTTCCCCGTGAGTTCGCGCATAAGCAGCGCGAGGACCGCCCGTACGCTCTCGGCGCGGATCTCCGCGCGCCCGCCGTCCAGCGACAACCGTCGTACGGCACCCGCTCCGCCGGGCCCGGCGACCGCGACGAACACCGTGCCGACGTCCTTGCCGTCCTGGGGATCCGGGCCGGCGACCCCGGTCGTCGAGACCCCCCAGTCGGCGCCCAGCAACGTGCGTACGCCCTCGGCCATCCGGCGGGCCACGTCGCCGTCCACGGCTCCGCGCTCGGCCAGCAGCGCCCCGTCCACGCCCAGTACATCGTGCTTGACGTCGGTGGCGTACGCGGTGACCGAGCCGCGCACCGTGCGGGAGGCGCCCGGTGCGGCGGTCAGCTCGGCAGCGACCAGGCCGCCCGTGAGCGACTCCGCGGCGGCCACCGTCTGTCCACGCGACAGCAGGGCCCTCAGGACGTCCGCGGCGGCGCCGCCCCCCGTCGTGCTCACCGCGCCGGCTTCCCGGAGCGCCCGGCCCGGCGCAGGGCCAGGGCCTGCTTGACGTAGTCGAGACCGCTCACGACGGTCAACGCGACGGCGACCGCCATCACCCAGAAGCGCAGGGTGGCCAGCGGCCCGGTGAGCGCGAGGATGTACATGCCCACGGCCACACCCTGGAAGAGCGTCTTCATCTTGCCGCCCCGGCTGGCCGGAATGACGCCATGCCGGATGACCCAGAACCGCATCAGCGTGATGCCGATCTCGCGGAGCAGGATCACGCCCGTGACCCACCAGGGCAGGTCGTCCAGGACGGACAGGCAGATCAGCGCCGCGCCCATGATCGCCTTGTCGGCGATCGGGTCGGCGATCTTGCCGAAGTCGGTGACCAGGTTGTACGCCCGCGCCAGATGACCGTCGAACAGGTCGGTGATCATGGCGATGGCGAACGCCGCCCAGGCGAAGGAGCGCCAGGCCGGGTCGTAGCCGCCGTCGTGCATCATCAGCAGGACGAACCCCGGCACCAGCAGCAGCCGCACCATGGTGAGGATGTTGGCGATGTTCCACAACCGGGCCGGGCTCACGCCCGTCGCCGGAGCCGGACCTCCTGCGGCGGAGGCCGGGAGTCCGCTCATCTGCCCGCCTCCTCGGTACACCCGCCCTCGATTCCGAGCGGCTCGGCGATGAGGTCGACGCCCTCGCTCGCCACCACCTTGGCCACGACCATCCGGCCGGGCGCGGGCTCGTCGTCCATGGTGAGCAGCACCTGGCCGTCGGTCTCGGGCGCCTGGTGGGCCGCGCGGCCGATGACGCCGTCCTCGTCGTCCACACGGTCGACGAGTACTTCGATCGTCTCACCGACGCGCTCCTCCGCGCGCTGCGCGGTGAGCTCCTCGGCCAGCCGCGAGATGTGCGCCAGCCGCTCGGCGACGACCTCGGGGGCGAGCTTGCCGTCGTAGGTGGCGGCCTCGGTGCCGTCCTCGTCGGAGTAGCCGAAGACGCCGATGGCGTCCAGGCGCGCCCCTACCAGAAAACGCTCCAGCTCCGCCAGGTCTTCCTCGGTCTCGCCGGGGAAGCCGACGATGAAGTTGGACCGGGCGCCCGCCTGGGGCGCCTTGCCGCGGATCGTCTCGAGGAGCTCCAGGAACCGGTCGGTGTCGCCGAAGCGCCGCATCGCGCGCAGCACGCCGGGCGCGGAGTGCTGGAAGGACAGGTCGAAGTAGGGCGCGACCTTGTCCGTGGAGGTCAGCACGTCGATGAGGCCGGGCCGCATCTCGGCGGGCTGCAGGTAGCTGACGCGGATGCGCTCCAGGCCGTCGACCGCCGCCAGCTCCGGCAGCAGCGTCTCCAGCAGGCGGATGTCGCCGAGGTCCTTGCCGTACGAGGTGTTGTTCTCGGAGACCAGCATGATCTCCTTCACGCCCTGCTCGGCGAGCCAGCGCGTCTCGCCCAGCACGTCGGAGGGGCGGCGGGAGATGAAGGAGCCGCGGAAGGAGGGGATGGCGCAGAACGAGCAGCGCCGGTCGCAGCCGGAGGCGAGCTTCACGGAGGCGACGGGGCTGGACTCGAGCCTGCGGCGCAGCGGCGCCCGGGGCCCGGAGGCCGGAGCAACGCCTTCCGGCAGGTCGGCCGGGGCCTCCTCGGCCGGCGGCAGGGCCTCGGCCTGCGCGTGACCGGGCAGGGCGATCTTTCCGGCCTCGCCCGCGCCCTGCCGCTCGGAGGGGCTGATCGGCAGCAGCTTGCGCCGGTCGCGCGGGGTGTGGGAGGCGTGGACGCCGCCGGAGAGGATGGTCTGGAGGCGGTCGGAGATGTTGGCGTAGTCGTCGAAGCCGAGCACGCCGTCCGCCTCGGGGAGCGCCTCGGCGAGCTCCTTGCCGTAGCGCTCGGCCATGCAGCCGACGGCCACGACGGCCTGGGTACGGCCATGATCCTTGAGATCGTTGGCCTCGAGCAGGGCGTCGACGGAGTCCTTTTTGGCGGCTTCGACGAAGCCACAGGTGTTGACGACGGCCACATCGGCGTCGGCGGCGTCCTCGACGAGGTCCCAGCCATCCGCCGCCAAGCGGCCTGCCAGCTCCTCCGAGTCCACCTCGTTACGGGCGCAGCCAAGTGTGACAAGAGCGACGGTACGGCGTTCGGGCATAGGGCTCAGCCTACTTTGTCCCGGCGCCGCATCCGCTGCCGAGTGGCCGACGGGCGCGGAGAGCCTGGTCACCCACCGGCCCTCCGCGCCCGGCGTCGTCCGCCCGGGCCCCGGTCAGCCCGCCGAGGGGTCGCCCCGGGTGTAGCTCAGCCGCTGGACCTGGCCGTTGTCGCCGAGGTTCTTGACCTCTTTGCCGTTCACGAACAGTTGCACGGCCCCGGCGTTGCCCAGCACCAGGTCGATCCGCTTGCTGTCGGTGAAGGTCTTGGACGCGCCGCGCTTGAGCACGCCCTCCTCCAGCAGCTTGCCGTTGTGGTCCTTGGCCGACATCCACGTCTGGCCGTTCTCGGCGGTCAGCTTGACGGTGACCTTGTTGGCCGGGACGCCGGCGATGGCGCTGGCGGACGCCTCGGCCTTGGGGTCGGCGACCTTGGGATCGGAGACCTTTCCGGAGTTCTTCTTGTGGCTGGGCGCCGCGGACGGCTTGCTCGAGGCCGGGTCGGCCGAGACCGGGCCGCTCTCCGCTCCGCCGTTGAAGAGCGTGAACCCCACGAAACCGACGACGGCGACGATGGCGGCCACCATGGCGGCCGTCCAGTTGGGCCGCCGGGGCTCGGGGCGGATGCGCTCGGCGTCGAAGAGCGGCGCCGCGGGGGTGGGCGCGGGGCGCCCGCCGTGCTCGGCGTCGTACTGCGCGACGAGCGGGGCGGGGTCGACGCCGGCGGCCCGCGCCAGGGTGCGGATGTGTCCTCGGGCGTAGACGCGCCCGCCACAGCGGGTGAAGTCATCCTGCTCGATCGCGTGAATGATCGGAACGCGTACACGAGTGTTCGAACTGACCTCGTCCACGGTCAGTCCGGCGTTGACACGAGCTTGCTGGAGGGATCGTCCGACGGAGGGCCGGTCATCCTCTACGGGGGTCCGGTCGTCCTCGACGGAGGGCCGGTCATCCTCTTCTGGAGAGTTGCCGAGGGACACGTGGGCGCCTTTCGAGCGTGCAGCCACCTGCTGGAGATTCAGTCTAGGGGGGATACAAAACGGTCGGGCAAGCGGGAAGCCGGACTTTGTAGGCCATCAGAATGCTCTGGCGTAACGGTGGTGGCACATCGCCCCTCCCCCCTCGCTCAACTCCGCTCATGCTCGAGAGCAACGGTTGGTCAGGGATCTTTTGCGACGGCTAGGAGACGTCCCCGCGGATGACCGCCAGGACCCCGTCCAGGTCGTCCGGTTTGACGAGCACATCACGCGCCTTGGAGCCCTCGCTGGGCCCCACGATGCCGCGTGACTCCATCAGATCCATCAGTCTGCCCGCCTTGGCGAATCCCACACGCAATTTCCGCTGCAACATCGAGGTCGAGCCGAACTGGGTGGAGACGACCAGCTCGGCGGCCTGGCACAGCAGATCGAGGTCGTCGCCGATGTCCTCGTCGATCTCCTTCTTCTTCGCCGTGCCCACGGTGACGTCGTCGCGGAAGACGGGCGTCATCTGGTCCTTGCAGTGCTGGACGACGGCGGCGACCTCGGCCTCGGTCACGAACGCGCCCTGCATACGGACCGGCTTGTTGGCCCCCATGGGCAGGAAGAGCCCGTCGCCCTTGCCGATCAGCTTCTCGGCGCCCGGCTGGTCGAGGATGACCCGGCTGTCGGCGAGCGAGGAGGTGGCGAAGGCGAGCCGGGAGGGGACGTTCGCCTTGATCAGACCGGTGACGACGTCGACGGACGGCCGCTGGGTGGCGAGCACCAGGTGGATGCCGGCGGCGCGCGCCAGCTGGGTGATGCGGACGATGGAGTCCTCGACGTCGCGCGGGGCCACCATCATCAGGTCCGCCAGCTCGTCGACGATGACCAGCAGATAGGGATACGGCGTCAGCTCCCGCCCGCTGCCCTCCGGCGGCTTGACCTTTCCGGCGCGCACGGCCGCGTTGAAGTCGTCGATGTGCCGGAAGCCGTAGGCGGCCAGGTCGTCGTAGCGCAGGTCCATCTCGCGTACGACCCACTGCAGGGCCTCGGCGGCGCGCTTGGGGTTGGTGATGATCGGCGTGATCAGGTGCGGGATGCCCTCGTAGGCGGTCAGCTCGACGCGCTTGGGGTCGACGAGCACCATCCGTACGTCCTCGGGGGTGGCGCGCACCATCAGCGAGGTGATCAGGCAGTTGATGCAGGACGACTTGCCGGAGCCGGTGGCGCCGGCCACCAGGATGTGCGGCATCTTCGCCAGGTTGGCCATCTCGTAGCCGCCCTCGACGTTCTTGCCGAGCGCGACGAGCATCGGGTGGTCGTCCTCGGCCGCGGCCGCCAGGCGCAGCACGTCGCCGAGGTTGACCATTTCGCGGTCGGTGTTGGGGATCTCGATGCCGACGGCCGACTTGCCGGGGATGGGGCTGATGATCCGTACGTCGGGGCTGGCGACGGCGTAGGCGATGTTCTTGGTGAGCGCGGTGATCCGCTCGACCTTGACGGCCGGGCCCAGCTCGACCTCGTAGCGCGTGACCGTCGGGCCCCGGGTGAAGCCGGTGACGGCCGCGTCGACCTTGAATTCCGCGAAGACGTTGGTCAGCGCGGCCACTATGGCGTCGTTGGCGGCGCTGCGGGATTTGCCCGGGCCGCCGCGCTCCAGCAGGTCGAGCGAGGGCAGGGAGTAGGTGATGTCCCCGGCGAGCTGGAGCTGCTCGGCCCGCGCGGGCAGCCCGCCGGTGGGTTCGGGCGCGGGCTTGGTGAGGTCGGGTACGGCGGCGGGGGTCTGCTCGGGGGCGGCCCGTCCCGCGCGTCCGGCGCCGCGGGCGGGCGCGGGGGCGCCGGTCCGGCCGCCGTCCGGCGAGATCCCGCTGCTGAGGTCGGCCACCAGTGGGGAGGGCTGGACGCCGTGCAGGACGGCTCCGTCCAGCGCCGCCGCGGCCGCAGCGGCGAGGTCCACCGCGTCGGGCTCGCGGCCCGCCGGGGGCGCGACGGGCGTGCGGCGCGGAGTGCGGCGCTTGCCGAGCTCCTGCGCCTCGGCGGCCTCGGGGCCGGCGGCGGGCGCGCGGCGGGGGCGGCGGGCGGGCGCGGCGTCGCGCCACTCGTCGTCGTACTCGGCGTAGGCCTCCTCGGCGCGCGCGTCGTACTCGCCCGGTCCGGGTTCGATGACGCCCAGGCGCACGCCGAGCTGCCGCAGCCGTCGCGGGATGGCGTTGACGGGTGTCGCGGTGACCACCAGCAGCCCGAAGATCGTGAGCAGGGCCAGCAGGGGTACGGCCAGGACCTCGCCGACCGAGTAGAGCAGGGGCTTGGAGGCGGCCCAGCCGATCAGGCCGCCGGCGTCCTGCAGGGCCTGTGAGCCGTCGCCGCGGCCGGGCGACCCGCAGGCCACGTGGACCTGTCCGAGGACGCCGACGACCAGCGCGGACAGGCCGATGACGATCCGTCCGTTGGCCTCGGGCCGCTCGGGATGGCGGAAGAGCCGGACGGCGATGATGCCGAGGAGTACGGGCACGACCAGGTCGAGGCGGCCGAACGCGCCGGTGACGAGCAGTCTTATGAGGTCGCCCACGGGGCCGTCGAGCGTCGACCAGGTGCCGGCGGCGACGACGAGCGCCGCGCCGAGCAGGAGCAGGGCGAGCCCGTCCTTGCGGTGGGCCGGGTCCAGTCCCTTGGCGCCGCGGCCGACGCCGCGGAACAGCGCGCCGGCGCCGTGCGCCAGCCCGGCCCCGACGCGGCGGGCGCCGCCGGGTGGCTTGGGCGCCGCCTTGGCGGCGGGCTTCCTGGTGGTCGCCTTGCGCGCCGGCGGACGGCCCGCCGACTTGGCGGGCGCCTTCTTCGCGGGCGCCTTGGCGGGCGCCTTCTTGGCGGCGCCCCCGGGACGTCCGGCGCGCTGCTTGGAGTTGCCCGCGGTGCTCTGGGAACCCTTGCCGGACGTACGTGAGGCCATGGTGCCGAGATTACCGGTGTCGGTCGCGCGGTACACGTGCGGCCGGGCGTTCACCCGTTCGTGTCGTGGTGCTGTGGTGACAAGGGTGACACGGCGTCAAGGAGCAGGGTGGCGGGGCGTCATCAGTTCGGCGCGGGGAGCGGGCTCGCGCCGCTGCCGGTGCCGGGCTCCAGGGCGTCGAGGGCCCGCCGCAGCCCGGTGAGCTTGCGCTCCAGATGGGCGGCGGTGGCGACCGCGGCGGCGTCGGCGGACTCGTCCAGCTGTTTGGAGAGCGCCTCGGCCTGCTCCTCGACGGCGGCGAGCCGCGCGGAGAGCTCCGCGAGCAGGCCGGCCGGCTCCTGCGGTTCTATCGCCCCGGCGCGGCCGGACTGGCCGCTCTCCAGCTGCAGGCGCAGCAGGGAGGCCTGCTCGCGCAGCTGGCAGTTCTTCATGTACAGCTCGACGAAGACCGAGACCTTGGCGCGCAGTACCCACGGGTCGAAGGGCTTGGAGATGTAGTCCACCGCGCCGGCGGCGTAGCCGCGGAAGGTGTGGTGGGGCCCGTGGTTGATGGCGGTGAGGAAGATGATCGGGATGTCCCGGGTCCGCTCCCGCCGCTTGATGTGCGCGGCGGTCTCGAAGCCGTCCATGCCGGGCATCTGAACGTCCAGCAGGATCACCGCGAAGTCGTCCGTCAGCAGCGCCTTGAGCGCTTCCTCCCCTGACGATGCCCGCACCAGTGTCTGATCGAGCGCCGAGAGGATGGCCTCCAGCGCCAGCAGATTTTCCGGCCGGTCATCGACCAGGAGGATCTTGGCCTTCTGCACCATGCCCCGTCCTCCTCGTCCCGGCTTGGGGTCTCCCCAGCTCGATGAGCCGGGGGAAGTACCGGGCGCCGCCCCAGGGGACGACTCCCTTGCGCCGCCCGTCCTTGTGCCGGTCATGGTAGCCGCACCCCGGCCGTCACCACACCCTGTCACCGCGATGTCACTGTGCACGTAGCGGAAACGCGGCGGGAGACCAGAAGGTTCCCCGAATGCCGCCGCCCCACACGTGCTCGGCCACACTCCGTCAGCAGATCGTCAAACGGTGAACAAGATTCCGTCACTCTGCGCGCATCCACTGCTCCATCACCGTCAGAAGATGATCTGTATCGACCGGTTTCGTGACATAGTCGGACGCACCGGCATCGATGCTCTTCTCCCGGTCCCCCTTCATCGCCTTCGCCGTCAGCGCGATGATCGGCAGCCCCGCGAACTGCGGCATCCTGCGAATCGCGGCCGTCGTGGCGTAGCCGTCCATCTCCGGCATCATGATGTCCATCAGGACCACCACGACGTCGTCGTGCTGCTCCAGCACCTCGATCCCCTCACGGCCGTTCTCCGCGTAGAGCACCGACAGCCCGTGCTGTTCCAGCACGCTGGTGAGGGCGAAGACGTTGCGGATGTCGTCGTCGACGATCAGCACCTTCTCGCCGTGGAACGTGCCGCCGAAACCGGTCTCCGCGGGCTGGCCCATGCCGGTGAGCGCGCCGGTCAGCCACGGCTCGTGCGGCGCGGGGGCCGTACGGGACGTCCGCGCGCCCGGGACCGGGCTCTCGCCGGGGGCGGCCCCGGACAGCGCCTGGGCCTGCCCGGCCGCCTGCGCGGCCCGGCGGCGACGCAGGACGAGCCCCGCGGCCTGCCGCGCGGGCGAGCTCTCCATCTCGCCCCCGCCCGCCGCCGCCAGGCCGGCGACGGCACCGCCGGACTCCGGCTGCGGGTACGCGTGCGGCGGCAGCTCGCCGGGGTTGAGCGGCAGGTAGAGCGTGAACGTCGAGCCCCGGCCCGGCTCGCTGGCCGCGTCGATCTCACCGCCCAGCAGCCGCGCGATCTCCCGGCTGATGGACAGCCCCAGGCCCGTGCCGCCGTACTTGCGGCTGGTGGTGCCGTCCGCCTGCTTGAACGCCTCGAAGATGACCCGCATCTTGCTGGCCGCGATGCCGATGCCGGTGTCGGTGACGGAGAAGGCGATCATCTCGCCGTCCGCGTCGCGCAGCGAACCGGCCTCCAGCAGCTGTTCCCGGATGCTGTCCGGCACGTCCGCGCCGGCCGGGCGGATGACCAGCTCGACGGCGCCCGTGTCGGTGAACTTCACCGCGTTCGAGAGCAGGTTGCGCAGCACCTGCAGCAGCCGCTGCTCGTCGGTGTGGAGCGTGGCCGGGAGCTCCGGCGAGACCCGTACCGAGAAGTCCAGGCCCTTCTCCGCCGTCAGCGGCCGGAACGTCGCCTCCACATAGTCCACGAGCTGGACCAGCGCGATCCTGCTCGGGCTGACGTCCATCTTGCCCGCCTCGACCTTGGACAGGTCCAGGATGTCGTTGATCAGCTGCAGCAGGTCCGAGCCCGCGCCGTGGATGGTGTCGGCGAACTCGACCTGCTTCGGGGAGAGGTTGCCCTCGGCGTTGTCGGCGAGCAGCTTGGCCAGGATCAGCAGCGAGTTGAGCGGGGTGCGCAGCTCGTGCGACATATTGGCCAGGAACTCGGACTTGTAGCGCATGGAGACCGCGAGCTGCTCGGCGCGCTCCTCCAGCACCTGCCGGGCCTCCTCGATCTCGGTGTTCTTGACCTCGATGTCGCGGTTCTGCCGGGCCAGCCGCTCGGACTTCTCCTCCAGCTCGGCGTTGGAGATCTCCAGGGCCTTCTGCCGGTTCTCCAGCTCGGCCGACCGCTCGCGCAGTTGCTCGGTCAGCTCCTGCGACTGCTTGAGCAGCACCTCGGTCTTGGTGTTCACGCTGATGGTGTTGACGCTGGTGCCGATCATCTCGGCGATCTGGCTCAGGAAGTCCTTCTGGATCTGGGCGAACGGATAGAAGGACGCCAGCTCGATCACGCCCAGCACCTGGCCCTCGAACAGCACCGGCAGCACGATCACATGGGCCGGCGGCGCCTCGCCCAGCCCGGAGGCGATCTTCAGATAGCCCGGCGGGACGTTCTCCACCAGGATCGTCCGCTTCTCCTTGGCCGCCGTTCCGATGAGCGACTCGCCCGGCCGGAAGGAGGTGGGCATGGCGCCCATCGAGTAGCCGTACGAGCCGAGCATGCGCAGCTCGTAGGCGTCCTCGTCCCGCTCGGCCTCCTGCGGGTCCGTGGGCATCGCCAGGAAGAACGCGCCGTGCTGCGCGGAGACGACCGGGGTGAGCTCGCTCATGATGAGCCCCGCCACGTCCTGCAGGTCGCGGCGGCCCTGCATGAGGCCCGAGATCCGGGCGAGGTTGCCCTTGAGCCAGTCCTGCTCCTTGTTGGCCAGCGTGGTCTCGCGGAGGTTGGCGATCATCGTGTTGATGTTGTCCTGGAGCTCCAGGATCTCGCCGGCCGCATCGACGTCGATCTTGAGGTTGAGGTCGCCGCGGGTCACGGCCGTGGCGACCTCGGCGATGGCCCGCACCTGGCGGGTGAGGTTGCCCGCCATCTCGTTGACCGACTCCGTCAGGTCGCGCCAGGTGCCGTCGACGTCGCGCACCCGGGCCTGGCCGCCGAGCTGCCCCTCGGTGCCCACCTCGCGGGCGACGCGGGTGACCTGGTCGGCGAAGGAGGACAGCTGGTCGACCATCGTGTTGATGGTCGTCTTCAGCTGGAGGATCTCCCCCCGCGCGTCGATGTCGATCTTCTTGGTGAGATCGCCCTGCGCGATGGCGGTGGTCACCATGGCGATGTTGCGGACCTGGCCGGTCAGGTTGGACGCCATCGAGTTCACCGACTCGGTGAGGTCCTTCCAGGTGCCGCTCACGCCGGGCACCCGCGCCTGGCCGCCGAGGATGCCGTCGGTGCCCACCTCGCGGGCCACGCGCGTGACCTCGTCGGCGAAGGACGACAGGGTGGTGACCATCGTGTTGACGGTGTCGGCGAGCTGGGCGACCTCGCCGCGCGCCTCGACGGTGACCTTCTTGGTGAGGTCGCCGTTGGCGACCGCGCCGGCGACCTGCGAGATGTTGCGCACCTGGCTGGTCAGGTTGTTGGCCATCAGGTTGACGTTGTCGCTGAGGTCCTTCCAGATGCCGGTGACGTCGCGCACCCGCGCCTGACCGCCCAGCTGGCCCTCGGTGCCCACCTCGCGGGCGACCCGGGTGACCTGCTCGGCGAAGTCCGACAGCTGGTCGACCATGGTGTTCACGGTGGTGACCAGCTCGAGGATCTCGCCCTTGGCGTCGACGGTGATCTTCTTCGACAGGTCGCCCTTGGCGACCGCCGTGGTGACCTCGGCGATGTTGCGGACCTGCGATGTCAGGTTGTTGGCCATGAAGTTGACCGACTGCGTGAGGTCCTTCCAGGTGCCGGAGACCCCCTGGACCTCCGCCTGGCCGCCCAGGATGCCCTCGGTGCCCACCTCCCGGGCCACCCGCGTGACCTGGTCGGCGAAGGACGACAGCTGGTCGACCATCGTGTTGATGGTGTTCTTCAGCTCCAGGATCTCGCCCCGGGCGTCCACATCGATCTTCTGCGACAGATCACCACGCGCCACCGCCGTGGCGACCTGGGCGATGTTGCGGACCTGGGCTGTCAGGTTGCCCGCCATGCCGTTGACCGAGTCCGTCAGGTCACGCCATACGCCCGCCACGCCCGGGACCTGCGCCTGCCCGCCGAGCCGGCCGTCGGTGCCGACCTCGCGGGCCACCCGCGTGACCTGCTCGGCGAAGGCGGAGAGCTGGTCGACCATGGTGTTGATGGTGCTCTTCAGCTCCAGGATCTCGCCCCGGGCGTCCACATCGATCTTCTGCGACAGATCACCGCGCGCCACCGCCGTGGTCACCTGGGCGATCTGCCGCACCTGGGAAGTGAGGTTGCCCGCCATGAAGTTGACGGAGTCGGTCAGCTCCTTCCAGGTGCCGCTGACGCCGTCCACGCGGGCCTGGCCGCCGAGCCGGCCCTCCGTGCCCACGTCCCGCGCCATCCTGGTGACCTGGTCGGCGAAGGACGAGAGCTGGTCCACCATCGTGTTGACGGTGTTCTTCAACTGCAGCATCTCGCCGGAGACATCGACGGTGACCTTCTGCGACAGGTCGCCGTTCGCGACGGCCGTGGTCACCTGGGCGATGTTGCGGACCTGGCCGGTGAGGTTACGGAAGGCGGTGTTCACCGAATCGGTGAGGTCCTTCCACGTACCCGCCGCACCCGGCACCGCCGCCTGACCGCCGAGCTCGCCCTCGACACCGATCTCCCGCGCCACACGCGTCACTTCGGCGCCGAAGGACTGGAGCTGGTCCACCATGCCGTTGACGGTGTTCTTCAGCTCCAGCATCTCGCCGGAGACGTCGACGGTCACCTTCTGGCCCAGATCTCCGTTGGCCACCGCCGTGGTCACCTGCGCGATGTCCCGCACCTGACCGGTGAGGTTACGGAAGGCGGTGTTCACCGAATCGGTGAGGTCCTTCCACGTACCCGCCGCACCCGGCACCGCCGCCTGACCGCCCAGCCGGCCCTCGGCACCCACCTCGTTGGCCACCCGGGTGACCTCGTCGGCGAAGGTGCGCAGCGTCTCCGTCATCTGGTTGATCGTCTCGGCCAGTTGCGCGACCTCGCCGCGCGCCGTCACCGTGACCTTCTGCGACAGGTCGCCGTTCGCGACGGCCGTCGTCACCTGCGCGATGCCGCGCACCTGGGCGGTGAGGTTGCCCGCCATGAGGTTGACCGAGTCGGTGAGGTCCTTCCAGACCCCGGCGACCCCCGGCACCTGCGCCTGGCCGCCCAGCTCGCCCTCCGTGCCCACCTCCCGGGCCACGCGCGTGACCTCGGAGGCGAAGGAGGACAGCTGGTCGACCATCGTGTTGACGGTGTTCTTCAGCTCCAGCATCTCTCCGGCCACATGGACCGTGACCTTGCGGGAGAGATCGCCCTTGGCGACCGCGGTCGTCACCAGCGCGATGTCACGCACCTGGGCGGTCAGCCGGGACGCCATCGTGTTGACGGAGTCCGTGAGGTCCTTCCACGAGCCGGACATTCCGCGAACCCTGGCCTGGCCGCCGAGCTTGCCCTCGGTACCCACCTCGCTGGCCACCCGGGTCACCTCGTCGGTGAACGCCGAGAGCTGGTCCACCAGGCCGTTGACCGTACGCCCGACCTTCAGGAACTCGCCCCGCAGCGGATGCGCCGCGCCGTCCGCGCCCTGGGAGCGCAGGTCCATCCGCTGCTCCAGGTCGCCCTCGGCCACCGCCGACAGCACCCGGCCCACCTCGGACACCGGCCGCACCAGATCGTCCACCAGGGCGTTGGACGCGTCGATCGCCGCCGCCCAGGCGCCCTCGCAGGCCCCGACCTCCAGGCGCTCGGTGAGCTTTCCCTCACGACCGACCACCCGCCGCACCCGGGCCAGCTCACCGGTCAGCTGGAGATTACGGTCCGCCACCTCGTTGAACACGGCGGCGATCTCGGCCATCACGCCGTCGCCGGAGACCGTCAGGCGCTTGCGGAAGTTCCCGTCCCGCATCGCCTCGAGCGCCGACAGCAACCGGTTCAGCGCTGCGGCGTCCACCTCCGTGGTTCCATTGGGCCGGGACCGTCCGCCCTTCGCGCGCGTGCTTGCGCCCCGCGCCGCTGCGCCAGACTCCACCGTGTCCCTCCCGCTGGGTCGATCATTCTCGCCGGGCTTCCGCTTCAAGCTTTCCCAGTGTTTCACCCCGGCCCTACCAGGCCATAACAGTCGGCAGCATCGCACACGGTCCGCCCGCACCCCGCAAGGTGGAATCCCTGTGCACCGCCATCCGCGCACCCGGCGGAGGTAAGTAACCTGGCATCCGGCCAGGGCAATGGAGGGGCGCTGCACATGGGTGAGCAGATCGCCGAGACGTACACGAGGAGACCTGTGATCACCGCGCGGGCAGCCGCCACCTTCGAGCCGGTCGGACGCTCGGTCGCCGCCGCCCGGGCCTTCGTCCGGGACACCCTCCAGGGCTGGGGCTTCCCCGACATCATCGACGACGCCGTCGTCCTGACCAGCGAACTCGTCACCAATGCCGTCGTCCACGCAGGCACTCATGCGGACGTGCTCTGCGTACGTATGAACACCGGTGTGCGGGTGGAGGTTGCGGACCGTTACCCCGAACGCGAAGTTCCGCTGCAGGAACCCGGACGCCAGTTCGGTAGCGTGGACCGCGAGGGCGGCCGCGGCCTGCTCCTGTGCGCGGCCATCGCCTCCCGCTGGGGCGTCGAGTACACCGCCACCGCGAAGACCGTGTGGTTCCGCCTCGACCTGCCCGACCGCCCGGCCGGCACCCGCTCCGCCGGCCCCGCGCTCCCCGCCGAGGCGCTCCCGCTCGCCGACACCCGCGTCCGCGTCGCCGTCGTCCAGATCGACCGCGCGGGCGCCATCACCGCCTGGAACGAGGACGCCCACGAACTCTTCGGCTTCCCACCGGACCAGATCCTCGGCAAGCCGCTGACCGACCTCGCCGCCTGGCCCCACACCCCCGGCACCTCCACCGGCATCGCCGAGGCCTTGCGCCTCTCCCGCTGGGAAGGCTCCTACGGCATAAGGGGCGCGGACGGCCGCGTCCTCCCCGTCTACGCCTCCCACCTGCGCGTCCGCGACACCTCCGGCGCCCCCTCGACCGTCTGCCTGCTCGTCCGGGACGAGGAGCGCGCTGTCCTGCAGAGCCCGCCCCGCTCCCCCGCCGGCGATTCGGGCACCGGCGAGCGCGGCACCTCCGCCGACCCCTTCGAGGTCTTCATCGGCTCCCCCGCCCCCGACGACCTCGACGGACTGCTCCAGCGCACCGTCGAACGGGCGCGCGACATGCTCGACGGCGACTCCGCCTACCTGCTGCTCGCCACCGACGACGAGACGGAGCTGGAGGTCCGCGCCTCCACCGGCCTGCCCTCCACCCGCCAGCGCTTCGCCCGCGTCCCCGTCGAAGCCGGCACCGGACGCTACGGCTCCGCGCGGATGCCGGCCGTCCACGACGACCTCGCCGCCGTCCCCGGCGCCGTGCCCCTCCTCAACGACACCGGCATGCGCTCGGTCGTCACCGTTCCCCTCAAGGTCGAGGGCCGCCTCACCGGCTCGCTCGGCGTCGCCGCCGAGTCGCCCCGGCGCTACGGCAACGAAGAAGCCCTGCGCCTGCAGTTCGCCGCCGACCGCATCGCCCTGGCCGTCGAATCCGCCCGCCTCGGCGAGCTGGAACGCCTCCGCCGCGGCTCGCTCTCCTTCCTCGTCGAGGCCTCCGACCTGCTCGCCGGCACCCTCGACCGGGACCAGACGCTGGCCCTCATGGCCCAGATGACCGTCCCCACCCTCGCCGCCTGGTGCGCCGTCTACACCATCGCCGACCAGTCCTCGGAGCCGGAGCTCTCCTACGTCCTGCACGAGGACGAGGACCGCATCGACGGCCTCAAGGCCCTGCTGGTCAAGGTCGCCCCGCCCGAACCGGTCCCCACCCCCGGCGCCCGCGTCTGGACCGCCCCCACCGAGGCCGCCCATTCCGCCGCCCTGCGCACCTCCCTGCGCAGCCTCGGCCTCGCCGACACCACGGGCAACATGCCCGCCCCCGGCACCTCGCTCGCCACCGCGGCCGCCGTCGGCGGCGAGACGGTCGTCCTGCCGCTCGTCGCCCGCAACCGCGTCATCGGCATGCTCACCCTCGGCAAGCCCACCGACGACCACTTCCGCCAGGAGATCCTGGAACTCGCCGAGGACCTCTCCCGCCGGGCCGCGCTCGCGCTGGACAACGCCCGGCTCTACAGCGAGCGCACCGCCATCAGCCAGAGCCTCCAGCGCAGCCTCCTCCCGCCCGAACTGCCGGACGTCCCCGGCGTGGAGGTCGAGGTCATCTACCGCGCGGCGGGCGAGGGCAACGAGGTCGGCGGCGACTTCTACGACATCTTCCCCATCCGCGACGGCGCGTACGGCTTCGCGATCGGCGACGTCTGCGGCACCGGACCGGAGGCCGCCGCCGTCACCGGCCTGGCCCGCCACGCCCTGCGCCTGCTGGCCCGCGAGGGCTTCGGAGGCCCCGCGGTGCTGCAGCGGCTGAACGCGGCCATCCTCGACGAGGGCGCCCGCAGCCGCTTCCTCACGCTCCTCTACGGCGAGCTGTGGCCCCAGCCCGACGGCAGCGCCCTCCTGAAGGTGGTCTGCGCCGGGCACCCGCTCCCGCTGCGCCTGCGCCAGGACGGCACCGTCGAGCCCGCCGCCGATCCGCAACCGCTGCTGGGCGTCATGGAGGACCTCGAGCTGTACGAACAGACCGTCACTCTGGACCCCGGCGACGTCCTGCTCTGCGTCACGGACGGCGTCACCGAGCGCCGCGAGGGAACCCGCATGCTGGGCGACGACGGCCTGACCGACGTCCTGACGACGTGTACGGGTCTCACGGCGGGCGCCGTCGCCGCCCGGATCCTGCGCGCGGTCGAACGTTTCGCCGCCGAACCGGCCTCGGACGACATGGCCATCCTCGCGATGCGCGTCCCCGAACCGCAGGAGTGACGACAGCAAGAAGGCCCCCGCCGAATGGCGGGGGCCTTCTTGCTATGGAGCCCCAAAACGGAATCGAACCGTTGACCTTCTCCTTACCATGGAGACGCTCTGCCGACTGAGCTATTGGGGCCAGCAACGAGATAAAGCATACCCGATGCTCGCACGGGCTTTTGACCACTAGGCCGCGGCAAGCGGAACCAGACCGCCCAGAGCGTTGCACGCCGAGACCAGACGCTGCAGGTCCCGCCGCGTCAGCTCCGCGTCCACGGGCAGCTCGAGGCATTCACCGGCGGCCCGCTCGGCCTCCGGCAGCCACAACTCCCGGCGGAACGGCGGCATGCGGTACACGGGCGTCCGTACGGGCACCCGGCACCGCACGCCACGAGCGCGAAGAGCACGCGCGAAGGCATCCCGGTCCGGTCGGCCGTTGCCGGGGACGCGTACGACGTAGGAGTCGTAGCGATGCACGACCCCAGAGGCGACGACAGGCGTGAGGACGCCGGTCAGACGAGAGCTGAGATACGCGGCGTTGGCCCGACGCCGGGACGTCTCCGCCTCCGTACGGGTGAGAGCAGCGGGGTCTGTGGGAGATGGGGTGTCCATGTGCTCGACGAGAAGCGCGTCGTGGGCGGCGGCGACGAGCCGCAGGGCCGTCAGGTCGGCAGGGTGGCCGAAGAGGTGTACGGCCACGACGGCGGCGGTACGAAGCGTCATGGCGCCGGCCGCCGAGGCGGGGTCGAGGCAGTAGCTGGCCGGATCGATGTCGGCGAAGACGGGCTGCGCCCCGAGTGCGCGGACCGCCTCCGCGACCGCGGCAGGCGCGTACGACGGCACGACGACGTCATCTCCGGGCCCTACCCCTGCGGCTGCCAGCCGTTCTTCAGTCCCCATGCCGCGGATGGTGCCCGCGCGACGTTAACGCCGCATGACTCCGCACAGTTCATCGTGAAAACAAAAAAGCTCTGATGTGTGAACCGAAGTCCACACATCAGAGCTTTTTTAATATT
>NZ_JBFQGI010000013.1:0-132228 GCF_040932295.1 Streptomyces sp. C36 | reverse complement strand
TGTCCTGGCCCTTGTAGAAGACCTCGCCGGAGGTGGCCGTCTCCAGGGTCATCAGCAGCTTGGCGACCGTGGACTTGCCACAGCCGGACTCGCCGACGATGCCGAGGGTCTCGCCCTGGTAGAGGTCGAAGGAGACGCCGTCGACGGCCTTGACCGCGCCGACCTGCTTCTTGAAGAGGATGCCCTGGGTCAGCGGGAAGTGCTTGACCAGGTTGCGCACCTGCAGGATCGGCTCGCCGCGCTCGACCGGGGCGTCGAGGACGGCCTCGACCTCGGCGGTCGTGCTCGCGTCGCTGACCTCGACCTCGGAGACGTTCGGAGTCGCGTCCACGGCCTCTGACTTCTTGCTGTTCTCAGCCATGGATCGTCTCCTTCCAGAAGTGGCACGCGCTGCCGCGGCCGGCCAGCTCCGCGCCGTCCTTCTCGGTGACCTGGTGCAGCGCCGGGATGTCGGTGCGGCACAGGTCCGTGGCCTTGGGGCAACGGGGGTTGAACGCGCAGCCGGTGGGGATGTGCAGCAGGTTGGGCGGCAGACCCTTGATCGCGTAGAGCTCCTGGCCCTTCTGGTCCAGGCGCGGGATCGAGTCCAGCAGGCCGCGGGTGTACGGGTGCGCGGGCCGCTTGTACAGCTCGTTCACCGGGGCGGTCTCGACGATCCGGCCCGCGTACATCACCGCGATCTTGTCGGCGACGTCGGCCACCACGCCCAGGTCGTGGGTGATCAGGATGAGACCCATGTTGTACTCGCGCTGCAGCTCCGCGAGCAGGTCCATCACCTGCGCCTGGACGGTCACGTCCAGGGCCGTCGTCGGCTCGTCCGCGATGATCAGGTCCGGCTCCAGCGCCAGCGCCATCGCGATCATGATGCGCTGCCGCATACCGCCCGAGAACTGGTGCGGATAGTCGTTGACGCGCTCCTTGGCCGCCGGGATGCGCACCCGGTCCATCAGGTCGATGGCCTTGGCCTTGGCCTCCTTCTTGGAGAGGCCCTGGTGCACGCGGTACATCTCGCCGAGCTGGTAGCCGACGCTGAGCACCGGGTTCAGCGAGGACAGCGCGTCCTGGAAGATCATGGCGATCTTGCTGCCACGGATCTTCCGGCGCTCCTCGCCGGACATCTTGAGCATGTCCTGGCCGCGGAAGAGGATCTCGCCCTGCGGGATCTTCCCCGGCGGCATGTCGAGGATGCCCATGATGGCCTGCGCGGTCACGGACTTGCCGGAGCCCGACTCGCCCAGCACGGCGAGGGTCTCGCCCGCGCTGACCGAGTAGTTGACGCCGTTGACGGCCTTGGCGACGCCGTCCCGGGTGTGGAACTCCACGTGCAGGTCGCGGACTTCCAGCAGGGGAGCGGTGTCGTCCCCGGCCCTCGGCTCGGGAACGTTCGCGGTCTTCTCCATAGTGGTCACGTACGCCTCCCTCAGCGCAGCTTGGGGTCGAGGGCGTCGCGCACCGCGTCGCCGAGCAGGATGAACGCGAGCACCGTGAGGCTCAGGAAGC
Source organism: Streptomyces sp. C36 (assembly GCF_040932295.1). Lineage (NCBI taxonomy): Bacteria > Bacillati > Actinomycetota > Actinomycetes > Kitasatosporales > Streptomycetaceae > Streptomyces > Streptomyces sp. C36. Next base: position 130,728 of record NZ_JBFQGI010000013.1, on the reverse strand, counting down.
CTGCCGGAACGAGCAGGGTGTGCGGGGCGTCGCGCAGCTGGGGCTGACCGGCGGCAATGTCGACGCCCCAGGAGACGACCGGGTCCTGCAGGCCGATGCCGAGGTACGACAGGGTGGCCTCGGTGGAGATGTAGCCTCCGAGCGCGATGGTGGCGACGACGATCACCGGCCCGATGACGTTGGGCAGGATGTGCCGGAAGAGGATCCGGCCCGTGCCCGCGCCCAGCGCCCGTGCGGCCGTCACGAAGTCGGCCTGCTTCTGCGTGATGACCGCGCCGCGCATGACGCGGGCGATCTGCATCCAGCCGAAGGCGGCGAGACCGAGCGTCACGGTCCACACCGTGCGGTGGGTGAACGCCTGAAGCAGCGTCAGGCCACCGAGCAGCAGCGGGATGCCGAAGAAGATGTCGGTGACGCGCGAGAGGAGGCCGTCGACCCAGCCGCCGAAGTAGCCGGCGAGCATTCCGACGAGGCCACCGAAGAGGGTGACCGCGAGGGTCACGCAGACGCCGACGATGATCGAGGCACGGGCGCCATGGACCGTGCGGGCGTAGACGCTCTGGCCCTGGATGTTGTAGCCGAACCAGTCTTCTTGGAAGAAGTGCGTCCAGTTCGGGGCACCGAGGAAGTGGTTGCGAAGGTCGGCCTGGCGGGGGTCCACGTCGGTGAAGAGTGTGGGGAACGCCGCCATGGCGATGAGGATGACCAGCAGCACGCCGGAGGTCCAGAACAGCCAGCTGCCGCGGAGCTCACGCCAGGCGTCCTGGCCGAGGCTACGGGGCTTGTTGCCGCTGTCCTTCTTGTCCGCCATCGAAGCGAGTTCGGCAACGGCGGCGACGTCTGTGAGCGAGGCGTCCACGCTCACACTGGCGGAGGCCACCTGCTGGGGCTTGTTGTCAGGCATAACGGATCCTCGGGTCCAGGACGGCGTACAGCAGATCGACGACCAGGCTGCTCACGAGGTAGACGAGCACGAGCACGGTCACGATGCCCACCACGGTGGGGCCTTCACTGGTCTGGATGGACCGGAAGAGCGTGTTGCCCACGCCCTGGATGTTGAAGATGCCCTCGGTGACGATGGCGCCGCCCATCAGCATGCCGAGGTCGGTGCCGAGGAACGTGACGACAGGAATGAGGGAGTTGCGCATCAGGTGCACCCCGATGACGCGCTTGCGCGGCAGGCCCTTGGCCACGGCGGTGCGCATGTAGTCGGCGCGGAGGTTCTCCCCCACGGTGGTGCGCGTGAGCCGGGTGACGTACGCCAGCGAGAGTGCGGCGAGCACGATGGCCGGGATCATCAACTGACCGAGGTTCTCGGAGTCCTGGACTGTCGGCGTGATCACATGCCACTTCAAGCCCAGCAGGAACTGGGTGACGAAGCCGATGACGAAGACCGGGATCGAGACCACGATCAGGGTGAGCACGAGCACGAACTGGTCCAGGAACTTGCCGCGCTTGAGGCCCGTGACGACGCCGAGCGCGATGCCCACGACGACCTCGAAGGCGAAGGCCAGCAGGGCCAGTCTGATGGTGACGGGGAAAGCATCAGCCATCAGGTCGGCGACCGGGCGGCCGGTGAAGCTCTGTCCGAAGTCCCCCTTGAAGAGGCCGGAGAGATAGTTCCAGTACTGCTCGAGCAACGGCTTGTCGAGGCCGTACTGGTGGCGCAGTCTCTCGACCGTCGCCGGGTCGGCCGCCTTGGGGCCGAAGAGCGATTTGACGGGGTCGCCAGGCAGCGAATACACCATCAAGAAAATGAGCAAAGTGGTCCCGATGAAGACCGGGATCATCTGGAGCAGTCGCCTCGCGACAAAGCGCCCCATGGTTCCTCCTGTCGCCGACGGGGCCCGGCAGCCGCCCCCGTGTTCCTGTGGGAGGAGGGCGGCCGCCGGGCCTTACGTCACTGCAAGCCTGTCCCGGTTACTTCTTGACCTCGACGTCGGTCCAGATCGCCTGGCGGAAGGAGTCGAACTTCACGTTCTGCACCTTCTTGGAGTAGCCGGCGAGGGTGTGGTCGAAGAACAGCGGGATGGAGGGCATGCTCTCCTGGAGGATCTTCTTCTCGGCCTCGGCGTAGAGCTTGTTCGACTCCTCGATGGTCTTGGCCGCGTCGGCCTTGTCCATCAGCTCGTCGACATCCTTGTTGCTGAACTCCATGTCATTGGCACCGGCCTTGGTCCGGTACTGCGCGGAGATGAAGTTCTGGATGTTCGGGAAGTCCTGCACCCAGGCCATGCGGAAGGCGCTCTTCATGTGGCGCTCGGTGATGTCCGTGCGGGCCTGCTGGAAGGTCGGCTTCGGGTCGGTCACGCACTCGACGCCGCCGTTCTGACGGATGTCGTTGCAGACCGCGTCCGCCCACTCCTTGTTGGCGCCGTCGGCGTTGTAGGTGAGGGTGACCTTGTTGCCCGGAACGCCGCCGCCCTCCTTGATGAGCTCCTTGGCCTTGGTGGGGTTGAACTTGCAGAACTCACCACAGGAGTTGGCCTGGTAGCCCTCGACGACCTTCGGGGTGATGCCGTCGGCCGCGTCCTTGCTGCCCTTGAGCGCGGTCTTGGCGATGGTCTCGCGGTCGATCGCCATGGACAGGCCCTGACGGACCTTCACCTTCTCCGGCTTGCCCCAGTCGCCCTCGTACAGCGGGAAGGAGATGTTGGTGTTGCCACCGAACATCTGGCTGATGGCGCGCTTGCCCAGGTCGTTCTTGAACTGGCCCGCCATGGAGTTGGGCACCTGATACATGATGTCGAGCTTGTCGGAGACGAGGTCGTTGTAGGCCGCGTCGTCCTTGTTGTAGAACTTGAAGATGACGCCGCCGTTCTTCGGCTTGTCGTCACCCTTGTAGTCGGCGAACTTCTTGGTCTTGAACTCGACCTTGTGCGACCAGTCCCCGTCCATCTGGTACGGGCCGTTGCCGATCGGGTGCTCGCCGAACGCCTTGGTGTCCTTGTAGAACGCCTTGGGCAGCGGGGAGAAGGCGTCGTAGAAGAGCTGCTCCTTGAAGGTGGAGACAGGCTTCGTCAGCTCGATGGTGAACTCGAGGTCGCTGACGACCTTCAGGCCCTCCAGCTTGTCGGCCTTCGGGTCGCCCTTCTCCGGGTGGACGTCCGCGTAGCCCTTGATCGGCTCGAACCAGGAGGCGTTCAGCTGGGCGTTCTTGCCGTTGGACGCCCAGTTCCACGCGTCGACGAAGGACGCGGCGGTCTGCGGCTCGCCGTTGTGGAACTTCCAGCCCGGCTTCAGCTTGACGGTGAAGTGCTGGTTGTCCGAGGACTCGATGCTCTCGGCCGCCTCCATGCGCAGCTTGGACTTCTCGTCGAAGCCCACCAGGCTGCGGAAGAGGTTCTTGACGATGTAACCGCCGCCGACCTCATTGGTGTTGCTCGGAATGATGGGGTTCTGCGGCTCGACGTTGTAGTACGTGTAGGTGCCGTCGGGGTTGACAGCAGCGTTGTCGTCCCCACTGTCACTTCCACCGCCACCACAGGCCGTAGCTGTCAGCGCAACGGCAGTGGCCATCGCGACCCAGGTAGCGCTCTTGGCACCGCGCATGGGAATGCCCTCCTCATGAGTCCACTATCACTACAAGATGAGGCGCCGGCCCCACGCTGACACCCCTGACAGCGGAGACGGAACCGGCACCTCGAGTGTGCTCGTGAGTCGGCGCTCCCCAACAGCGCGTGACCCGTTGACCCGAGCTCAGTGAACCCAACTATTGGGTACGACCGCCCTTTAAACCACACTTATAGGGTCTCGCTTTGGTCACATCGATCACCTCGCGAGGTTCGAAATCCGGACAAACGCAGTGCAGACAGACACCTACGAAACGGACTGTTAACACGACATCCGGCGCGCGGAGCGCGTTATCCGGACACGGGAACGCCGAAGGCCCGGCACCCCGCGTGCTGCGGGGTGCCGGGCCTTCGGCGGAAAGGGTCAGCGCTTGGCCGGAATAGGTCAGCGCTTGGCGCGGGAAGCGGTGCGGCCGCGCTCCTTCTGGTCCAGGACGACCTTGCGGATGCGGACCGCCTCCGGGGTCACCTCGACGCACTCGTCGTCGCGGCAGAACTCCAGGGACTGCTCCAGCGACAGCTTGCGCGGCGGGACGATCGCCTCGAAGGAGTCGGCGGAAGAAGAGCGCATGTTGGTGAGCTTCTTCTCCTTGGTGATGTTGACGTCCATGTCGTCGGCGCGGGAGTTCTCGCCGACGATCATGCCCTCGTACACCTCGGTGCCCGGGTCGGTGAACAGCACGCCGCGCTCCTGGAGGTTCGTCATCGCGAAGGCGGTGACGGCACCGGCGCGGTCGGCGACCAGGGAGCCGTTGTTACGGGTCTTGAGCTCGCCGAACCACGGCTCGTGGCCCTCGTGGATGGAGTGGGCGATGCCGGTGCCGCGGGTGTTCGTCAGGAACTCCGTACGGAAGCCGATCAGGCCACGGGACGGGACGACGAACTCCATGCGGACCCAGCCGGAGCCGTGGTTGGACATGTTGTCCATGCGGCCCTTGCGGGTGCCCATGAGCTGCGTGACCGCACCCATGTGCTCCTCGGGCACGTCGACCGTGAGGCGCTCGACCGGCTCGTAGGTCTTGCCGTCGACCTGCTTGGTGACGACCTGCGGCTTGCCGATGGTCATCTCGAAGCCCTCGCGGCGCATCTGCTCGACCAGGATGGCCAGCGCCAGCTCACCACGGCCCTGCACCTCCCAGGCGTCGGGGCGCTCGGTGTCCAGGACGCGCAGCGAGACGTTACCGACCAGCTCGCGGTCCAGACGGTCCTTGACCTGGCGGGCGGTGACCTTGCGGTCCTTGACCGCGGACTTGGCGTCCGCGCCCTTGCCCGTGCCACCACGGCCGACCAGCGGCGAGGTGTTGGTGCCGATGGTCATGGAGATCGCCGGCTCGTCGACCGTGATCAGCGGCAGCGCGATCGGGTTCTCCGGGTCGGCCAGGGTCTCGCCGATCATGATGTCGGGGATACCGGCGACGGCGCAGATGTCACCCGGGCCGGCCACCTCGGCGGGCTTGCGGGTGAGGGCCTCGGTCATCATCAGCTCGGTGATGCGGACGCTGGAGACCGTGCCGTCACGCTTGATCCACGCGACGGTCTGGCCCTTGCGCAGCTCGCCCTGCTCGACGCGGAGCAGCGCGATACGGCCGAGGAAGTTGTCGGCGTCGAGGTTGGTGACGTGCGCCTGGAGCGGCGCCTCCTCCTCGAACGTCGGGGCCGGGACGTGCTCCAGGATGGTGGAGAAGAACGGCTCCAGGTTGGTGCTGTCCGCGGGGACGGTGCCGTCCTCCGGCTTGGTCAGCGAGGCGACGCCGTCACGGCCGCAGGCGTAGACGATCGGGAACTCGATCTGGTCCTCGTCGGCGTCCAGGTCGAGGAAGAGGTCGTACGTCTCGTTGACGACCTCGTCGATCCGGGAGTCGGGGCGGTCGGTCTTGTTGATGCACAGGATGACCGGCATCCGCTTGGCGAGCGCCTTGCGCAGCACGAAGCGGGTCTGCGGCAGCGGGCCCTCGGAGGCGTCCACCAGCAGCACGACCGCGTCCACCATCGACAGACCGCGCTCGACCTCGCCACCGAAGTCGGCGTGGCCGGGGGTGTCGATGATGTTGATGGTGATCGGCTCGCCGCCGTCCTTGGGGTGGTACTTCACCGCCGTGTTCTTGGCGAGGATCGTGATGCCCTTCTCGCGCTCCAGGTCGTTCGAGTCCATGACTCGGTCGTCGACGGAGTCGAGCTGGTGGGCGGCGAAGGCGCCGGCCTGCTTGAGCATGGCGTCGACGATGGTCGTCTTGCCGTGGTCGACGTGGGCGACGATGGCGACGTTACGAATGTCGTGGCGCGTGGGCATACTGGCGGCGCTTCTCCCGGAATCGTGGATGGCGGCGCGTACGGTCCGGCACGCGCGCCCTGCCGGGCAGAATCACGCCGCGGCCTCTTCCATGGTACGGGGCGCCGCCGCATTCGGCCGCCCAGGGCCGGGAGCACCCTGTGTGACCTGCGGTTATACCGTATCGATCAGGGGCTTCAGCGCAGGAATCCGAGGTCCTGGTAGCGCGGGGTCGCCAGTCCGAAGGCGCCGGCGTTGGCCACCTTCGCGCGGGTGCCCACCAGCTCCGGGCGCTGGTAGAGCGGGATGGCCGCGGCCACCGCCCAGATCCGGGCGTCGGCCCGGGCCATCAGGTCGTGGGAGACCTCCGGGTCCAGCTCGCTCGAGGCCTGGTCGAACAGCCGGTCGATCTGGTCCGTGCCGACGCGGGTGTAGTTCTGTTCGACGATCAGCGAGCCGTCGGCGGCCGGCTGGGGCTTGGCGAAGATCGGCCGGGCGTCGGTGGCGGGGTAGGCGCCGGTGGGCCAGCCGTAGAGGGCCAGGTCGAAGTCGCCGGAGGCGATGTGGTCCTTGAAGAAGCTCGCCTCGTCGACCTTGACGATCTCCGTGCGGATGCCGATGGCGTCGAGCTGGCGGGCGATCCGCTCGCCCACGGCCCGCAGCGGCTCGCCGCCGGCGCCCTTGGGCAGGACGAAGCGCAGCATCAGCTTCTTGCCGTCCTTGTAGCGCACCGGGGCGGCCACGGCCTTGCCGCCGGTGTCACGGGCGCCCTTGCCGTCCGTGCCGTCGGGCTGGTCGGCCTCGTCGTCGTCCGGCTGGGAGCTGTGCCCGTCCGCGGCCGTCCGGCTGGCCAGCGGGACGGCGGGCAGGCTGCCCACGGCCTTCTTCTGCGGGGCCGCGCCGTGCCCCTCCTTCCAGCCGGCGTCGGCGAGGAGGGCCTGGGCGGCCTTGGGGTCGAGGGAGCCGATGGCGGAGCTGGTGTCCGTGTAACCGGGCTGCCCGGCGACCAGGACGTGGCTGCCGGGGGGCGCGACGGGCAGCCCGAGCGGCTTGAGCACGTACTCGGCGATGGCCTTGCGGTCCACGGCGCGGGCGATCGCTCGGCGGACGCGCTCGTCGGCGAGCGGGCCGGAGGCGCCGTTGAGGGCGAGCTGGGTGTAGGCGGGCTCCAGGGAACGGCGCACGACCAGGCCGCGCAGGGCCGTCGCGTCGGCGGCGCGGGGCTTGTCGCCCTTGTTGTCGCTCCCGTAGCCGCTCTTGTTGTCGCTCCTGCCGCCGCCGAGGGACGGGGCGCCGGAGCTCGGCTGGCGGCCCTTGTCGGACCGGTCCTTCTTCTTCGCGGCGTTCGCCTTCGTGATGCGTTCGGCGGCGCCGGGGTTGATCTCGGCGATGTCGAGCCGGCCTGTCGCCAGCGCCTCGACGCGCTTGTCGCGCGGCACGGCCCGCAGCACCAGCCGGTCCAGCTTGGCCTTGTCCCCCCACCACCGGGGGTTGCGTACGAGCGTCAGCTTGCCCTGCTTGTCGTCGCGGGAGCCGACCGTGAAGGGGCCCGCGGCGAGCGGCGGCTGCTTGCGCGAGGCGTCGTTGAAGGCGCCGGGGGTGCCCATGACCGACCTGGGGTAGAGCGGGGTGAACAGCGAGGTCCAGTCGGCGTAGTTCTTCGCGAAGGTGACCTTGACCTCCCGCTCGGTGGCCCCGCGCTCGACCCGGTCGATGCGGTCGTAGCCGACGTGGTGCGCGGCCCAGAAGGCGCTGTCCTTGCCGCGCAGCGCCTTCCACTGGGCCTCGAAGTCGGCCACGGTGACGGCGGTGCCGTCGCTCCATACGGCCTTGGGGTTGAGCCGGTAGACCACGACCTGGCGGGGCTCGCGCTGCTTGACCTCGGCGGACGCCAGGTAGTCGGGGTCGCGGCGCGGGCGGCCGCGGCCGTCCAGGGTGAACAGGGTGGGCAGCACGGCCCCCGCGACCCGGTGGCCGGCGGCGTCCGCGTCGGTCTGGAAGGTGTTGTAGGTGGCGGGCAGCGCGTCCACGCCCCAGTTCAGGGTGCCCCGGTCGGCGACCTTGGCGCGCGGGGCGGCGGCGATGTCCTGGGCCACGGCCGGGGCGTCGTCGCCCCCGCCGGCGTCGCCCCCGCCGGCGCAGCCGGCCAGCACGGGCAGGGGCAGCAGCGCCGCCGCCGTGACGAGGACGGCGAAGCGGCGGGTGCGCCGCGTGGGCATGGACGACATGGGGTGCCACCTCCGCCGGGCGTCCGCCGCCCGTGCCGTGTGTGCTGCCGGTGTTGCCGCCCACTGAAGGCGAGAGCCCGCTCGAAGACATGCCGACACGTCGCCGCTCGCGGCCACGCCACCCACCTGGGGGAACGATCGGCGGCCGGCGGCGCCACGCGAGCGCGTTCCCCCGAAGGCCTGATCCCGACGGCTATCTTCCCCTCGAGGGGTGTGACGCGCGACACTCTCTGTCGCATGACCGGGCGCCACCCGCAATCGCCGAAGCGGAAGGCCACATCATGTCCGTTGAAGATGAACTGACCACCATTCAGCGCTGTCTCGACGATATGGACCGCTCGATCCGCCGGCTGGAGCAGCGGCTGGGCAAAGGCGGCCTGGAGGTGCGGCGGGTCCGCACGGATGCCGGACATCTGCGCGAGAGCGTCGCCCTTCTGCGTGGCAACGGCGCGGCCCGCCCCGCCGGCGCGTCCCGGCAGGCCATGGTGCTGATCCCCGACGCCCCGTACGACGCCTCGCTGTGGAAGGACGCGGAGGACGAGGGCCTCGGCTCCCGCGGGCACGCCCCCTGACCGCTCCCGGCAGCGGCGTCCCCCTTCGTCCCACTCCTCACCGGAGTCCCTCTTGGCCACTGGAACCGAACCCGATACCTCCGCGGCCGGGGATCGCTCCGCGCGCGGCGTCCACCACGCCACGCGCGCCGCGATCCCGGCCCGCCACCTGCGCCGCGACCGCTGGTGGCTGCAGCCCGCCGCCACGGCGGCCGGCCTGCTGGCGTTCATCGTCTACTCCACCTGGCGGGCCTTCGCGGGCAGCGACTACTACGCCGCCCCCTACGTCTCGCCCTTCTACTCGCCCTGCCTCGCGGAGAACTGCGCGGACATGCCCGGCGGCGCCGACTGGGAGATCGTCGGCTCATGGTGGGCCCTGTCGCCCGCCCTGCTGGTGCTGATCTTCCCGCTGGGCTTCCGGCTGACCTGCTACTACTACCGCAAGGCCTACTACCGGGGCTTCTGGGCCTCGCCCCCGGCCTGCGCGGTGCCCGAGCCGCACGCGAAGTACTCCGGCGAGAGCCGCTTCCCGCTGGTCCTGCAGAACATCCACCGCTACTTCTTCTACTTCGCGGTGCTGGTGGCGGGGGTGCTCACCTACGACGCGGCGCTGGGCTTCCGCGACGAGAACGGCGCGTGGGGCCATATGGGCCTGGGCACCCTGGTGATGCTCGCCAACATCGCGCTGATCTGGGCGTACACCCTCTCCTGCCACTCCTGCCGGCACATCGTCGGCGGGCGGCTGCGCACCTTCTCCAAGCACCCGGTGCGCTACCGCATGTGGACGTGGGTGAGCGTCCTAAACGCCCGTCACATGCAGCTCGCCTGGGCGTCCCTGGTGAGCGTGGCGGTCGCCGACCTCTATGTCTATCTGGTCGCCAGTGGCGCCTTCGACGATCCGCGCTTCTTCTAGGAGGCCTACTGATGACACGGGTGGACCGGCAGGCCTGGGACGTGGTCGTGGTGGGCGCGGGGGGCGCCGGGCTGCGCGCCGCCATCGAGGCCCGCGAGCAGGGGCTGCGCTGCGCGGTGATCTGCAAGTCGCTGTTCGGCAAGGCGCACACGGTGATGGCCGAGGGCGGCATCGCCGCCTCCATGGGCAACGTCAACAGCAACGACGACTGGCAGGTGCACTTCCGCGACACGATGCGCGGCGGCAAGTTCCTCAACAACTGGCGGATGGCCGAGCTGCACGCGCAGGAGGCCCCCGACCGGGTGTGGGAGCTGGAGACCTGGGGCGCGGTCTTCGACCGCACGCCCGACGGGAGGATCTCGCAGCGCAACTTCGGCGGCCATGAGTACCCCCGCCTCGCGCACGTGGGCGACCGTACGGGCCTGGAGCTGATCCGCACCCTCCAGCAGAAGATCGTCTCGCTGCAGCAGGAGGACGAGCGCGAGTACGGCGACTACGAGGCGCGGCTGAAGGTCTTCCAGGAGTGCACGGTCACCCGTGTGCTCAAGGCCCCGTCCAAGAGCGGCTCCGCCGCGGGCGGCAGGGTCTCCGGGGTCTTCGGCTACGAGCGCGAGTCCGGGCGGTTCTTCGTCCTCGAGGCGCCGTCCGTGGTGCTGGCCACCGGCGGCATCGGCAAGTCGTTCAAGGTGACCTCGAACTCCTGGGAGTACACCGGCGACGGGCACGCGCTGGCGCTGCTGGCGGGGGCACGGCTGATCAACATGGAGTTCGTGCAGTTCCACCCCACGGGCATGGTCTGGCCGCCCTCCGTCAAGGGCATCCTGGTCACCGAGTCCGTCCGCGGCGACGGCGGGGTGCTGCGCAACAGCGACGGCAAGCGGTTCATGTTCGACTACGTCCCGGACGTCTTCAAGGAGAAGTACGCGGAGTCCGAGGCCGAGGGCGACCGCTGGTACACCGACCCCGACCACAACCGCCGCCCGCCCGAGCTGCTCCCCCGCGACGAGGTGGCACGGGCCATCAACGCCGAGGTCAAGGCCGGGCGGGGCTCCCCGCACGGCGGGGTGTTCCTGGACGTCTCCACCCGGATGCCCGCCGAGGCCATCCAGCGCAAGCTGCCCTCGATGCACCACCAGTTCAAGGAGCTGGCGGACGTCGACATCACGGCCGAGCCGATGGAGGTCGGCCCGACCTGCCACTACGTGATGGGCGGCGTCGAGGTCGACCCGGACACGGCGGCGGCCGTCGGGGTGCCGGGGCTGTTCGCGGCGGGCGAGGTCGCGGGCGGCATGCACGGCTCCAACCGGCTGGGCGGCAACTCCCTCTCCGACCTGCTGGTCTTCGGCCGGCGCGCCGGGCTGCACGCGGCCCGCTACGCGGCCGCCTTCGCCACCGGCGCGGCGCCCGCGGTGGCGGAGGCGGACATCGAGCTGGCCGAGGCGGAGGCGCTGCGCCCGTTCGGCGCGGAGGCCGCCGGGAACGCCTCCGGGGGCGTGGCCGAGAACCCGTACACCCTGCACCAGGAGCTGCAGCAGGCCATGGGCGACCTGGTCGGCATCATCCGCAGGGCGAGCGAGATGGAGGAGGCCCTGCACCGCCTGGCCGGGCTGCGGGCGCGGGCCCGGCGGGCGGGCGTGGAGGGGCACCGGCAGTTCAACCCCGGCTGGCACCTGGCCCTGGACCTGCGCAACATGCTGCTGGTCAGCGAGTGCGTGGCGCGGGCGGCGCTGGAGCGCGAGGAGAGCCGGGGCGGGCACACCCGCGACGACCATCCGGGGATGGACCGGCGCTGGCGGCGGGTCAACCTGGTCTGCCGGCTGGCCGACGAGTCCGCCGAGCCCGCCGCCGCCGACTCGGTCCTCGGGCTGATCCGGCTGGAGCGCCTGGAGACGCCGCCGATCAGGGGCGATCTGCTGGAGCTCTTCGAGAAGGAAGAGCTGAGGAAGTACCTGACCGACGAGGAGCTCACGTCATGAGTTATCAGGCCCGCTTCAAGGTGTGGCGGGGTGATGCGGACGGCGGCGGTCTCGTCGACTACGAGGTCACCGTGAACGAGGGCGAGGTCGTCCTCGACATCATCCACCGTCTGCAGGCCACGGCCGCGCCCGACATGGCCGTGCGCTGGAACTGCAAGGCGGGCAAGTGCGGCTCGTGCAGCGCGGAGATCAACGGCCGGCCGAGACTGATGTGCATGACCCGGATGTCGGTCTTCGACCCGGCCGAGACGATCACGGTGACGCCGATGCGGGCGTTCCCGGTCGTACGGGACCTGGTGACGGACGTGTCGTACAACTACGCCAAGGCCCGCGAGGTGCCGTCGTTCGTGCCGCCCGCGCACCTCAAGCCCGGCGAGTACCGGATGCACCAGGAGGACGTGGGCCGGGTGCAGGAGTTCCGTAAGTGCATCGAGTGCTTCCTGTGCCAGGACACCTGCCATGTGGTGCGTGACCACGAGGAGAACAAGACGGCCTTCGCTGGGCCGCGCTTCCTGATGCGCGTGGCCGAGCTGGACATGCACCCGCTGGACGCGGCGGCCGAGGAGGGCCTCGACCGGCGGCGCGGAGCGCGCGAGGACCACGGGCTGGGGTACTGCAACATCACCAAGTGCTGCTCGGAGGTCTGCCCCGAACACATCAAGATCACCGACAATGCGCTGATCCCGCTGAAGGAACGGGTCGTCGACCGGTCCTACGATCCGCTGGTCTGGCTGGGGAACAAGATCCTCCGCCGGGGAGCCGAACACGCTCCGTAGTAGCTCAGGCCCTCCCGGTAGCGGGTCGGCCATTCCGGTCATACGCTCCAAAATGTGACGCGGCTTTCGTGGCGGTACGGGCCGGGGGCGCGGAGCTGGGCTATGGTCAGCGCCTTCTTCGCGCTGTGCGCCCTGCTGCTTCCGGCTCCGCCCCCCGCCCACGCCGACACACCGCTGGACCTGGACGCCGCGAGCCGCGTCACCGACACGGTCGGCGCCCTCGGGCGCCGCCGCGGCCAGGTCGAGGCGGCGCTCGACCGTCTCAACGCCGCCCACCACATCCAGCTGTACGTCATCTACGTCCACGACTTCTCCGGCCGCTCCGGCACCAAGTGGGCCGACGCCACCGCCGACCGCAACGGCCTCGGGCCCCAGGAGCTCCTGCTCGCCGTCGCCACCAACCCGCGCATGTTCGCCGTCTCCGCCGACAAGGACTCCGGCCTCCGCAAGGACCAGCTCGCCCGCGTCGCCGCCACCGCCATCGCGCCCGCCGTGCGCGAACACGACTGGGCCGGGGCCGCCGTCGGCGCCGCCGACGGCTACACGGCCGTCCTGCGCGGCGAGCCCGTACGCCCGCCCGCCATCCGCCCCGGCAGCCGCGACCCCGGCGGCGACGGGCTCGTCCCCGGCGAACGGAGCACCTGGATGCCGGTGGCAGGGGGCGCCGCGCTGTGCGTGGGCGGGCTCTACGTCTGCACCCGGCGCGGCCGGGCCGCGCGCCGCCGCCGGGCCGGGGTCACCCGCGACCGCCCCGTGCTCGCCGCCACCACCCCACCCGGGCTCGCCCGCCTGGCCCAGCCCCTCACCCCGCTGCCGGAGCTGGACGCGGAGGCCGCGCTGAACCTCGTCGCCACCGACGAAGCCGTCCGCACCAGCGCCGAGGAGATGGTCTTCGCGACCGCGCACCGGGGCGCACAGGCCACCCGGCCCTTCGCGGAGGCCGTCGCCTACGCCCGGGGCGAGCTCGCCGACGCCTTCCGGCTGCGCCTGCGCCTCGACGAGGCGCCGCACGAGGACGCCGACGTCCGGCGCCAGGCGCTCGACGAGATCTGCTCCCGCTGCACCAGCGCCAACCGCCGCCTGGACGCGGAGTCCGAGGCCTTCGACCGCCTGCGCGGCCTGAGGGCCGACCCGGCCCTGATCCTGGAGCGCGCCGAGGCCGCGGCCCGCGCGCTCGCGCCGCGCGTCGGCGCCGCCGAGGCCGCGCTCACCGCCCTCGCCCGCTGCCGCGCCGGGCCCGCCCTCGGCCTCGTCGCCGACCATCCCGCCCGGGCCCGCGAGCGCCTCGCCTTCGCCGACGCCGCCCTCGCCGAGGCCCGCTCCGCGCTGCTCGTGGGCTCCCCCGCCCGGGCCGTGACCTCCCTGCGCACGGCCGAGGTCGCCCTCGCCCAGGGCCGCGCCATCACCTCGGCGGCGCTGCACCGCCTGCACGCGCTGACCCGCACCGCGCCGGCCGACCGGGCCGCCCGCGCGGTGCTCGCCGCGCGCGGCGAGGTGGCCGCCGCCGAGGACTACGTCGCCACCCACCGCGGCGCGGTCGGCTGCCCGGCCCGGACCCGCCTCGCGGCGGCCGGACGAGAGCTCGCCGGGGCCACGACGGTCACGGCGGCGCTGCGCGCCAAGGAGCTGGCCGGGGCGGCGCGCGCCCTGGCCGAGCGGGACGTGGCCGGCTCCGCCGAGCTGGGCGGCGTCGTCCTGGCGGGGCTGCTGCCGGCCACGTTCGGCGGCGGGGGGACGCGGGCGCGGCTGAACGGGTGAGCCCGGCGGGTCTCCCGGCGGCCTGGGGCCCGTGCCGACCCACCGGACACTCCCTAGTACAGGCTCAGCAGGGCCTCCACCGCGTCCGGGGCCGGCGAGCCCTCCTCCGGCAGGCCCAGCTCGAACCAGACCGTCTTGCCGTGCGGGATGCGCCGGCTGCCCCAGGCCGCGCTGAGCAGGCCCACGAGCTGCAGGCCGCGGCCGCCCTCGTCGGTATCGCGGGCGCGGCGGCGGCGCGGCTGGACGTGGCCGCCGTCCCAGACCTCGCAGACCAGGGTGCGGTCCAGCAGCAGGCGCAGCCGGATCTCGCCCTCGCCGTAGCGCAGGGCGTTGGTCACCAGCTCGCTGACGAGCAGTTCGGTGGTGTCGACCAGGTCGGTCATGCCCCAGCTCTCGAGCTGGTCGCGGGCCAGTTCCCGGGCCCGGGCGACCGAGCGGGGCTCGGGCGGCAGGGTCCAGTCGCCCACGCAGTCGTGGCGCAGGCCGCGCAGGCGGGCCATGAGGAGGGCGATGTCGTCCTCGCCGTGGTGGGTGTCCAGGGCGCCGAGGACGTGGTCGCAGACGTCCTCCAGGGGGCGCTCGGGGTCGGAGAGTGCCTCGCGGAAGGCCTGCAGGCCCTCGTCGAGGGGGTGGTCGCGGGACTCGACGAGGCCGTCGGTGTAGAGGGCGAGCAGCGCCCCGTCGGGGAGCTCGATCTCGGTCTCCTCGAACGGCTCGCCGCCCACGCCCAGCGGCATGCCGGGCGGCACCTCCAGCAGCACCGCCGGCTGACCGGCCTCGACCAGGACCGGGGGCAGGTGCCCGGCGTTGGCGACCGTGCAGCGCCGGGTGACCGGGTCGTAGACGGCGTAGACGCAGGTGGCGAGGTAGACCTCGGAGAGGTCGGCCGGGCGGACGCTGCCGCGCACCCCGCGCGAGGCGGACTGCTTGCCGCCGGGGCGGCCCAGGCCGTGGGCGATCTCGTCGAGGGCGGAGAGCACCTCGGCGGGCTCGAGGTCGAGCATGGCCAGCGTGCGGACGGCGGTGCGCAGCTCGCCCATGGCGACGGCGGCGCGCAGGCCGCGGCCCATGACGTCGCCGACGACGAGCGCCGTGCGGTGCCCGGGCAGCTCGATCACGTCGAACCAGTCGCCGCCCACCTCGGTCGCCGCGTTGCCCGGGAGGTAGCGGCAGGCGATCTCCACGCCGGCGGCCTCGGGGTCGCCGGGGGGCAGCAGGCTGCGCTGCAGTATCAGGGCGCGTTCGTGCTCACGGCGGTAGAGCCGGGCGTTGTCGATGCAGACGGCCGCGCGGGCGGCGAGCTCGACGGCCAGGGCGGTGTCGCGTTCGCCGAAGGGCTCGCTGCCCTTGGTGCGGGAGAACTGGGCGAGGCCGACGACCGTGTCGCGGGCGACCATCGGCACGGCGAGGGTGGACTGCACGACGGCGCCCAGCTCGGGGCCGTCGTCGCCCTCGCGGCCGGGGACGACCTGCACATGGGCGGTGCGCAGGGCCTGGGCGCAGGGCGAGTGGAAGGCGTAGCGGTGCACCTCGCCGACCTGGATGGGCTTGGAGTCGGCCTCGCCGAGGGGCGCCCCGGACACCGCGCTGGAGTAGGCCACGCGGCGCAGCTCGGCGCTGCCGTCGGCGAGGCCGGGCGGGGCCTCGTCGCCGACGAGCAGGCCCTGGTAGAGGTCGACGGAGGCCAGGTCGCAGAACTGCGGGACGGCGACGTCCAGCAGCTCGCGGGCGGTGGTCTCCAGGTCGAGGGAGTTGCCGATGCGCGCGCCGGCCTCGTTGAGCAGGGCGAGGTTGCGGCGTACGCCGGCGGCCTCCCGCTCGGCACGACGCCGGCCGGTGACGTCGGTGGCGATGGCGGCCACCCCGATGGGCCGTCCGCTGCCGCTGTGCAGCCGGTACAGCGAAACCGACCAGCGGCGCCGCTCGCTGTGTCCGGGGACCGGGCCGACGAGCTGAATGTCGGCCATGGGTTTGCCGGTGTCGAGGACTTGGCGCAGTGCCGCGGTCAGCCGTTCGGCCTCGGTGCGGGGCAGGAAGTCGTGGGGGGTGCGGCCGCGGTGCCAGGAGGCGGGGCGTCCGAAAGTCTGGGCGAAACTCTCGTTGACGCGCAGCAGGGTGAGGTCGGTGCCGAAGAAGAAGAAGCCGAGCGGAGATTGGCCGAAAACGGCTTCCGACGCGGCGATGTCGGTCTCTATTCCCCGCAGGGCCCGGACGTCGACGGCCACGCAGAGCGCGGCGCGTTCCCCGTCGGCGTTCTCACTGGGCATCACATAGATCTCGGCGAGGCCCTGTTGGCGGTCGGTTCCCCGCTGGTAGGGGACGAGTCCGGTCCAGGCCCGTCCGTCGAGGCCGCCCTCGGCGAGAAAGGGCGGGGCGGGGCGCGAGGGGTCGTGGCGTTCGTCGGCGGGGGTGAACACCTCGAGGGGGTTCCTGCCGACGGCGTGCCGGGCCGCTATTCCGAAGAGTTCGCCCGCCCGCTCGCTCCACTGCTCGATCCGGCCGTCGGAGCCCAGGGAGAACGACGCCACGCGGATGTAGTCGTACAGCGACCCGGGCGGGCTGTTCTGCCACAGCGAAGTGGAGTCCGTACCCTCTGGCCTGCCCGCAGTACCCGCTGGCTTTTCGCTCACGTGCCCGTCCCCTCCGGCTCATGTGCTCGCACCGGCATCAGAAGGCCGAGTATCCAGCACAGGGGCCCTTCGGAACACGGACTTCACGATCACAGCACGGTCTCAACCCGCTATGTCTTCTCCCCGGGTTACTAACCGGGCAGACTGAGCTCGAACCACACCGTCTTTCCGGTGTTGCCCGGGCGGGTACCCCAGCGGCGGGAAGCCAGTGCCACCAGCTGCAGTCCCCGGCCGCCCTCGTCATCGGGTTCGGCCACGCGTTCGCGAGGCGGATCCGGGAGCGGATCGGAGACCTCCACGAGCAGGCTGGGGCCGGCGTGGGAGTACATCCGGACGCCGATGGGCCCGCTGGCGTAGCGCAGGGAGTTGGTGACGAGCTCACTGACCAGCAGGACCGTGACGTCGGTGACGGCCTCGAGCCCCCACTGGCGCAGGGTGTCGCGCACCAGGGTGCGGGCGGTGCGCACGGCGCCGGCCTCGGCGGGGAAGCTCCACTCGGCGAAGCCGGGCGTCCATTCCAAGGTCCCTGCGCTGTCGCTCACGCCGACCACTTCCCAGACCTCTGGCGACCCCACACCGGCATGTCCGGCTTTGGGGCTAATAATCAGCACATACCCGGAATGAGGGTCGGACTATCTTCATCACCCGGCTCCGTCCGCGAGAGTTGCCGCGTTCGGCGTACACCGGGCGTAGACCGCCCAGGTCGGCGGCGGTGCGGAAGGGTCACCGCGGCGGAGCCTGGTCCATGGCGGCGAGCCGCCGGGCCGCGAGGGCCACCGCGGGGCGGTCCTGCTCCAGCCAGTCGACGTCGTCGACGCGGTCGGGGGTGAGCCAGCACAGCTCGTCGTGGTCCTGGAGCGGGCGGGGCTCACCGGCCACCAGCCGTGCCGTCCAGACCTGGAGGACGTAGCCGGGCTTCAGCGGCCACTCCCCCGCGAGGCGCTCCAGCGGCTCCGCCTCGACGCCGAGCTCCTCGCGCAGCTCCCGTACGAGCGCCTGCTCGGCGCTCTCGCCGGGCTCCAGCTTGCCGCCGGGCAGCTCCCACCGGCCGGCCAGCTCGGGCGGGGCGCTGCGCCGTGCGGCCAGCAGCCGCCCCTGATGAAACACCGCTCCACCCACCACCACGCGCACTGTCGCCATGAGGGGAAAGCGTAGGGCCCGGCACCTTGAGGTGCCGGGCCCGGGGCGACGCCGGGCCTGGGAAGCGCCGCCCCGGGGGCGCACTCCCGGAGGCGGGCGCGCTCTGTCGCGCGCCCCCCGTCCCGGGAAGCGACTAGGGGATGGCGCGCCCGACCCGCTCGACTATGTACAGCCGGCGACGGCCTTCCGCGTCCAGCCGGTCGGCCACCCGCTCCGCCTCGGTTCTGGTGGCGTAGCGCCCGACGCGGTAGCGGTTGCCGTTCTCGTCCTGGCGGATCACCAGCCAGGGCAGGACCGGTCCGGTGTCGTTCATCGCCCCTGCCCTCCCGTCGCCGCGCGCACCGGCGCACGCCCTTCGGTGACTTCCGAAGAAACCGCAGTCCGCATATGCCCGAGCGTACGCCCGACCTTTACGCAGCGGATACGGGTTTTCACGAAGAGGTACGCATTCGGCCACCCGTGAGGGTTACTTGGCCTCGGCGAGCTCCGCCTCGTCCTTCTCCTCGGCCGCCTGGGCGTCCTTCAATTCCTTCTCGACCTGAACAAGCGTCGGGTTGCGCCACGCGCTGCGCACGCCCCACACGTAGAACGCGAGCGCGATCAGGACAACCACGACGATGTCCCAGCCCGGGGCCAGGTAGCCCTTGCCGCCGAACTCGCTGCCGCCGGCCCACGAGACGAAGGCCATGACCAGCAGGTAGGCCACCATCCAGGCGCCGGCCTGCAGGTGCGGCTTCAGCTCGGCCCACGGCTTGCGCAGCTCGTACCAGGCCCAGATCGGCAGGCCGATGGCCATGATGAAGATGACCTTGCCCGTGAGCGGCCAGCGCGCCCAGTACATGACCAGCGAGCCGAAGATCATCGCGATGGGGGCGATGACCGGCATGGCCTTGAGCTTGACCGGACGCTTCATGTCCGGGGCGATGCGGCGCAGCGACATCACGGCGACGGGGCCGGTGATGTACGAGATGACCGTGGCCACACCGACGATCTCGGCGATCGAGCCCCAGCCGCGGAAGACGGCCAGGAAGATGAAGGAGATCACCAGGTTGAGCAGCAGGGCCGGCTTCGGCACACCGGTCTTGGGGTCGACCTTGCCGAAGACCTTCGGCAGGTGGCCGTTCTCCTGGACACCGTTGATCATGCGCGAGGTGGTGGCCGCGTAGATCATGCCGGTGCCGGACGGGGAGATGAAGGCGTCCGCGTAGAGCAGCAGCGCCAGCCAGTTCAGGCCCCAGGTGATGGAGAGGTCCGCCAGCGGGGACTTGTAGGCCAGGGTGTTCCAGCCGCCGGAGAGGTCCGCGGCGGGGACGGCCATCAGGAAGGCGACCTGCAGCGCGATGTAGATGACCAGCGCGATCAGGATGGAGCCGACGACGGCCTTCGGCAGCGACTTGCCGGGGTTACGGGCCTCGGCGGCCATGTTCAGCGGCGACTGGAAGCCGTTGAAGGCCCAGACGATGCCCGCGACGGCGACGGCGCTGAAGACGGCGCTCCAGCCGTTGGGGGCGAAGCCTCCGTGGGCGGAGCCGACGTTGCTGGTGTCGAAGTGCGCGAAGATCAGCGCACCCGCGGTCAGCGCCGGCACCACGACCTTGAACACGGTGATCGCGTTGTTCGTCTTGGCGAACAGCGTGATCGCGAACCAGTTCAGGAAGAAGTAGAAGACCACCAGGACGCTGGCGGCCGCGAGGCCGGTGCCGGTGAGCTCCTTGCCGTCGAAGAGCTTGCCCGCCCAGTCGAACTTCCACGAGCTCATGTACTGGATGGACGCGGTGGCCTCGCCGGGAATGACGGAGACGATCGCGATCCAGTTGGCCCAGGCGGCCATGTAACCGGCCAGCGAGCCGTGCGAGAACTGCCCGTACCGCACCATGCCGCCCGCCTTGGGGAACATCGAGCCGAGCTCGGTGTACGTCAGGGCGATGGTCAGCGCCACGACGGCGCCGATGACCCAGGCAAAGATGGCGGCCGGTCCGGCGAGCACGGCGGCGCGTTCGGCACCGAACAGCCAGCCGGAGCCGATGATCGACCCGAGGCCGACGGCGGTCAGCGCCGTCGTGCCGAGGGTCCGGCGGTAATTGGAGGTCGAACCCTGTTCGGTACTCAAGCCCCGGATCTCCTTTGCTTCTACTCCCCCACGGACAGGACACAAACCGCGCCATCGTACGAGCGATTTGGCCTGCTTGATTCCGCCAAAGGGCCTTGACCTGGGACTATGTGAGTTTTACAACAGTAAAGAATGGCTCACCAAAGCAGGGGAAACCGGGGCAAGCACGACACTTCCTACCCGCTGGTACGAACCAGCGGGCGGAGTTACGACACTGACTCCGGAGTCAGTTCATACGCGGTTCACGCCTACTTCACCGGAAGGTGGTACGCGACCCGGAACCGCTCGGCGAGCATCACCACGTCGGCCGTCTCCACCGGACAGCCGCCCGCGAAGTACGTCCGCGAGACCACCAGCACGCAGTGGCCGGGGACACCGCCCAGCGCGAGGGTCTCCTCGGCGAGCCCCGGACGGGCCCCGACCTCCTCGGTCACGTTGTCCACGACGATGTCGATGGCGGCCATCCGCTCGACCACGCCCCGCCCCGCCAGCGGCCCCTCCTCCGGCAGCATCACGGGAGTGCGCCCGGTGAGCGCCAAGGGCTCCCAGGAGGTCGAGAGCATGCTGGGCTCGCCGCCGGAGCGGAACAGATAGTCGGTGCGCATCACCCGGTCCCCGGGCCCGATCCGCAGCCGACGGGCGAGGGACGTGTCGGCCACGCCCTGCTCGCTGCGGGACTCCCACGTGCCCTTGACGCGGTCGTCCGCCTGTTCCTGCCGGAACGGCGTGGACTCCCCGACCGCCCGGTAACCCGTACGCACCACGGAACGCGGCACGGGCTGCTCACGGACGTACGTACCCGACCCGGAGCGGCCCTCGACGAGCCCCTCCGCCATCAGGACCTTGCGTGCCTCCAGGGCGACGGTGTCGGAGACGCCGTACTGCTCCCGGATGCGCGCCTGGGAGGGAAGGCGGGTGTGCGGCGGCAGCTCACCCGCGACGATTTTCTGCCGGAGATCGCCGGCGACGCGAAGGTATGCGGGCTGATCACCGAAGGCCACGTCCACTCCCAAGGGGTTGACAGTCCGCAACAGCTTGGCAACCGTGGGTTGCGGTCCGCAACTCTAGGCCAAGGAATCACCGGATGTGGTGAATTGCAGCTCAGCGGTGTGTAGGTGAGATCCCGGGGCACATGCGCAGCGCACTCACCGGCGGCAATTCCGCAACTATGCGGGGATGCCCGGACAAGGGACGACAAGCGTGCACGAGAGATAGTGCCGGGAACGCCGAAGGGCCGCACTCCCCGAGTGCGGCCCTTCGCTGTGGTCGTCAGACGTTGAAGCGGAACTCCACCACGTCGCCGTCGGCCATCACGTACTCCTTGCCCTCCATGCGCGCCTTGCCGGCGGCGCGGGCCTCGGTGACGGAGCCGGCGGCGACCAGGTCGTCGAAGGAGATGACCTCGGCCTTGATGAAGCCCTTCTGGAAGTCGGTGTGGATCACACCGGCCGCCTCGGGGGCCGTGGCGCCCTTCTTGATCGTCCAGGCGCGGGTCTCCTTGGGACCGGCGGTGAGGTAGGTCTGCAGGCCCAGGGTGTCGAAGCCGACGCGGCCCAGGGTGGCGAGACCGGGCTCCTCCTGGCCCATGGACTGCAGCAGCTCCAGCGCCTCGTCGTCGTCCAGCTCGATCAGCTCGGACTCGATCTTGGCGTTGAGGAAGATGGCCTCGGCCGGGGCGACCAGCGCGCGCTGCTCGTTCTTGAAGTCCTCGTCGACCAGCTCGTCCTCGTCCACGTTGAAGACGTAGAGGAAGGGCTTGGTGGTGAGCAGGTGCAGCTCGTGCAGGAGGTCACCGCGCTCGGTGCCCTTGGTGATGCCCGCCGAGAACAGGGTCTGGCCGGACTCGAGGATGCCCTTGGCCTCCTCGACGGCGGCGAGGACGGCGACCTTCTCCTTCTGGAGGCGCGACTCCTTGGTCAGGCGCGGGACCGCCTTCTCCACCGACTGCAGGTCGGCCAGGATCAGCTCGGTGTTGATGGTCTCGATGTCGTCCTTCGGCGAGACCTTGCCGTCGACGTGGACGACGTTCTCGTCCTTGAACGCGCGGATGACCTGGCAGATCGCGTCGGACTCGCGGATGTTCGCCAGGAACTTGTTGCCCAGGCCCTCGCCCTCGGAGGCGCCGCGCACGATGCCGGCGATGTCGACGAAGTCGACCGTGGCGGGCAGGATCCGCTGCGAGCCGAAGATCTCCGCGAGCTTGGTCAGCCGGGCGTCCGGGACGCCGACGACGCCCACGTTGGGCTCGATCGTGGCGAAGGGGTAGTTGGCCGCCAGGACGTCGTTCTTGGTCAGGGCGTTGAACAGGGTCGACTTGCCGACATTCGGCAGACCGACGATTCCGATCGTGAGCGACACGTGGCGACTTCCCGTTTGTTCCCGTAGTGCGAGGGTTCCGCGCCCCGTGACGCGCCCGGTCATCCAGTCTACGGGTCCGCGTCGCACACGGTCCCCGCACGGAGGATTCCCCGAACACACGGCCAACGAGGTGCCTCCGGCGTGTCCAACGCGGGATTCCCCGTCCGACCCCACCTAGTTTGGTCGGGTGGAGCAACCCAGCACGCGCATCCCCCAGCGCAAGGCCCGGCGCGGGTCCCCCGTGCCCCGCCCCGCCGTTCCCGTAGGACAGAGCCAGGGCGCCGCCCCCGAGCGTCCCCGGCCCCGCCGACCGGCTTCCCCGCTGGTCCGGCGCCTTCCCTCGCCCCGGCTGACGGGGCTCGGCAGCGGACTGCTCACGGCGCTGGCCATGCTGGCCGTCGGCGCCCTGGACGCGGCTCTGCTGGGCGGCTCGCCCCGGGTCTACGGCGTGTTCTTCGTGATCGCCTGCGCGGCCTGCGCGCTGTGGGTGCGCCCCGCCGACCTGATGACCGCCCCCGTGAGCGCGCCGATCGCCTACGCGGTCGGGGCGGTGGCCCTCAGCGACGGCACGGGCGGCCTGGGCGGCCGGCTGATGAGCCTGGTCACCATGCTGTCGCTGAGCGCCGGCTGGCTCTACGCGGGCACGCTGCTGGCCGCGCTGATCGCGCTGGTCCGGCGGGTCGTGCTGGTCAGGCTGCGGAAGAGGGCGCGGAAGGAGCAGCGGAAGCGGCCATCGCGGCCCCCACGATCCCCGCGTTGTTCTCCAGCTGAGCGGGCACGACCTCGGCGTTGACGCCCTCGATCAGGGGCAGGAACTTCCCCGCCTTCCGGCTCACGCCGCCGCCGATCACGAACAGCTCGGGCGAGAAGAGCATCTCCACGTGTGCCAGGTAGCGACCCACCCGCTTGGCCCAACGGCTCCAGCTGAGGTCCTCGTCCTCCTTGGCCCGGGTGGAGGCGCGGGTCTCGGCGTCGTGCCCCTGCAGCTCCAGATGGCCCAGCTCGGTGTTGGGCACCAGCCGACCGTCGATGAAGACCGCGCTGCCGATGCCGGTGCCGAAGGTGAGCACGACGACGGTGCCGGTGCGTCCGCGCCCGGCGCCGTGGGTCATCTCGGCCAGCCCGGCCGCGTCCGCGTCGTTCAGCACGGTCACCGGCGTGCCGAGCTGCTCGCCGAGCAGCCCGGCGGCGTCCCGGCCGATCCAGCTCTTGTCGACGTTGGCGGCCGTGCGGGTCGTACCGCCGACCACCACGCCGGGGAACGTCACGCCGACCTGGCCGACGGGCCGGCCGAAGTGCCTGACCACCTGCCGGACGCAGTCGGCGACCGCGTCCGGGGTGGCCGGGTGCGGGGTGAGCACCTTGAAGCGCTCCTCCGCGATCTCGCCGCGCCCCAGGTCCACCGGAGCGCCCTTGATGCCCGATCCGCCGATGTCCACGCCGAATACGTCCATGCCCAGCAGCCTAGGCGCGGACGGGGCTGATCACCCTTCGGTGGCGGCCTTGGCCTCCGCGCGCAGGTCGCGGCGCAGCTCCTTGGGCAGCGAGAAGGTGATGCTCTCCTCGGCCGCACGGACGAGCTCGACGTCCGCGTAGCCCCGCTGGGCGAGCCACTCGAGCACGCCGTCGACGAGGATCTCCGGGACCGAGGCGCCCGAGGTCACACCGACGGTGGACACGCCCTCCAGCCAGGCCTCGTCGATCTCCTCGGCGTAGTCGACCAGGTACGAGGCGCGGGCGCCGGCGCCCAGGGCCACCTCGACCAGGCGCACCGAGTTGGAGGAGTTCTTCGAGCCCACCACGATGACCAGGTCGGCGTCGGCGCCCATCTGCTTCACGGCGGTCTGGCGGTTCTGCGTGGCGTAGCAGATGTCGTCGCTGGGCGGGGAGAGCAGGTTGGGGAAGCGGCCCTTGAGGGCGTCGACGGTCTCCATCGTCTCGTCCACCGACAGCGTGGTCTGCGACAGCCACACGACCTTGTTCTCGTCGCGGACCTCGACCTTGGCCACGTCCTCCGGGCCGTCGACGATGGTGATGTGGTCGGGGGCCTCGCCGCTGGTGCCGATGACCTCCTCGTGGCCCTCGTGACCGATGAGGAGGATGTCGTAGTCCTCGTTGGCGAAGCGGACGGCTTCCTTGTGCACCTTGGTCACCAGCGGGCACGTGGCGTCGATCGTCGCCAGCTTGCCCCGCCGGGCCTCCTCGTGGACCACCGGGGCGACGCCGTGGGCGGAGAACATGACGATGTTGCCCTCGGGCACCTCCTCCGTCCTGTCGACGAAGATCGCGCCCTTCTGCTCCAGCGTCTTGACCACGTACTTGTTGTGCACGATCTCGTGCCGTACGTAGACGGGGGCACCGTACTGCTCCAGCGCCTTCTCCACGGCGATCACGGCACGGTCCACGCCCGCGCAGTAGCCACGGGGGGCGGCGAGCAGAACCTTGCGGGCGGGGGTAGCAGTCATGCGGTCCATCGTAAGGGCCCGCGCGGACCGGCGTGGCCCCGCCGCCGCCGGGCCGGAGCGCCCGAATACTGACCCCATGGCCGCACCCTCCCCCGTCGCCGGCGACGGCGCGCTGCGCCGGACCCTCTCCTTCCGCGACCTGGTCGTCTACGGCCTGCTGTTCATCGCCCCCATGGCGCCGGTGGGCGTCTTCGGCACCCTCTCGGCGAAGGCGCACGGGGCGATCGCGCTGGTGTACCTCGTGGCGACGGCGGCCATGGCCTTCACGGCGTACTCCTACGCGCAGATGGTGCGCGTGGCCCCCCGGGCGGGCTCGGTCTACACGTACGCGCGCGTGGCCCTCGGCGAGGGGCCGGGCTTCATCGCGGGCTGGATGGCGATGCTGGACTACGCCCTCATCCCGGCGGTCGCCTACCTCTTCTCCGGCATCGCCCTGCACGCGCTGGTGCCGGCCGTGCCGCAGTGGGTGTGGACGGCGATCGCGGTGGTCGTGACGACCGGGCTGAACCTCTGGGGCGTACGGGCGGCGGCGCTGGCGGGCTTCCTGGTGCTGGCCATGGAGCTCGCGGTGCTGGCCGTCTTCGTGGTGTCGGCGGCCGTCGCGCTGGCCCAGGACGGCCCCCGCCGCGGCTGGCTGTCGCCGCTGATCGGGGAAGGGGGCTTCGCGCCCGGGGCGGTGCTGGGGGCGGTGTCGGTGGCGGTCCTGTCGTACCTGGGCTTCGACGCGATCGCGGCCTTCGCCGAGGAGTCGGCGGGCGGCTCGGGGAAGGTGGCGCGCGCGGTCGTCACCTGCCTGGCCGTGGCGGGCGTGCTCTTCGCCGTGCAGAGCTACCTCGCCGCTCTGCTGGCCCCGATGTCCCCCGCCGCGCTGGCGGCGCACCCGGCCGCGCAGGGGGCCGCGTTCTACGACACGGTCGACGCGGCGACCGGCCGGTGGCTGCACGACCTGGTGGCGGCGAGCAAGGCGATCGGCGCGGCCTTCGCCGCGCTGGCGGGTCAGGCCGCGGCGGGCCGTCTGCTGTTCGCGATGGCCCGCGACCGCCGGCTGCCGTCCCTGCTGGCGAAGGTCGACCGCGGCTCGGGCGTCCCCCGCCCCGCCGTGCTGAGCGCGGCCCTGGTGACCCTGATCGCGGCGGTGTGGGCGGCCCGCCGCGACGACGGCCTGGACCGCTTGGTGTCGGTGGTCGACATCGGCGCGCTCGTGGCCTTCGGCCTGCTGCACGCGTCGGTGATCGCGTGGTTCGGGGTACGGGGGCGCGGGGAGCGGGTGGGGCTCGTACGGCATGTGGTGGTGCCGCTGCTGGGCCTGGCGGTGGTGATCGCGGTGATCGCGGAGGCCTCCCCCGCGGCCCAGCAGATCGGCGGGGTGTGGCTGGTGGCCGGCCTGGGGGTACTGGCCGTCCAGCGCGTGACGGCACCGGGGGCGCCGTAAGGGGATGGTGTCATCGACGGCACTCGACTCACGGCGGGAGGGGCCGGGGCGGGATGGGGCGGGCCCTGGAAGGGGCGTCAGGGTTATTTGCGGCCCGAGTGCGGGGCACTCAAACCCGTGGACGGTTCCGGGCCGTAAATAATCCAGCACCGGAAGGGCCCGCCCCATCCCGCCCCGGCCCCGCACCACAGCGGACCCCCACCACAGCGCGCCCGCCACAGCGACCCCCACCACAGCGCACCCCGCCACATGTCACCCCACCCCGATACGCTCGACCGCATGGCCGCGACCACCTCTCCCGACGCCCCCCTCCCCGTCGGTCAGGTCTCCCGCCTCATCGGCGGCTGGATCGACCGCCTCGGCGCCGTCTGGGTCGAGGGTCAGATCACCCAGCTCTCCCGTCGCCCCGGTGCCGGCGTGGTGTTCCTGACGCTGCGCGACCCCTCTCATGACGTCTCCCTGTCCGTCACCTGCTACCGCGCCGTCTTCGACCGAGTCGCCGACGTCGTCTCCGAGGGCGCGCGCGTCGTCGTGCACGCCCGCCCCGAGTGGTACGCGCCGCGCGGCCAGCTCTCGCTCCGCGCCGCCGAGATCCGCCCCGTCGGCGTCGGCGAGCTCCTCGCGCGCCTGGAGCAGCTGAAGAAGTCGCTGGCCGCCGAGGGCGTGTTCGCCGCCGACCGCAAGCGCGCGCTGCCGTTCCTGCCGCAGCTCATCGGCCTGGTCTGCGGCCGCGCGTCCGCCGCCGAGCGCGACGTCCTGGAGAACGCCCGGCACCGCTGGCCCGCCGTCCGCTTCGAGGTGCGCAACGTCCCCGTGCAGGGCGTGCACGCGGTCCCGAGCGTCATCGAGGCGGTCAAGGAGCTCGAGGCCCACCCCGGCGTCGACGTGATCATCGTGGCGCGCGGCGGCGGCAGCGTGGAGGACCTGCTGCCGTTCTCCGACGAGCAGCTCGTGCGGACGGTGGCGGCCTGCCGTACGCCCGTGGTGTCGGCGATCGGCCACGAGCCGGACACCCCCCTGCTCGACCTGGTCGCCGACCTGCGCGCGTCCACGCCCACCGACGCGGCGAAGCGGGTCGTGCCGGACGTGGGCGAGGAGCTCACCCGCGTACAACACCTGCGCGAGCGCGCCCTGCGCTGCGTCACCGCCCACCTGGACCGCGAGGAGCGCGGCCTGGCGGCCGCGCGGGCGCGTCCGTGCATGGAGCGGCCCCAGCGGATGGTGGACGAGCGCGCGGAGCAGATCGACGCCCTCACCGACCGCTCCCGGCGCACCCTGGGCCACCTGCTGGACCGGGCGCACTCGGAGCTGACGCACACCCACGCGCGCGTGGTCGCCCTGTCCCCGGCGGCGACGCTGCGGCGGGGCTACGCGGTCCTGCAGCACGAGGACGGGCGGGTGGTCCGCGCGGCCGACGAGGTCGGGCCGGACGAGGAGCTGCGGGCGCGGGTCGCGGAGGGCGAGTTCGCGGTACGGCCCGTTGTCGCACCCCCCGCATAGGCTGTCCGGCATGGCGACGACATCGGACGGGAACGCGACGGCCGCGACGGCGACCGCGGACGCGCTGGGCTACGAGCAGGCGCGGGACGAGCTGATCGACGTGGTGCGGCGGCTGGAGGCCGGCGGCACGACGCTCGAGGAGTCGCTGGCCCTGTGGGAGCGCGGCGAGGAGCTGGCGAAGGTGTGCCGTCGCTGGCTGGACGGAGCCCGGGCCCGGCTGGACGCGGCGCTGGCGCAGGAAGAGCGGGAAGAGCGGGAAGACGCCGCATCCGGCGCCTCCGCGACCGACGAATGATCAGGCACTAAACCGTGGGCCGACGTGACGTGCGCCACTCCGCCGCCCATTTAGTTGAAATTTCACATACCGCTTCCTATGGTGGTGTCATGACTCTCGCCCTTGACTCCGCAGCCCAGGACCTCCTCTTCCGCGAGGCCCACACCGCCAACACCTTCTCCGAGGAGCCCGTCACCGACGAGCAGGTCCAGGCGATCTACGACCTGATCAAGCTCGCGCCGACCGCCTTCAACCAGTCGCCGCTGCGCATCGTCCTGGTCCGCTCCGCCGAGGCCCGCGAGCGCCTGGCGCCGCTGATGGCCGAGGGTAACCGCGCCAAGACGGCCTCCGCCCCGCTCGTCGCGATCCTCGCCGCGGACAACGAGTTCCACGAGGAGCTGCCGGCCCTGATGCCGCACTTCCCGCAGGCCAAGGACCTCTTCTTCAGCGAGCGCCCGGTCCGCGAGCAGTCCGCCGCCGCCAACGCCGCCCTGCAGGCCGGCTACTTCATCCTCGGCGTCCGCGCCGCCGGCCTGGCCGCCGGCCCGATGACCGGCTTCGACTTCGCGGGCGTGCAGAAGGAGTTCCTCGACGACGACCACACCCCGCTGATGATCGTCAACATCGGCAAGCCGGGCGAGGACGCCTTCCGCCCGCGCTCGCCGCGCCTGTCCTTCGAGCAGGCCGTCACCACCGTCTGACGGCGGCGGAACAGGCCGTGGAGCAGCCGAAAAAGCGGCTTCACGCATGACGAGAGCCCGGGCCGAGGCCCGGGCTCTCGTCGTTCCGGCATTGATGAGCGGTGTTCATGACGGACGGCCGTCACCGGCATCCATGAACGCCGCTCATGGCCGGGTGTCCGGATCTCATGGCCGGGTGTCTAGTTCTTGGGGCCCTTGGCGGCCTTGAGCGCCCCGGCCATCTCCCCGAGCCGCTCGTACGAGGCGGTCCCGGTGACGACCGTGGTGACGCCCTTCTCCTCGCGCACCAGCGCGTTGTACTTCGGCCCCTGGTAGCGCTGCCACTCGGCGCCGCCGACGCGCTGGGTCTTCCCCGTCTTCTCCGCGCGCTGACTCACGTCGTCGACGAAGGCGCGGGCCGGGCCGTCGCTCTGCTCGACGGCCACGTACTCGGTCTGCGGGTCGAGGAAGCCCAGGTGCCAGACCGAGCCCAGCTCGCCCTTCGGCCGGTACGACACCGACGTCGCCCGCCAGTCGTCGCCCAGGCCCTCCGGGGCGGCCACGGCGTACGGCGCGGCGCGCCGGGCCGTGTCGAGCTCCACCCGGTAGCCGACCGTGGGGACGGGATCGCCGTCCTGGTCGTGCGGGATGAAGACATAGCTGATGCCCGCGACCGGGATCACCACCGCCATCGCGAGCAGCATGTTCCGGATCGTCTGAGCCTTCGGGTTCCTACCTGCCACGCCCCCTATGGTCCCCCATGCCGTTCTTGATCTTGACAGCGACCTTTACGCCGCTCATGCGTGGGGCGCCCTGCTCACTCTCGCAATGAACCGATAAAGTCATCAGCACCCTCACCCTCCTGGCCCACCCGGGGAAGGAGGGGCCCCACGGCCGTTGCCGTACAGAAAGGTGCGCCCCGATGAGCGATCATCACTTGCCGTCCCAGCTCGTAGTCAGCCCGGAGGCGCCCGACCGCAACCTGGCGCTGGAGCTCGTCCGCGTCACCGAGGCGGGTGCGATGGCCTCGGGCCGCTGGGTGGGCCGTGGCGACAAGAACGGCGCGGACGGCGCGGCCGTGCGGGCCATGCGCGCACTGATCCACACCGTGTCGATGAACGGTGTCGTCGTGATCGGCGAGGGCGAGAAGGACAACGCCCCGATGCTCTACAACGGCGAGCGCGTGGGCGACGGGACCGGCGCGGAGTGCGACGTCGCCGTGGACCCGGTGGACGGCACGACGCTGACCGCCAAGGGCATGGCCAACGCCGTCTCCGTGATGGCCGTCGCCGAGCGCGGCACCATGTTCGACCCGTCCGCGGTCTTCTACATGGACAAGCTGGTGACCGGCCCCGAGGCCGCCGACTTCGTCGACATCGACGCCCCGGTCGCGGTCAACATCCGCCGCATCGCCAAGGCGAAGCGTTCCTCCGTCGAGGACGTCACGGTCGTCGTCCTGGACCGCCCCCGCCACGACGGTCTGGTCAAGGACATCCGCGAGGCGGGCGCCCGCATCAAGTTCATCTCCGACGGCGACGTGGCCGGCGCGATCATGGCGGCCCGCGAGGGCACCGGCGTGGACCTCCTGCTGGGCGTCGGCGGCACGCCCGAGGGCATCATCGCGGCCTGCGCGATGAAGTGCCTGGGCGGCACCATCCAGGCCAAGCTGTGGCCGAAGGACGACGAGGAGCGCGAGCGCGCCCTCGCCGCCGGCCACGACCTGGACCGCGTCCTGCACACCGAGGACCTGGTCAGCGGCGAGAACGTCTTCTTCGTCGCCACCGGCATCACCGACGGCGAGCTGCTGCGCGGCGTGCGCTACCGCGCCGAGACGGCGACCACGCAGTCGCTCGTCATGCGCTCCAAGTCGGGCACGATCCGCCTGATCGACTCCGAGCACCGGCTGTCGAAGCTGCGCGCCTACAGCTCGGTCGACTTCGAGCGCCCCAGCTGATCCGGGCACCCCGACAGGGCACGCCGGGGAACGGAGCGCTCAACGGGCCGGGCCCCGCCGTCAGACGGCGGGGCCCGGCCCGATGTGTCCCCTGCGCGGGCGTTCAGCCCGCCGCGGCGATGCGTGTGGACCGCTGCAGCTCCGCCTCGCGCCGCCGGCGGCGGGCGAGCACGACGCGGCGCTCGGCCGCCGTCAGGCCGCCCCACACGCCGTAGGGCTCCGGCTGCAGCAGGGCGTGCTCGCGGCACTCGACCATGACGGGGCAACGGGCGCAGACGCGTTTGGCGGCCTCTTCCCGGGAAAGACGGGCGGCGGTTGGCTCCTTTGATGGTGCGAAGAACAGCCCGGCTTCATCCCGGCGGCACACCGCCTCCGAATGCCAGGGGCCGGCCTGTTCCCGAGCGGAAATCCGCTGGGACGGTACGGCGGCTTCCTGCAGGGGCTGATGCGGTAGCAGCACGGTCTACTCCTGACGACGGCTTTGCTGGGCCGATTTGAGTCACCTTTGCCCGCCTCGGCGCGCACGGCCATTCGCACCCGCAGCCGTACGAGAGACGATGCACCAAGCTTTACCCGCTGTGCGCGAGCTTATTCACACCGTTGCCATGACCGGAATGCCCTCGGTTACCGCGCGGCGACGGTCAGTTGGCCGCCCGGAGGTTCTTCAGCCGCCTGCCCTTGCGGGGCTTCGCCTCCGCACCGCCGAAAACGGCGAAGCCCGTGACCACGACGGCCGGGGCGTCCGGGTCCGGGGCCTCGCCGGTCCGTACGTCGAAGGCGCCGAAGACGCCGGATCCGGCGCCCCGGAGGGAGACGTTCTCCGGCACCCTGATCTCGACTCCGCCGAAGACGGCCCAGACATTGAGGACGATCTCCCGCTGCTCGAAGAACGCCTCGGTCAGGTCGATCTCCACGCCGCCGAACAGGGCCAGCACATTCGTGCGCGGCGCCGGGCGCCAGCGGCCGCGGCGGGTGGCGCCGCCGAACACGGCGACGACGTTCTCGCTCGCCATCGGCGCGGGGCGCACGGAAGCACCGTACGGGCGCGTGGAGGCGGTCGCGGCGGCGGTTTCCGCGGCGGGGCGGTGCCCGCCGGGCAGGTCGCGCACCAGCGGCTCCAGCTGGCCGAGCGTCCTGGCCTCGTAGACCGCGTCGATCCGCTCGGCGTGCTCCTCGGCCGTCAGCCGGCCCTCGGCGAGGGCGTCGCGCAGGATCCCGGCCGTCCGGTCGCGGTCGGCGTCGGAGGCGCGCAGTGATGAGTGGTCCACGAAGGGCAGCGTAGCGAAACGCGATAGATCGCGATAGCCCGTGCGGGAGGCGGGCGTCGAGTGAGTCTTACCTCACCTCCTGCGCCCCCCGACAGGGTTCTACGCTGTTTCAGTGCTGTCGAAGATGCCGGCACACAGCCGTCTGCCGAGTGAGGAATGGCCTCCGATGTCCGCTACCCCCCGCCCGACCCACCCTGCGTTCGCCTACACCGACCTGCTGCCCACGGGCGAGGACACCACGGAGTACCGCCTGATCACCTCCGAGGGTGTCTCCACCTTCGAGGCCGACGGCCGTACCTTCCTCAAGGTCGAGCCCGAGGCGCTGCGCAAGCTGGCCGCCGAGGCGATGCACGACATCTCGCACTACCTGCGCCCGGACCACCTCGCCCAGCTGCGCAGGATCCTCGACGACCCCGAGGCCTCCCCGAACGACCGCTTCGTCGCCCTCGACCTGCTGAAGAACGCCAACATCGCGGCGGCCGGCGTGCTGCCGATGTGCCAGGACACCGGCACGGCGATCGTCATGGGCAAGCGCGGGCAGAACGTGCTCACCGAGGGCGAGGACGCCAAGGCCCTCTCGCACGGCATCTTCGACGCCTACACCCAGCTCAACCTGCGGTACTCGCAGATGGCCCCGCTGACGATGTGGGACGAGAAGAACACCGGCTCCAACCTGCCCGCGCAGATCGAGCTCTACGCGACCGACGGCGGCGCGTACAAGTTCCTCTTCATGGCCAAGGGCGGCGGCTCGGCCAACAAGTCCTTCCTCTACCAGGAGACCAAGGCGGTCCTCAACGAGGCCTCCATGATGAAGTTCCTGGAGGAGAAGATCCGTTCGCTGGGCACCGCCGCGTGCCCGCCGTACCACCTGGCGATCGTCGTCGGCGGCACGTCCGCGGAGTTCGCGCTCAAGACCGCGAAGTACGCCTCCGCGCACTACCTCGACGAGCTGCCCACCGAGGGCTCCCCCACCGGTCACGGCTTCCGTGACAAGGAGCTGGAGGAGAAGGTCTTCGAGCTGACGCAGAAGATCGGCATCGGCGCCCAGTTCGGCGGCAAGTACTTCTGCCACGACGTCCGTGTGGTCCGGCTGCCGCGCCACGGTGCCTCGCTGCCCGTCGCCATCGCCGTCTCCTGCTCGGCCGACCGCCAGGCCGTCGCGAAGATCACCGCCGAGGGCGTCTTCCTCGAGCAGCTGGAGAAGGACCCGGCGCGCTTCCTGCCGGAGACCACCGACGAGCACCTGGAGTCGGACGGCGACGTCGTCAGGATCGACCTCAACCGTCCGATGGACGAGGTCCTCGCCGAGCTGACCAAGTACCCGGTCAAGACCCGGCTCTCGCTGACCGGCCCGCTGGTCGTCGCCCGTGACATCGCCCACGCGAAGATCAAGGAGCGGCTGGACGCGGGCGAGGAGATGCCGCAGTACCTCAAGGACCACCCGGTCTACTACGCCGGCCCGGCCAAGACCCCCGAGGGCTACGCCTCCGGCTCGTTCGGCCCGACGACGGCCGGCCGCATGGACTCCTACGTCGAGCAGTTCCAGGCCGCGGGCGGCTCCAAGGTCATGCTGGCCAAGGGCAACCGCAGCAAGCAGGTCACCGACGCCTGCGGCACGCACGGCGGCTTCTACCTCGGCTCGATCGGCGGCCCGGCCGCCCGCCTGGCCCAGGACTGCATCAAGAAGGTCGAGGTCCTCGAGTACGAGGAGCTCGGCATGGAGGCCGTCTGGAAGATCGAGGTCGAGGACTTCCCGGCGTTCATCGTCGTCGACGACAAGGGCAACGACTTCTTCGTCGACCCGTCCCCGGCGCCGACCTTCACGTCCATCCCCGTCCGCAAGTGACCCGCGCTCCTGTGGGCCCCGCACCGGGGCCCACAGGAGGACCGGCTACGCGAAGCGCTGCGACGCCGAGCCGTCGCACTTCTGCAGCCGCACCGGCTCCTTCGCCCCCGCCAGCGTCAGGCACAGGTCCTGCGCCGCCGACGGGCGGAACGTCGAGCCGGACTTCGTGAACCGCTGGTTGGCGCCCCCGTGGCAGTTCCACAGCGCCACGGCCGCGCCCGCCGCGTACTTCCCGCCCGGCACGTCCACGCATCGGTCGTGCGTCAGCGCGGAGTGCAGCGAGCCGTTCCCCGCGTCGTACCACCAGTCCTGGTTGCGGCTCCCCGAGCACGGCCAGCCGCCGACCTGGGTGCCGTTGGCGCTGGCGGCCCCGTACGCGTCCACGCAGGTGCCCGTCGCCGCGCTCTTCAGCGGCTTGTACGCGTCGTCCCAGGCGCCCTTGTGCAGCACGGGCTTCCCGGTGCTCGCCGGGTCGGCGCAGCCCGCCTCCTGGTAGCCGGAGAGGTAGATCTGCGTCAGGCAGGACGCGAAGGCGCCGTGGCCCCGGAAGTTGGGGTGGAAGGACTGCCGTACGGAGTTCTCGTTCGGCGGGAAGGGGTTGGTCACGTCGACGTAGAGGCCGCGGGCCCAGGTGTCCTCCATGCAGACCTCGTGGCCGTGGAAGAGCCGGGAGTTGTCGAGGTAGACGGCGCCGGTGTCCCGGGCGGCCTTGCGCATCCCGCGCTCGAAGGCGGGGACGGCCTGGTTGCGGCCCCACGCGGAGTCGGAGGTGTGGCCGACGCAGCCGTCGAGGAGCTTGCCGCGGTAGCCGGGGTTGTCCTCGAAGTCGGGGCCGATGGGGCTGGGGTAGCCCATGACGACGAGCTTGTAGTCGCCGCTCGCGTACCCGGCGTCCGTCATCACCTTGCGCAGGTCCCGTACGGTCTGCTCGACCTTGGGCACCAGGCCGTCGACGCGGGACTGCCAGGCGGGGGCGTACTTCGGCTCGCAGGGGCCCTGGAGGGTGAGGTAGCGGGTGACGCAGTCGGTCATCACGGGGCCGAACTGCAGGTCGTCGTTGGCGCCCGCGACGAGCAGCACCATCTTCACGCGGGTGGCGCGGGCCTTGACGGCCAGGGCGTCGCTCTGCACGAGCTCGTCGGCGTACTGCTTGCTGCCGCCGATGCGGATGTTGGCGGTGGACGCGCCGGAGCAGGCGACGTTGTAGGTGACGTCGGCGCCTATGGCGGTGCGGTGGACGGCGGCGTCGGGCGAGCGGTGGCACCAGTTGTCGGGGCCGTTCGTGCCCGGTTCGTAGGTGCCGACGCCCTCGCCGGAGATCTCGCTGTCGCCGAGGGAGACGAGGGAGGTCTTGCGTTCCTGTAAGGGGCGCTCGGCGGCGTCGCCGTAGAGCCGCACGGCCTCTGCGGCGCGGAGCTTCTCCAGCTCGGGCGGCAGGGGGGTGGACGCGGTGGCGGCGGCGCGGGGCTGTGCGGCCGCGCCGGGAGCGGTGACGGTCAGTCCGCCGAACGCGGCGGCGAGTGCCGCCAGCGCGGCGAGGGAACATCGCAGGGTGGGTCTGCGTGTCATGAAGCCTCCCCGAGTTCTGTTGTTACCAGCGGTATTTACTAGTCGGTTGTGGCTTTGGGAACAGGATGGACAAGACAAACCTTGTGTTTGTCAGGAGGTAAGTGACCATGACCGACAGCGAGCAGTACCGGCTCGAGCACGACTCGATGGGCGAGGTGCGCGTCCCCGCGCACGCCAAGTGGCGGGCACAGACCCAGCGGGCCGTCGAGAACTTCCCCGTCAGCGGGCAGCGCCTGGAGCGGGCGCACATCGCCGCGCTGGGCCGGATCAAGGCGGCGGCGGCGAAGGTGAACGCCGAACTGGGCGTGCTCGACAAGGACGTGGCCGAGGCCATCGCGGACGCGGCGGCCGAGGTCGTCGAGGGCCGCTGGGACGAGCACTTCCCCGTCGACGTCTTCCAGACCGGCTCCGGCACGTCCTCGAACATGAACGCGAACGAGGTCATCGCCACCCTCGCCGGCGAGCGGCTCGGCAGACCGGTCCACCCCAACGACCACGTGAACGCCAGCCAGTCGTCCAACGACGTCTTCCCGTCCTCCATCCACATCGCCGCCACGGCCGCCGTCACCGCCGACCTCGTCCCGGCGCTCGAGCACCTGGCGGCCTCGCTGGAGCGCAAGGCGGAGGAGTTCGCCGAGGTCGTCAAGTCCGGCCGGACGCACCTGATGGACGCGACGCCGGTGACGCTCGGTCAGGAGTTCGGCGGGTACGCCGCCCAGATCCGGTACGGCGCCGAGCGGCTGCGCTCCTCCCTGCCGCGGCTCGCCGAACTCCCCCTGGGCGGCACGGCCGTGGGCACCGGCATCAACACCCCGCCGGGCTTCTCCGGCGCCGTCATCGCCGAGGTCGCCCGCACCACCGGCCTGCCGCTGACCGAGGCCCGCGACCACTTCGAGGCGCAGGGCGCGCGCGACGGCCTGGTGGAGACCAGCGGCCAGCTGCGCACCATCGCCGTCGGGCTCACCAAGATCGCCAACGATCTGCGCTGGATGGCCTCCGGCCCGCGCACCGGCCTCGCCGAGATCAACCTGCCCGACCTCCAGCCCGGCTCCTCGATCATGCCGGGGAAGGTCAACCCGGTCGTCTGCGAGGCCGTCCTGATGGTGGCCGCCCAGGTCACCGGCAACGACGCCACCGTCGCCACCGCCGGCGCCGCCGGGAACTTCGAGCTCAACGTGATGCTCCCGGTCATGGCGAAGAACCTCCTGGAGTCCATCCGGCTGCTGGCCGCCGCCTCCCGCCTGCTGGCCGACCGCACGGTCGACGGCATCACCGCCAACGTGGAGCGGGCCCGCGAGTACGCCGAGTCCTCCCCGTCGGTCGTCACGCCGCTGAACCGCTACATCGGCTACGAGGAGGCCGCGAAGGTGGCCAAGAAGTCCCTCGCCGAGCGCAGGACCATCCGCGAGGTCGTCCTGGAGGCCGGCTACGTGGAGCGCGGCCTGCTCACCCTGGAGCAGCTCGACGAGGCCCTCGACGTGCTGCGCATGACCCGTCCCTGAGGCGTGCCCGGACAGGTACGGGCCTTTGGCCCGTACCTTTGCGGTACACATCACGGCGGACTTCCCCGCGCATCGGTGCCCCGGGCACCTAAGATCTCCGCATGACAGCGGACACGACGGGGACGACGGGCGGGGCGGGCACCGCCCACTGGGCGCCGGGGGACCACATCCTCTGGCGCTACCGCGGCAACACCAGACCCGGCGCCGAGGGCCGCATCCACATCTGCCGTCCCGTCACCGTCGTCGAGGACACCGACGAACTGCTCGCCGTCTGGATGGCCCCCGGCACCGACTGCGTCAAGCCGGTCCTCGCCGACGGCACCCCCGTCCACCGCGAGCCGCTGGCCACCCGCTACACCAAGCCGCGCGCCACGTCCGTCACCCGCTGGTTCGGGCCCGGGGTGCTCAAGCTCGCCCGGCCCGGCGACCCCTGGTCGGTCTGGCTGTTCTGGGACCTCGACTGGAGCTTCCGGAACTGGTACGTGAATCTCGAGGAACCGCTCGCGCGCTGGGCCGGCGGCGTCGACTCCGAGGACCACTTCCTGGACATCGCCGTCTACCCCGACCGCAGTTGGGAGTGGAAGGACGAGGACGAGTTCGCGCAGGCGCAGCGCGTCGGCCTGATGCCCGCCGACCGGGCCGAGCGGGTACGGGCCGCGGGACGCGCGGCGGTCGAGCTGATCGAGGCCTGGGACGCGCCGTTCACGGCGGGCTGGGAGGGGTGGCGGCCGGACCCGGGGTGGACGGTTCCCGAGCTGCCGGGCGACTGGGGCCGCACTCCCACGCGCATCGGGGCGTGAATCGGAGCGGGAAACGCTTGCCGAATCCCCGCGAGGCAACCGTAGGATCGGCCTCCGCGATACTCGCGAGACGGCACGGCACTGCAGGATGAAGGAAAGTCACGGTCACAGGAGGGGCGAAGCCGTGAGCGGTCAGGACCGGCGGGACTACGACGGCTACGCCCGGTTAGGGCTGGACCGCAATGGACAGGCCGAGGCGTTCGACGCCATCGGCGACCGCTACGACGAGGCCTTCCCGCACAAGGAGGGCCAGCTCGCGGCCGGCGCCTGGCTGGCCGCCGCCCTGCCGCCGGGCTCCCGGATCCTCGACGTCGGCTGCGGCACGGGTCTGCCGACGGCCCGTCAGCTGACCGCCGCGGGCCACGAGGTGACCGGTGTCGACCTCTCCCCCGGCATGCTCGACCTGGCCCGCGTCAACGTGCCGGACGCCGCCTTCCACCGCGGCGACCTCGCCGATCTGCGCGACGGGCACCTGGGCACCTTCGATGGCATCGCCGCGTTCTTCGCGCTGCTGATGCTGCCGCGCCCGGAGATCCCGTACGCCCTTCGCATGCTGCACGACCTGCTCAGACCCGGGGGCCTGATGGCGCTCTCGATGGTCGAGGCGGATGTCGACGACTACGCGATCCCGTTCCTGGGCAACACGATCCGGGTATCGGGATACCTGCGGGAAGAACTGCGCCAGGTCGTGCGCGACGCGGGATTCGACATCGCCGGGGAGAGCTCGCCGGCGTACGCCCCGGCGAGTACGGACGTACCACCCGAGATCCAGCTCTTTCTCAACCTGCGCCGCGTCTGACCCACGTGTGTCCCGCCCCCGGGCGGGCGCACGGCCCCGACGGATGGAACCCCACGCGTGACGGAGCACTCCAACTCCCACGGAAGACACCCCTTGCCCCTGCCGGGCCAGGGACACCGTGAGCCCGGTGACGCCGCGGCCGCCGACCGGCGCCGCGAGGCCGTCGCCGCCCCCGCCGCCCGGCACGCCGACGGCGAAGCCCACGCCTCCGCCGACACCGGCACCGAGGGCAGCCGCGACGGCCACCACGAGCCGGAGCGGCGGGCGCGCGCGAGCGCCGGGGCGCACGCCTCCGCCGAGCACCCGGACGCCACCGGGCCCGCCTCCCACGAGGACCGCACGGGCCGTCCGGGCGGTGTGCCGTCCCCCGCCGGCCCACCGGACGGCGGCGGCACCGGCCCCGCCGACGCGGCCCGTACGCCCGCCGGAGGCCCCGGCGGCGGCGAGCGGCTGCGGTTCGTGGGCGCGGCCACGCGGCGCATCGCGCGCGGGATCGACCTGGACGAGATCGTGCTGGGCCTGTGCCGGGCCACGGTGCCGACGTTCGCCGACGCGATCCTGGTCTACCTGCGCGACCCGCTGCCCGTCGGCGACGAGCGGCCCGTGGGCCCGGTGGTGCTGCGGCTGCGCCGCACCGACCGGCTGCCGGAGTACGTACGCGACGATGCCGACGCCCCGCCGGAGCGGCTGCCCGACCCCGGCCCGGAGCTGGCGGAGGCGGCGGCCGAGCGCTGCGAGGTGCGCATAGGCGGGCCGCTCGCGGAGGTGCTGCGGGGGGTCAGGCCCGTGTTCGGGGACTCCTCGGCCGCGCGGGCGGCACTCCCCGAACTGCTGGGCGAGGGCCGGCACGTACCGCTGTGCCAGCGCACGATCCTGGCGCCGCTGCGCGGCCGCCGGCGGGTGATCGGGGCCGCGGTCTTCATCCGCCGCATGGACCGGCCCGCCTTCGAGGGCGACGACCTGCTGGTCGCCGCGCAGCTGGCGACCCACACCGCGCTGGGCGTGGACAAGGCCGTGCTCTACGGCCGCGAGGTCTACATCGCGGACGAGCTGCAGCGCACCATGCTGCCCGACTCGCTGCCCCAGCCGACCGGCGTGCGGCTGGCCAGCCGCTACCTCCCGGCGGCCGAGACGGCCCGGGTGGGCGGCGACTGGTACGACGCGATCCCGCTGCCCGGCAACCGGGTGGCGCTGGTGGTCGGCGACGTCATGGGCCACTCCATGACCTCCGCCGCGATCATGGGCCAGCTGCGCACCACCGCGCAGACCCTGGCGGGCCTGGACCTGCCTCCGCAGGAGGTGCTGCACCACCTCGACGAGCAGGCGCAGCGGCTGGGCAGCGACCGCATGGCCACCTGCCTGTACGCGGTGTACGACCCGGTCGCCCACCGCATCGTGATCGCCAACGCCGGCCATCCCCCGCCCGTCCTGCTGCACCGCGGCGGCCGGGCGGAGGTGCTGAGGGTGCCGCCGGGCGCGCCGATCGGCGTGGGCGGGGTGGACTTCGAGGCCGTGGAGCTGGACGCGCCCGCCGGGGCGACGCTGCTGCTCTACACCGACGGCCTGGTGGAGTCCCGGATACGCGACGTGTGGACCGGCATAGAGCAGCTGCGCGAGCGGCTGATCGACACCGCCCGGCTGACCGGCCCCAACCCGCCGCCGCTGGAACCGCTGTGCGACGAGGTGCTGGGGATGCTCGGCCCGGGCGACCGGGACGACGACATCGCGCTGCTGGCGGCCCGTTTCGAGGGGATCGCGCCGAGCGACGTCGCCTACTGGTTCCTCGACCCGCGCCCGCAGACGGCCCGTCAGGCCCGCCGGCTGGCCCGCCGGGCGCTGACGCGCTGGGGCCTGGAGGATCTGTCGGACTCGGTGGAGCTGCTGGTCAGCGAGGTGATCACCAATGCGGTGCGGTACGCCGAGCGGCCGATCACGCTGCGTCTGCTGCGCACGGACGTGCTGCGCTGCGAGGTCGGCGACGACGTCCCGCAGCTGCCCCGGCTGCGCCAGGCGCGGCCCTCGGACGAGGGCGGCCGGGGCCTGTACCTGGTCAACAAGCTCGCGCGGCGGTGGGGGGCGACCCGGCTGAGCACCGGGAAGGTGGTCTGGTTCGAGCTGCCGCTGCCCTCGCAGGGGCGCTGAGGCGGCCGGGTTGGACCGTACGGGGTGAAGTTCTGGACAGTGTCCAGGGCGCTGTTGCCGACACGCTGTCGGCAGGGGTTCACTGGCTCGGGTGGAGGGCGCGGCAGCGGCCCGTCCTCGCCCTTTCCCCGTTCCGGGAGGCATCCGATGACCGACTCGGCGCAGAGCACCCCGTACACCACGAACAACGCCGGCATCCCGGTGGAGAGCGACGAGCACTCGCTCACCATCGGCGACACCGGCCCCATCCTGCTCCAGGATCACTATCTGATCGAGAAGATGGCCCAGTTCAACCGCGAACGGGTCCCCGAGCGGGTGGTGCACGCCAAGGGCGGCGGCGCCTACGGCACCTTCCAGGTGACCAACGACGTCAGCCAGTTCACCAAGGCGGACCTCTTCCAGCCCGGCAGGCGCACGGAGATGCTGGCGCGCTTCTCCACCGTGGCCGGCGAGCAGGGGTCGCCGGACACCTGGCGCGACCCGCGCGGGTTCGCTCTGAAGTTCTACACCGCGCACGGGAACTACGACCTCGTCGGGAACAACACCCCGGTCTTCTTCGTCCGCGACCCGCAGAAGTTCCAGGACTTCATCCGCAGCCAGAAGCGCCATCCGCGCACGGGGCTGCGCAACAACGACATGCAGTGGGACTTCTGGACGCTCTCCCCGGAGTCCGCGCACATGGTCACCTGGCTGATGGGCGACCGGGGCGTGCCGAGGACCTGGCGCCACATGAACGGCTACAGCTCGCACACGTTCATGTGGGTCAACGGCGGGGGCGAGAGGTTCTGGGTCAAGTACCACGTCAAGACCGACCAGGGCATCGAGTTCCTCACCCAGGCGGAGGCCGACGAGCTGGCGGGGCACGACGCCGACAAGCACCGGCGCGACCTGTTCGAGGCCATCGAGGGCGGCGACGCCCCCTCGTGGACCATGTACGTGCAGGTCATGCCGTTCGAGGACGCGGCGGACTACCGCTTCAACCCCTTCGACCTGACCAAGGTGTGGCCGCACGGCGACTACCCGCTGATCGAGGTCGGGCGGATGACGCTCGACAGGAACCCGGAAGACTTCTTCGTCCACATCGAGCAGGCTGCCTTCGAACCGTCCAACCTGGTCCCGGGCATCGGCCCGTCCCCCGACAAGATGCTGCTGGGCCGGCTGTTCTCCTACCCCGACACCCATCGCTACCGCATCGGCCCGAACTACGCCCAGCTCCCGCCCAACCGTCCGCACTCCCCCGTGAACTCGTACGCCAAGGACGGCCCCATGCGCTACGAGCCGGCGGACACGGCCCGCCCGTACGCGCCCAACTCCTACGGCGGCCCGGCGGCCGACACCGGCCGCTTCGGCGAGATCGCGGGCTGGGCGGCGTCGGGCGAGATGGTGCGCGAGGCCTACCGCCTGCACCGCGAGGACGACGACTGGGGCCAGGCGGGCACCATGGTGCGCCAGGTCCTCGACGAGGCCGCGCGCGAGCGGCTGGTGTCCAACGTGGCCGGCCATCTGCGGGACGGCGTGAGCCGGCCCGTGCTGGACCGGGCGCTGCAGTACTGGCGCAACATCGACAAGAACGTGGGCGACCGCATCGCCACCAGGATCAACGGCCGCTGAGCGGCCCCGGAACGCGGACCGGCCGCCGTCCCCTCGCGGGGGACGGCGGCCGGTTCGGCGTCGTACGGGGCTACTGCGGCGGGACCTGGGTCTCCCGGCCGCCGTTGGGCCGCGTGCCGTCGGTCGAGCCGCCCGTGGGGACCGTGGGATTGCTCGGGATCGGCGGCGTGGGCTTGTTCGTCGGCTTGTTCGTCGGCTTGTTCGAGGGCTTGTCCGACGCGGACCTCGACGGCGTCGAGGACGGCGACTGCGTGCTCTTCGACGGCGTCGACGAGGGGCTCGGCGAGGCCGGGGCGGACGGCGTGCCCGAGGCGGTGGGCGCCGGGCCCTGCACCGCGGTGAAGCCGCTGTCGGTCTCGATGTCGAACTTGGTCTCGTCGTCGCCGTCGCCGTAGACGGAGGAGGTGTACGCGGCCCAGATCTGGGCCGGGTACTTGCCGCCGTTGACGCGGCCGCCGCCGCCGGTGCCCTGGATGGTCACCTGCGTGCCGCCCTGGCCCTCACCGAACATGGCCACGGTGGTGACCAGGCCCGGGGTGTAACCGGCGAACCAGGCCGACTTGTTGTCGTCGGAGGTACCGGTCTTGCCGGCCACCTGGTAGGCGGGGTTGGAGACGACGCTGGCCGTACCGTCGTCGACGACACCGGTCATGACGGAGGTCAGGCCGTCGGCGGTGTTGCGCTCGACGACGCGGTCGCCGATGGCTCCCGGGAGCTTGAAGTCCTGGCCGCGCAGCGTCGCCGACTTCACGATGCTCGGGGTGACCTTCTTGCCGTGGTTGTCCAGCGTCGCGTAGACGCCGGCCATCTCCATCGGGCTGGCGCCCATGGAGCCCAGCGCCATGGCCGGGGTCTCGTCGAAGTCGCTCTTCATGCCCAGGTCGACGGCGGTCTTCTTGACCTTGCCCATGCCGACGTCGACGACCATCTGCGCGAAGACCGAGTTGATCGAGTCGTTCATCGCCTTCTGGACCGTCACCGGGCCGTAGCTGACGTCGTCCTCGTTCGGCGGGGCGTAGGGGATGGTGCTGCCCTGGACCGGACGGCGGGTGGTGCCGTCGTAGATCGCGGAGGAGTTGATCGGCTGCCGGTCCTGGGTCTTGGAGTTGTTCTCCAGGGCCGAGGCCAGGATCAGCGGCTTGAACGTCGACGCGGGCTGGTAGTCCGCGCGGGTGGCGTTGCTGATCTGGTGGGTGGCGAAGTCCGCGCCGCCGTAGAGGGCGACGATCTTGCCGGTCTTCGGGTCCACCGAGACGGCGCCGGCCTGGACGTGCTTGTCGACCTCACGCGCCTTGGTGTCGAGGTCGTCGAGCAGCTTGTCCTTGACCGCCTTCTCCAGGGCCGCCTGCTTCTTGGAGTCGATGCTCAGCGTGACGGTCCAGCCGCCGGCCGCGAAGATCTGCTCGGCGTCCTTGGCGCTGCGGCCGTCGCCCTCCTGCATCAGGTCGCGGATGATCTCCTTCTTCGCGGCCTCGATGAGGTAGCCGTTCTGGCCCTTCAGGCCGGCGGCGGCCTTGGGCTTGCCCGGCTCCTTGAACTGCATGCCCTGGCGCTTGCCGGCGTCGAGCCAGTTCTGCTCGACCATCTTGTCCAGGACGTAGTTCCAGCGCTTCTTGGCGTTGGTCTTGCCGGCCTCGGTGGAGGCGGGGCCGAAGTCGTACTGGCTCGGGGCCTGCAGGAGGGCGGCCAGGTAGGCGCCTTCCTCGAGGCTGAGCTTGTCGACGTCCTTGTTGTAGTACGCCCGCGCCGCGGCCTGGATGCCGTAGGCGCCCCGGCCGTAGTAGCTGGTGTTGAGGTAGCCCTCGAGGATCTCGTCCTTGGACTTCTCGTCCTGGACCTTCAGCGAGATGATCAGTTCCTTCACCTTGCGGGTGACGGTCTGACTCTGGTCCAGGTAGTAGTTCTTGACGTACTGCTGGGTGATCGTCGAACCACCCTGCTTGCCACGGCCGATGACCGTGTTGAAGATGCCGCGGGCGGTGCCCTTCAGGTCGACGCCCGGGTCGGTGTAGAAGTTCTTGTTCTCCGCGGCGACGACGGCGCGCCGGACGACCTCCGGCACCTTGACCAGCGGCACCTCCTCGCGGTTGACCTCGCCGATGCGGGCGATGGTCTTGCCGTCGCTCGACTTGTAGACGTTGCTCTGCAGCTTGGCCGCCGAGTTGCCCTTCGGCACGTCCACGGAGAGGTACAGCGCGTAGAACGCGCCCATCCCCAGGGCGATCACGGCTATGAAGTAGGCCAGCAGCTTCTTCCAGGTGAAGAACCGGCGTATGCCCTTCTTCTTGGGCTTGTTGCCACCCCTTGCGGGGCCACTGCCCTCGTTCTG
This sequence comes from Streptomyces sp. C36, assembly GCF_040932295.1. Classification (NCBI taxonomy): domain Bacteria; kingdom Bacillati; phylum Actinomycetota; class Actinomycetes; order Kitasatosporales; family Streptomycetaceae; genus Streptomyces; species Streptomyces sp. C36. The sequence goes on along the minus strand of NZ_JBFQGI010000013.1, from coordinate 86,276 downwards.
CGCCTGTCGCGCTTTGGCTCGGCCCATCTCTCCCGTAGCTCCAGTCCGTCCGCCCCCAACCCAGCTCACGAAGCTAACACCGCAACTGCCATCAAACGCCCATCGATCACGGCAATAACGGACGTGACATACAGCACCCCGGTCGGCGGGAACCGGGCGCGGAGTAGTGCGGGGAAACCGTACAGGGCGATAATGTGCTATCACTTTGATAGACAGCCGAGAACGTGCGGAGGACCACCGCGCGCCGAGCGAAACGGGGGGACACCATGTCCACGAACAGCACCGAGCACCCGCCCACCACGTCCGCGCCACGCGTGCGGGAACTGCCCGCCAACGACATCGGCGGCGGCCTCGCCCTGCTGCTGGGCCTGGTGGGACTGCTCGTCGGCGCGGGCCTGGTGGCGACGGGCATCGCGACCGGCTCGCACGTCGAGGGCGGCGTGACGGCCGCGCTCGTCGCCGCCGGGATCCTCGTCGGCCTCGCCGCGATCATCGCCATGGGCGGGCTGAACACCATCGCCCCCGGCCAGGCCAAGGTCGTCCAGCTCTTCGGGCGCTACCGCGGCACGATCCGCAACGAGGGCCTGCGCTGGGTGAACCCCTTCACCAGCCGCGAGGACATCTCCACCCGGGTCCGGAACCACGAGACGCCCGTCATGAAGGTCAACGACGCCTACGGCAACCCCATCGAGCTGGCCGCGGTCGTCGTCTGGAAGGTCGAGGACACCGCACAGGCGATGTTCGCGGTGGAGGACTTCCAGGAGTTCGTCTCCACCCAGACCGAGGCGGCCGTGCGCCACATCGCCATCGAGTACCCCTATGACGCCCACGACGACGACGCGCTCTCGCTGCGCGGCAACGCCGAGGAGATCACCGAGAAGCTCGCCCTCGAGCTCCACGCCCGCGTCGAGGCGGCCGGCGTGCGCATCATCGAGTCGCGCTTCACCCACCTGGCCTACGCCCCCGAGATCGCCTCGGCCATGCTCCAGCGCCAGCAGGCCGGAGCGGTGGTCGCCGCGCGCAAACTGATCGTCGAGGGCGCCGTGGGCATGGTCGAGCAGGCCCTGGAGCGCATCAACGAGCAGGGCATCGTCGAGCTGGACGAGGAACGGAAGGCGGCCATGGTGAGCAATCTGATGGTGGTGCTGTGCGGTGACCGGGCCGCTCAGCCGGTGCTGAACACCGGCTCCCTCTACCAGTGACGGACGACGCCCGCCGCGGTGGACGGCCGCAGCAGCGCAAGCAGGTGCTGCTGCGGCTCGACCCGCTGGTCCACGACGCGCTGACCCGCTGGGCGAACGACGAGCTGCGCAGCGCCAACGCGCAGATCGAGTTCCTGCTGCGCAAGGCCCTGACCGACGCCGGACGGATGCCCAGGGAGGCGGCCGCCATGCGCCGCCGGGGCCGGCCGTCGAAGGCGGAGCACGAGAGGGAAGCGGACGGAGGACCGGGGGCCTCGTAGATCCGAAGCGGTCCGATCGACTGTGCACCGCGTCTATACATACTGTGTATACACGCGGTGTACAGTGCTGCCCATGTCAATCGGACACACGCTGCTCGGCCTGCTCGAGGCCGGCCCCCGGCACGGCTACGACCTCAAGCGCGCCTTCGACGAACGCTTCGGCCAGGACCGCCCCCTGCACTACGGGCAGGTCTACTCCACGATGTCCCGACTGCTGAAGAACGGCCTCGTCGAGGTCGAGGGCATCGAGCAGGGCGGCGGCCCCGACCGCAAGCGGTACGCCATCACCGACGCCGGCGTCACGGACGTCGAGCACTGGCTCGCACAGCCCGAGAAGCCCGAGCCCTACCTCCAGTCCACGCTCTACACCAAGACCGTCCTCGCCCTGCTGACCGGCCGGGACGCGGCCCGGCTGCTGGACGCGCAGCGCGCCGAGCACCTGCGGCTGATGCGCGCCCTCACCGAGCGCAAGCGCGCCGGCGACCTCGCCGACCAGCTCATCTGCGACCACGCCCTCTTCCACCTCGAGGCCGACCTGCGGTGGCTGGAGCTGACCGCCGCCCGCCTGGGGCAGCTGGCGAAGTCGGTGGGCGCGTGACCCCCGCCGGCTCCCTCCTCGCGGGCACCGGCCTGCGCAAGGCCTACGGGCCGACCACCGCCCTGGACGGCGCCGAGTTCTCCGTCCACCCCGGCGAGATCGTGGCCCTCATGGGCCCCTCCGGCTCCGGCAAGTCGACGCTGCTGCACTGCCTGGCCGGCATCGTGCGCCCCGACGCGGGCTTCGTCGGCTACGACGGGCAGGACCTGACCGGCATGTCCGACGCCGAGCGCAGCGCGCTGCGCCGCACCGACTTCGGCTTCGTGTTCCAGTTCGGGCAGCTCGTACCGGAGCTGACCTGCGTGGAGAACGTCGCGCTGCCGCTGCGGCTGTCCGGCGTCCGCCGCCGGGCGGCCGAGGGCCGTGCCCTCGAGTGGCTGGAGCGGCTGGAGGTGGAGGACGTACGCGCCCGGCGCCCCGGGGAGATCTCCGGCGGCCAGCAGCAGCGCGTCGCGGTCGCCCGCGCGCTGGTGACCCGCCCCCGGGTGATCTTCGCCGACGAGCCGACGGGCGCGCTGGACTCGCTCAACGGCGAGCTGGTGATGGGTCTGCTGTCGGACGCCGCGCGCAAGGCCCACGCGGCCGTCGTCCTGGTCACCCACGACGTGCGCGTCGCCGCCTACTCCGACCGCGAGGTCGTGGTGCGCGACGGGCGGGCGACCGACATGGCGGGTGCGATATGACCGGCCCGCGCGCCTGGGCGCGCGATCTGGCCATGGGCGCCCGCTTCGCCGTCACCGGCGGCCGCGAGGGCTGGCTGCGCACGGCGCTGACAGCGGTGGGCGTCGGCATCGGGGTGGCGTTATTGCTGGTCATGACGTCGGTGCCGGAGGCGCTCGAGGCCCGCGAGAAGCGCGCCTCGGCGCGCGAGCCCCTCAGCGTCGGCACACCCATGGCGGCCGGCCCCACGACGCTGCTGTTCCAGACGGCCGACACCGTGTACCGCGGCCGGGACATCGGGGGCGCCCTGCTCCAGCCCGAAGGCCCGCGGGCCCCGAAGCCGCCCGGCGTGGCGGAGCTTCCCCGCCCCGGCGAGATGGTGGTCTCCCCCGCCCTGGGCCGCCTCCTGCGCTCCGCCGACGCCGAGCTGCTGAAGGAGCGGCTCCCGTACCGCGTCACCGGAACCATCGGCGACCAGGGGCTCATCGGCCCCGACGAACTGGTCTACTACGCGGGCGGCGACCACCTCGTCGCGAGCGGTCCAGGGACGGCCCCGCCGTACGGTGCGGCGCGGGTCGACGACTTCGACAGGCCGGCTCGGCCCCACCCGATGCGGCCCGAACTGAAGGTGCTCGTCGGCATGGCCTGCGCCGTGCTGCTGATGCCGGTCGCCGTCCTGATCGGCACGGCCGTGCGCTTCGGCGGCGAGCGGCGCGACCGCAGGCTCGCCGCGCTCCGGCTGGTGGGCGCGGACAGCCGCATGACGCGGCGGGTCGCGGCCGGTGAGGCCCTGAGCGGGTCGCTGCTGGGCCTGGTCGTGGGAGCCGGACTCTTCCTCGTGGCACGGCAGTTCGCTCCCTCGGTCAGCTTCTACAGCGTCGGCGTGTTCCCCTCCGACGTGGTGCCGAGCGTCATGGCCGCCGTGAGCATCGCGGTCGCGGTTCCGGTCGGGGCCGTCCTCGTGTCGTGGTTCGCGCTGCGCGGTGTGGCCATCGAGCCGCTCGGCGTGGTCCGTGAAACGGCCCGCGGGCCACGCCGGTTGTGGTGGCGGCTCCTGCTGCCCGCGGTGGGGCTGGCACTGCTGATCCCGCCGGACGGCAAGGCGCCCGGCCTGTACGGGGGTTGGCTCACCGGCTACCAGGCCGCGGCGGGCGCGGTGCTGCTGATGGCCGGCGTTACGGCCCTGCTGCCCTGGCTGGTGGGCGCGTTCGTCGCGCGCCTGCGCGGCGGCCCGCCGTCCTGGCAACTGGCGGTCCGTCGCCTGCAGTTGGACAGCGGCCCGGCGTCCCGGGCGGTCAGCGGAATCCTCGTCGCCGTGGCGGGGGCGATCTCCCTCCAGATGCTGCTGGCCGGAACCTGGCTCTTCCTTCCGGTCTTCAAGGACGACGGCCATGGACCGGTGGTGACCGCCGGCCGGTACCTCCCCTCCGGAGGCGACGCCCGGGCCCTCACCGAGACGTTCCGGGCGACCAAGGGCGTACGGCAGGCCGTCGGCCACATCACGTTCGAGGCCTCCCGGAACACCAGCGGCGGCGTCGTGTCGGTCGCCGTCGCCGACTGCGCCACTCTGCGCGAGCTCGCCGAGCTGGACTCCTGCACGGACGGCGACGTCTTCACCGGCCCGTACGCCCGGCCCGGCATGGAGCTGTACCTGCCGAGCCAGGGCCGGGAGAAGCGGCGGTGGACCGTTCCGGCCTCGGCGGTCACGGACACGCGACCGCGCGAGGACTCCCTCGGCCGGGGCGGCGTCAGCGGCGTGCTGGCCACTCCCGGCGCCCTCGACACCCGGGGCCTGCCGGACGTCTCGGCCGTCGTGAGGATGTGCCTCGACCCATCCTCCCCCTGGGCGCTCGAGTACGTCCGCAACACCGCGGCCCGGGTCGATCCCGCCATCGACGTCTTCGACACGGGCTTCAGGCCCAAGGAGGAGGACACCGACTACTGGACCCTGCTGCGCGCCCTGCCGGCCGGCGCGGCGCTGACCCTCGCCCTGATCGCCGTGAGCCTGATGCTGGCCACCCACGAGCAGCTGCGGGAGCGCAAGCGCGCGCTGGCCACGCTGTCCGCCTTCGGCACCCGCACCTCCACGGTGGCGCTGTCGGTGATCTGGCAGACGGCGATCCCGGTGGTCCTGGGCATGGCGCTCGCCGTGGCGAGCGGCGTGGCCCTGGGGTGGACGATGCTCAAGCTGGTGTCGCGGCCGGTGAAGGACTGGTTCGCCTTCCTGCCCGTCGCGGGCTGGGGGCTGGGCGTCATCGCCCTGATCACGGCGGCCGCGCTGCCGACGCTGTGGCGGCTGACCCGTCCGGACGGACTGCGCGCGGAGTAGCCGCACGGCGGTGAGCCGTACGCCGGTAAGGGGCGCCCCGCAATGGAGGGCGCCCCTTACCTACCACCCCACCCGCGTCACTTCTCCACGATCCGCACCGGCAGCCGCGCCAGCTCGACGCGCAGCGCGGCCGCGAACTCCTCGAACTCGCCCTGGCGCGCCGCCCCGCTGCGCATCGCCAGCGCGACGCGCCGCGAGGGCGCCGGTTCGGCGAAGTCACCGGTGGCGAGCCGGTCGCTGCGGTCGGTCTCGACGCGCAGGGCCGTGCGCGGCAGCAGGGTGACGCCCAGGCCGCCGCCGACGAGCTGCACCAGCGTGGAGAGCCCGGCGGCGCTCGTCGTCATCGCCGCGCCCTCGGCGCGCCCGGCCTCGCGGCAGATGTCGAGGGCCTGGTCGCGCAGGCAGTGCCCCTCGTCGAGGAGCAGCAGGTCCAGCTCGCGCAGCGCCTCGCGCGGGATGTCACCGCGTCCGGCCAGCCAGTGGTCGCAGGGGGTGACGAGCACGAAGTCCTCGTCGAAGAGCGGGATTTCGGCGACGCCGGGGGCGCCCAGCGGCACGGCGAGCAGCAGCAGGTCGAGGCGGCCGTGGGTGAGGCCGTCCAGCAGCGAGGAGGTCTGCTCCTCGTGGACCTGCAGGTCGAGGGCCGGGTAGGCGTCCTGGACCAGGCGCAGGACCGTGGGCAGCAGGTAGGGCGCCACGGTCGGGATGACGCCGAGCCGCAGCACTCCGGTGAAGGGCGCGCGGGCCGCGTCGGCCTCCTCCATGAAGTCGCTCACGGCGTCCAGGACCGTGCAGGCGCGCGCGGCGAGCCGCTCCCCCGCGGGCGAGAGCAGCACCTTTCTCGTCGTACGCTCGAGGAGCTGGATGCCGAGGGACTCCTCGAGCGCCGCGACGGCGCTCGAGAGCGCCGGCTGGCTCATGCCGATGGCCGTGGCCGCGTCGCGGAAGTGCAGGTGCTCGGCCACGGCGACGAAGGCGCGCAGCTGGCTGAGACTGGGCTGGCGGGGCCGCGCCGGCGGGACCTTTCCCGCCCCGGGCCGGCCCACCGCGGCCCGCTCCGGTCCCGGTTCCGGCTGCCCCTGGGCTATGGACGACGTCACTGATAACCACCTCCGATCAACGCCACCCAGTCTACCTATTTCCGCTATCAATGCCTCGTGTGGCACTGTGGTGGACGTCCAACCCACAGGAAACCTTGTGAACAGGGGTTTCCTAGTTGCAAGGAGATCGCGTGCTCACTGTCGGTGACCAGTTCCCCCAGTACGACCTGACCGCCTGCGTGGACCTCGACGCGGACAAGGCCTTCAAGCAGATCGACAACAAGTCCTACGAGGGCAAGTGGCGCGTCGTCTTCTTCTGGCCCAAGGACTTCACCTTCGTCTGTCCGACCGAGATCGCCGCGTTCGGTCAGCTGAACGACGAGTTCGCCGACCGTGACGCCCAGATCCTCGGCGTCTCCGGCGACTCCGAGTTCGTCCACCACGCCTGGCGCAAGGACCACAAGGACCTGCGCGACCTGCCCTTCCCGATGCTGGCCGACGCCAAGCACGAGCTGATGCAGGCTTGCGGCGTCGAGGGCGAGGACGGCTACGCCCAGCGCGCCGTCTTCATCGTGGACCCGAACAACGAGATCCAGTTCGCCATGGTGACCGCCGGCTCCGTCGGCCGTAACCCCAAGGAGGTCCTGCGGGTCCTCGACGCCCTGCAGACGGACGAGCTGTGCCCCTGCAACTGGACCAAGGGCGAGGAGACCCTCGACGCGGTCAAGCTCCTCGCGGGCGAGTGAGCTGATTCCCCATGGCCCTCGATGAGCTGAAGTCCGCCATACCGGACTACGCCAAGGACCTGAAGCTGAACCTCGGCTCGGTCATCGGCAACTCCAACCTGCCGCAGCAGCAGCTGTGGGGCACCGTCCTCTCCTGCGCGATCGCGACCCGCTCGCCGATCGTGCTGCGCGAGCTGGAGCCGGAGGCCAAGGCCAACCTGTCGCCCGAGGCGTACACGGCCGCCAAGGCCGCCGCCGCCATCATGGCGATGAACAACGTCTACTACCGCACCCGGCACCTGCTGTCGGACCCGGAGTACGGCAACCTGCGCGCGGGCCTGCGGATGAACGTCATCGGCAACCCGGGCGTGGAGAAGGTCGACTTCGAGCTGTGGTCCCTGGCCGTCTCCGCCATCAACGGCTGCGGCATGTGCCTCGACTCTCACGAGCAGGTGCTGCGCAAGGCCGGTGTGGACCGCGAGACGATCCAGGAGGCGTTCAAGATCGCCTCCGTCCTGCAGGCCGTCGGCGCCACCCTGGACGCCGAGGCCGTGCTGAACGGCTGATCCGCCTCGTACGACGCGACGGGCCCCGACCTCTTCCGAGGTCGGGGCCCGTCGCGTCGTCATGCGCCGTTCGTCATGCCGGAGGGGACGGCGGCGGACCCTTCACGGCCGCGGTCTCGCCGGGCGAGACCTCGAGCACCGCCCGGGTCGCCTGGTCCTTGGCGTACGCGCGGAGGTAGCCGACCACCGTGTTGGTCACCGCCACCAGCGGGACCGCGACCACCGCGCCGCCGATGCCGGCGATCATCGAGCCGGCGGCGACGGAGAGGACGACGGCCAGCGGGTGGACGCGCACGGCGCGGCCGAGGATGAAGGGCTGCAGGACATGCCCCTCGATCTGCTGCACCGCCAGCACCACCAGCAGCACCATCATCGCCGTGAAGACGTCCCGGGTGACCAGCGCCACGACGACCGCCAGGGCGCCGGAGACGACCGCTCCCACGAGCGGGATGAAGGCGAAGAGGAAGATGAACACGGCCAGCGGCACGTACATCGGCACCTCGAGGAAGAACAGCCCTATGCCGATGAAGATCGCGTCGATGAGGGCCACTATCACCGTGCCGCGCACATAGGCCGTCAGCGTCGCCCACGCGCGCGGGCCCGCGCCCGCCACGCCCTCGCGGGCGCCGGTCGGCACCAGCTTGAGCAGCCACTGCCAGATCTTCGGGCCGTCGTAGAGCAGGAAGAGCGTCGAGAACATCGCGAGCAGGATGCCCGTCAGCACCTCGATGATGACCTGGACGCCCTCTATGCCGGCGGTGGTGATGTCCTTGGTGTTGGTGCCGATCGCCTCGCTGAGCTTGTCGGCGATGTTGTTGATCTGGCTCTCGGTGACATGGAAGGGGCTGTTGAGCAGCCAGCGCTTGAGCTCGGAGATGCCGTGCTGGACCTGCCGGGACAGGTCGTCGAGGTTCTCGGTCACCTGCCACACCACGAACCAGCCGACCAGCCCCATGACGACGAAGCCGGAGATGAAGGTCATGGCGGTGGCCAGGCCGCGCGGCACGCCGCGCCGCCGGAGCAGGGCCACGGTCGGCTGCAGCAGCGCGGTGATCAGCAGGCCAGCCACGAAGGCCAGCACGACCAGGCGTACGGCGCTGATGACGCGCATCAGCACCCACAACGTTCCGGCCAGCACGAGCAGCCGCCAGCTCACCTCGGCCGCGACCCGCACGCCCCACGGGACGGCGGCGACCGGGTCCTGACGTGCCGCCACGGCGGGCGCGTAGGCGGGCGGCGGCGGGACGTGCTCGGGCTCGGCCGCCGGCTGCGTGGCCGGATCGGGTGCGTGGACGGAGGACGGCGTGGGTACGGGCTCGGGTGCGGGCGTGGGACCGGGCGCGGGCCCGGCGGCGGCCTTGTGGGCGTCGAGCCGCTCGGCGAGCCGTATCAGCCCCGACCCCAGGCCACCCACCCATCGTGGCAATCTGGACATTTCTCTTCCTCTACCCCCACTCCCCCGTGGCCATCCGTGCTGACGTTACCTGCCCCCGGACACACCGAAGCCCCCGGCCGCTGCGGGCCGGGGGCTTCGGTGGAAAAGTGCCGGTCAGGCGGTGGTGGCTAGTACCACTGGTTGGCCTGCCAGAACGACCAGGCGCCACAGGGGCTGCCGTAGCGCTCGTTCATGTAGCTCAGGCCCCACTTGATCTGCGTGGCCGGGTTGGTGCGCCAGTCGGCACCGGCCGAGGCCATCTTGGTGCCGGGCAGCGCCTGGACCAGGCCGTACGCACCCGACGAGGAGTTCGTCGCGGTGTAGTCCCAGGTGCTCTCGTTGTTCACGATGTTGCTGAAGCACTGGAACTGGTCCGAGGGGACCATCTGCCGGGCCATGGCCTGGACCTCGGAGACGGAGTACGAGCCCTTGACCGCGAAGTCCGAGGCGTCACGCGTGGCGGAACGACTGCTGACCTCGTCGTCCTTCTCGCGCTCCTTGGCCTTCTCCTCGGCCTCCTTCTTCTTGGAGGCCTCCTCCGCGGCTTCCTTCTTCGCGGTGGCGTCCTCGGCGGCCTGCTTGCGCGCGGACTCCTCGGCGTCCTTCTTCGCCGCGGTGTCCGCGGCGTCGGCCTGCGTGTCCGCCTGCTGCGTGAGGGAAGCGGTCTGCACCTGGACGTTATGTCCAGCGGGGATGTCCGCGAGGATCGTCGCGTCGGCGGCGGTGGCCTCGACCCGGTCGGTCGTGCCCTGCTCATGGCCTGCGGCGACGCCGACAACGGCGCCTACGGTGGTGACCGCGGTGGCAGAAGCCACGGCGAATCCCCGGACCGAAATCCGGCTCACACGATTTCCTTCCAGCATCGCCCGCATAGGTGACCTTGCGGACGCAATCGTGCCCCTGACGCTGACCTCCGCTAGGACGGTCACCGGAATCGGGACCGTCTGGTCACTGGAGGCACTGACCCGGTGGGGCCTCCCGGAGGAGGTCCGCGAAATGCTCGGGCGGCGTACGGCGACGCTGTTCAGTTATGGGTTCCGCATCGCCCCCGGAGGGGCCCAAGTGCCGTACGCGGGGCCTGACAGGACCCAGACTCTGCCCGAACGGCGCACTCCGAGGCAATTCTTGGTCACGTGGGAAAGCTCACACCCCGTTTACTCCTGCGCTTTCCCGGAAACTGCGGCACGGCATGACAGCGCGCGGCTAAGCTCCTCGGCCCGCCGCGCGCCACGCAGTTATGGATGCCCTCAGATCCGGCCGTCCTCCAGCATTTCGGTCACCATCGCCGCGATCGGCGAACGCTCGGAACGCGTGAGCGTGACATGGGAGAAGAGGGGATGCCCCTTCAGCTTCTCCACCACGGCCACCACGCCGTCGTACCGCCCGACGCGCAGATTGTCCCGCTGTGCCACGTCATGGGTGAGTACCACACGCGAGTTGGCGCCGATGCGCGAGAGCACGGTGAGCAGGACGTTGCGTTCGAGCGACTGCGCCTCGTCCACGATCACGAACGCGTCGTGCAGCGAACGGCCCCGGATATGGGTGAGCGGCAGCACCTCCAGCATCCCGCGCCCCACCACCTCCTCGATGACCTCGGCGGTCGTCACGGCCGACAGCGTGTCGAAGACCGCCTGGGCCCACGGGCTCATCTTCTCCGCCTCACTGCCCGGCAGATAGCCCAACTCCTGCCCGCCGACCGCGTACAGCGGACGGAAGACCATCACCTTGCGGTGCTGGCGCCGCTCCAGCACGGCCTCCAGCCCGGCGCACAGCGCCAGCGCCGACTTGCCCGTTCCGGCCCGGCCGCCCATCGAGACGATCCCGATCTCCGGGTCGAGCAGCAGGTCCAGCGCCACGCGCTGCTCCGCGCTGCGACCGTGGATACCGAACGCCTCCCGGTCGCCGCGCACCAGCCGCACCGAACCGTCGGCCGTCACCCTGCCCAGCGCCTTGCCGCGCTCGGACAGCAGCACCAGGCCCGTGTGCACGGGCAGTTCGGCGGCCTCGGGCACATACGCGCGCTCGGCGGCGAAGAGCTCGTCGACCTGCTCGGCGGTGACGGTCAGCTCCGCCATCCCCGTCCAGCCGGAGTCGGTGATCGCCAGCTCGGCGCGGTACTCCTCGGCCAGCAGCCCGACGGACGACGCCTTGATGCGCAGCGGCAGGTCCTTGGAGACGACGGTGACGTCGTACCCCTCGGCCTGGAGGTTGCGGGCGACCGCGAGGATGCGTGAGTCGTTGTCGCCGAGGCGGTATCCGGCGGGCAGTATGCCCGGATCCGTGTGATTGAGCTCGACCCTGAGCGTGCCGCCGAGCTCGCCGATGGGGATCGGCGAATCCAGCCGGCCGTGCTGCACCCGGTAGTCGTCCAGCAGGCGCAGGGCCTTGCGGGCGAAGTAGCCGAGCTCCGGGTGATGCCTTTTGGCCTCCAACTCCGTGACCACCACGACGGGGAGCACGACCTCGTGCTCGTCGAAGCGGGACATGGCTCCTGGATCGGCCAGCAGGACGCTGGTGTCGAGGACATAGGTGCGCCGGTCGCCATCACGGCGCTTCTTGCTGGTCACCACGGGTGGACGAACCCCCTCGTGCAGAGGTAAGGGCGCGCCGTCGTCAGAAACGGGGCGCGGGGAACGGGCCGGGTCCGTGCCCTTCCAGGGTGGCCGGTCGTCCGGCCCGCCGTGTCCGCCGTGCGGCCTGTCGGGGCCGCTCGGTGCGCACGGTCGTCGTCCTGGTGCAAAGGGCCTCCCGGGCGGACGGCCCCATGCCGCCCGCTGGCAGATCGACGGTCGCGGTGCCGACCGTCGGCCTGCAGGGGATATTCCCGCTGGACCGCTTGACCATGCAACGGCATATGCGACGAGCAGGTGAACGATTGATCCGCCGTCACTCGTACTGGCGTTCAGCCCACTGGGGGGCCACCGCCTGATGCCGCGCTACCACCCGGTGCGTGGCCATCGCCTGATGGATGGCCACCGCCCGCGAACCGTCAGTTCCCGTAGCGCCGGTGCCGCGCCGCGTAGTCACGCAACGCGCGCAAGAAGTCGACCTTGCGGAACGCGGGCCAGAAGACCTCGCAGAAGTAGTACTCGGAGTGCGCGCTCTGCCAGAGCATGAAGCCGGACAGCCGCTGCTCGCCGCTGGTGCGGATGATGAGGTCGGGGTCGGGCTGGCCGCGGGTGTAGAGGTGCTTGGTGATGTGGTCGATGTCGACCTTCTCGGCCAGCTCCTCGAAGGAGTCGCCGTGGTCCGCCGCCTCCAGCACCAGGGAACGGACGGCGTCGACGATCTCCTGACGGCCGCCGTAGCCGACGGCGACGTTGACGAGTATCCCGTCGACGCCCAGCGTGTCCTGCTCGGCTTCCTTCAGGACGGTCTGGGTGCGGGCCGGCAGCAGGTCGAGGGTGCCCACGTGGTGCACGCGCCAGCGGCCGTCGGCGGCCAGGCCGCGCACCGTGTTCTCGATGATGTTCAGCAGCGGGCCCAGCTGGTCGGCCGGCCGGTCGAGGTTGTCCGTCGACAGCATCCAGAGGGTGACGACCTCGACGTCGGTCTCGGCGCACCACCCGAGCAGCTCGGAGATCTTGTCGGCCCCCGCCTGGTGGCCCTGCTCCAGGGTCCGGCCGTCGGCCCGGGCCCAGCGGCGGTTGCCGTCGAGGATGACGCCGATGTGCTTGGGCACCTGGGCGTGGTCGAGGCGGCCTTCCACCCGGCGTGCGTAAAGCCTGTACACCAGGTCGCGCAACTTCACTCTTCCTGCCCCTCCATGCCACGGCGGTCGCCCCCGAAGGCGCCACACTACTGCCAGCGTGTCGCGAGAACGCAACTCGGCCCGTCACAGGACCGTGATAGTCAGATGCACATGACCGATCCCTCGCTCTACCGCGCGGCCGAGACGCGCTACGACTCCATGGAGTACCGGCGTACGGGCCGCAGCGGGCTCAAGCTGCCGGCCATCTCCCTGGGACTGTGGCACAACTTCGGCGACGACCGCACCCTCGGCTCGCAGCGGGCCATCCTGCGCCGGGCCTTCGACCTGGGCGTCACCCACTTCGATCTGGCCAACAACTACGGCCCGCCGCCCGGGTCCGCCGAGGAGAACTTCGGCAAGCTCTTCGCCCAGGATTTCCGGCCCTACCGTGACGAAATCATCGTTTCCACCAAGGCCGGCTATCTGATGCACCCCGGCCCGTACGGCGAGTGGGGCTCGCGCAAGTACCTGCTGTCCTCGCTCGACGCCTCACTGCGCCGTATGGGCGTCGACTACGTCGACATCTTCTACTCGCACCGCTTCGACCCGCACACGCCGCTCGAGGAGACGATGGGCGCCCTCGCGTCCGCCGTCCGGCAGGGCAAGGCGCTGTACGCGGGCGTGTCGTCGTACAACGCGCAGCAGACGCGGGAGGCCGCGCGGCTGCTGCGGGAGATGGGCGTGCCCGCGCTGATCCACCAGCCCTCCTACTCCATGATCAACCGCTGGACGGAGGACGACGCGCTGCTGGACACCCTGGAGGACGAGGGCATGGGCTGCATCTCCTTCGCGCCGCTGGCCCAGGGGATGCTCACGGACAAGTACCTGCACGGCATCCCCGAGGGCTCGCGGGCGGCGCAGGGCAAGTCGCTGGACCCGGCGCTGCTGAGCGAGGAGGTCGTGGGCCGGCTGCGCGGGCTGAACGAGATCGCCGCCAACCGGGGCCAGTCGCTGGCCCAGCTCGCGCTGTCCTGGGTGCTGCGGGACGAGCGGATGACCTCCGCGCTGATCGGCGCCTCCAGCGTGGCGCAGCTCGAGGCGAACGTCGGCGCGCTCGGCGCGGCGCCGCTCACCAAGGAGGAGCTGGCCGAAATCGATGCCCTCGCCGTGAGCACGGAGGGCGTCAACATCTGGGCTCGGCGCGGGGATTCCTAGACGGGTTCACGGTCGGCCGGCTGCGCCCGTACGGGAGGGTGGCCGGCCCCGAACCAAGATCACCTCCCGCGCCTCACACGATCCGACACGGACAGTGACAGCGGGGAAAGAAAAACGGGCCGGTCCGTGGGGGGGATACGGACCGGCCCGAGGGGGGGTTTCCACCATAACCGTTCTGCGGCCGCGATTCACGCACCGGCGGGGGTGACAGTGCGTGGCGTGCTGACTTGTGACCTTCTAATTGATCTTGAACGGGGCTGCGGGCAAGGGGCCTTCGGGGATCGCGGAACCCGGCGATACCGGGCCCGAGGGAGAGAACCGGCCATGTGGCGCACGGCCTGTACGGGGGCCGGGGAACCTCGCCGGAAGGTCGTGCGAAGTCGTCATCGGCCCGGCGGCATTCCCGGCCTCGCGGATGTCACACGTGCGAGCGCGGCCGATTTCGTGCACGAATCGTGACCATCCGCCGGGGCCCGTCGCGCGCGGCGGGCGAGGTCGGGGATCAGGGTCGCCGCCCCGACGGCGGCCAGGACGGCCCCGAGCCACAGCGGCGCCCGGAGCCCGAAGACGCCGATCGCCAGCCCGCCGCCCCAGGAACCGATCACGACGCCGAACGTGATGAAGGAGGCATGCACCGTGTTGACCAGCGGCCGGGCATTGGCGGCCCGCTGGACGCGGGTGGCCATGGCCGGGTTCATGGTCACGCCGACCAGGCCTATGCCCATCATGAACATCACCGCCGGGGCCTTCAGGTGCGCCAGCAGGGCGAACCCGCTCAGGAACGACAGGTTGAGCAGCAGACCGCACAGCAGTACGGGCACGGCGTACCGGTCCGCGAGCCGGCCGACGACGTGGTTGCCGGCCACGGTGGCCGCTCCGTAGGCGATGAGCAGGACGGGCACGGCGCCGCCGCCGAAGCCGGTGACCTCGGTGAGGATCGGGTTGAAGTAGCTGAACGCGCAGAACGTCGCGCCGATGATGAAGGTGCTGGTGGAGAGCGCCAGCCACAGCCGGCGGCTCCTGAACGCCGTCATCTCCTCACGCAGGCTCCCGCCGCCGTCGGCGTGTCCCACCGCCGGCACACCGGCGGCCGTGCACAGCGCGGCGACGACGGTCAGGACGGCGATGGCCCAGAACGCGGCGCGCCAGCCGAAGGCCGCCCCGACCAGGGTGGAGAGCGGGAGCCCGAGCAGCGTGCCCAGCATCAGCCCGTTCAGCACGACGGCCATCGCGCGTCCACGCACCTCGGGGCGGGTCAGCTGGGCGGTCAGGGAGATGGCAACGCCGAAGAAGGCCTGCGAGGCGACGCCCGTGATGACGCGCGCCACCAGCATGAGCGCGTAGCCGGCCGCCGTGGCGGCCAGCACATTGCCCACCAGGAAGATCACGAACAGCGTCATCAGGGCCGGCTTGGGGCGCAGCCGGAGCACGGCCACGGTCAGGAAGGGCCCGCCGAAGGCCATGGCCATGGCGAAGGCGGTGATCAGGTAGCCGATCTGCGGCACGGTGACGCCGAGCCCGCCGGCCATCTGCGGCATCAGCCCGGCGACGACGAACTCGCTGGTCACCATGGCGAAGATGCCGAGGGCCAGCACATAGACAGCGCGTGGCATGGGAGGTCCTCCGTTTTGGATTGATCAGTTCAAAATCAGGGCATGGGCATGCGAGGGCACGCGGGGCGCCGCACGGGCGAGCGGGCGAGCGGGCGGAGAGACGGACGGGCAGACGTAGAGACGGGCAGACGTACAGAAGGCAGAAGGAAGGGTTCAGAGGGAGGGAAGGATCAGATCGCGTCGAGCGCCGTACGGGCGATGGCGCGCAGCGCGGCCGCGTCGGCCCCGGCGCGGGCCGCGACCCGGATTCCGCTGACGGTCGCCATCACGAAGTGCGCGAGCGCCCGGGCGTCCCGGTCGGCGGCGATGTCGCCGTCCCGCCGCCCGGACTCGAACACCGCGGTCAGCGCCTCGAGCCTGCGCGCGTAGTCGCGCTCCAGCTCACGCGCCACCTCCGCGTCGCGCGCTGCGAGCTCCACGGCGGTGTTGACGTACAGACACCCCCGGCCGTCGCCGTACCCCGTGGTCTCCTCGGCCACGACGCGGCTCAGCAGGGCTTCGACCCTCGCCCGGGCGGGCCGGTCCTCCTCGAGCAGCCCGGACAGTTCGTCCGTCCGCCGCGCCATATAGCGGTCGAGGGCGCGGCGGAAGAGCTCGTGCTTGCTGTGAAAGGTGTTGTAGATGCTGCTCCGGCCCAGGCCGGTGGCCTCGCACAGGTCCTGGGTCGAGGTCGCCTCGTACCCGGCGGTCCAGAACGCCTCCATCGCGGCGTCGACCGCCCGCTCCTCGTCGAACTTCCTCGGCCTGGCCATGCCCCGACGGTACCAGGTTTTTGGATCATTCGGTCCAATATTTCAGCCGGCGCCACGGGCGCCCGCCAGCAGCCCCGCCCACGCCCCTACGATCATGAACGGCCCCAGGGGCAGCGCGTCGCCGCGCCCCGCACGGCGGGCCAGCAGCAGGCCCATGCCGTAGAGGGATCCCAGCAGCAGTCCGGCGAAGGCCCCCAGGAACAGCACCCCCCACCCGTACCAGCCCAGGGCGCAGCCCAGCCCGGCGGCGAGCTTCACGTCGCCGAAGCCCATGCCGCCCGGGTGCAGCAGGAACAGGGTGAAATAGCCGGCCGCCAGCGCCAGTCCGCCCAGCAGGGCCCGCGGCCAGGACCCCGCCGCGCCGGGTATCAGCGCGGCGGCGCCCAGCAGCGCGGCCGTGCCGAGCGCCAGCGGCACGGTCAGCACGTCCGGGAGCCGCCGCACCGACCAGTCCACGCCGGCCAGCACCACCGTCACCGGCGCCGCGAGCAGCCACACCGCCAGCTCCGGCCGCGACCCGACGGCCGCCGCGAGCGCCGCGCACACCAGGGCCGTCACCCCCGCCGGCCACGTCGCCCCGGGACCGTACCTCCCCCCGCACGCTCCGCACCGCGCCCGCCCCGCCCACCCGGCGACGGCGTGCCCGCACGGCCCGGCCGAGCGCCACTCCTCCTCCGGCTCCACGGCCAGCCGGAACCGCGCCCGGGGCGCCAGGGCCCCGGCCACAGCGCCGTACACGGCGGCGGCGACGATCAACAACGCGTCCATGCCCCGAGGTTACGCACGATCGCCGCATCTCCGCCGGGCCTGTGGATAACCTGTCCGCATGACCCGCCGGCAGGACGGATACGCCCAACTCCGCATCTCCGCAACCGGCATGACCGTCCCGCTCGAGATCGCCGCCTCCTTCCGCGCCCGCTCCCGCGGCCTCCTCGGTCGCGACGCCATCGAGGGCGCGCTGCTCCTCACCCCCGCGAGCGGCGTCCACACCTGGCGCATGCGCTTCGCCATCGATGTGGCCTATCTGGACCGGGACTTGACCGTACTGTCCGTACGCACCATGCGTCCCGGCCGTCTCGGGGCGCCCCGCCTCAGGGCGCGGCACGTACTGGAATCGTCCGCCGGAGCGATGGCGCGATGGGGGCTGTGCGCCGGCGCGCGCGTCGAGGTCCTTTCACGCGGGGAGCATGACGGGGCACATGACAGGGCGCATGAAGAGACGCATGACGGGGATCATTTCCAGGACCTCTGACGCAAGGCCTCCATAAACGGAATGCACAGGATTCTCCTCGCCATTGAAAATACGGTGAGATTATCAAATGTCTTTCAAGTTCGGAGATTTATACGGTATCGATAAAACCACGACGGACTTAACCTGAGCTGCACAGGCCCAGCGCTGAGCCTCTGAATTCTCCACCCCTATGGGAGAAGGACGATGAGCGAAGACAACAACGGCAGCATCTGCGCGGAGGGCCTCGCGGCCCGCGATCCGGCGGTGCGCGACGCCCCCAGGTCCGAGCCGGCGGTCGTGTCCGCCGACGAGGTGGTCGAGAACGACGAGGCCGGCGGTGCGCGTCACCGGCCCGGGCGGGTGGCGGCATCCGGCGAGCGCCGGCTGCACTCCGGCCCCGGCGACCGGCTCGAACCGAACGCGGGCTGAGGGGCGGGAAAAGCGATGCTGCGACTGTGCAACAACTACTCCACCCTCACCGCGACCGCATTCATCATGCGGGACCTGAATTGTCCCGACAGGTGGCTGAAGTTCGGCTGGTTCAACCTTCAGCCGGGCGAATGCCGGGACATCTACAGCGGCTGCGCGTCGGCGGTGAACCGCTTCTGGTACTTCCACTCGGAGGCGATCGACGGATCGTTCTGGGCCGGGCAGTTCGAGTACTGCGTGCAGGACCCGGCATTCCAGTGGTGCCTCAACAGGTGTGACCCGGGCGGCTATATCGCCGGCTTCCGCGAGCTCGACGTGAACAGCTTCTGCAACTTCACGCTCACGCTCACGGCGTGATCGCACCCCGCCCCGCGCCCCCGGCCCGGCGCCGCCCACGCCCGGGCCGCCCAGGGGACGCGGGGCTTCCGCACCACCCCGCCGCGCCCGGGTCTACCCGTCGCGGCGGCGGCCCGCCAGGGTCCAGGCGCCGAGGCCCAGCAGCAGAACCGATCCGGTGCCGATGCCGGCGTAGCCGATGATCCGGAGCCGTCCGTTGCGGGGCGCGCCGCCCGCCGCGGCCACGAGTTCGCCGCCGACGGCGCCCCCGCCGCGTCCGACGCCCTCCTCATGACCGGCCTTCCGCGCGCCCGCCACCTCGACCTTGAGCGTGACGGGCACGCCGCCGCCCCGTGCGCCTCCGTGAACCTTGGGGCTGAGGCTGACCTGCAGGTAGTACCAGCCGGCGAAGCGCATGCCGCGGGCGGCCTCGCCGCCGGTGCCGGCGTCGCCGTACGCGGCCGGGGGCGTGGCGAGCGAGACCGTCGCGGGTTTGCCCTGGTAGCCGCCGGTGCGGTTCATCACGTAGCCGCGGGCGGAGTTGCTGAGTCCCAGCCGTACCCCGCGCACCACGTAGGGGCCCGCGTCCGGCTTCAGGCCGAACTCGGCGTCCGTGAAGAGCTGTTCGCCCGCGTCGACCGATATCCGGTAGAAGCGCGTCTCGCCCGGCCGGAGCTCGTCCTTCCATACGCCCGACCGCAGCTCGGCGGCGTCGTTGAAGCCCGTACCGCCCGTGACGCCCTCCCCCTCCCCCTGCGGCGGGCCGGACGGCGCCCGGGAGCTCCAGCCGCCGGGGGCGGGCGGGGCGTCGGCCTCGTGCTTCCGCGGCACCTCGGCCACGTACTTCAGTTCGACCGGTACGGCCGCGTCGTCGCCGCCCGTCGCGTCCCCGCGCTGGACGACGAAGCGGTACGTACCGGCGCTCGCGCACGGCCCGCCCGCCCGTACGACGCGTTCCGCGTAGTCGGCCACGGGGTAGGCCCCGCCGGCCGACAGGAACGATCTGTTCCGCCCGCTGCCGCACGGGGTGCCGTCCGGGGCCTGCAACGCCACCTCGATCCCGTCCCGCAGCCCCATCGAGGCGCCGGGCCTCGGGACGGCGACGGCGGACACGAACGCGCTGGACCGCTCGTCCAGCTCGACGCCGTAGTACTTCTTCTCACCGGGCCGGATGCTGTCCGTGTACGTCCTCGCGCCCGCCTTCAGTACGGGCCCGTCGTCGCTGCCGCCCGATCCCGTCACGGCCGTCGCCCCGGAGGCCATCCGGTACGCCGGCGGCCCGTCGGCCGCCACCGCCGCCGTGCCGCTCGCCGCCGTCAGCGCGCCGAGTGCGACCGCCGCCCCGACGAACCGCCCGCCCCTCATCTCCCGCCTCCCTCAGCACTCCCCCGCCGACGCTTTGGTCCAGGCCCATCCTGCCGTGACGAACGGCGAGTTCGCGACAGATCGCCCAGGCTCGGCCGACGCGTGGCCCGCCGTCGGGCGGCGAGGGCGGCCAGGGTGGCGGCGGTGGCGGCGGTGCCCGCGCTGTCCCCTCCGGCCGAGGGTCAGGGCCGGTCCGGGCCTCCGCGCGGGAAGCTCACCTCGACGCGGCGGTTCTTGCGGCGGCCGTCCTCCGTGCCGTTGTCGGCGATGGGGTACTGCTCGCCGTAGCCGCGGATCTCGTAGCGCGTCGAGGACGAGCCGAGGTGCTCGGCGAGCTGTCGCTGGACGGCGTTGGCGCGCTCCTTGGACAGGGAGATGCCGTGGTCGGCCGAGCCGAGGTCGTCGGTGAAGCCGAAGATCCGCAGGGTGGTGGCACGCTGCTTGCGGGCCTCGTCGGCGATGGCACGGATGCGGGCGTTGGCCGTGTCGCCCAGCCGGGCGCTGTCCTTGTCGAAGAGGACCTCCGCCTGCAGGGCGAAGGTGACGTCGGCGTTGGTGTCCGCGCGGCGCTCCTCGCCGTCGCCCGTCTCGACGACGGACTTGATGTCCAGGACGCGTCCGGGCGCGAGCTTCGCGCCCGCGCGCAGCCTGAGGCCGGGCGCGGTCGCGTCGACCCTCACCGGGGGCGTCGTCCGGGCGGAGCCGGCGGGACCGCCGCCGGGGCCGCCGTCGGCGTGGGCGGGGACGACGGCCGCGAGGGCCGCCGCCGCGGCGAGAACCGTGCCGCACAGGGACCGGTGGGTCGGCCACATGACGCGCTCACCCGGAGATCGGGATGCGGACGGACGGCATGGTCGGCAGCTGGAAGTCCACCGCCTTGACGTCGTCGGGCGGGGCGGGGAACTGGGCGAAGATGGTCCGGCTCTCGCCGGGGCGGATATTGACCAGGCCCGTGGTGCACAGGCATTCCCCGTCGGTGTCGCGCAGGACGAGGTAGCGCTTCTTTCCCGCCTGGTCGATGAGGGAGGCTCCGGACACCGAGGACTGGGACTTCATTTCCGTCTCCTTCGACCGCCAGGTCAGCGAGGTGTAGGGCTTGGCGCCCCGGTTCGCCACGGTTCCGTTGACGGTCACGAAGCCGCCTTTCTCACGCGCGGCGGAATGGAGGAGGACCGTGATTCCGTCCGGGCCCCTGATCTCGCCGATCGTCGCCGTCGGCCGCGGGCCGGGACTGTTCGTGGCGGTGCCGTGCGAGGCGGCGGAGTTTCTCGCGGAATTCACGTCGGTTCTCTTCTCCCCGTCGTCGTCCTCGCCCCCGCAGCCCGCCAGGGCGAGGGATATGACGACCACGAGCGCCGTTCCTGCCATCCGAGAGGTCATGGGTGCGTTGTCCGTTCGTTCGTCCGTCCGGGAAATGGCCGACAGCCGGTCGGCCGGGGCGAAGGCCTCCAAAGGGAAGGCCTCCGAGGCGAAGGCCTCCAAGGCGAAAGCCGACGGCTCGGTCGGTCACTCGGTCAGTCGTACGGTGAAGAGGTCCGCCGCCGTCACCACGGCCTCCGGTCGCCGGGGGTCGACGACCACGATCTCGTCGTCGCAGCTCAGGGTGCGGCCGTCCGCGGCGCGGGGCACGCAGCGCGGGGCGACGACCGCCTCGGCCGTGGCCGTGGCGTGCCGGTCCTCGGTGCCGGGCACCACCGAGGCGCCCACCGTCCGCGCGGAGGTGACGCTCACGTGGAACGAGCCGGGCGCGTCACCCTCCTCGCAGGTGATCGCCGGCTGTGCGCCGTTCGCCTCGGCGTACGCGGTCGCCGCGCGGCAGGCCCGGTCGCGGTCGGCGCCGCGCCCGGCGAGCCAGCCGGCCCAGTCGCCGCCCGTGCCCGCGGCCGCCGCCAGGAAGCCCGTGCGCAGCTGTTCCCGGAAGTCCTGGGCGGCCGCCAGCGCGGCGGCGTCGGCGGCGGTCTGCGTCGCGTTCTTGGCCGCCCCGGCCCGTCCGACGACGAAGAAGGCCAGGGCGAGGAAGAGCAGTGCCGCGACCGCGGTGATGTAGAGCGGGAACGCCTGTCCGGCGTCCCGGCTCAACCGGTGATCCGCTGGATCTGGTTGGTGATGGCGGTGGCGATCATCGTGCCGAAGTCCGTCGTCGTCAGGACGAGGATGATCGCCACGACCACCGCGATGATGCCGAGGTATTCGACCGAGGTCTGCCCCCGGTCGTCCGCGCGGAATTCCCCGGACACTCGCCGTGCCCGAAAGCGCTTTCGCATGATGTTCCCCTCCATGGGTGGTGCGCTGCCGACCCTTTTCCCTTCCCTCACAGGGCAGTTGGGACACCACACGCCTCACCCCCAGTTCCCCGAAGACTGTCCCACAGCCCATTGCACCCGCGAAGCGTCTTCACGTACTTCGCTCAACTCGCCCCCGGCCGTCACCCCCACTTCGGTCCCCGCTTCGGTCTCCCGCTTCGGTCCCCCCGCCTCAGTCCCCGGTGATCGAGCCGAAATCCATGCCGGACCCCAGGAGGAATCCGGCGATCAGCAGGATCATCGTTCCCGGGACCATGAACGTCGTGATGACCATCGTGGCCTTCGGCACCGCCCGGGCCGCCCGGCGGCGGGCCAGCTGGGCGTCGGTGCGGCGCATGTCGGTGGCGATCTCGATGAGCGTGTCGACGATCGGCGTGCCCAGCTCCTCGCCCTGCTGCAGCGCCGTGACGAACTGGGCGACCTGCTCGGAGTCGTTGCGCCTGCGCAGCTCGTCGAAGGCCTGGCGTCGGCTGACGCCCATGTCCATCTGCCGCAGGGTGATGCGCAGTTCGTCCGCCCACGGCCCCTCGTACCGCTCGGAGACCCGGTCGAGCGCCTGCCGGAAGCCCAGGCCGGCGCTCACCACCACCGCGAGCACGTCGAGGAAGTCCGGCAGCGTCCGTTCGATGGCGTCCCGCCGCTCGCGCACGGCGGCCCAGATGCCGACCTCGATCCAGAACAGCCCGAAGCCGACGAGCAGCAGCGCGAGCACGCCCTGCCCCTTCAGGAGCATCACCAGCGCCCCGCCGAAGCCGAGCAGGCCGTAGACCGCGCGCCGGGCGGCGTACCGGTCGACGGTCAGGCCGCCCGGGTTGCCCGCCCGGTCGATCCTGCGCCGCACCTTCGCCACCCGCTTCTCACCCATCATCCGCAGCACCAGGGGCGCGTAGCGCATGCCGAGCCGGTCCACGGCCGAGCCGACGGCCGTCGTCCGCGTCGAGCCGACCTCCAGGGCCACCGCGAGGTCCGGCGGCAGCCTGGCCTCGCCGCGGCACAGCAGGACGCCGTAGCAGATGCCCACCGTCGACGCCCCGGCCAGCAGCGCCAGTACGAAGCCCACGTTCCCCACCCCTCACACGTCCCGACACGTCCCGCACGCTCAACAGGTGTCCACACATCAGCCGCGACACATCGGCCGTCACACGTCGATCTTCGACATCCGGCGGATCAGGAAGAACCCCAGCGCGTACATCCCGAAGGCCGCCACCACCGCCAGCCGGCCCGGCCAGCCGGCCGTCATCCGCTCGATCGATCCGGGCGCGATGCGGTCCATCAGCAGCAACGTCCCGACGCCCATCGCCGGCACGACGTAGGCCGTCACCGTCACCTGCGACAGCTGGGTGCGCACCTCGCGCCGGGTCTCCTTGCGCTCCTCCAGGGTCGAGGTGAGGTTGCGCAGCGAGCTGACGACGGTGCCGCCGGCCCGGTGGGAGAGCACCAGCGTGGTGACCAGCACGACCAGTTCGCGCGAGGGCAGGCGGCGGCCCAGCTCGCCGAGGGCCTCGTCGATGGAGTGGCCCACCGCCAGCTGGTCGGCGACCTTGGCGAGCTCCTCGCCCGCCGGGGCCTCCATCTCCTCGGCCGCCATGCCCAGGGCCGTGCGCAGGGCCAGCCCGGCCTGGGTGGCGTTGGCCAGGATGCGCGAGAGCTCCGGCAGCTGGTTGATGAACCTCTCGATGCGCTTGCGCCGCTGCCAGGCCAGGAGGGAGTGCGCCGCCCAGACGGCCACCAGGCCCGCCAGCGGCCCGAAGAACGGCGCCAGCGCCGTCGCCGCCACCAGCCACAGCCCCGCCGCCGCGCCCGCCGTGCCCATCGCGAACTCGCCCACCGTGACGTCCAGGCCCGTCGACGCGATCCGCAGCTCCAGCCGTCGGCCGGCGGGCGTGGCGCGCAGCCGCCGGTCGGTCCGCGCGAAGTAGCGCGTCCGCCCGGCGGGCGGCAGGGGCGGGGCGTCGGAGAGGCGGTCGACCAGCGCCTGGTGGCGGTCGCGCCCGGTGGCGTACGTCCGTACGCCCGCGACGGCCAGCACCCCGCACAGCAGGGTGGCGCCGACGGTCAGCAGTGCCAGGTGGTCCATGTGCGGCTACCTCTGTCCGGTGTGGCGGGTGTGGAGTTCGCCGGGGAGCGCCGCGACGCCGTAGGCGGCCGGTACGGATTCGTTGGCCAGGCGCAGCCGCTCGGCGGCGCGTCCGGGAAGCGGGAAGTGGGTGAAGGCGCCGCGCACGACGCGGTCGGCGCCCATCGGCGCGGCGTCGAAGCGGGAGACGGTGGCGAGCCGGTACCCCTCGTCGCGACCTTCGCCGTACGCGTCCGGGGACAGCAGGGCGATCTCCGCGACGCGCCGGGTGCCGTCGGCGTGCCGGGCGAGCTGGACCAGGCAGTCGACGGCGCTGTCGATCTGGTCGCGCAGCGCCTCGTAGGGGATGCGGACCTCCGACATCGACGCCAGCGTCCGCAGCCGCAGCAGCGCGTCCTCGGCGCTGTTGGCGTGCACGGTCGCCAGCGAGCCGTCGTGGCCCGTGGACATGGCCTGCAGCATGTCCAGGGTCTCGCCGCCGCGCACCTCGCCGACGATGATGCGGTCGGGGCGCATGCGCAGGGAGTTGCGGACCAGGTCGCGAATGGTGATGCGGCCCTTGCCCTCGACGTTGGGGGGCCGCGACTCCAGGCGGATGACGTGCGACTGCTGCAGCTGCAGCTCGGCCGCGTCCTCGACGGTGATGATGCGCTCCCCGTCGGGGATCAGCCCGGACAGGGCGTTGAGCAGCGTCGTCTTGCCCGCGCCCGTCGGCCCCGAGACCACCACGTTGAACTTCGCCCGCACCAGCGCCCCGAGCAGCATCAGCATGTGCTCGTCCAGCGTCCCCATGCCGATCAGCTCGCGCAGGGTGTACGCGCGGGGGAAGCGCCGGATCGTCAGGGTCGCGCCGTTCAGGGCGAGCGGCGGAATGATCACGTTGACGCGCTCTCCGCTCGGCAGGCGGGCGTCCACCATCGGATTCGACTCGTCCACGCGGCGGTTGACGGTGGAGACGATGCGCTCGATGGTCTGCATCAGCTGCTCGTGGGAGGCGAAGCGCACGGGCACCGGCTCCACCCGGCCGGCCCGTTCGACGAAGATCTGGTCCGGGCCGTTGACCATGATCTCGGTGACGGACGGGTCCTCGAGCAGCGGTTCGAGCACCCCCAGGCCCAGCGCCTCGTCGACCACCCGGCGGATGAGGCTGTCGCGCTCGGCGGTCGAGAGCACCGGCCCCTCGCGGCTGATGATGTGGCCGAGCACCCGCTCGAGGCGGCCGCGGCGCTCGCCGGCGGCCAGCGCCGACATCTCGGCGAGGTCGATCTCCTCCAGCAGCTTCGCCCGGTAGACCGGCACCAGGTGCCCGGGCTCGCGGCCGTCGGGCCGCGCCTCGGGGGCGACGATGCGGTCGCGCAGGCTCATCGAGCGGCCCCCACCGGCTCCGCCGGGCAGGGCATGGTGGCGCGCCGGGTCACCGCGAACCCGGTGCCGGGAAGGAGCGGGGGGACGTCCACGGTCACGGTGGCGGTGACCTCGCCGGCTCCGCCGCCGCACCGCGGCGCGTCGACCGCCGCGCGGGACGCCACCCAGCCGGTCATGGCCGCCCCGCCGGCCCCGGCGGGGGTCGCTCCGGGCACGTCGAGCGTGGCGGTACGGGCCGCCGCGCGGGCGCCCGTACCCGCCTGCTGCGCGGCGAACGCGGCGAGGCCGAGGTGGACCGCCGCGAGGCCGACCAGGAGCAGCAGCGGAAGGAACCCGAGGAACTCCACCGAGGCCGAGCCACCGTCCGCGCGCCGCTTCCCGGTGCCGCGCCCGGTCCCCGGCCCTTGGCCGTACGAGGTGCCCTGCCCTTCGCCGTACGAGGTGCCCTGTCCTTCGCCGTACGAGCTGCCCGGCCCTTCGCCGCGCCCGGCGCCCGGCCCTTCGCCGCGCCCGTCGCCGTCCCGCGCGGCGTCCGCGGCCGCGCGCGGCGGCCCGCACCGGGCCGTCACGGGCCCGCGGGGCCGGGCCGGACGCGTCGCCGCCGTCGCCACCCCTCAGTCCTCCCGCGCCACGCCGGCCGTACTCTCCACCGGCCACGGCCAGTCGACCGACCCGGGGAACAGCACGGGCACCCGCAGGCGCACGCTCGCCCGGTACACCGACCCGTCCGGCCCGCAGCGCGGCTCGCCGCGCCAGGCGCCCGGCAGGTCCGAGCGGGCGGCCGCCGCGCAGTCGCGGCCCACCGCGCCCGCCCGCGCGGCCTTGTCGGCGGCGTGGCCGGCCAGCGAGAAGGAGTAGCCGACCAGGACGCACTGCCAGACGACCGCCAGCGCCACCAGGATCAGCGGCAGGATGCCCGCGAACTCCACCGCCATCTGGCCCCGGTCGCCGCCCCCGCGCCGACGGAAGCGGATCGTCGGCAGGAGCGAGCCGCTGGGTACGGGCGCCAGCTGGTCCGGGCCCGTACCGCCGCCGCCCCCTATGGCCCGGCGGCGTCCGGCGTGGGCGCCGGGCGCCCCACCGCGCAGGGCCCGGCCGCCGGCCGCCGGAGCGGCCAGGCCCAGTTCGCCGGCCAGCGCCCACAGCGCCTGCCGGACGCCGGAGCGGGCGTCCAGGTCCTGCATCCGGCCGGAGTCCACGGCGCTCTGCAGCTCCTTGTAGCCGGCCGGGACCGTGGTCCGGGCGGCCCGGGTGCCCGTGGTGCGGGCGACGAGCGCCGGCTGGATCTCGGCGTTACGGGTGTGGCGGTTGACCACGGTCGTCGTCTCCTCGGCCTTGCGGATCTGCAGCCGCTCCCACATCCGGACCATGCGCTTGGCCGCCCGTACGGACACCACGTCCGGCGTCGTGACCAGTAACGCCACGTCCGCCGTCTCGATCACCGCGGCGCCGGCGGCCGTGATCTGTGTGCCGCAGTCGACGACCACGACCTCGTACCGGCCACGCAGGGCGGCGGTGATCTGCCGGGAGGCGAGGTCGCCGACCTCCTCGCCGCGCTCGCCCTCCGCCGGGGCCAGCAGCAGCCCGAGGCCGGTGGGGTGCGGGAAGACGGCGTCCCGCAGCACGCGCGGCGAGATGTCGCTGATGCCCGCCAGGTCGGCCACCGACCGCCGGAACTGCACGTCCAGGTAGGAGGCGACGTCACCGGACTGCAGGTCGAGGTCGGCCAGGGCGACGCTGCGCCCGGCGGCGCGGGCGGCGAGGGCGAGCTGCACGGCGGTGACGGTCGTACCGACCCCGCCCTTGGCGCCGACGACCGCGACGAGCCGGCCGCCCGCCCCGCCGCCGCCCACCGCCGGGCCGTCGTCCGTGGCGCCCAGGTGGCGGCGGACGCCCGTGGCCCACTGCGCGGCGGCCTGGACGCGGGCGGCCAGTTCCTCGTACGACGGTGGCAGCGCGGCCAGGCCGCGCGCGCCGCAGTCCATGGCGGCGGCGTACAGCGCGGGGCCGGCCTCGGCGCTGAGCAGGATGACGCCGGTGGCGGGGAAGCGCAGGGCGATGTCCCGGATCAGCTCGAGGGCGGGGACGGGCCCGAGGCGCTCGTGGACGAGGACGACCTCGGGCAGTTCGTCGACCGAGGCGGCCGCCAGCACGGCGAGCGTGTCCAGCAGGCGGGTCGAGTCGCCGACGGCCCGCAGGGGCTCGGCGCCGGGGAGTCTGCCGAGCAGCCCGCCGACGGCGCGGGCGGCGTCCGGGTCGCCGACGGCCGGGAGGATTCTGATCGTCACCGTGGGCCTGCCTCCATCCACAACAACCGCTGGGCCATTCCGTTGGGCTCCTCCGGGGATCCGCCGCTGCCGGCGTACGGGCTACTTGTCGCCGTCGAGGGTGTACGTGCGGTCGCTCCCGGCCACGCTCTCCTCGCCGCCGGGGGCGACGAGGGCGAGCCGGACGCGGGAGGCGAACGACTCGGCGTACGCCACGCGTTGGGCGTCCTTGGTGCCCAGCGCGAAGGTGATCGGCACGGCCTCGCCGGCCTGCCGGGTGGTGGTGGCGCCGCCGCCGCGGCTGTCGCCGTCCCGCTTGAGGGGGGTGAGCCGGCCGACGTCGATGACCCGGGCGCCGCTGACGATCACCTTGGAGACGGGCTTCGCGCCCTGCTCCTTGGCGTCGAAGGTGGCGTAGATGTTGACCTTCGAACCCGGCAGGATCTTGCCGGCGACCCCGGTCGCCGCGTCGATCATGATGGCGATCTCCTGCTGGCCGGGGGCGAGCGCCGGACGGGCGACGATCATGTCCTTCTGCAGCAGGGATCCCTTGCGCAGCGGGGTGACGGCGATCTTGCCGCGCACGGCGGCGAGGTCGGTGACGGCGGTGGAGGGGAGCCAGCGCCTGGGCATGGAGATCCTCTCGAACTCGTCGGTCTCCAGGTCCCGGTAGGCGGGGATGTCGGCCTTCAGCCGGTAGGCGGTGACCTCGGGGCCGACCTTGGACTCGGCGTCCTCGATGACCGAGAACACTCCGGCGAACGCACCGAGGGCACAGAGGACCGACAGGAGCAGCAGGACGATCCCACGGCGCTGACGTGAATTCATGGGACGACGAACCTCGTTCGGGGCCTCGTTCGGGGGCTATGGCGGATGTTCGGCACGTTCGGTGTTGTTCGGGGCGTTCGGGGTGTTTCGGCAGGTGGGGCCTGCGGGGCGTGCCGCCGGTTCAGCGGCCGGCCGGGGCCCGCTCGGGGGCGCCGGGCGGTCCGATGGCGCGGTCGCCCGCGCCGCGCGGCACGGGCGCGGCGCAGAACCCGCAGCGGTCACCGATGAGTTCGAGGCCGCACCAGTGGCACTCCTCCCGGCGCACGGAGGCGACGAGCTGGTAGAGCACGGAGGGGTCGGGAATGGCGGCGGCGAACTCGACGGCCCGCGACGTGCCCCACCAGCGTCTGGACTCGGCGGGCAGCGGAAGGATCTCCTGGACGCCCTGCACCCGCCAGTGCGGGGCGACGGCGTCGGTGACCCAGTCCTCGGTCGCGCGGGGTCTGGAGCGGGCGACGGTCATGCGGGTGGCGAAGCCGGGCCCGGCGGGCAGCTCGCCGGCGCCGACCCGGACGACCTGCGGCGCCGGGTTGACCACGACGCCGAAGCGGGCGCCCGGCAGGAGCGAGGCGACGTGCGCGCCGAGCCCCACGTCGACCCGGTCGAGCCGGGCGACGGACGCCAGCTGGGCGCCGGCGTAGATGTAGTGGGCGAGCAGCCGGGCGGCGCAGGCGAGCACGCCGGGGGTGAGGTCGGAGACGGACAACTGCCGTAACTGGCGGGCCAGTACGCCCACCGACAGCGGCGGCAGGGCCACGGGCAGGAGGGCGACGCGGTCGCTCTCCAGGACCGAGCGCACGGCGTGCAGCCGATGGACGTACGCCACGGCGAGCGAGTCGGGGTAGAGCACCACGAGATGGCCGCACCGCTCGAGCAGGTCGCCGGCCTGGGCGACGGCGTCCTCCAGCGGCTGGACCTCGGGCGGCTGGAGCACCGCGGCGGTGGGAACGGGCCCCCCGGGCGGTGGCAGCACCAGGTCGGAGCTGGTGACCGCTATCGCAATCGGCACGTCGGCTTCCCCGTTCACTCCGGCCGCGGGGGCTCCGGCGGCCGCAGATCGATACTGCCCTGTGCTGGCGCCTCCGCACTTTATCCACGAATGGAGCGGCTGAGAACCGTACTTCGGTCTTTGCCCCACGAGCCGGTGGCGGTGCCCGGTGGCCCTTGACGGGGGCGCGCGCCGCGGAGAGTTCAAGCAGGCGGGGAAGGATCCGGCCATCCGGGGTCCACGCGCGCGTGCCCGTCGCACGCGCGCGTACCCATGACTGGGCGCGTGCGCACGCTCCGGCCGCCGGGCGGGCACGGGGACGGCCCGCCCGGCGACCGGGGCGCAGGGTTCAGTTCAGCGGAGGGTTCGGCTCAGCGGAGGGTTCAGCCGAGCGGGGCCTCCTCCTCCGTCGGCCGCGGCAGCTCGCAGCCCGGCAGGTCCAGGTCGAGCTTGTTGCCGGCGGCGAAGCACTTGGCGATGCCGTAGGTCTGCTGGGCGTAGTTGATGCCCTTGCGGACCGTGACCTGGCCGTTCTCGTCCACCTCGCACGGGTTGTTCATCGTGCAGCGCTCGCCGCTCTCGTTGCCCGTGTTGTTGACGGCGACGACCTTTCCGGTGTTCGCGTCCACGACGGGCGAACCGGAGGTGCCGCCTATGGTGTTGCAGGACGGGGTGTAGCGGAGCGAGTCCTTCCAGGTCCAGTCGCCCTCGCGGAGCTCGTGGACGAAGCCGTCGGCGTTGCAGGAGTAGATCCGCTTCCAGTAGCCGGAGACCACCTTGATGGCCGTCCCGGCCGTCGGGTGGTCGGCCGACAGGCTGAGCGCGTTGATGCCGTACTGCTGCTTGATCCTGGCGTACGTTGTGTTCAGCTCGTACAGGGAGATGTCCGTGTCGGTCATCGTGGCGTACGAGACCTTGGTCGCGCGCAGCGTGGCAACCTTGCCCGCGGTCGAGTTGAGCAGACTGAACGTGCGGCTGGAGGGCTGGTCCGTGATGACCTCGCCGGCGCCGGGCATGCCGGTCTCGAGGCAGTGGCCGTTGCTGAGCACCAGCGCGGGGTCGTTGTCGCCCGAGCCGGGGAGCCGGATCAGCGAACCGGAACAGTTGCTGAGCGCGACGGTGCCGGCGAAGTCGACGGCCTTGGGCTTCGCGGCGGCGGCCGGACCCGTGGCGGACACGGCCTGGGCGGACGCGACCCGGGCGGACGCGGGCGCGGCCTTCGCGGGCGCGGCCGGGGAGTCGCCCTGCGGGGTGGCGGCCGTGGCGGTGCCGGCGCCCGCGACGCCGGCACCGGCGAGCAGCAGCGTGGTGAGCGCACCGACGAGAGGTCGTCTCATGGGGGGTGGTCCTCTCAGATCACATGCTCGTCTGTTTTGACGTGTGCATTGTGGGGCTGGTGAGGCCGCGCGGCAATCAACCGGTCTGAAGTGAGGGGGAAGTTGGCCTGATTCACCCATCCGGCAGCTATTGACCCGTCCATGTCAGCAATCGAACACTGGTAAGGCTCACCCCCCTCATTCGTCGCACGAACGGACCCCTCAGGAGGTCTCATGCGACCCCCCACCCCCCGACTCCGCAGGCCGAACGGCAGAGTGACGGCTGCCGCCATCGCCGGTCTGCTCGCCCTCGCGGTGGCCACCCCCGCGTCCTCGAACACCACGCCGGGCCCGGACGCCCGGGAGCGCGTCCACGAGTACGAGGTCACCGGCCCTCGCACCGCCGCCCAGCGCACCGCCGTCGCCGCGACCGGAGCATCCGTCGACGCCGTGCGCAAGGACTCGGTCGTGATCACCGCGGACGCCGGTCAGGCCGAGCGGATCCGCCGGATGGGCTACCGGCTGCGCGTTCTGCCCGGGCCGCCGGACCGTAGCGACGGCATGAAGCCCGCGCCGTTCGACTTCCCGCCCGCGGACGCGAAGTACCACAACTACAAGGAGGCCATGGCGGAGATCGACGCGGACGTCGCCGCGTACCCGTCCCTGATGAGCAAGCAGGTCATCGGCAAGTCCTACGAGGGCCGGGACATCATCGCCGTGAAGATCACCGGCAGCGCGAAGGCGGCGGGCGGCGCGGGGACGGCCGACGCCGCGAAGGCGGTCGCGAAGGCCGCCGCCAAGCCCGAGGTGCTGTTCACCGCCCACCAGCACGCCCGTGAGCACCTCACCGTGGAGATGGCGCTCTACCTGCTCAAGGAGCTCGGCTCGCAGTACGGCAAGGACGACCGCGTCACCAAGATGGTGGACAGCCGCGTGATCTGGGTCGTGCCCGACCTCAACCCCGACGGCGGCGAGTACGACATCGCCTCCGGCAGCTACCGCAGCTGGCGCAAGAACCGCCAGCCCAACAACGGCTCGTCCTCCCGGGGCACCGACCTCAACCGCAACTGGGACTACAAGTGGGGCTGCTGCGGCGGCTCCTCCGGCAGCACCGGCTCCGAGACGTACCGCGGCTCCGGTCCCGAGTCGGCGCCCGAGGTGAAGGTCGTCGCCGACTTCGTCCGCACCCGGGTCGTGGGCGGCAAGCAGCAGATCAAGGCCGCCATCGACTTCCACACCTACAGCGAGCTCGTGCTGTGGCCGTTCGGCTGGACGTACGACGACACCGCGGCGGGCATGACCCAGGACGACCGCGACGCCTTCGCGAAGGTCGGCACGTCCATGGCCCGCAGCAACGGCTACACGCCGGAGCAGTCCAGCGACCTCTACATCACGGACGGCACGATCGACGACTGGCTGTGGGGCAACCAGAAGATCTTCGCCTACACGTTCGAGATGTATCCGTCGTCCGCCGGCGCCGGCGGCTTCTACCCGCCGGACGAGGTCATCGACCGGGAGACGGCGCGCAACCGGGACGCGGTGCTGCAGCTGCTGGAGAACGCCGACTGCATGTACCGGTCGATCGGGAAGGAGCAGCAGTACTGCACGTGACCGGGCGCGGGCCCGGTCCGGGGGCGGGCGCGGGGCGGACGATCCCGCCCCCGCGCCCGGCTCCGGCGGGAATTGGATCTCCCTCCCGTTCTGCGGTAGAACTCACCGTCGATCAATCATGGTCACGACAAGTTCTTCGTACGGGGGATGGACTCAATGCGCTCCACTCGGCATGTCATCGGCACACTCGCGCTCATCACCGCGCTCGGCGCCGGCCTCACCGCCTGCGGGCCGGAGGAGGACAAGGCGAGCGACGGTTCGGCGGGCGCCACCGCGGCGGCGAAGCCGTCGCAGGGCGCCAAGGGCGGCGACCACGCCGGCCACGGCGGTGACAAGGGCGGTAAGGACGGTGGCGACGGCGAGAACGACTGCGGCAAGCCGCCGACGCTGCCCGCGGGCATCAAGATGATCGAGGTGGGCCTGCACCGCGACATCAGCGTCGTGGAGGCCTTCAACGCCGTGCCCAAGTGCACGCCCAACGACTGGATCTACCACGGCGACGGCGGCACTCCCAAGGGCTACAAGCTCCCCGCCGACATCAAGGCCGAGCTGTCCACGGGCTCCGGCAGCCACAAGAAGGTGACCCGCGAGGAGCTGTCGAAGCACATCGACGCCTGCCTGCGCAACGACTACAGCCAGATCAAGGCGCCCCTCTCCTGCCACGGCAACGTCTACGAGGTCACGCTCAACGCCAAGGGCGACGAGATCAGGACCATGAGCGAGCGCTGGTCCGTCTGACGCGCCGACGGCGGTGCCGGGCGTCCGTCCCGGCATCGCCGCGCGCCCGTGTCCCGGCTCTTTGCGTGCGTTGCGTACCTTTGGTCCGTTGACCCGGTCCGTGCCGGAGTGTTAAACAGCCGCGAGCGCCTCCCGCATCGCAGGGTGTGGGTGGTGTGGGTGTTGCACACGATCCGACGGGAGACCCCATGGCCCCCATAGCCGACGACGCCGTCGCCCGGCTCGCCGGAGAACGGCTGGACCACCGCTTCAAGGGGCTGCCCCCGGACGCGGACGGCCGGACCGTCGGCGAACTGGCCGCCGAGCGCCGGTCCCTGTTCACCGGCGGCTTCACCACCCCCGTGCTCGCCCTCTCCGCCGAGGCGCTCGAGCACAACCTCGCGCTCATGGAGCACTACAGCGCCGAGCACGACCTGGCCTTCGCCCCGCACGGCAAGACGTCCATGGCCCCCCGCCTCTTCCAGCGCCAGCTCGACCACGGCGCCTGGGGCATCACCGCCGCCACCCCGGCGCAGGTCCGCGTCTACCGCGCCTTCGGCGTCCGGCGGATCTTCCTCGCCAACGAGGTCGTCGACGCCGTCGCCCTGCGCTGGCTCGCCGCCGAGCTGGCCGCCGACCCCGCCCTCCGGCTCGTCACCTACGTCGACTCGGTGCGCGGCGTCGAACTGATGGACGCCGCCCTGCGCGACGCCGGCGCCGGCCGCCCCCTCGACGTCGTCGTCGAGCTCGGCGCGGACGGCGCCCGCACGGGCGTGCGGAGCGACGAGGAGTGCGAGCGCGTCGCCGACGCCGTCGCCGCCACCGGCACTCTCCGCCTGGTCGGCCTCGCCGGCTACGAGGCGGAGATCCCGGACGCCGACGGCGAGGTCGTACGGGCATGGCTGCGCCGCCTCACCGGCCTCGCGGTCGCCTTCGACAAGGCGGGCCGCTTCGCCGGCGTCGAGGAGATCGTCGTCAGTGCGGGCGGCAGCGCCTGGTTCGACGCCGTCGCCGAGGTCTTCGCGCAGCTGCCCACGCTGTCCGCACCGGTGCTCAAGCTGCTGCGCAGCGGCGCGTACGTCACCCACGACGACGGGCAGTACCGGAACAAGACCCCCTTCAACCGCCTCGCCGGGGAGGGCGCGCTGCAGCCCGCGCTGCGACTGTGGACGCAGGTCGTCTCCCGCCCCGAGCCGGGCATGGCCTACCTCAACGCCGGCAAGCGCGACGTCTCCTACGACCTCGGCCTCCCGGAGCCCCAGGTCGTCCGCTCCGCCCGCGACGGCTCCGTCCGCCCGGCCACCGGACTGACGGTGACGAGGCTGGCCGACCAGCACGCGTTCGTCGCGGTGGCGGACGAGGCGCGGGCCCTGGAGGTCGGCGACTGGGTGGGCCTGGGCGTGTCGCACCCGTGCACGGTCTTCGAGAAGTGGCCGATGATTCCGCTGGCGTGGGCGGACGGCACGGTGACGGAGTACGTCCGCACGTTCTTCTGAGCCCGCGCCCCGTAAGGGGCGCGGGGAACCGCGCGGCCGGCCCCCACCGGCCCGCGGACAAACGCGAACGCAGCCTTCCCCGTCCCTTCCCCGCCGGATCCGGCCGCGGAGCCCCGGGGTTTCGGGAAGGGGCGGGGTGGGGGAGGTCACCGCATGGACCTCGTCATCCGCGGAGCAGCGGTCATCGACGGCACCGGCACCCCGGCCCACCGTGCCGACGTCGCCCTGGCCGACGGCCGGATCGCCGAGGTCCGGCGCGAAGGCGAGGGCCGCAGGCCCACCGCCCACCGCGTCCTCGACGCGGCCGGCCTCGCCCTGAGCCCCGGCTTCATCGACATGCACGCCCACAGCGACCTGGCCCTCCTGCGCGACCCCGCGCACGAGGCGAAGGTCGCGCAGGGCGTGACGCTGGAGGTCCTCGGCCAGGACGGCCTGTCGTACGCGCCGGCCGACACGCGCACGCTGGCGGAGGTGAACACGGCGATCGGCGGCTGGAACGGCGACGCCGGGGACGTGGGCGTCGACTGGCGCACGGTCGGCGGGTACCTGGACCGGCTCGACCGGCAGGGCATCGCCGTCAACGCCGCCTACCTCGTGCCGCAGGGCACGGTGCGGGCGCTGGTCGTCGGCTGGGAGCGGCGGCCCGCCGGCGCCGAGGAGCTGGCGCGCATGAAGCGGCTGGTCGCCGAGGGGCTGGAGCAGGGCGCGGTGGGGATGTCGTCCGGGCTCACCTACGCGCCCGGCATGTACGCCGACGACGCGGAGCTGACCGAGCTGTGCCGGGTCGTGGCGGCGTACGGCGGCTACTACTGCCCGCATCACCGCTCGTACGGGGCGGGGGCGCTCGCCGCGTACGCGGAGATGATCGCCGTGGCGCGCGAGGCGGGCTGCGCGCTGCACCTGGCCCACGCCGTCCTGAACTTCCGGGGCAACGAGGGGCGCGCGCCCGAGCTGCTCGCGCTCCTCGACTCCGCCCTGGCGGCCGGCGCCGACATCACCCTGGACTCCTACCCCTACACCCCCGGCTGCACCACGCTCGCCGCCATGCTGCCGGGCTGGGCGAGCGAGGGCGGACCGGCGGCCGTGCTGGCCCGGCTGCGGGAGGACGCGACGGCCGAGCGCGTCCGGCACGCCATGGAGGAGGAGGGCGCGGACGGCTGCCACGGCGTGCCCATCGACTGGGAGGCGATCGAGGTCTCGGGGGTGGGCGAGCCGTCCCTGGCCTCGCACGTCGGCCGGACGGTGGCGGCCACGGCCCGTGAGCGCGGCGAGCGGCCGTGGGCCACGGCCCGCCGGCTGCTGCTGGACGACCGGTTGGGGACGACGATCCTGCAGCACGTCGGCCACGAGGAGAACGTCGTCGCGATCATGCGCCACGCCGTGCACACCGGCGGAAGCGATGGAATCCTGCACGGCGCGAAGCCTCACCCGCGCGCCTATGGCACCTTTCCGCACTACCTCGGCCGGTACGCGCGCGAGCTGGGCGTACTGCCGCTGGAGGAGTGCGTGGCGCATCTCACGTCGCGGCCGGCGAGGCGGCTGGGGCTGTCCGACCGGGGTCTGGTGAGGCCGGGACACGTCGCCGACCTCGTGCTCTTCGATCCGGATTCCGTGGCCGCCGGCTCCACTTTCGAAGCCCCTCGCGCACTTCCGACCGGCATTCCTTATGTCCTGATTGCCGGACGCTTTGCGATGGAAGACGGGCGCCGGACGGACGTTCTGGCGGGGCGCACGATCCGGCGCGCCGGCTCCGCCTGAGCGGCGCCGCGGGGCGGGTGTCGGACGGGCCACAAAGGGCGCGCGGGGCGCGTGACGTCCCCGTAGGGTGGCCGTCATGCAGGTGATCCAGTCAACGAAGCTCGCCAACGTCTGCTACGAAATCCGTGGCCCGGTGCTCGAGGAGGCCATGCGGCTGGAAGCGGCAGGTCACCGCATCCTCAAGCTGAACACCGGCAACCCCGCGATCTTCGGGTTCGAGTGCCCGCCCGAGATCCTCGAGGACATGCTGCGCAACGTCGGCGACGCGCACGGCTACGGCGACGCCAAGGGCCTTCTCTCGGCCCGGCGCGCGGTGGTGCAGCACTACGAGACCAAGGGCATCGAGCTGTCCGTCGAGGACGTCTACCTCGGCAACGGCGTCTCCGAGCTGATCCAGATGTCGATGCAGGCACTGCTCGACGACGGCGACGAGGTCCTCGTGCCGGCCCCCGACTACCCGCTGTGGACGGCGTCCGTCTCGCTGGCGGGCGGCACCGCCGTGCACTACCGCTGCGACGAGCAGTCGGACTGGATGCCGGACCTGGCCGACATCGAGCGCAAGGTCACGGACCGCACCAAGGCCATCGTCATCATCAACCCCAACAACCCCACGGGTGCGGTCTACGACGACGAGATGCTGCGCGGCC
The DNA here is from genome assembly GCF_040932295.1 of Streptomyces sp. C36. Taxonomy (NCBI): domain Bacteria; kingdom Bacillati; phylum Actinomycetota; class Actinomycetes; order Kitasatosporales; family Streptomycetaceae; genus Streptomyces; species Streptomyces sp. C36. The sequence continues at coordinate 49,456 of NZ_JBFQGI010000013.1, read as the reverse complement.
TGACCGAGATCGCCCGCCGCCACAACCTGATCGTCTGCTCCGACGAGATCTACGACAAGATCCTCTACGACGGCGTGACCCACACCCCGACCGCCGCCATCGCCCCGGACCTGCTGACGCTCACCTTCAACGGCCTGTCCAAGTCCTACCGCGTGGCCGGCTACCGCAGCGGCTGGATGGCGGTCTGCGGCCCCAAGGCCCACGCCGACAGCTACATCGAGGGCCTGACGATCCTGGCCAACATGCGGCTGTGCGCCAACATGCCCGCGCAGCACGCCGTCGCCACCGCCCTCGGCGGCCGGCAGTCGATCAACGATCTGGTCCTGCCGGGCGGCCGGCTGCTGGAGCAGCGCGACGTCGCGCACGAGCTGCTGACCCAGATCCCGGGCGTGACGTGCGTGAAGCCCAAGGGAGCGCTGTACGCCTTCCCGCGCCTCGACCCGAAGGTCTACAAGATCAAGGACGACCGGCAGATGGTCCTCGACCTGCTCCGGGCCGAGAAGATCATGGTCGTGCACGGCACGGGCTTCAACTGGCCGGAGCCGGACCACTTCCGCCTGGTGACGCTGCCGAACGCCAAGGACCTGGCCGAAGCGGTGACCCGGATCGGCAACTTCCTGGATGGCTACAGCCAAGTTTAGACTCTGTCTAAGTTAGGATGGCCTTCAGAGGTAACTCAGGAGGCCATCCATGTACGAGCCGATCCGCACGAAGTCGGTCCGCGCACACGGGCCCCACCGCTCCCGCGAGGAGGAGCTGGAGATCCGGCTCGCCGGACACCTGACGGCCCTGCTCACGGTGACGGACGAGCTCCGCGCGCTACGACCGTCCGCCGCGCTGGACGAGGCCGCGCGCCGGCTGGCCGCCGAGGCCGACCGTCTGAGCGGCCACCCGCCGCTGCGGGCCGCACCGACGACGGGGGCCGGGGCTCCGACCGCCCTGCACCAGCGGGCGCACACCCTGGCCGGCCAGGCCCTGGTGGTCGCCACCCAGCGCGGCGACGCCGCCGGCGCCGCCCTCGCGGCCGAGCGGCTGCACGCCCACGCGACCGCACTGGGCATCACGGACGCGGCATGACGAGCGCCGGGCGGGCCGAGGTCCTCGGCCCGCCCGGCGCTCGTCAGGGCTGTCAGCCCAGGCGCTCGACCAGCGCGCGGTACTCGTCCCACAGCTCCTTCGGGGTGTGGTCACCGAAGGTGTCGAGGTGCGCGGGCACCAGCGCCGCCTCCTCGCGCCAGATCTCCTTGTCGACCGTCAGCAGCAGGTCGAGGTCGGCGTCGGCCAGCTGCAGGCCGTCCATGTCGAGGGCCTCCTTCGTCGGCAGGACGCCGATGGGGGTCTCGACGCCCTCGGCCCGGCCGTCGAGGCGCTCGACGATCCACTTCAGCACGCGGCTGTTCTCGCCGAAGCCGGGCCAGACGAAGTCGCCCGCCTGGTTCTTGCGGAACCAGTTGACGTAGTAGATCTTCGGCAGCTTGGCCTGGTCCTTGTCGGCGCCGACCTTCACCCAGTGACCCATGTAGTCGCCCATGTTGTAGCCGCAGAACGGCAGCATGGCGAACGGGTCGCGGCGCAGCTCGCCGACCTTGCCCTCGGCGGCGGCGGTCTTCTCGGAGGCGACGTTGGCGCCGAGGAAGACGCCGTGCTGCCAGGAGAAGGACTCGGTCACCAGCGGCACGGCCGTGGCGCGGCGGCCGCCGAAGAGGATGGCCGAGATCGGCACGCCCTTGGGGTCCTCCCACTCGGGCGCGATGATCGGGCACTGCGAGGCGGGCACGGTGAAGCGGGCGTTGGGGTGGGCGGCGGGGGCGTCGCTGCCCGGCGTCCAGTCGTTGCCGCGCCAGTCGGTCAGATGCGCGGGCTTGTCCTCGGTCATGCCCTCCCACCAGACGTCGTTGTCGTCGGTGAGGGCGACGTTGGTGAAGACCGAGTTGCCCCAGAGGGTCTTCATGGCGTTGGCGTTGGTGTTCTCGCCGGTGCCGGGGGCGACGCCGAAGAAGCCGGCCTCGGGGTTGATGGCGTAGAGGCGGCCGTCCTCGCCGAAGCGCATCCAGGCGATGTCGTCGCCGATGGTCTCCACGGTCCAGCCGGAGATCGTGGGCTCCAGCATGGCGAGGTTGGTCTTGCCGCAGGCGGAGGGGAAGGCGGCGGCCACGTACTTGGCCTCGCCCTGCGGCGGGGTCAGCTTGAGGATGAGCATGTGCTCGGCCAGCCAGCCCTCGTCGCGCGCCATCACGGAGGCGATGCGCAGGGCGTAGCACTTCTTGCCCAGCAAGGCGTTGCCGCCGTAGCCGGAGCCGTAGGACCAGATCTCGCGGTCCTCGGGGAAGTGCGAGATGTACTTGGTGGAGTTGCACGGCCAGGGCACGTCGGCCTCGCCCTCGGCGAGCGGAGCGCCGAGGGTGTGGACCGCCTTGACGAAGAAGCCGTCGGTGCCGAGCTCGTCGAGGACGGCCTGGCCCATGCGGGTCATGGTGCGCATCGAGACGGCGACGTAGGCGGAGTCGGTGATCTCGACGCCGATGGCGGAGAGCGACGAGCCGAGCGGGCCCATGCAGAAGGGCACGACGTACATGGTGCGGCCGCGCATGGAGCCGCGGAAGATGCCCCCGTCACCCTCCTTGCCCGCGAAGAGCTCCCGCATCTCGGCGGGGGCCTTCCAGTGGTTGGTCGGGCCCGCGTCCTCCTCCTTCTCGGAGCAGATGAACGTACGGTCCTCGACGCGCGCCACGTCGCTGGGGTCGGAGGCGGCGTAGTAGGAGTTGGGGCGCTTGACCGGGTCGAGCTTGCGGAAGGTGCCCTTGGCCACGAGCTCTTCGCACAGACGCTCGTACTCGGCCTCGGATCCGTCGCACCAGACCACGCGGTCCGGCTGTGTGAGGGCGGCGATCTCGTCGACCCAGGAGATCAGCTCCTGGTGGTTGGTGGGGGTGGTGGGAGCCGCACTGCTGCGCGCCACGATCGCTCCGTTCCGCCGGGACCCGCTTGCCCGGCGTCAGATGGTTGAGGGTGTACGGGCCCTACGGTGTCCGCAAGGTCCGTCTCTGCACATGTATGCCCCTTGGGGGCTGCGACCCAGACGCTTCGTGACCGCTCATCCGGTGCCGCCCGCACTCATTTGATCATCCGACTACTCATCCGATCTGTCCAGGGGGCACCTTCGTGAGCATCACCACGTGGTACCTGTCCGTAACCTACGGTCCCGTAGGTAGCATGGCGCCCATGACTCCCGCGCCCGACGCAGCGCAACTCGCGCTCTCCGCGCCCTCCGCGCCCCTCACGCCCACCGTGCCGGACGTCCCGGTCAAACCCCGGCTGCGCGGCTGGCTGCACGCCGGGATGTTCCCGGCCGTGCTGATCTCCGGCGTCTTCCTCACCGCCCTGGCCGACAGCACGCGCGGCCGCGTCGCCTGTGCGGTGTACGTGCTCAGCGCCTGCCTGCTGTTCGGCATCAGCGCGCTGTACCACCGCGGCGACTGGAGCCCGCGCGCCACCGCCGTGCTGCGCCGCCTCGACCACGCGAACATCTTTCTCATCATCGCGGGCACCTACACCCCGCTGACCATGCTCCTGGTCCCCGGCGGCCGGGGCCAGGTGCTGCTGTGGGCGGTCTGGGCGGCGGCCGCGGCAGGCATCGCCTTCCGTGTCTTCTGGGTCGGCGCGCCGCGCTGGCTCTACATCCCCTGCTACATCGCGATGGGATGGGCCGCCGTCTTCTTCCTGCCGGACTTCCTGCGCAAGGGCGGCATCGCGGTCCTCGTCCTGGTGATCGTCGGTGGCCTCCTCTACTCCGCGGGCGGCGTGATCTACGGGATCAAGCGCCCCAACCCCTCACCCCGGTGGTTCGGCTTCCACGAGGTGTTCCACTCACTCACCCTGGCGGCGTTCATCGCGCACTATGTGGGCATCTCCCTCGTGGCCTATTCGCACGCCTGAGGCGCCTGAGGCACTCGAGATGCCCGAGGCGCCCAAGGCGCCTGAGGACGGCGCGCCCGCACGGGGCGCGCGTCCCATGCGCGGTGGCCGCGGCCTGGAGGCCGCGGCCACCCGCCATGCCAGCCCGCCCACGCCCGCGAGCACCACCGCGACCACGGCCTCCTCACCGATCAGCACATACCCGCCGACGCACAACAGCGCGGTCAGCACAGCGGCAATCGTCATGCCCCTCCCCTTTCCGATCCTTACGACCGGTTCCCTTCCCTGCACACAGGGTCACACACCCCACTGACAATCAGGGACTCGTCAGCGTTCTCGCCCGGAACGCCGGGAATGCCCGCCGGGGCCGCAAGATCGATACCGGAGAATGCTGTCCATGGCCTCAGTACAGACCTCCTCCGGCCCGCAGCCCGGCTCCCGGCTCGGGCTGCGCGAACGGAAGAAGATCCAGACCCGCCAGGCGATCCGCCGCGCCGCCTACCGGCTGTTCGAGGAGCACGGGTACGACGCCACGCCTGTCGACCGGATCGCCGAGGCCGCCGACGTCTCCCCCAGCACCGTCTTCCGCTACTTCCCCACCAAGGAAGACATCGTGCTCAGGCGGGAATGCGACCCGATGCTGGCCGCCGCCGTCCTGGCCCGCCCGGCGGACGAACCCCCGATGGAGGCCGTCCGGCAGGGCGTCGTGGAGGCCATGGGCCGGGCCGTCGAGGGCGACATCAGTGACCTGCGGCAGTGCTCCCGGCTCATCCGCGACGTGCCCGCGCTGCGCGGCCGCGCGGCCGAGAGCGCGGTCGAGAGCTGCCGCCTGTTCGCCGACGCCCTGGCCCGGCGCACCGGCCGCTCCCCCGAGGAGCTGGAGCTGCGCGTCGCGGCCGCGGCCGTCCTCGCTGTGATCAACGAGGCGCTCATGTACTGGGTCGACCACGGGCAGCCCAAGGAGCTGCTGGTCCCCGCGCTGGACCGCGCCCTGCTGACCCTGGCCGGCAGCCTCACCCCTTGAAAGCGCGCCGGCCCCTGAAAGCGCGCCGGCCCCGGCCCCTCAGCCGCGCTGAAGCACCGCCGGCCCGCGGCCTCAGCCGCCCAGCCGCCGCGCGAGGGCCTTCGGGTCCGCCGTCGGCGCATCGCACGTGAAACGACGGCAGACGTAGGCCGCCGGACGCCCCTCGAGCAGCGGGCGGTCCTTCAGCAGCGGCACCTCCTCCGAACCCGGCTCGCCGAGCGCCACGGCCAGGCCGGGCGCGGTCGACAGCAGCGCGGTGTGGTGCAGCTGACGGGTGACGGGATGATCGACGGGTCCCACGACGGCGACCTCGCGAGGGCCGTCCAGCAGGGCCTCGGCGACCGCCAGGCCCCAGCTGATGAAGCGCGGCGCCTTCGGCCCCAGGGTGCGCACGACGCCCAGCGCCTTCTCGGCGGCCTCCCGGTGCGCGGTGCTGCCCGTGTAGGCGGCGTACGACAGGAGGGCGCCGGCCGCCGCCGTCCAGCCCGAGGGGGTGGCGCTGTCGGTGGGGTCCTGCGGGCGGCGGATGAGGATCTCGGCGTCGTCGGCGGTGTCGAAGAGCGCGCCGCTGACGTCGGTGAAGTGGACCAGCACGGCGTCCAGCAGCAGCCCGGCGAAGTCCACCCACACGCCCTCGCCGGCGACAGCGGCGAGCGCGAGGAAGCCCTCGGCCACGTCCGCGTAGTCCTCCAGGACGCCCACGTGGCCGCCCACCGTGCCGTCGAGGGAGGTGCGCGAGAGCCGCGCGTGCCAGTCCATGTGGGTGCGCACCAGCAGGTCGGCGGCGTCCGTGGCGGCCTGGATCAGGTCCGGCCGGTCGAAGTAGGCGCCGGTCTCGGCGAGCGCGGCGATCGCCAGGCCGTTCCAGGCGGCCACGATCTTGTCGTCGCGGCCCGGGCGGGCCCGCCGCTCGCGGGCCGCCAGCAGCCGCTCCTTCACGGAGGCGATCTTCGAGGCGTCGACGAGCAGCTCGGTGTCGGGGAGCTGCAGGACGGAGGCGCCCTCCTCGAAGGTGCCCTCCTTGGTGACGCCGAAGTACGCGGCGGCGAGCGCCGCGTCCTCCTCGCCCAGCACCTCCCGCAGCTGCCGGGGCGTCCACACGTAGTACGCGCCCTCGACGTGCCGGCCGGTCCCGTCGTCGCTGTCGGCGTCGAGCGCCGAGGCGAAGCCGCCCTCGCCCGTCCGCAGTTCGCGGACCATGAAGTCCGCCGTCTCCAGGGCGACGCGCCGGGCGAGCGCGGAGCCCGTGGCCCGCCACAGGTGGGCGTACGCCCGGCACAGCAGGGCGTTGTCGTAGAGCATCTTCTCGAAGTGCGGCACGGTCCAGGAGGCGTCCACCGAGTACCGCGCGAAGCCGCCGCCGAGCTGGTCGTAGATGCCGCCCCGGGCCATGGCCTCGCAGGTGGCCTCCGCCATCTGCAGAGCCGCCTCGGAGCCCGTGCGCACATGGTGGCGGAGCAGGAACTCCAGCGTCATGGACGGCGGGAACTTCGGCGCCCCGCCGAAGCCGCCGCGCACGGCGTCGAACTCGCGGGTCAGCCCCAGCAGCGCGGCGTGGAGCTCCTCGGGGCCGGGCGGGGTGGAGGTGTCGACGGCGAGCGCCCGCTCGGACAGGTCCCGGACGATCCGCCGCGCCACCTGCCCGACCTCGTCCCGGCGGTCGCTCCAGGCGGCCCGCACGCCCTCGAGCACCTGCCCGAAGCCGGGCATGCCGTGCCGGGGCGCGGGCGGGAAGTAGGTGCCGAAGTAGAAGGGCTCGGCGTCGGGGGTGAGGAAGACGGTCATGGGCCAGCCGCCCTGGCCGGTGGCGGCCTGGACGGCCTCCATGTAGACCGCGTCGATGTCGGGCCGCTCCTCGCGGTCGACCTTGACGGAGACGAAGTGCTCGTTGAGGTAGTCGGCGACGGACGCGTCCTCGAACGATTCGTGAGCCATCACATGGCACCAGTGACAGCTGGAATACCCCACGCTGAGCAGCACCGGCACACCCCGGCGCCGGGCCTCGGCGAAGGCCTCGGGCGACCAGGGCCACCAGTCGACCGGGTTGTCGGCGTGCTGGAGGAGGTACGGGGACATCTCGTGCGCCAGGCGGTTCGGCATGGCCCCATCCTTACCCACCGGCAGGCCGGGGCGGCGCTACGGCACCCACGTGCCGTGCCGGTGCGCCGGGCCCGGCCCCCTGCACGGTCCTAGCCCGGGCTGTGCGTGCGCGTGCGCTCGGACCACCTCACGACGAGCGGTACGAACTGGCCGGCGACGAGGAAGAGCACTCCCACGGCGAGCCAGCCCGGCTCGCCCCAGCCGAGGCAGAGCAGGCCGAGCACCGGCGGGCCGATCGCGTTGGACAGGCCCTGGCCGATGGCGAACAGACCCGAGTACTGGCCCTGTGCGTGCTCGGGAGCGAGGCCGAAGGACAGCTCGAACGAGGCGGCCGCGTACCACAGTTCGCCCACGGTGAAGGAGACCACACCGAGGAGGACGACGACCATGGCGACCCACCCGGGCGCGCCGCCCGCCACCGCGATGAGGGCGGTGGAGAGGAGGAGCGCGGCCCCCGCGCGGCGCATGGTGCGGCCGGCCGACATGTTGTCGACGACGCCGCGGCTGACCCGCACCTGCAGGCAGACCACGATGGCGGTGTTGACGGCCACGCTCGCACCGACGAACCACCGTGGAGCGTCGGTGTGCCCGATGATCCACAGCGGCAGGGCGAAGCTCAGCATCTGGTTCTGGATGGACATGATGCCGTCCAGGACCGTGAGCACCACGTACGGCTTGTCCTTCAGGACCGGCCAGCGGCCGCCTTCCACCGGGACCTCCACCGGTGGCACGGACGGAACGCGGGAGCAGGCGGCCGCGGAGGCGAGGAACAGGACGGCGGTGCCGAGCATGAGGCACACGTATGCGGTCCTGGTGTCCAACTGGACCACGACGCCGGCTGCGAGGGCTCCGCAGCCGATGGCGATGTTGTTGAGGGCACGCAGGTAGGAGCGGTAGCGGGTGGGGTTCGGGGCGCCCAGGGCGCGGTTCAGCGGGCCGCGGGCGGCCGTGCCGGCCGAGACGGCGAGCTCGGCCACGCACAGGCACGCGACCAGCGACGGGAAGGAGCGCACGAACACCAGTCCCGCCACGGCGAGGGCCTGCACGAAGAGCGTGAGCCGGAAGACCTCGCGCGGGCCGTACCGGTCGGCCAGGTGACCCACGGGGACGCCGGCGGCGAGTCCGATCAGGGCGGCGGCGCCCAGGGCGAGTCCGACCTGGGCGACCGGGAGGCCCACGGAGCGGGTGAAGAACAACGCGGCCCCGGACATGAAGAGGCCCTTGCCGATCAGGCTGATGAAGGTCGCGACGGCGAAGGCGCGTTTGGGGCTCGTCTCGGGTATCAGGCCGCGGGCCACCAGCCAGGCCATCAGCCCTCGTTCGACGCCCTTCCCGGCCGTCGGCTCAACTTGTTCGCTGGGCTTGCGCCGACTGATGGTCTCCAACTGGCTGTCGCTCCAACTCCGTGATGGCTGGGGTCGGATGCCCAGCCGTCACGAGTACGACGAGAATCCGCCCCGCGTCGAGTACTCGGTCGTTCTCAAGAGAGCCGATAAGCCGGTCACGCCGTCACGACCAGTGCGGTGCCGCCGACTTCGACTCTCAGGTCCGGTCCCGCCGTGGCGGTGACGGTGGCCGGGCTGCCGAGGGAATCGCCCATGTCGACGGCGATCCGGTGGACGCCCCCGCCGGCCAGGTGTGCGGCGAGACAGGCCGTACTGTTGGCGTTGGCGAGGTCCTCCGGAACGCCGATCGAAGGGGCGAACATCCGTGCCGCGAGCGCACCCTCGGGCGAAGGTTCCGAGTGGACGTACGCGCCGAGCAGGCCGAGCCGGTCACAGGCCGCCCTGAGGCGGTCGAGGTCCGGACGCAGCGCGGCGAGCGCGGCCCGGGTGGGAACCGGCACCAGAAGGCGTTCGCGGCCCACACCGGCGATCCGGATGTTCGGCCCGACCTCGTCCGGCGCGAGCCCGAGGGTCGGGAGAACGAGGGCGCGTTCCTCCGCGGTGGGTTCGCGCAGATCGACGGGGCCGGGGTCGAAGGCGGCGGTGATCAGCTCGCCGACACGCTCGGCCCGCCCGGCGAAGTCGCGCCCCCCGGCACGGAGGGTGGCCCGGTAGGGCCCGGCGCCGCCGTGCCGTGCCGCGAGGAGGGCGAGGGCGGCGACCGTGCCGTGCCCGCAGGCGGGCAGTTCCCCCTCCGCGGTGAAGAAGCGCAGCTCGGTCGTGTCGCCGACGTGACGTACGTACACAGCGTGCGAGGTGCCGTGTGCGACCGGGATCCGGCGCCGCTCGTCGTCGCCCGGCGCGACGGCCGCGTCGTCCTCCAGGACGACGGCCGTGGGGCTGCCGCCCTCGCCGCCCCGCACACAGGCGCGGACGACCGTCACGTTCGGCGTGCTCATGGGGCTGTCACTTCGCCTTCTCCACCGTGGCGTACCCGGTGGTCGCCGCGTCCGCGGTCTGGTTGGCGCCCTCCTGGAGCTGGAAGAGCGAGCCGAAGGGGCGCTCCGCGAGCGGGAGACGCCAGGCCCCGGCTTCCACCCGCGCCGTGTCCGACACCTGGCCGCGCAGCAGTGTCACTCCGGCCTCGTTGTGGCCGGCGTGCGGGCCGAAGTGGATCGGGTAGGCGTCGGCCGCCCGGTAGGCCGGCAGGAAGGCGCGACGGTACCGGTCGGAGCGGTTCGGGGAGGAGTAGTGCAGGAGCAGGGGGTGGATGAAGACCACACTGCCCGCGGGCGCCTCGAGGGCCACGGCGAGCGACGGGTCGGGAGCGTCGGCGCCCACCACCTTGCCGCGGAAGTGGCCGTCGACGTAGTGGTCGGCGAGGCCGCGGAGGTGGGAGCCGGGGACGACCTGGAGGGCGGAGTTCTCGGTGGTGGTGTCGTCGAGGTAGACGAGGGCCGTCACCAGGTCGGTGTTGGTGTGGGGGTAGTAGGCGAAGTCCTGGTGCCAGTCCACGACACTGCCCACCTGCGGGGCCTTGAGGTGGAGCTTGCTGTAGTGGAACAGGATGTCGGGGCCGATGAGTGCCTCGACGTGGTCGAGCAGTTCGGGGTGGGCGGCGGCCCGCTCGAACGCGGAGTGCTGCTTGGTGGGCGACCAGATCCGGCGCGCCATGCCGTTGTCGCCCGGCTCCACTTCGGCGACGGAGCTGACGTCGGAGACGTCGAGGATCTCCGTGATGGCGGTGTTGAGCTCGGCGACTTCGCTCGGATCAAAGAGACGTTCGGCGACCGCGAAGCCGTTCTCGCGGTACTCCTTGGCGAACGTGGCTGTGTCGGCTGCGGACATGGCGGGGTTCCTCTCTGGTGCGTGGCGGGGCGCGGTGGGGTGGGGCTCGTCCGGGTCCGCCCGGCGACGACCGCCCGGTGGACCCGCGATGGCTCGAGGGCGCCATCGGCCGGCATCGCGGCCTGGCCCCGTACGGGCCGGGGAGGGCGGCCGCGAGCGTCCCTCGGCCGGGACGCTCGTGGCCGCCCGTTGTTTCTCCGGTCCGAAACGGGGACACGGAAGGTCCCCGTGCATCCCTCGACCGGTTCACCCCTCAGGCGCCCGACGTCCCGGCGTGCCGGTTCTGTCGTCGGCGCGGGTCCGGGACGTGCGGGTTACGCGGCGGTCTTCGCGTGCTTGGCGACGGTGTCCTCGTAGATCTCCCGGAAGAACATCGCGAGGATGTCCTGGACGTCGTCGATGTACTTGAACACCTTCTGGAAGTCCTCCTCGCTGAAGAGCAGCTGGTGGAGGATGTCCCACATCTCCTGGGAGTGGTCCTCGGTGCTGTCGACGTGGAGGTGGGCGGCCTGCCCCTTCACCTTCTCCTTGCCGAGCCGCTCCTGGAGGTTCTCGACGATCGCCGGCTGGAGCTTGATCTGGGTGTACTCCACCAGGTAGTTGGAGACGACCGGGGCGAGGTACGACTCGTGCTCCAGGGTGTAGTAGAAGAAGCCCTCCAGAAGACGGGTGGAGAGGTAGGGCTCGGTGGCCTGGATCTCCTCCTCCGTGACGCCGGCGGCCGCGGCGTCGCTGACGTACAGCTTGTCGTGGAGCATCTCGTCGGCCTGGTACTGCGCGTAGTCGCGGGCGGCCCGGGGCGAGACCTGGGCGATCTTGTAGATGGCCTTGGACTGGCTGACCCGGGAGAGGCGGATACGCCACACGTGCTCGATGAGGGTGCGGCGGTAGTACGCCTGGTGGAGCTCCGGCTCGCTCAGGTGGGACGCGAAGGGGACGGTGGCCTTCCACTCCGCCATCTTCTTGTCCAGGTAACGGTCGAGCTCGGCCTTCTTCAGACGGCTCTGCTCCTCGTTGTAGAACGGCTTCGGGTAGGTGATCCCGGAGTTCTGCACGCGGTTCATCGCGTTCTCCTTACACAAGAGGGTTCGCAGGGGATGTTCACTGAGGGGGCGGAGTGTGGTGCCGCGGTCAGCGGTAGCTGACGTGGAAATGCTCCGTCGCGTGTCGGTCGAGGAAGTCGGTCTCGGCCTCGAGGTCGTCGGCCGCCGCGTCCCACAGGGCATCCATCAGGCAGATGCCCCGGTCGGACGCGTCAAGTTCGGTTCCCTCCGCCACGTGGATGCGCAGGATCCGGGGCGGGCGGGTGGGCGGCTCGAAGCGGATCGCGTCGACGGTCCGCCCCTTCTCTCCGTACTTGCTGAGGAACACGGTCGCCCGGGTGGGTGCGCCGGTGCGCAGGTCCTCCAGCTGGGAGGCGCCGGTGAGCCGGTCGTGGAAGGCGTCCCGCTCACCGTCGGGCAGCACCAGGGACTCGGCCCACAGGTCCAGGAGGGAGTGCCCGGTGACGGTCTGGACGCTGGCGTCGATCAGGCTGCCGCCCATCCGGGGGTTGATCTCGATGATCTCCCAGCGCTTCTTCGACTCCCAGTACTTCGCCTCGATGTGGAAGACGCCGGCGACCGTCCCGTGCTCCGCCAGCGCGGCGAGGCAGCGGGTGACGTGGTCGGCTCCTTCCAGGACGATCTCACGGTCGAGGCTCACGGGCGGGCTGACCGACATCCCCTCCAGGACGGTCCGCTCCAGGCGTTCCACGCGGGCCTTCTCGTGGACGCACAGGTGGTGGACCCGGCCGTCGAGGACGACGGTCTCGAAGCTGAACTCCGGCCCCTCGACGTACTCCTCGACGAGGAAGTCGTACCGGTCCATGAAGATTGCCTTCATGCGCTGGTCGGCGCGCATCTGCTCCTGGAGTGCGGGCAGGTCGGCCAGGTCTTCGACGTCGTTCAGGACGAAGGTCGCGAAGGACGAGGCACCGCGTACCGGCTTGACGAACCACTGCGCGGAGGGATCGAGATCGGGGGTCACACCGGGGGTGAGCCGGTGGAGCCGGACCTCGCTCAGCCCCTCGGCGAAGAGGTGGCGGCGCAGTTCGTACTTGTCGAGGCAGAGGCGCAGCACGGCCTCGGCGGAGTCGTGCACGCCGAGCCGCTCGTTGAGCTCCGCCATCAGCAGCCGGTAGCCCTCGAAGGTGGCGAGGGCGGCCTCGACCCGGTAGCCCCGGTCGGCGAGTTCGAGAACGGCCTTGTCGAGGTCGCCGGAGCCCAGTTCGGATTCCTCGGTGACCACGCAGTCCGCCAGATGCCGGCGGCTCGCCTCCAGCACCTCCGGCGTCTCCGGCCGGGAGCTGAGGGCGACCAGGGCCAGATCGAGCCCGGCGGCAGCCGCGGCGATCTCCTCGGTGTACGACTTGCCCTGGTGCATGAGGAGCAGGATCGCTCTCTTCATCGGTGCATCTCCTCGGAGTTCCGTCGTCGCGCTCAGCGCCGGAGGTCGGACAGCCGGTCCGCGGTCTCGCGCTGGTGGGCGCGCAGGATCTCCACGAGCCGGGCGCCGCCCTCACGGACCGGGTCGACGACAGGCAGTCCGGTGTCGACCTCCAGCTTCTCGACCTCGCGGCGGTAGTCCTCGTCGGAGAAGCCGAAGCTGTTGACGCTGATGGCGGCGACCTTGGCGGGCCGCTCGAAGACGGAGAGCTCCTCGTTCAGGCGGATGAGCTCGGGGATGGGGATGATGGGCGTCTCCCAGACCTTGGTCCGGTCGGCGCCGAGGCGGTGGCAGAAGACCAGAGCATGCGGCAGGGCACCGTGGAGGATGGCGAGGGCGACGCTGCTGAACCCGATGTGGTTGAGCGAACCCTGACCCTCGACGACGACCCATTCCTTGCCGGCCGCGGCCTCCATGACCACCTGCTCGACGGCGCCGGCCATGAAGTCGCCGGGGACGCCGTCGACCGCGATGCCATGGCCGGAGATCAGCATGCCGCTCTGGCCGGTGGCGGCGAAGCCGGTGCTGATGCCGCTGCGGTTGGCCTCTTGCCAGATCTGCAGAGCGGCGGTCTTCTTGCCGATGTTGGAGTCGCTGCCGACGGTGTGGATGACCCAGGTGTCCAGGCCCAGGACGCGGGCCTTGTTGAGCTCCACCGGCGGGGTGTCCTTGGTCTCCCAGACGGTGACGCCCTTGTCCCGAATGGCCCGGGCGATGTCCGGGTCGCCGGCGAGGCGGTAGTGGATCGAGTTGATCAGGTGCAGGCCGTTCTGGACGGCCGAGAGGATGTGCGGCTTCCAGTTCGGGGGCAGGTCGGCGGAATGCAGGCCCTTGCCGATGATCAGGACCTCGGGGCTCAGGTGCAGAGCGTCCTCGACACGGCTGACGATCGGGATCGGGCCGCCGTAGCCGAGGACGTCCTGGACGGTCCGGCCGGCTTGAAGGCTGTCGATCACGGCGACACAGCGGTCCCCGTTGTAGCGGACCAGTGAGGCGGCAATCTTGCTCGTGAAGAGTCCGAAGCATTCCTCGGCGAACAGCACGAACTTCTTCTCAACCAGCTCCGCATGGCTCAACTGGCCCATGTCTACCTCCGGACTCGATGGTTCTCTGGCCTATGACACGCGATGGTTCGGGCGACCTACGGGAGGGGCTCGGTCGTCAGGCGGTACTGCGCACTCGCCTGGCTCACGGCCTCCTCGATCTGCTTCTGGGTGCCGCCCCGGAACAGGAAGCGGCCGCCCTGGAGCGTGGCGTACGAGCCGGGCCGGGAGATCAGGACTTCACCCGGCCTCGGCACCAGCTCGCGGTACACATACGGAACGTGACCCAGGAGCGGGGTGGCGGCGGCGACCTTCCGGGGCAGCGGCTTGGGACCTTGGACGATCAGCCAGCCGCCGCTCAGCCCCGGGTCGTGGACCGGCAGGTGCACCGGGCGGCCGAGCAGCACGTCGACCCACAACCGCCAAAGGTTCACGCCGTGGACGTCGTCGATGACATAGGCCACGTCGGCGCCCGGCACCCGGGCCCCGACCTCCAGGAACACCAACTCGTCGCCGGTGTCGAAGAGCTCGAGATGGAAGGCGGAGCCGCGCAGACCGAGCGCGTCCAGGCAGCGCACGGCGAAGTCCTCGCAGCGGTCGCGCACCTCGGGGTCCGTCTGGAAGACCGAGCCGAGCGGTGCGCCCAGGGCCTCGTAGTCCAGGCAGGTGGAGATGTAGCGCGAGGTGCACAGGAACAGCGGTTTGCCCTCGGCGTCCAGGACGCCGTCGACGTGCAGGATATCGCCCTGCACGAACTCCTCGATCTCGAGGTCGTCCAGGCTCCGTTCGGCGCACAGGGCCCGCAGCTCCTCGGCCGAGGCGATCTCGCGCACACCCTGGCTGGACGACCCTCGCACCGGCTTGACGATCACGGGGTAGCCGAACTCCTCGGCGGCCGCGAGGGTCTGCTCCTCGGTGCGGCAGGGCGCCCAGCGCGGCACTCGGAGGCCGGCCCGCGACACCCTCTCCTTCATGACGCTCTTGTCGCGGAACCGGGCGGTCTCCTCGATGCCGGAGCCCTGGATGCCGTACCGCTCGCGCAGGATCGCCGCGAGGTCGAGCAGCATTTCGGAGAATCCGATGACGTGGTCGAACGGACCCTCGTCGCGGACGACGGCGTCGACGAGCTCCAGCACACCGTCCACGTCATCGAAGTCCGGTACGACATGGACCCGTTCGGCGTCGGCGGGCACTCCGCTGCGGCCGGCCTCGTCGCAGAGGTACGTGACGCGGTCGGTCTCCGGGTCGAAGACCAACTCGGCAGCGGCAAGGCGGTTCTCCCAGCGCCGCTGGTCCTCGTACAAGGGCCAGCGGTTGAGGAACAGGATTGCGCTGGACATGGGATGTCGCCTCACGGTTCACAGGAAACATGGATGTGCCCGGCCGCGGGCCGGTTGACGCCGGTGAAAGGCGGGCCTTTCGGAACCGAAGGATGAACCCGAACCCGAATCCCGGGACCAGCCCTCAATGCGTTGATCGCGCTGCCACAGCCTCGCACGGGACCGGGACCGGTCAGAATAGGACCTAAGTCCCGCCCCCGGCCCCGGTGATGCCGCTGAGCGCCGACGGCCGCGCCACGCCTCGGCAACGGAGGCTCCGGACCACCATGCGCCGGAAACGCCATGGGTAGATGGACCTATTGCCGCTCCCGCCCCACGGGACGCAGAATTCCCATCGCGCCCTCCAGGTCGGCGGAGGGTTGCCATGCGCGCCAGGAGAGTTTTCCGAACTCCCGCCCCGACATCGAAGCGCCAAGCGGCGGGACGACATGTTCCCGCTCCGCGAATATCGCCGGCCCAGACCTCAAAGCGACGTCGCCTGCAAGACATCAGGCGGCGAACGATGCGAAACGGGAGACATGAGGATGCTGCTGAAGGTTGATCCGATCGATTCCTTTTCCGGAACTTTCCGCGTCCCTTCCTCGAAGCCGGAGACGCAACGGGCCATTCTGGTAGGCACGCTGGCCGAGGGAACGTCACGCGTCTACAACGACCTCCGTTGCGACGAGACGGAGACGATGAAGATCGCCTGCCGTGCCCTGGGCGCCGAGATAACCGAGCACGACGGTTTCCTGGAGATCAAGGGCATCGGAGGGACCCTCCCGGACATCCGGCGCGTCGTCCAGTCCCGCGGCTCGGGTCTGGTGTTCCGCATCGTGACGGCGCTGGCCTCCGCTCTGCCGTCGCCGACCGTGGTGACGGGCGACGCGACCCTGCGCAAGCGCGTGATGGCGCCCCTGCTGGACGCGCTGCGCGAACTCGGCGCGGACATCGAATCGATCGCCGACGAGGGCAAGGCTCCGGTCGTCAACTGGGGAGGCGGCCTGAAGGGCGGCACCTGCCGGCTGCCGGGTGACATCAGCTCGCAGTTCATCACCGCCATCCTGTTCGCCGCGCCGCTGGCCGAAGGCCCGGTGGAGATCGAGGTGACGGGCGAGGTCTACTCCCAGTCGTACATCCGGCAGACGCTGGCGAGCCTGACCGACGCGGGCATCAAGCTGGCCGTCTCGGAGGACATGCGTCACTACCACGTGGAGCCCTCCCACTACCAGACCCAGGATGTCACCATCCACGAGGACTACACCTCTGCCTCGTACCTGCTGGCCGCCGCCGCGCTCTTCCCGGGCCGGACCGTCCTGACCAACGTGTACGGCGGCAGCCTGCAGGGCGAGTTCGCGATCGTCCCGATCCTGGAAAAGCTCGGGGTGAGTGTCACCTTCGACGAGGACAACCTGTCGATGATCGTCGACAACCCGGAGGGCAGCCTGCGCGGCGACTTCGAGGTTGACGTGATGGACTGCCCCAACATCGTGCCCACGCTCGCCGCCCTCGGGGCGTACGTGCAGGGCAGCCTGAAGGTGACCGGCGGACGCCTCACCCGGTTCCACAAGGCGTCACGCATCGAGGCCATGGCCGCCGAACTGACCCGCGCGGGCGTGGACATCGAGGTCCTGTACGCCGACGGGGTCTGCGACGGCTTCCTGGTCCGCGGCGCGCAGACGTACCCCGGTGGAGTGACGCTGTCCAGCTGGGGTGACCACCGCATCTTCATGTCGCTCTTCGTGGCCGGCCTGCGGATGCAGTCCGCCAACCGGTTCTCCGGCTTCGAGGACGTCAAGCTGTCCTTCCCCAGCTTCATGGAGGAGTTCACCAAGGCTGGGGCGCGGACCACGGCCGTCGAGGAGGAGGACGCGCCCGCCGGGGCCGTCGCCTGACCCTGTCTGCGGCAACCCCGGCGGTCCGCCCTGCCTCAGTAGCGCGCACCGCCGGACCCGACAGACGAGCGAGACGCGCTGCCGGCCATGGCAGAGGTGCGGCGCGCGGGCCGGATCTCACGCCCGCGCGCCTCGCCGCAGCGCACGGCTCCCGGAGTCCCGGAGTACCGGACTCCGGGACTCCGGGATGAACGACGCACCCGCACGACCGTCCGCTCCCCCGTTCAGGAAGTTCCCCCATGCCCTCTGCACCTGCCCCCCGGCTGCGCGTCGATATCTCCGGGTTGCCGCGCTATGTCCCAGGCCGGGCCGCGCCCAGCGACCTGGTGGACAAGCTGTCGTCGAACGAGAACCCCTACCCCCCGCTGCCGTCGGTCGTCGCCTCGATGCGCGAGGAACTGGGGCGCGTCAACCGCTACCCCGATGCGAAGAGCAGCGAACTGATCGCGGAGCTGTCCGCGTCCCTCTCCGTACCCCCGGAGCACCTCGTGCCCGGCACCGGTTCGCTCGGCGCCATCAAGGACTTGCTGTGCGCCGCGGCCGGCGAAGGGGACGAAGTGCTGTTCGCCTGGCGCTCGTTCGAGGCGTACCCGATGCTCGTCTGGGCCACCGGGGCCACCCCTGTGCAGATTCCGCTGCGTGACGAGCGGCATGACCTGGAGGCCATGGCCGACGCGGTGACGGACCGCACTCGCATGGTCATCGTGTGCAACCCCAACAACCCGACCGGCACGGCCGTGCACCGCGGTGAGCTCGAGCGCTTCCTCGACCGGGTGCCGGACGACGTGCTGGTGGTGCTCGACGAGGCGTACCGCGAGTTCGTCGACGACACCGACGTACCCGACGGCATCGAGCTCTACCGCGACCGACCCAACGTCGCCGTTCTGCGCACCTTCTCCAAGGCGTACGGGCTGGCACGACTGCGCGTCGGCTACGCGGTCGCGCATCCGCCGGTCGCGGCCGCGCTGCGAGCCTGCACCGTGCCGTTCGGCGTCAGTGGACTCGCCCAGACCGCCGCGCGGGCCTCGTTGAAAGCGGAATCCGAACTGTTGGAGCGGGTCCGGTCCCTGGTGGCCGAGCGCACTCGGGTCACCGGTGCTCTGCGGGCCGCGGGCTGGAGCGTTCCCGACAGTCAGGCCAACTTCGTCTGGGTGCGCCTCGGTTCGCGCACGCCGGCGTTCGCCGACGCGTGCGAGGCGGCGGGAGTCATGGTGCGCCCCTTCGGCGACGAGGGGGTGCGGATCACCATCGGCACTCCCGAGCAGAACGACCGCCTGCTGAAGATCGCGGGCGACTGGCGGATGTGAGGCCCCCGCTGCGGACCCCGCGCAGCGGCCCCCGTTCGACAGACCATCGACAGCGCCCACGCCGAGTGCCGGCCGGCCTGACGCACTCCCCCGCCCGGCACTCCTGCTTCGAGGAGTGCCGGGACGAGGCGAGCAAGCCGGCGGAGGTTCCTCGTCGAGGAGGAATGCTCGCGGGCGACGGAACGCGACCGCGGGAGAGCGAGCGCACCGAGCGACAGCGGAGATCCACTCGGAGAAGAGGTCCGGCCGCGAGCCGCTCAGGAAGCGAGGTCGACGTATTGGGCGTAGAGCGCGGCCTGAGTACGGTGGGCGGCACCGATCTTCAAGTAAATGCTGCTGAGGTGGTTTTTCACGGTCTTCTCCGAGATGCCCAGCCTCCGAGCGATGACCCGATTGCTCAACCCCCGGGCCAGTAGATGGAGTACGCCCCGCTCGCGCGCGGTGAGGGCGGGGCCCGTCGGCGGCGAACCCTCGTCGGGGACGGGATCGGGGGCCAGAGCAGGCGCCGGGGCGGGCGGAGCCGCTTTCCCGGGGTCGGTCAGGCCGACGTGTTGGGCGTAGAGCGCGGCCTGAGTGCGGTCGGTGGCACCGATCTTCAAATAAATGCTGCTGAGGTGGTTTTTCACGGTCTTCTCCGAGATGCCCAGCCTCCGAGCGATGAGCCGGTTGCTCAACCCCCCGGCCAGCAGGCCGAGCACGTCTAACTCCCGGTAGGTGAGTTTTTCAGCCAGCGCTTCTTCCATGTCCTGTCTCCTCTTTCCCTCTCTCAAAGAGCATGAGAAAAACACCCAAGGGCTTCGATCACGCGGCACCCCCGGCGCTGAGCGGTGAGCGCCGACAGGTCACTCTGACGCCCGGTGCCGCCGTCCAGGCCGGCAGGACGTCAGAAGGGGCGGGGAGAGGCGAAGGCCGCCTATGACCGGGCAAGGAGACGGAAGTCCTGGAGGGTGGCGTCCACGACGATTTTTCGCCACTCGCCACTCGCCACGGGAGGCATCGGCCAGTGTGGCGACCTCTCTTCCGGCCTCCCCCGATCAAGCCATGCCCTGGCATTGACCAAGCCGTAACCCGCCGGGTGGATCGACTATCACTGCTGGACCAATGGCTCCCGGATGGGGAGTATCACCGCGAATACAGGAGCCGGCGAATCCATGGAAAATACACATAAGTAGGACGTCAGTGCGATCTCCCCCGTGCTAGCGCACCAAATTATTCGCGGGCGAAAATGGCAACACCGTAAAGAATCGGTGCGCGACCATAAAGCAGCGCTTCATGACCAGGCGAAGCCCCCTTGACGCATGCCGCAACTAGCTTGAGGCTACACGCTGGCGCAATCGGTTGACCAGCACTCTTGGCCAAAATTCGACGTTTGACCAAAGCCGCAGGCACCCCCGTCATGGAGCGAGGGCCGGCGGAATGGCGGATTCCACAGCGGGGGCGGCCCGGCGACTTCATTCATAGTCGACCGGGGTCTGATGTGGGGCAGCCGTTGGATTTCGCCGAAGCTGGTGATCCAGTCGCGATCGCCGACCGGGCCTCGGTGCGGGTGGCGAGTATGCGCCGGTGGACGCGTGCGACCTCGAGGGCGCTGCGGAACGCCTGGCCGACGGCATTGCCGAAGCGAATACCCCACGCCGAGCAGCACCGGCACGCCCCGGCGCCGGGCCTCGCCGAAGGCCTCGGGCGACCAGGGCCACCAGTCGACCGGGATGTCGGCGTGCTGGAGGAGGTACGGGGACGTCTCGTGCGCCGGGCAGGCTTCGGCATGGCCCCGTCCTTACCCACCGGCAGGCCGGGGCGGCGCTACGGCACCCACGTGCCGTGCCGGTGCGCCGGGCCCGGCCGCGAGGACGCGGCCGGGGGCCGTCCGCCCGGTCCTCAGGCCGTTCGCTCGGCCGTGCCGCCCTCGCCGGAGGGCTCGGGAGCCTCCTCGAAGTCGACCCGCTTCATGTGCTTGTTCATGCTCTTCATCAGCAGCCACACGGCTCCGCCGATGACGGCGAAGACGAGGAAGCCGAGCACACCGGGCGTGACCTTGTTCTTGTCCAGTTCCTCGGCGGCGAAAGGCACGAGGTGGGTGGCGGCGAGGGATGCAGTCGCGCTCATCATGGGGTCAATTGTTGCGGATGCCCGCGAAGAGGTCGTCCTCGGGGAGGGAAGTGTCGACGAGGGACTTCGCGAGCTCGTACTCCTCGGTCGGCCACACCTCGCGCTGGATGTCCATGGGGACCTTGAACCAGCCGCCGTCGGGGTCGATCTGCGTGGCGTGGGCGATCAGGGCCTTGTCGCGGATCTCGAAGAAGTCCGCGCAGGGCACGAAGGTGGTCAGCGTGCGCTCGCGACCCATGTCGTCCCAGCGCTTGAGCCACTCGCCGTAGGGCGAGTCCAGGCCGCGCTCGATCAGGGCGTCGTGCAGCGCCTGGGTGCGCGGCCGGTTGAAGCCCTGGTTGTAGTAGAGCTTCTGCGGCTGCCAGGGCTCGCCGGCCTCGGGGTAGCGCTCGGGGTCGCCCGCCGCGTCGAAGGCCACCATCGTGATCTTGTGGGTCATGATGTGGTCGGGGTGGGGGTAGCCGCCGTTCTCGTCGTACGTGGTGACCACGTGCGGACGGAACTCGCGGATCAGCTTCACCAGCGCGCCGGCCGCCTCATCGACGTCCTTGAGGGCGAAGCAGCCCTCGGGCAGCGGGGGCAGCGGGTCGCCCTCGGGAAGGCCCGAGTCGACGAATCCCAGCCACTCCTGCTTGACGCCCAGGATGTCGCGGGCCTCGTCCATCTCCTTGGCCCGGACCTCGTGGATGTGCTCCTCGATGTAGGGGTCGCCCTGGAGCTTGGGGTTGAGGATGGAGCCACGCTCACCACCCGTGCAGGTGGCGACCAGCACGTCCACCCCCTCGGACACGTACTTGGCCATCGTGGCCGCGCCCTTGCTCGACTCGTCGTCGGGGTGGGCGTGAACGGCCATCATTCGCAACTGCTCAGTCAAGGCTCGATCCTCAGTCACAGGTCTTGGGCCCCTCCATCGGTGTCCGGGGCCGCCTCCTATAGTGACCGAAGCGGGCGTCTTTTCATTCCGAGTTCGCGGGACGACGACCCCCGCCGGCAAGGGATGCGCCCGGAACCGGCCCTACCAGGAGGAACGATCATGGCTGCGGACCGCGGAGCCCTGCCCGAGGGCCGCTACGGCCGCTCGGCGGACGAGCGCGCCGACCGCAAGCTGAAGATCGTCGGTGCGGTGCTGGGCGCGGCGATGCTCACCTTCATCGGCTGGGCCGCTGTGCACTACATCACGAAATCGGACGGCAGCACCCAGCTGATCCGTTCCAAGACCATCAGCGACGACACCGTGCAGGCGGTCCTGGAGATCCGCAAGGACGAGAACGCCGTCGCCGTGTGCACGCTGCGCTCCCTCGGCGCGGAGGGCGGCGAGGTGGGCCGCAAGGACTTCCGCTTCGACAAGGCCGAGACGCACTTCACCGAGCGGGTCACGCTGCGGACGACCGCCCACGCGGCGGCCACCGAGCTCAAGGGCTGCCGGACGGAGAAGCGGGGCTGACAGGCCGGGGCGACCGGAGCTGACAGGTCCGGGCGACCGGGGCCCGGAGGTCCGGTCGACCGGGGCTGACAGGCCGGGCGGGCCGGCCGTGATCAAAGCTGCTGTCACGCCGCTGACCTGCGCTGACGCGATTCTTGTGCGGTTCCTCCCCGTCGGTTCTTCCCCCTTTCCGGACGTAATTGTTAGGCTCGTGGTTTCGCCCACCTTTGAAGGTGCACCCTTCTGAGTAGGGCGTTCATTTGTATCGAGATGCATCCCCCAGCATTCCCCAGTACCGACGAGGAGCACCTGTGACCCAGACCAGCGACAACGTCACCTGGCTGACTCAGGAGGCGTACGACCAGCTCAAGGCCGAGCTGGAGTACCTGTCTGGTCCCGCTCGCACCGAGATCGCGGCGAAGATCGCGGCGGCCCGCGAGGAAGGTGACCTGCGAGAGAACGGCGGTTACCACGCGGCCAAGGAGGAGCAGGGCAAGCAGGAGCTTCGCGTCCGTCAGCTGACCCAGCTGCTCGAGGCCGCGAAGGTCGGCGAGGCCCCGGCCGCGGACGGCGTGGTGGCCCCCGGCATGGTCGTCACCATCGCCTTCGACGGCGACCCGGACGACACCCTGGACTTCCTGCTGGCCTCGCGCGAGTACGCCAGCTCGGACATCGAGACGTACTCCCCCCAGTCCCCGCTGGGCTCGGGCGTCAACGGCAAGAAGATCGGCGAGGACGCTCAGTACGAGCTCCCCAACGGCAAGAAGGCCATGGTCCGCATCCTCGAGGCCAAGCCCTACTCGGGCTGACGCCCTCGCGGACGCCGGACGCGTCAAGGCCCCGGGCCCCGGATCTCCGGGGGCCGGGGCCTTCCGCATGCCGGGGTCTTCCGAGTTCCCGGGACCGCGGCCGCCTACGCCGTCGCCGAGCGGTATTTGCGCACCGACAGGGCCCGGAAGGCGGTGATGATCAGCAGGGACCAGATCAGCGACGCCCACACCGGGTGCTGCATCGGCCACGCCGACGGCACCGGATAGCCGGCCGGCAGGTTGCCGAAGAGCTCGCGCGCCGCCTGGACGGTGGCGCTGAAGGGGTTCCACTCGGCGATCGTGCGCAGCACGGTGGGCATGTTGTCCGCGGGGACGAACGCGTTGGAGATGAAGGTCAGCGGGAAGAGCCAGATCAGCCCGCCCGACGTGGCCGCCTCCGGGGTGCGCACGGACAGCCCGATCAGCGCGCCGATCCAGGAGAAGGCGTAGCCGAGCAGGAGCAGCAGGGCGAAGCCGGCCAGGGCCTTGAGCAGCCCCTCGTGGATCCGCCAGCCGACGATCACGGCGACGAT
Organism: Streptomyces sp. C36; assembly: GCF_040932295.1. Classification (NCBI taxonomy): domain Bacteria; kingdom Bacillati; phylum Actinomycetota; class Actinomycetes; order Kitasatosporales; family Streptomycetaceae; genus Streptomyces; species Streptomyces sp. C36. Next base: position 26,259 of record NZ_JBFQGI010000013.1, on the reverse strand, counting down.
CGCCAGCACCACCAGCGTGAGGGCGGTCTGCACCAGATCGGCGAGTGTACGGCCGGTGAGCACGGCCCCGCGCGCCATGGGCAGCGAGCGGAAGCGGTCGATGAGGCCCTTGTGCATGTCGTCCGCGATGCCGGCACCCGCGCCGGCCGTGGCGAAGGTGACGGTCTGCGCGAAGATGCCCGCCATCAGGAACTGGCGGTAGGTGTCGGGGTCCGTGCTGCCGCCCACGGCGATGGAGCCGCCGAAGACGTAGCTGAACAGCACCACGAACATGATCGGCTGGATCAGCCCGAAGATGACCACTTCGGGGATGCGCATCATGCGGATCAGATTGCGCTGGGCGACGACGAGGGAGTCGCGTACGGACTGCACGGCGCCGCCGCGTGCCCTGGGCACCGGCCGCCGGGAGAGGGTGCCACCGGGCGCGGTCATTTCGCCGCCCCTTCCTGCTCGAGGGTCTCCTCGCCGGCCTCGGCGACGTGGCCGGTGAGCGAGATGAAGACGTCGTCGAGGGTGGGGCGGCGCAGGCCGATGTCGTCGATCTCGATGCCCCGGGTGTCCAGCTCGCGGATGACCTCGGCGAGCAGCCGGGCGCCGCCGGAGACCGGCACGATGACCTTGCGGGTGTGCTCCTCGACGGTGAACCCGCCCTTTCCGAACGGGCGCATGACCTCGACGGCGAGCGGGATGTGTTCGCGTTCGTGCACGACGAGCTCGACGCGTTCGCCGCCGGTGCGGGCCTTGAGCTGGTCGGAGGTGCCGCGGGCGATGACCTTTCCGTGGTCGATCACGCAGATGTCGTGCGCGAGGTGGTCGGCCTCCTCCAGATACTGCGTGGTGAGGAGCAGGGTCGTGCCGCCGGCGACCAGTTCCTGGATGACCTCCCACAGGGCCTGGCGGTTGCGCGGGTCCAGGCCGGTGGTGGGCTCGTCCATGAACATCACGGGCGGGCTGACGACCAGGGCGGCGGCGAGGTCGAGGCGCCGGCGCATGCCGCCGGAGTAGGTCTTGGCGGGGCGGTCGGCGGCGTCGGCGAGGTTGAAGCGCTCTAGCAGCTCGCCCGCGCGGGCCTTCGCCTCGCGCGAGCTCATCTGGTACAACCGGCCGACCATGCTGAGGTTCTCACGCCCCGTCAGATATTCGTCGACGGCGGCGAACTGGCCGGACAGGCCGATGGAGTGGCGCACTTCGTTGGGCTTCTTCAGTACGTCGATGCCCGCCACGACGGCCTTGCCTCGATCGGGCCTGATGAGGGTGGTGAGTACACGCACGGCGGTGGTCTTGCCGGCGCCATTGGGGCCGAGCAGTCCTAGAACGGTTCCTTCCGGGACGTCGAGATCGACGCCGTCCAGAGCCGTGACGTCGCCGAAGGTCTTGACCAGGCCTTCGGCGTATATAGCGCCTGGCATGGAGGTTCTCCCCGTTGAGGTGACGTAATATACGATTTTACGTTCGCGGGCTCCGTCCCGCCCTGTGAATGATTCCCACCGGATATTCACCGGAAATCCGTGACGGCCGTCCGCGGGCCATTCCGGCCGCCCGCCGAGGGCGCGATATCAGGACATCACCGGATAGCCGGCCGCGCGCAGCGCCGCCCGGACCGCCGCGCAGTGCTCCGGTCCCGCCGTCTCCAGGTGCACCTCGACCTCGGCCTCGGTGAGCCCCAGCCGCGGGTCGGTCCGTACGTGCGAGACGTCCACGACGTTGGCGCCGGCCGCCGACAGCACCTCCAGCAGCGCGGCCAGCGCGCCCGGACGGTCCGTCAGCAGCAGCCGCAGCGACAGGTACCGTCCGGCGGCCGCCATGCCGTGCCGCAACACCCGTTGCAGCACCAGCGCGTCGACGTTGCCGCCCGACAGGACGGCCACCACCGGCCGTCCCTCCGCGTCTTCCTCCGCATCCCCCTCCCCCTCCCCGTCTCCTCTCGCCTCTCCCACCTCTCCCGTCCCGCCCGCCGCGTCCCGGAAGGCCGCCGGGTCGGCCAGCAGCGCCGCCACCGGGCTCGCCCCGGCCGGCTCCACCACCAGCTTCGCCCGCTCCAGGCACAGCAGCAGCGCGCTCGACAGCTCGTCCTCGGACACCGTGCGCACCTCGTCGACCAGTTCCTCGACGATCCGGAACGTCAGCTCCCCCGGGCGTCCCACCCGGATGCCGTCGGCCATCGTCGTGGGTGCCTCCACCGTCACCGGGTGCCCGGCGGCCAGCGACGGCGGGTACGCGGCCGCCCCCGCCGCCTGCACCCCCACGATCCGTACGTCCGGCCGCAGCGCCTTGACCGCCACCGCGACGCCCGCCACCAGCCCGCCCCCGCCGACGCCCATCACGACCGTGCCCACCCGTGGGCACTGCTCGAGGATCTCCAGCCCCACGGTGCCCTGTCCGGCGATGACGTCGGGGTGGTCGAAGGGGTGGATGAAGACCGCGCCCGCCGCTCGCGCGTACTCCCGCGCTGCGGCCAGCGCCTCGTCCAGCCCCTGCCCGCACACGCGCACCTGGGCGCCGTAGCCGCGGGTGGCGGCCACCTTGGGCAGCTGAGCCTCCTCCGGCATGAACACCGTGGCCCGCACGCCCAGCAGCGAGGCGGCCAGCGCCACCCCCTGCCCGTGATTGCCGGTGCTGGCGGCGACGACCCCGGCGGCCCGCTCCCCGGCGCTCAGGCCGGCGATCCGCACGTAGGCGCCGCGCACCTTGAACGAGCCGGTGCGCTGCAGGTTCTCGCACTTGAGCCGGACCGGCGCGCCCACCAGCCGGGACAGGTGGCGGCTGGGCTCCAGCGCGGTGCGCTGGGCCACCCCCGCCAGCGTCCGCTGTGCCCGTCGGACGTCGTCCAGACAGACCGGTCGTGCGGCCATGGGATCAGTATCCCGCCGCCCCCGAATACCGGCATACCGACCGGTTTGCCGAGCACTGGTACGAACGGGCGCCGGGCCGCGTACTCTGTCCCCCATTCTCAGCAGTTCCCCGCCCATATCCCTGCCGTCGTACGAAGTGAGTCCCAGCCATGCCCACCCCTCAGGACATGACGACCGACCTCGCCCCCGGCGTCCTCGACGCCCTCCAGCACCAGGTTGCCGTCTTCGCCCGCCGTGCCGAGCAGACCCGGCTCGGCGGCGTCGGCCGGGTCCACAACTCCATGGACCGCGCCGCCTACCTGCTGCTCAACCGCCTCGACCAGGAAGGCCCGATGGGCGTCAAGGCGCTCGCGGCCGGCATGGGGATCGACTCCTCGACCGTCACCCGCCAGGTCGCGCCGCTGGTGGACACGGGCCTGGTCAAGCGCACCTCGCACCCGGAGGACGGCCGTGCCGTCGTCCTGCAGCTCTCCCCGCGCGGCAAGGCCCGCCTGGAGGAGGTGCGCGCCTCGCGCCGCGAGCTGATGGCGCTGGTGACGGAGGGCTGGGCGGAGGACGAGCGCGAGATCTTCTGCAACCTGCTCACCCGCTTCAACACCGCGCTCTCCGAGATTCACTTCACCCAGGCCCCGCAGGTGCCGCCGACCTCTTGACCGGGCGCGCCACCTGCCCTGTCCTGGTGGGATGCGGGAGCGGCAGTCCGCCCGGGAACGCCGCCGGGCCCGGGAGTTCGAGGCGTTCGTCGCGGGTGCGGGCGGCAGGCTGCTGCACGCGGCGCGGCTGCTGACCGGCGAGCGGACGGCCGCCGAGCGCCTGCTGACCGCCGCCCTGGCCCGTACGTACGCCGCCTGGGACGCGCTCGGCGGCGAGGACCCGTACGACCACGCCCGCCAGGAGCTCGCGCGGTGCTACGCCCGTACGGCCTGGCGTCGCCGCCCCGCCCCCGGCGGACCGCTGGCGGCCTTCCCGCCCCGCGACCGCCTGGTGCTCGTCCTGCGGCTGTACGAGGACGTCCCCGAAGAACAGACCGCGGCCAGGCTGGGGCTTTCCGTGCGGCGCGTACGCGCCGTCTGCGCGCGGGCCGCCGCGACGCTGCCACGCGACGCCGTCATGGCCAGCCCCACGCCGCCATGAGCGGCCTCGACCGCCGGGAGGCCCGGCTCCGGAACCTGCTGGACGGCCCTCGCGCACAGGTCCCCCCGGACCTCGCCGCACGGGCCGCCGAGCGCGGCCGGCTGCTGCTGCGCCGCCGCAGGGCGCTGCGGGCGGCGGCGTGGGCGCTGCTCGTGGCGGCGGCGGTGGCCTTCGGCGTCTGGGCCGCGACCGCCGAGCCGTGGGAGGCCCGGCCGGCGCAGCAGGCCCCACCGCTGCAGACCCCGCCGCTGCGGAACCGGTGAGGACCGCCGAAGCGGTCCGCGGCGGGATCGGCCACGGGGAGCGCGGGCTCCCCGGTCCGGCTGCTAGCCCAGCGCCTGCGTGAGGTCGGCCAGCAGGTCGTCCGCCGACTCGATGCCCACCGAGGCGCGCACCAGGTCCGCCGGCACCTCGAGCTGGGAACCGGCCACCGAGGCGTGCGTCATGCGGCCCGGGTGCTCGATCAGCGACTCGACGCCGCCCAGCGACTCGCCCAGCGTGAACAGCTTGGCGCGGTTGCAGACCTCGACCGCCGCCTCCTCGCCGCCCGCGACGCGGAAGGACACCATGCCGCCGAAGGCGCGCATCTGCTTGGCGGCCACCTCGTGCAGCGGGTGCTCGGGCAGGCCCGGGTAGTACACCTGCGTCACCTTCGGGTGCGCGACCAGCAGCTCCACCACGCGCTCGGCGTTGGCGGTGTGACGGTCCATGCGCACGGCGAGGGTCTTGATGCCGCGCAGCGTCAGCCAGGAGTCGAAGGGGCCGGCGACGGCGCCCATCGCGTTCTGGTGGTAGGCCAGCTCCTCGCCGAGACCGGCGTCGGAGGTGATCAGGGCGCCGCCGACGACGTCCGAGTGACCGCCCATGTACTTGGTGGTGGAGTGGACGACGACGTCCGCGCCCAGCGCGAGCGGCTGCTGCAGGTAGGGGCTGGCGAAGGTGTTGTCCACGACCAGCTTGGCGCCGGCCTCGTGGGCGACGGCCGCGACGGCGGCGATGTCCGTGATGCCGAGCAGCGGGTTCGAGGGGGTCTCGACCCAGATCGCCTTGGTCTGCGGACGGATGGCGGCGCGCACGGCGGCCGGGTCGGAGGTGTCGGCAACCGACCACTCGACGCCCCAGCGGCCGACGACCTTGGCGAAGAGACGGAACGTACCGCCGTAGGCGTCGTTCGGGATCACCACATGGTCACCGGGCGCGAGCAGCGTGCGCAGCAGGCAGTCCTCGGCCGCCAGACCCGACGCGAAGGCCAGGCCCCGGACGCCGCCCTCGAGGGCCGCCAGGTTCTCTTCCAGGGCGGTACGCGTGGGGTTGCCGCTGCGGCTGTACTCGTAGCCGCCACGCAGCCCGCCCACACCATCCTGCTTGTAGGTGGAGACTTGGTAGATGGGCGGCACGACGGCCCCCGTCAGCGGGTCCGCCTCCTGCCCGGCGTGAATGGCGAGGGTCTCGAAGCTGTGCTGGTCGCTCATCCATCCGAGAGTACTGCCCGTTCCGCCGAACGCTCCTGTTCACTTGTAACGTACGGATGAACGATCCGCCGGTTTGTCGCGTTGTACCCTCGTCGGCCTTCGTTTCCAGCCCTCAGGACAATCATGGAGTTTTTCGTCATCCTGCTGCTCGTCGTACTGGTGTGCGGCCTTGTGGCGATGCCCGCGCTGCGCCGCCGGCGCGCCGGGCAGGCGGCCGCGGCGGGCGCCGGACCGGCCGTGGACCCCTTCGGCCCCCACGGCTTCGTGCCCCCCGGGCAGCTCGACGTGCGCCTGCCCGGCCCCGACCCGGAGCTGCTGGCCGCCGTCGACGAGGCCCGCCGCACCCAGGACTGGAAGCCCGCCGCCGACCTGCTGCGCCGCACCGACGCCACCACCGCGGCCGAGCTGCGCTGGCAGCGGGTGCAGACCCTGGCCGGCGCGGCGGTCCGCGAGCTGGCCGAGGCCCCCGGCACCGGCGGCATGTGGCTGCGCCACTGGCGCGTGGTGGCCCCCGAGGACGCGGGCGGCGCGATGGTGCAGGCCGAGTTCCTCGCCCAGCAGGCGCTGCGCGACCCCTCCTCGCAGGACTTCCGCATGATCCTCGAGGAGGCCCGTACGGTCTGCGCCGAGGCCGAGCGGCTGGCCCCCGGCGACGTGGTGCCCGCCATCACCGGCCTGGGCGTGGCGCGCGGGCTGGGCGCGAGCGAGGCCGAGTTCCAGTCCGCGTGGGAGGCCGTCACGGCCCGCGCCCCGCAGCACATGGGGGCGCATCTGGCCGCCCTGCGCTACTGGAGCGCGAAGTGGCACGGCTCCCAGGACCAGGCCGAGGCCTTTGCCCGGCGGGCCGCGGCGAGCGCGCCGCAGGGCAGCCTGCTGCCCGCGCTGCCGCTGTTCGCCGTGTACGACCACCTGCCCGACGTACAGCTGGTGCGCGGCCTGTTCCAGAGCGTGGTGATCCGCGACGCCATCGAGGCCGCCCAGTACGCCGTCACGCACGCCCCGGAAAGCCACCCGGTGCTCCCGCACGTCCGCCACCTGCTGGCCTGGTTCCTGGTGCGCGCCGAGCGCTACGGCGAGGCCCTCGAGCAGTTCCGCAAGGCCGACGGCCACATCGGCGCGATCCCGTGGACCTACGAGCCGGATCCCGTCGCCGCCTACGCCTCGTACCGCGCGGTGGCCGTCGCCGGCTGGGAATCCGGCCGGAATTCCGCGTGAACGACCGCCGTTGTAGCCGGTGACGCCCGCCGCCCGCCCCGCCGCACCCACGTTGGAGACATCCATGCTGTTCGGCCGCCGCGAGACCCGCCTGCCCACCCCCGCCGAGGCCCTGCCGGGCCGCCCGGCGCCGGAGTTCCCCCTCCAGGAGCGCCACACCGTCCTGGGCACCCCGTTGGCCGGCCCCTACCCCGAGGGCCTGGAGGTGGCCGACTTCGGCCTGGGCTGCTTCTGGGGCGCCGAGCGCATCTTCTGGCAGACCGAGGGCGTCCGGACCACCCTCGTCGGCTACCAGGGCGGCCACACCCCCCACCCCACCTACGAAGAGGCCTGCAGCGGCCTCACCGGCCACACCGAGGCCGTCCGCGTCGTCTTCGACCCCTCCGTGATCCCCTACGCGACCCTGCTCAAGCTCTTCTGGGAGTCCCACGACCCCACCCAGGGCCACCGCCAGGGCAACGACCAGGGCACCCAGTACCGCTCGGCGGTCTACACCCACTCCCCCGCCCAGCAGCAGACCGCCGAAGCCTCCCGCGACGCCTACCAGCCGGTCCTCGACGCCAACGGCTACGGCCCCATCACCACGGAGATCCACCCGGCGGGGCCCTTCTACTACGCCGAGGCGTACCACCAGCAATATCTGGCGAAGAACCCGGCGGGCTACTGCGGCATCGGCGGGACGGGCGTGAGCTGCCCGATCGGGGTGGCACAGGCCCCGTCCCCGGATGCGTGAGGGACGGCGCACCACCCACTACCGGCTGCTGCGGGGCCCATGGGGCATCTGGATCGAGCTGACGGCATCGGCGACGGTGACGGCCGGGCCGCCGGCTCGCGGTGAGCAGGTCACGGACGGGGTATGGCTCGACGCCGGCCCCGTCCTGACCCATCCCCCCACGGACCGCGAGGGCAAGCGCCTGTCCCCCGCCGAAGCGGCCTGGCTCCACCACGGCCTGACCCTGGCCGCCCCGGCCCTCACCGCCGCCGCACCGGGCCCGCACACCCTCGTCACGGTCCACCGCGTGCGGTTCCCGGAGACGGACTACCAACTGGAGGGCCTGGCAGCGGCCCTCCTCCAATGGACAGAGCAGGAATTCGACCTGCCGCCCCACCCGCTCCCCGTCGCCTTCGACCGCCCCGCCAACCGCTACGTCTACGCGTGGGCGGCACCTGCGTCAGCGGGCCGGAGACGCTCCGGGACGGCCTGAGATCATCTGGCGGTGATACCGACCACCGCCACCTCTTCCATCACCACCTTCAGCGGCTTCAGCGGCTTCAGCGGCGACTTCGAGGCGCACATCACCGTCCGTGCCGACGGTCCCGCCGACGTGGCCGCTCTCGAGGCGCACGCGGGGGCGCGCGGCGTGAAGTTCACGCACATCGTGCTCGACCGGGGGCGGACGCCCAGCCAGCCGATGCTCACACTGCGGGGGCGCGGGGCGCTGGAGGAGGTGCGGGGGGGGGTCGAGGAGGCCGCTCGCGCGCTGCGGGAGGACGGGTTCGACGTCGTACGGACGAAGATCGAGGCGACCCCGTGGGCCGAGGGGGTGCCGGGGACCGACGAGGAGGCCGTGGCGCTCGGGGAGCGCTACTACTTCGAGCACCACGTGAAGCTGCTCCTCTCGCCCGGCGCGGACACCGCCGCGCTCGCGGACGTCGCCTCCCGGCGCGCCGCCCACCTCTCGCGCAACGCCCGCCGGGTGCGCGCGGACGGCCGCACCGAGCGGTTCGTCACCCAGCGGTGCCGGCTGGTCGGCGGCCGCACGGCTCAGGAGCGGCTGGATGCGCTGGTGGCGGCGCTGCGCACGCGCTGCGATGAGATCGTTTCCGTCGAGCGGGAGTTCGTCGTGCACGACAGCGACGAGTCGCTCGACGCGGGGTGGATCGACGAGGAGGGTACGGGCAGATGACGGCGACACCGTGGGAGCGGTTCGGCTACGGGCCGTGGGACGACGACACGGTCGTCCCGCAGACGCCGCCGGACGAGGCGACGCGCGCGAAGCAGGACCTGCCGCTGACGCTGCGCCCGGTGGCCGGCGACGGCGTGCTGCAGCGTCCGGCGTACGACCCGGCGGTCAACCACCGCAGGCTGGGCATGCGGCTGAGCGAGCCGCAGTTCGCGGACGGGCGCAGGGGCGAGGCCTGGTACGCGGCCCGGCGTGTGGCCCTGGAGGAGACGCTGGCGGCCGTGGCCGGGTCCGCGTGGGCCGGGCACCTGGTGCTGCGCGGCAGCATGCTGCTCGCCACCTGGTACGGGGACGCGGCCCGCGAGCCCGGTGACCTGGACTTCGTGGTCGTACCCGGCACGTGGCGGCTCGAGGACGAGCGCACCGACGCGATGCTCGACGACATCGCCCGCGCCGCCGAGGAGCGGACGGCGGGCGGGCCGGTCCGTATCGACGCCGCCGGCGCGGTGAGCGACGAGATCTGGACGTACGACCGGGTGCCGGGCCGCCGCCTCGTGCTGCCCTGGTCCGCGGAGGACGACGGCGTACCGGCGGGCACGGTCCAGCTCGACTTCGTCTTCAACGAGAAGCTGCCCGCCCCCGCCGTGCCGGCCGACGGCACGGCCCTCATGACGGCGAGCCGCGAGGTGTCGCTCGCGTGGAAGATCCTCTGGCTGGTGACGGACCACCACCCCGAGGCCAAGGACCTCTACGACGCGGTGCTCCTCGCCGAGGACGCGGACACCCGGCTGTCGTACGAGCTGCTGAACCGGGTGCTCCTGGCCGAGGGCGAGCCCTGCGAACTCGGCTGGATCCTCTCCCAGGCCGCCGAGGCCGACTGGGACGAGTACGCCAAGGACCGCCCCCGGCTCGCCGACACCGGCGTCGGCTACCTGACCCGCCTGGCCATCGCCCTCGCCCCCACCTTCGCCCCCGCCGAGGACGGGCCGTACGCGCAACTGGCCGCCGTCTTCGCCCACCTGACGCAGACGCTGCGCGACGAGCACGAGGCGGGCGGCATGGAGGCCGTGGCGGAATGGTTCGCCTGCCGGCACGTACCCGTCGTGGAGGCGCTCGTGGCCGTACGCGAACTCCTCGGCCGCGACGAACACACCCTGCACCGGACCGCCGACGTGCTCGCGACCTTCCGCGACATCCGCGACACCCCCAGGTACCCGACCGGCTGGACCGGCGGCCCCCACGAGACGGCCACCCGCCTGGAGGCGGCCGAAGGCGACCGTACGTAGGGCGCCGGCCGGAATCAGGCCGGGCCCACCGACGGGAATGCGCCACCGTCCCGCGACGGTTGGAGGGGCCATGAGCGATCCCTTCAGCGTCACCGTCACCGTTCGTGGCTACGAGACCGATTCCCAGGGCCACCTGAACACCAGCGTCTACATGCAGTACGCCGAACACGCCCGCTGGGCGTGCCTGGAGGCGGCCGGAGTGCGGCAGAGCGCGCTGCTGGAGAAGGGGGTGGGGCCGGTGAACCTGGAGACGAACCTGCGGTTCCACCGGGAGCTGCGGGCGGGTGACGAGGTGCGGGTGAGCTGCGCGTTCTCCTGGGAGGGCGGGAAGACGTTCCGGGTCGAGCAGCGGCTGACGAAGGCCGACGGGACGCCGGCCGCCGACGTCACGAGCGTGGGCGGGCTGTTGGACCTGCACACGCGCCGACTGGTGAGCGACCCGGCGGCGCACTTCGAGGCCCTGGCGGCCGACATGCGCGTCCTCGGCATCCGAGGCGTCTGAGGTGTCTGAGGTATCCGAGGCGTCTGAGGCCTAGGGACACCCGAGGCCTCCGCCGCCTCCCCCGAACCCCGTCAGGCGCCCTGCCGGCGCGAGATCCGGGCCTCGTCCGCGGCCCGGCGGCCCTGCTCCCAGCCCTCCGCGTCCCGGCCCTTGAGCCGGTGCGAGGTGGTCTCGGGGAACAGCCGCCCGGCCGTCTCCCCCACCGCCACGTCCCGCGCCGCCAGCACGGGCAGCACCTGGGGGCGCGCCTCCTCGGCGGCGACCTCCCGCACGGCCGCCGAGAGCCGGTCGCCGACACGGCCCGCGTAGGCGATCAGGAAGGACTCGCGGAAGTCGCGGGTTCGGCGGGAGCGGCCGCGGGCGTGGTGGTCGTCGGCGGCGCGCCGCATCGCCGTGGTGGCCTGCACCAGCAGCGAGGTGTAGAGCAGCTCCACCAGCTCCAGGTCCGCGTCGAAGCCGACGACGGTGGAGAAGCCGTACTCGGACGACCACACGGCCTGGCAGTGGTTGGCCGCCGCCACCGCGTCCAGCAGCAGCGCCTTGGCGGACTCGTACGGTCCGTCGATCCCGATCCGGCAGGCCCCGGGCCCCTCGGCGGGGGCGCCGTCCTCGACGGCCAGCAGCGCCTCGTCGATCGAGTGCCGGGCCATGAGCTCCTGCGCCTTGGCCGAGAGGGCCTCGGCCTCCTCGGGGAACTGCGTCGACTCCGCCTTGGCCAGCAGCGCGCGGATCCGCCCGAGCATCCGGGGCGCGGCGGGTGCGGCGGGTGCGGCGGATACGTCGGACGCGACCCCGGGCCGTATGTGGGCGGTGCCCGGCAGCGAGCCGACCGCCCCGATCCTCGGCAAGGCGTCGACCAGCCGCAGCGCGCCGAGCGCGCACGCCGCCGTCTCGAACCGGCTCAGCCGCTCGCGCCGCGCGAACCCCTCGAGGAACGCGTCGTCCCCCTGCCACCACTCGCTCGCCTCGAGGTCCCGCAGCTGGGCCGCCCACCGCGCCCCGAGCGTCTCGGGGGCGTAGCGGCGCGCCTCGGCGGCGATGACGTCGACGGCGAAGCGGGTCTCGGGGCCGCCCAGTTCGCGGCGTACGAGCCGTACGACGTCGGCGGGCTGCCATCCGTACTCCCAGCACCGCCGCAGGATCCCCGAGCCCACCCGCAGCACGGCCCCGCTGACGGCCTCCCACCCGGCCGGCGCGGCGGCGACGAGGGACGCGGCGGCGTAGACCGCGTCCTCGAGCGCCTCCCCGCGCACCGCCCGCAGGCCGCGCAGGGCGGCGGAGACGGTCTCGAGGGGCGGCTCATTGCTCTGCACGGCGGCGGGCTCTCTTCCTTCGGGGGGAGGGGCAGCCTCCATTTTCCCGCACGCCGCTTTCGCGCACGCCGCGCGGCCCCACGCCGGGACCTGCGGCGAGAGGCCGCCACCACCCTCGTCCGGGCACCCCGGAAACGGCGAGGGCCCGGCCCCGCGGAGGATTCCGCGGGGCCGGGCCCTTCAAGGAGCGGCAGAGTCGGTCAGGAGCCGGTGGCGCTGCCCGCGACCCACTTCGCCCAGTCCATGTTCCAGCCGTTGAGGCCGTTGTCCGGGGCGATGGTCTTGTCCTCGGAGTTCTTGACCTCGACCACGTCACCGATGAGCGAGTTGGTGTAGAACCAGGCGCCCGAGGTGTTGGGGTCGTTCGCGCCCTGCTTGTCCTCCAGGCCCACGCAGCCGTGGCTGGTGTTGGAGACGCCGAAGACGCCGCTGCCCCAGTAGTTGCCGTGGATGAACGTGCCGGACGTGGACAGCCGCATGGCGTGCGGCACGTCCTTGATGTCGTACTCGCCCTTGCCGTCGGCCTTGGAGAAGCCGACGGTGGAGCCGTCCATGCGGGTCTCCACGAACTTCTCGGAGATCACCATCTTGCCGTTGTACGTCGGGTTCGACGCGCTGCCGGCCGAGATCGGGATGGTCTTGATGACCTTGCCGTCGCGCACGACCGTCATCTGGTGGGTCTTGGCGTCGACCGTGGAGACCTGGGCGTGGCCGATCTTGAAGTTGATCGTCTTCTTCTGGACGCCCTTGATGCCCGGAGCGCCCTCGACGCCGTCGAGGTCCATCTTCAGCGTGACCTGGGAGCCGGACTTCCAGTAGTCCTGCGGACGGAAGTCCAGGCGCTGGTCGTTGAACCAGTGACCGACGACCTTCTGGCCGCTGGTCGAGGTGACCTCCAGGTGGGACTGGACGGCCTTGCGGTCCTTGATCGGCTTGTCGAAGTTGATCGAGACCGGCATGCCGGCGCCGACGGTCGAGCCGTCCTCCGGCGTGAAGGAGCCGATGAAGCTGTTGGTGGGCGAGACGGTGGAGAAGGCGGAGTTCTCCGCGGCCTTGCGGCCCTTGTCGTCCTTGGCCTCGGCGATGACCTTGTACTTCGTCGAACGCTCGAGCTGGTTGTTCGGCTTCCAGGTCTTCTTGTCCGAAGATATTGAACCCTCGACGGGGGTGCCCTTGTCCGTCGTCATCTTGACGCTGGTGAGCTCGCCGTCACTGACGGTGACGTTGACGGCGTCCGTCGTGATACCGGCGTTGGTGGTGCCGCCCTTGGGCGTGATCTTGATGTGCGCCTTGGAGGCGTCCTTGGCCGCCGCGGCGTCGACCTGACCCTGGGACTTGCCCTTGCCATCGCTGCTGCCGCCGCCGCTCTTGGCGTCGTCGTCCCCACCGCAGGCGGCCAGAGTCAGTACACCACCGAGCACAGCGGCCGCGGCCACGAGGCCCTTGCGGCGCTTGCCGTACGTCATCACACGCTTCTCCATTGCTCCTGGACCCCGGAATCCCCCGAGCCGATCGTGGGGCTCGTAGGGCTACACGTATCCCGGCTACTACTTAGGGAACGCCTGCGCCGCCCGGTCCGTTCCACGCCGCCGGGGATTGTGGGGAAGACCACCCCAGTAAATCCCCTCCAGGAGCAACCGCGGCAACCGGGGTCTTGACAAAGGCCGTACGTGCCCTCCGGGCACCGTCCCACCCCCGCGACTTCCCCCCGGGCCGCCGGTATCACTAACATCGTGTCAGTCGGGACTCGCCGAAGCTCCACGACCCCCAATCTCCATCGCCGCAAGGGGGATTCATCCCGTGACCACCCGCCGCCCGCTGCTCACCGCCATCGCCGCAGGCACTCTGCTGAGCGCGATGTGGTTCGTACCGAGCGCCAACGCGACGCCCGAGCACCACCCGGCGAAGCGACAGCCCGCGAACACCGCCCCGCGCACGGCGGAGCTGGCCCTCGCGGACAGCGGCAGCGTGGACACCACGCCGTACCTCTTCGGCGGCATCGCGTTCGTCGCGGCCGGCGGCGCCATGGTCACGGCCGCCGTGCGCAGGTCGCGCACAGCGGCTCGTTAGCAGCGGACCGTCACCGGCGGGTCGTCACCGGCGGGTCGTCAGAAGTGGACCGTTCAACGACGGTCGTCCGGCGGCGGCCGTCCAGCGGCGACCCGTCAGCAACGGGCCGCCGGAAGCGGACTCGTCACCGGCGGGCCGCCGGAAGCAGCCCGCCGGAGCAGGGTCAGGCCAGCGGCCCCGTCGCGGTCTCGGCCGCCTCGACCAGGCCGCCGGCCCGGACGAACGCCTCGGCCGCCGCCAGGTCCGGGGCCAGGAAGCGGTCCCCGCCCGGGCCCTCCACGCCGGCCGCCCGTACGGCGGCGATGACGGCCTTCGCCGCCGGGCCCGGCTCCAGGCCCTCGCGCAGCTCGATCGCCCGGGTGGCGGCCACCAGCTCCACCGCGACGACCCGGCCCAGCGCGTCGATGGCCGTGCGCAGCTTGCGCGCCGCCGACCAGCCCATGGAGACGTGGTCCTCCTGCATGGCGGAGGAGGGGATCGAGTCGACCGAGGCGGGAACGGCCAGCCGCTTCATCTCGCTGACGAGCGCGGCCTGCGTGTACTGGGCGATCATCAGCCCGGAGTCCACGCCCGCGTCCCCGGCCAGGAACGGCGGCAGGCCGTGCGAACGGTTCTTGTCGAGCAGCCGGTCGGTGCGCCGCTCGGCGATGGACGCCAGGTCGGCGGCGGCGATGGCGAGGAAGTCCAGGACGTACGCGACCGGGGCGCCGTGGAAGTTGCCGTTGGACTCCACGCGCCCGTCGGGCAGCACGACGGGGTTGTCGACGGCCGCGGCCAGCTCGCGGTCCGCCACCAGGCGGGCGTGGGCGAGGGTGTCCCGGCCGGCGCCCGCGACCTGCGGGGCGCAGCGGATCGAGTACGCGTCCTGGACGCGCGGCGCGTCGTCCTGGTGGTGCCCGGTGAGCTCGGAGCCCGCGAGGACGGCCAGCATGTTGGCGGCGCTGGCGCCCTGGCCCGGGTGCGGGCGGATGGCGTGCAGCTCCGGGGCGAGGACCTTCTCGGAGCCCAGCAGGGCCTCGAGCGACAGGGCGGCGGTGATGTCGGCGGAGGTGATCAGCCGGGCCAGGTCGGCGCAGGCCATGGACAGCATGCCGAGCATGCCGTCGGTGCCGTTGAGGAGGGCCAGGCCCTCCTTCTCCCGCAGCTCCACGGGCTCGATGCGGTGCTCGGCGAGCAGCTGGGCGGCGGGGCGCACCACGCCGTCGGGGCCCTCGGCGTCGCCCTCGCCCATGAGCGTCAGCGCGCAGTGCGACAGCGGTGCGAGGTCGCCCGAGCACCCCAGGGAGCCGTACTCGTGCACGACGGGGGTGATGCCCGCGTTGAGGATGGCGGCCATGGTCTCGACGACCAGCGGCCGGACGCCCGTGTGCCCGGAGGCCAGGGTCTTCAGGCGCAGGAACATCAGCGCCCGTACGACCTCGCGCTCCACGCGGGGGCCCATGCCGGCCGCGTGCGAGCGGACGATGTTGCGCTGCAGCTGGGCGCGCAGGTCGGGGCTGATGTGGCGGACGGCGAGGGCACCGAATCCCGTCGACACGCCATAGACGGGGTCCGGCTTGGCGGCCAGGTCGTCGATGACCTGCCGCGCGGCGGCGACGGCGGCCAGCGCTTCCTCGGAGACGACCACGCGCGCGGCTCCGCGCGCTACGGAGATCACGTCCTCAGCGGTCGTTCCGTGCGTCCCCACCACCACAGTGTGCATATCCATATTCAGGCACCCTAGGGACTGAATCGCGAACTGTCACTACCCCTCTTCACCGCTCTTTCATCACAACGCCGGCGAGGCCCGAAGCCCTACCCGCCGGCCCCCTCCCCCTGCCGGCCCCTGAAGCGGCGCCGCTCCACCCCGCCCCCGGCGGGCGGCTCCGGCGGCCGGTCCGCCAGCCGCACCACCGGGTCCTCCAGGCCCCCGCCCCGCCCCGCGACCACCGGCTTCGCCGACCGCGCCGCCTTCGCCCGGTACTGCGCGGCGTCCGCCAGCCGGAACAGCCGCCGCGCCGACCGGACGTCCCCGATCGGATCCCCGGTGGAGGCCACCCCGCAGGCGACACCCTCGCCGAGCTCCAACCCGCCCGCCCGGCGGCAGAGTTCCTCGGCCACCCGCACCACCTCGTCCGCCGTCGGACCCACCGTCAGCAGGCAGAACTCGTCCCCGCCCAGCCGCGCCGCCAAGGCGCCCGGCAGCTGTGCCCCGCACACCGACAGCACCGACCCGAAACGTTCCAGCAGCCGGTCCCCCACGGCGTGCCCCAGCGTGTCGTTGACGGCCTTGAGCCCGTTCAGATCGCAGACGACCAGGCTCACGACGACGCCGCTCGCCAGATGCGACTCCACGGCCTCGTCCAGCCGGGCGTCGACGGCGCGGCGGTTGGCCAGGCCGGTCAGGGGATCCGTGAAGGCGAGCCGACGCACCTCTTCCAGCCGCTCGGTCTGCGCGATCCCGGACGCCGTCACCGCCGCCAGCACGGTCGCGAAGTCCGCGTCCGTACGCCCGAACACGGGCGCCCCGACCCGGCGCGCCACATACAGCTCACCCCAGGCGCGCCCGTGCAGGACGATGGGCGCGACCACGCAGCACCCCCGCCCCCGCCGCCGCAGATCGGCGACCCGCCGATGGCGGTACGCCCCCTCCGCAGCGCCCTCGTCAGCACCCTCGGCAGCGACCTCCGCCACGGCCCCGGCAGCGGCCCCGGCGGCCCCCTGCCCGCCGCCCTCGGCCGTCTCGACCCAGGCGTGCGGCTGACCGCCCAGCCTCCCCCAGCCGTCGCCGGTAGGTGCCCCCATCCCGTGCGGGAACTCGGTGATCTCGGGGTAGTCGTTGACCGGGTAGGACTCGTCGACGGGGAAGCGTTCCTCGCCCGCCACCCGCTCCCCGGCGTTCACCAGGACGCGCAGGCGCCCGCGCTCGCGTTCCCACACCGACACCGCCGCGAACGTCCCGCCCAGCGCGATCCGCGCGCCCTCCGCGGCGACCTCGACGGCTTCCGACAGCGCCTGCGTCGCCGCCATGGCCTGCGCCAGCTCCACCACGGCCCGCAGGCGGTCGTCGCGGTCGTAGCGCTCCCCGTCACCCACCACCCGAGCCTCACATTCAGCCACCGTGTGCAGATCCTGCACTCCAGCGTAAGAACGTTGAGCTCATTCCGCTTTACAGGGCGCAAGGCCCGCTCCCACGCCCGGCGTGGGAGCGGGCCCGGGCCGGCCCCGGCCGGGGCCGGCCTTCGTCAGGCCCCGCGCGTCACTCCCCCGGCCAGTTCGGCTTCCGCTTCTCGTTGAAGGCCGCCACGCCCTCCGTCCGGTCGCCGGAGAAGGCCACGGTCCGCCAGGCGGCGTCCTCCACCTCGAGCCCGGCCCGCAGGTCCAGCCCGTGCCCGAGTCGCAGCGCCTTCTTGGCCGCCCGTAGCCCGACGGGCGAGTTGGCGGCGATCCGCGCGGCCAGGGCGAGGGCCTCCTCGCGGTCCCGGCCGGCCTCGACGACCAGGTCCACCAGCCCCAACTCCCCCGCCTCGGCGGCCTCCACCCGCCGCGCGCTGAAGATCAGCTCGGCGGCGCGGGCGGCGCCCACCCGGCGCGGCAGCAGCTGGGTGCCGCCGCCCCCGGGGATCACACCGACCGACACCTCGGGCAGTCCGACGACGGCCGTCGTGTCCGCCACGATCACATCGCAGGACAGCGCCAGCTCGAACCCGCCGCCCAGGGCGAAGCCGTGCACGGCGGCGACGGCCGGCACGGGCAGGTCGAGGACGCCGGTGTAGGCGGCGCGCGTGTACGGGCGCTGCCGGCCGAGGTCGGCGTCGGTGAAGGAGTTGCGCTCCTTCAGGTCGGCCCCGACGCAGAAGGCACGCTCGTGCGTGGAGGTGAGGACGACGGCCCGCACCTCGCGGTCGGCCGCCAGCGCGGAGGTGGCGTCCGCGATGCACCGGCCCATCTCGGTGGACACGGCGTTCATGGCCTTGGGCCGGTCCAGCACGAGCTCGGCCACATGACCGTCCTCGTGGCGACGCACGGCGACCCACTCCCCGAACCGCTGCTCACCCGTGCTCATACGACGACCTCCGGCGAAAAGTGAACGATCGTGAACTGCCGCAGATCATCGCAGCCGCACGTCCCGCCCGGAAGGGCCTCGCTGTCCCCCGGCCGTCAGCCGTTCCGCCGCGTCAACAGCCACGGCTCCACGACGCCCAGCCCCCGCACCGGCCGCTGCCACATCGGCTGCAGGGCGAAGCGGTACGTACCGTGCTCCTCGCCGGCCTGTTCGGCCGCCGTGACCTCCGCCTCCGACTTGGGGGCGTCGCCGCTGCGCGCGAGCTCCTCGGCGAGGGCGCCGTCCACGAGGACGGCGTCCTTCGGCGCTATCGACGTCAGCCGGCTCGCCAGATTCACGGTCGTGCCGAAGACGTCGCCCATGCGCGTCGTGACCGTCCCGAAGGCGATCCCGACCCGCAGCTCCGGCATGGTCTCGTCGTGGGTGAGGGTCTCGATCAGCCGCAGCCCGATCTCGGCGGCCGTGCCCGCGTCGTCGGCGGCGAACAGCACCTCGTCGCCCAGCGTCTTGATCAGCCGCCCGCCGTGCGCGGCCACCAGGTCGGCGGCCGTGGTCTCGAAGGCCTCGACCAGCTCGCCGAGCTCCTCCTCCTCCAGGCGCCGCGTCAGCCGGGTGAAGCCGACGAGGTCGGCGAAGCCGACGGCGAGCCGCCGGTCGACCATCTCCACGTCGTCGGCCGCCTGGACGACGCGGCCGGTGGCGGCGGCGAGCTGCCGCCGCCAGACGTAGATGAGGAACTCCTCCAGCTCGGGCAGCAGCAGCTCGACCAGCGGGTAGGTGATCTCGGTGCGGCTCATGCCCTCCTGAGGCTCGGTCAGGCCCTCCAGGAAGGAGTCGATCTGCCAGTCGGCGAGCCGGGCGGTGGTCTGGCCGGTGGACCGGGCGACCTGCACGGCCATGGGCTCGCTCAGCAGCCCCGCTTCTACCAGGCCCGCCAGCCGCCGCAGCGCGAGGACGTCCGCCTCGGTCAGCGCCCTGGCCTGGCCGATGTCGGCGAAGCCCATGGCGCGCCAGAAGCGGGCGGCCAGGTCCATGGAGACGCCGGCCGCGCGGGCGGCCTGGAAGGGGGTGTAGCGCCGCTCGGCGCCCAGGATCAGCGATTCCAGCCGGAGCGCGAGGGGGTCGCCGGCCTCCTCGCCGCCGTCGTCGCCGAAGTCCTGCCCGGCGGCCTCGCGTGCGGCGCTCTCCTCCCCCATGGCCTTGCCGGCACGGGAGGTACCCCCTTCGTCGGCGGTCACCGCCCGCCCCCTGTCCGATCCGTGCGCACTGCCCTGCCGATCGCTGCTCGCCCAGTTTCCGCGCACAACGATACGTCAGGTGTGCCGTAGCTCACTCTCCCGACGGCACGGCGCTCACTCTTTACGACCTCTACGGCACTCCTTTACGTCTCTTTACGCCCGGACCGGCACACAAAATGCCCCGAACCGGTCCGGATCGCTCCCGGTGACCCTCCGGGCACCCGCCGCATGCCGTCCGGTCACTTGCCCGGGCCGGGGCCTGTGCCGAACCGTCGGACAGGCCCTACGCCCCTGCCGGCCGCAGGTGGACGATGTCGCCCGCGCCCACCGGTTCCTGCACCCCGTCGGCCGTCGCCAGCACCAGCCGCCCGTCGCCGTCGACGGCCACGGCCTCGCCGACGAGCTCCCGCCCGCCGGGCAGTTCGGCCCGTACGGACCGGCCGAGGGTGGCGCAGCCGGCCGTGTACGCCTCCTGCAGGCGGCAGCCGGCCGGGTCGCCGCCCGCCGCGCGCCACGCCTCGTACCACTCCTCCAGCGAACGCAGCACGGCCCGCAGCAGCGGGTCCCGGTCCAGCACCTTGGCCCCGGCGAGCGCGAGCGACCCGGCGGCGGGCACCGGCAGCTCGTCGGCGCGCAGCGAGACGTTGAGCCCGATGCCCACGACGACGCTGTCGCCGGCGCGCTCGGCGAGGATGCCGCCGGTCTTGCGTTCGGCTCCGTCGACCGTCACCAGCAGGTCGTTGGGCCACTTCAGGGCGGTGTCGACGCCGGCGGCCCGGGAGAGCGCGGTGGCGGTGGCGACGCCGGCGAGCAGCGGCAGCCAGCCCCAGCGCTCGGTGGGCACGCCGGGGCCGGGGGTGAGGCGGACGGAGAAGAAGAGACCGGAACGCGGCGGCGCGGTCCAGGTGCGGTCCAGCCGGCCGCGGCCCGCCGACTGTTCCTCGGCGACGAGCACCGCTCCCTCGTCGCCGCCGGAGCCGGCGAGATCGGTGTTGGTGGACCCGGTGCGCTGGACCACGTCGAGGGAGGTCCACAGGCCGCCGGGGCGGACGAGCCCGCGTCGCAGGGCGGCGGCGTTCAGCGGAGGCCGGTCGAGGTCGGACCAGCGGTTGCCAGAGGCGTCGGAGGGCGTCATAAGGCCCACCATAGGAGGCCGGGAGGGGGGAAACCGGACGGTCGCGATGTGGCCAACGACGCACTGCCGCACCGCATCCGCGCGACTACCCTACGAACCGGTAGCACAGCCTGTCCCACCCCTCTGGACGAGCAGGAGCCGCATCCCGTGTCCGAGCCAGAAGCCAACGGATTCGACATCCACACCACCGCGGGCAAGCTCGCGGATCTGCAGCGCCGGATCGAGGAGGCGACGCACGCCGGTTCCGCTCGGGCGGTGGAGAAGCAGCACGCCAAGGGCAAGTTGACGGCGCGCGAGCGGATCGACCTGCTGCTGGACGAGGGCTCGTTCGTCGAGCTCGACGAGTTCGCCCGGCACCGCTCGACCAACTTCGGCATCGACGCCAACCGCCCCTACGGGGACGGCGTGGTCACCGGCTACGGCACGGTCGACGGCCGCACGGTGTGCGTCTACTCGCAGGACTTCACCATCTTCGGCGGTTCGCTCGGCGAGGTCTACGGCGAGAAGATCGTCAAGGTGATGGACTTCGCCATGAAGACCGGCTGTCCGGTCGTCGGCATCAACGACGGTGGCGGCGCCCGCATCCAGGAGGGTGTGGTGGCCCTCGGCCTGTTCGCCGAGATCTTCCGCCGAAACGTCCACGCCTCCGGAGTCATCCCCCAGATCTCCCTGATCGTGGGCCCCTGCGCGGGCGGTGCGGTCTACTCCCCGGCGATCACCGACTTCACGGTGATGGTCGACCAGACCTCGCACATGTTCATCACCGGCCCGGACGTCATCAAGACGGTCACCGGCGAGGACGTCGGCTTCGAGGAGCTGGGCGGCGCCCGGACGCACAACACCACCTCGGGCGTGGCGCACCACATGGCGGGCGACGAGAAGGACGCCATCGACTACGTCAAGGCGCTGCTGTCCTACCTGCCGTCCAACAACCTCTCCGAGCCGCCGGCCTTCCCCGAGGAGGCCGACCTCGAGGTCTCCGGCACCGACCGCGAGCTGGACACGCTCATCCCGGACTCGGCGAACCAGCCCTACGACATGCACACCGCGATCGAGCACGTGCTGGACGAGGGCGAGTTCCTGGAGACCCAGGCGCTGTTCGCGCCGAACATCATCACGGGCTTCGGCCGGGTGGAGGGCCACCCGGTGGGCATCGTGGCGAACCAGCCGATGCAGTTCGCCGGCTGCCTGGACATCAACGCCAGCGAGAAGGCCGCCCGCTTCGTACGCACCTGCGACGCCTTCAACGTCCCCGTGCTCACGTTCGTCGACGTCCCCGGCTTCCTGCCGGGCACCGACCAGGAGTACAACGGCATCATCCGGCGCGGCGCCAAGCTGATCTACGCCTACGCGGAGGCCACGGTCCCGCTGATCACGGTGATCACCCGCAAGGCGTTCGGCGGCGCGTACGACGTGATGGGCTCCAAGCACCTGGGCGCGGACCTCAACCTCGCCTGGCCGACGGCCCAGATCGCGGTCATGGGCGCCCAGGGCGCGGTCAACATCCTGCACCGCCGTTCACTCGCCGCGGCGGAGACGCCCGAGGCGCAGGAGGAGCTGCGGGCGAAGCTGATCGCCGACTACGAGGACGCGCTGCTCAACCCGTACGCGGCGGCCGAGCGCGGCTACGTCGACGCGGTGGTCATGCCGTCGGAGACCCGCCGCCACATCGTGCGGGGGCTGCGCGCCCTGCGCGAGAAGCGCGAGGTCCTGCCGCCCAAGAAGCACGGGAACATCCCGCTGTAGGACGCTGGAATCCACGGGCCGGCCGGGAAGCCGGCCGGCCCGCCCGCCCGAGGCAACGGTCACCGACGAAGGGACGCTGACGTGATCAAGGTCGTACGGGGCAATCCGACCCCGGAGGAGCTGGCCGCCGCACTGGCGGTGGTTCAGGCGCGCGCGGCGGCCGGGGCCGCCGTCGCGCCCCCCGCCCCCGCGCGCTCGGAGTGGTCGAGCCCGGCCCGGCTCGCGGCCGCGCACCGCGCGCCGCACCCGGGCCCGCGCGCCTGGCGCACCACCTACTGGCCCGCCTGAGCCTCTCCTCCCCGTACCGCACCCGTGGCGCCTGAGTACGCGTACTCAGGCGCCACGGCCTTTCCGGCCGGAGCATGGAGGTCATGCTCTGGTCAGACCCGTCCGATGAACCACCCGAGGAACTGCGCGAGGCGCAGGCCATGCTCCGCCGGGCGGGGGTCGTGCTGGCCGTGGGGGTCGTGGTGCTGTTCTTCCTGCTGGGAATGCGCTGAGATCACAGCAGCCTCATAGTTTTGCCCCGACCGCAACCGCATTCGCCCGATTCGCGTCATGCCCAGTGATATGCCGCGAACCGGGGAGTCCTTCACACCATGAACAAGCCCGTACGCCACATAGCCGTCCTCACCGGCGCGCTCGTGCTCTCGCTGCTGGTCCGGGCGACCTGGGTGCAGTTCGTCCGCGCCGACGAGCTCTCCCACCACGAGAAGAACCGCCGCGTGGCCATCGCGAGCTTCTCCCAGCCGCGCGGCGACATCATCGTCGGAGGCAAGCCCGTCACCGGCTCGGCGGCGAGCGACGGCGACCTGAAGTACCGGCGCACCTTCACCGACGGCGCGATGTACGCGCCGGTCACCGGCTACTCCTCGCAGAGCTACGGCAGCTCCTTCCTCGAGGGCGTCAACAACAAGCTGCTCAGCGGCACCGACGACCGCCTCTTCCTGCAGCGCACCGCCGACATGATCACGGGCAAGCCGCGGCGCGGCGGCGACGTCGTGACGACCATCGACCCCAAGGCCCAGAAGGCCGCCTACGAGGGGCTCGGCGACCGCAAGGGCGCGGCCGTCGCCCTCGACCCGCGCACCGGCAAGATCCTCGCCCTGGCCTCCACCCCCTCCTACGACCCGTCGGTCTTCTCGGGGAGCGGCAAGAAGGACCAGGCCGCCTGGGACGCTCTGCAGAAGGACAAGGACAAGCCGATGAACAACCGGGCGCTGCGGGAGACCTACCCGCCCGGCTCCACGTTCAAGATCGTGACGGCTGCCTCGGCCCTGGAGAACGGCCTGACCACCGACATCGACGCCGCCACCGACTCGCCCGACCCGTGGGTCATGCCGGGCACGGTGACACGGCTCCCCAACCAGAACCCCACCGCCCCCTGCAAGAACGCCTCGCTCAACGTCGCCATGCAGAACTCCTGCAACACCGTCTACGGCAAGGCCGCCTCCGACCTCGGCAAGGACAAGCTGCGCGCGACGGCCGAGCGGTTCGGCTTCAACCAGGAGTACTTCGTCCCCGTACGGGCCGGCGAGAGCACGTTCCCCAAGGACATCAACCGGTCCCAGACCGCCATGGCCGGCATCGGCCAGGGCAGCCTGACCGCCACCCCGCTGCAGGTCGCCATGATGACCGCCGCCATCGCCAACGACGGCAAGCTGATGAAGCCCTACCTGGTCGAGGAGCTCCGCGGCCCGGACCTGTCGACGATCGAGAAGCACAAGCCGGAGCAGATGTCCCGGGCGGTCTCGCCGGAGATCGCGAAGAAGATCCAGCGGATGATGGAGGACACCGCCACCAAGGGCACCGGCAAGGCCGCCCTCATCGACGGCGTCACCGTCGGCGGCAAGACCGGCACCGCCGAGCGCGGCAAGGGTCAGAAGAACCTCGCCTGGTTCATCTCCTACGCCAAGGCCTCCGACGGCTCGCCCGTCGCCGTCGCGGTCATGGTCGAGCCCGACGACAGCGTGCCGGACGCCGAGATCTCCGGCGGCAAGCTGGCCGGCCCGATCGCCCAGAAGGTGATGCGGGCGGTCCTCGGCAGGTGAGCGCCGGCGGCGCCCGTAGGCTGGCCCGTATGACCGACAGCTCCCGCCGCCGCCTCGTCCTGGCCTCCCAGTCCCCCGCCCGCCTCGGCCTGCTGCGCCAGGCCGGGCTGGCTCCCGAAGTGATCGTCAGCGGTGTGGACGAGGACGCCCTCGACGCCCCCACCCCCGCCGCCCTGGCGCTGGTGCTGGCCGAGGCGAAGGCCGCGGCCGTGGCCGGGCAGGAGGCGGCGGCCGGGGCGCTGGTCGTGGGCTGCGACTCGGTGCTGGAGCTCGACGGCCAGGCGCTCGGCAAGCCCGCCGACGCCGAGGAGGCCACGGCCCGTTGGAAGTCCATGCGCGGCCGCTCCGGCGTCCTGCGCACCGGACACTGCGTCATCGACACCGTCACCGGCCGCCAGGCCTCGGCGACCGCCTCCACGACGGTCCGCTTCGGCGAGCCGTCCGACGCCGAGATCGCCGCCTACGTGGCCTCCGGCGAACCGCTGCACGTCGCGGGCGCCTTCACCCTCGACGGCCGGTCGGCGCCGTTCGTCCGGGGCATCGACGGCGACCCCGGCAACGTCATCGGCCTGTCGCTCCCCCTGCTCCGCGACCTGCTCGCCGAGCTCGGCACCGGCATCACCGACCTCTGGGCGTAGTCGCTCCGGAGGCGGTCCCTCCGGGCGTAGTCGTCCGGACGTAGTCCCTCCGGGCGCGGTCGCTCAGAGCGGCAGCGCCTTCGTGGCCGCGCCGACCTGCCTCAGCTGATGGAGCTGATTCAGCTTGCCGAGGCCCTTGAGGACCCCGGGGTGCAGGCTCTGGTCCTGCGGAGGCGTGGCGTCCGGCATCTCCGGGGCGCCCATCGGCGCCTGGGACTTGGCCGGGCCGCGCTTGCCGGACTTCCCCCGGCCGGGCTTGGCCGGCGCGCCCTTCGCCGGCCTGCCCTTCGCCGGCGCGGTGACGTGCAGGCGGCCCGCGTGCGAGGACGGGGGCGGCTCGACCGGCGTCGGCGCGGCGACGGCGTCTGCGGAGGACACGGACAGAGCGGCGCCGGCCAGGGCGGCCGCGGCAGCGATGCGCTTGATCATGAATTCATCAACGATGTCCCGGTATTTCGGTCACGACGCGCTGAGCCGCCCGAGTGAATTTCCGGCCCGCCAGGCATAGTTCGCGAACGACCGGCCCGCACCCCGCCCGCACCACCACCAACACACACCGCGCCCGCCCAGCCGAAGGAGCCCGCCCCGCCATGCCGCAGTCCCTGGACCGCGCCCTGGACCTCCTGGACGCCGTCGCCGCGTCCGACGGGCCCGTGCCCGCCAAGGCGCTCGCCCGCCGGCTGGGCTGCGGGCTGTCCACGGTGTACGAGCTGCTGGGCACCCTCACCGAGCGCGGCCACCTGGTCCGTACGTCCTCCGGCTATGTCCTCGGCTACCGGTTGCCGTCGCTGCACCGCGCCTTCCAGCGGCAGATGCGCCTGGCCGAGGAGGTGCAGGAACTCCTCGCCGACGCCCGCCGCGCGGCAGGGGTGGACACCTACTTCAGCACCTACCGCGACGGCCGCGTCGCGGTGCTCGCCGGGGCCGCCGCCGGCCACCCGGCCACCGGCGGCTTCGGCGTCGGCCAGGACACCACGCCGCACGCCACCGCCCACGGCAAGGTGCTGCTGGCGGCCCTGCCCCGGGCCGTCCGGATGCGGCAGCTGGCGACGACCGGCATGCCCGCCCTCACCCCGCACACGATCACCTCCCCGGAGCGACTGGACGTTCAACTGCAGCGGGTGCGCCGGGAGGGAACGGCTGTGGAGATCGAGGAGTGCGCGCCCGGAGTCGCCTGTGTGGCGGTACCCGTGCCCTCGCCGGGAGCACCGGCGGCCGTGTCGGCGGCGCTGCCGCTCGCCGAGTTCCACCGCCGCGGGCACCAGGTGACCGAGGCGCTCCGCCAGGTGGCCGTGGAGGCCGCCAAGTTCCAGCGGGCCTTCGACATCAGCCGCCCTACTGGCGGGTAAATCTGTGGGAACCGGGGCTCACGGCCCGGGTCGGCACGCAAACTTTGTGTCACCCGTTCGTAGGGACTCCACAAAGAATCGGCGCCGCCGCTCCCGGGTGAGCGCCGAGACCTTGACCACAACATCAGGCGGCCGGTGCGCGAGATTTCCCGGCGTACCGTGGAGGACCTGGGGACTTCGGCCCGCGAACGGCTCCCCCTTCACGCTCCGTGTGGGCAAGGTCACCCCGGAAGTCGGGTCGGCACAGAGTGTCGCCAGTACCTAAACTCACCTTGTTTCAAGGAGGGAGCCATCGTGCGCAAGGTGCTT
>NZ_JBFQGI010000012.1:0-149755 GCF_040932295.1 Streptomyces sp. C36 | reverse complement strand
CACCGCCGTGGAGACGTCCTCCCAGGAGGCGTCCAGGAAGTTGAAGACGCCTTGCGGGCCGAAGGCGATGGAGTGCACGACGCCGTCGAGAGCGATGCCCTCGCCCAGGTGCTCGCGGACCTTGTCGGCCAGGCCGTCGAGGTGCTCCTGGTCGGTGACGTCCAGCTCGATGACCGGCGCGGGCTTGGGCAGGCGCTGGGCGATGCGCTCGACGAGCGCGAGCCGGCCGAAGCCGGTCAGGATGACCTCGGCGCCCTCGTTCTGGGCGATCTTCGCGGCCTGGAAGGCGATCGAGGACTCGGTGAGGACGCCGGTGACGAGGACGCGCTTCCCGGCGAGTGTGCTGCTCATGGCGATCGGTTCCCTGTTCTCGTGCGGATGCGGGGTGGCGGGCGGGGGGGGTGTCAGGACGAGGGGCGGTCCACGGACTCGCCCGTGGTGCGCTCGCCGAGGACCAGCACGGTCACGGCCAGCAGTGACATGGCCGCGGCGATCACGCCGAAGAGCGGCCCGGCCCCGTAGGAATCCAGCACCGGCAGCAGGACGAACGGCAGGGCGGCGGCGCTGAGTTTGGACAGCGAGTACGCGAGGCCGGAGGCGGCGGCGCGGATCGCGGTGGGGTACTGCTCGGCCAGGTAGACGTGGGAGACGTTGGCGAAGACGTTGCTGGCGAGCGTGTATCCGAACCCGGACAGGACCAGCAGCGGCGGCGATCCGGCGTAGGCGAAGCCGAGGCCGGTCAGCACCATCGCGCCGGCGGAGAGCGCGACCAGCACCTTGCGTTCCACGCGGTCGATGACCGGAAGGGAGAGGGCGGAGCCGATGGGGTAGCCCAGGAACGACAGCGCCGTGTAGCCCAGTCCGGCCACGATGCCGTATCCCTTGGCGGCCAGGATCTGCGGGGCGAGCGAGCCGAAGCCGTAGTAGCCGACGACCGACAGGACGCAGACGAGCCAGAGCATGATCGTGCGGCGGCGGAAGGGCGCCCGGAACACCGAGCTCAGCCGTGGCTTCTCCGGGGCCGGGCCGTCGGCGACGGGCCCCTCGGCCGTCGGCGCGGGGGCCGGCGCGGTGGCGGTGGTGGTGCGGGCGGCGGCGGGGATCTCGGCCTCCATGGCGGCGACCAGACGCTCGGCCTCCTCGTGCCGGCCCACCGCGGCGAGCCAGCGCGGGGACTCGATCAGCCGGCGGCGCAGGATCCACACCACCGCGGAGCCGAGCGACCCGGCGATGAACAGCCAGCGCCAGCCGTCGATCCCCAGCGGTGACAGGGGGACCAGCCACAACGCCGCGAAGCCCACGGCGGGTACACCGCAGAAGGCGATCGTGTAGGCCCAGGCGGTGTATCTGCCGCGCTTGGACGCGGGCAGGACGTCCGCCAGGTAGATGTCCGACAGCGACTGCTCGGCGCCGATGCCGATGCCCGCCAGGAACCGGGTGACGATCAGCCAGGTGGCGTTCGGCGAGAACGCCCCCAGCAGGGAGAAGCCCGAGTAGAGGGCGAGGTTGATCAGGAACGCCCGGCGGCGGCCGTACCGGTCCGCGACCCGGCCCAGCACGAGCGAGCCGATGAACTGCCCGATGAAGGCCGAGGCCAGGACCAGTTTGAGCGTCGTGGCCCCGAAGGCGAAGTCGTTCTGGAGGACCTTGGAGACGGTCCCCGAGAGGTTGTTCTCGAAGGTGTCGAAGAGCAGGCCGACGCCGACGACGGCGGTGAGCCTGCGATGGACCGGTGTGATCGGCATGCGGTCGAGCCGCTCGCCGACCGACGCGGCGGCGGCCGGCCGGGTTCCGGTCTTGGTGATGGTGATCTCGGACATGGGGGACGTTGACTCCTGGGCGGGGGCGGGGAGGAAAGGCGGCCGGCCCCGTGGCCGGCCGCCCGGCATCAGGCCACCAGACGGCCGTCGCGGTCCACTTCACCCCGGCGTATGGGCGCGCTGACCTCGTGGAGGTACGAGGCGACCTCGCGGTAGGAGGCCCAGAACCCCACCTCGTGGTACGGGACGCCGCGCTCGGCGCAGTACTCGCGGGTGAGCTCGCGGGCCCGGGCCAGGTTCTTCTGCGGCATGGCCGGGAACAGGTGGTGCTCCACCTGGTAGTTGAGGCCGCCGTAGAGGAAGTCGATGAACCAGGAGGGGCGGATGTTGCGCGAGGTGAGCACCTGGCGCTCCAGCCAGTCCAGCGTCTCCTCCTCGCCGTCGCGGACCGCCATGCCCTTGTGGTTGGGGGCGAAGATCAGGCCGAAGTAGACGCCGAGCGCGGCCTGCTGGACCAGGATGAACACCACGCCCAGCACCGGCGAGAGCAGGGTGAAGACGGCCGTCAGGTAGATGGCGACCCGGAGCGCGAGCAGGACGGACTCCAGGACCGGGTTCTTCGTCTGCCCCTGCGCGATCGACTTCACCGCGGTCTTGTGCATCTTGAAGGATTCGAGGACCAGCAGCACGAAGAAGAGGACGCTCTGGTAGCGCACCACGAACCGCTGGGTGCCCTTGCGGGTGGCGTACTGCTTGATGTCGAAGATGGCGGTGCGCCGGCCGATGTCGGGGTCGAAGTCCAGGTGGTTGGGGTTGCTGTGGTGGCGGTTGTGGTGGTTGACCCACCAGCCGTAGCTGACGCCGTTGACAAAGTTGGCGTGGAAGTAGCCCACCGCCGACGCGGCCTTCTTGTTGCGGAACATGGCCTTGTGGCCGGCGTCGTGCCACATGAAGGCGCTCTGGCCGCCGCACAGGCCCATCCACACCGCCACCGGCAGCTGCCACCAGGAGTCGCCTATCAAGAAGAAGGCGCCGAGGCCGGCCAGGATCAAAGTGGTGTTCAGCGTCAGCCGCCAGGCGTAATAACGCGGATCGAGATTCAGCAGGCCTTCGGCCTTCACCCTCTTCAGCAGCTCGGAGAATGTGGCCGAGGCCCCGGTGCGCGGCGCCTGGGCCGCGGCCGGGGTGTCACGGCGCCCGTCGAGCGACGTGACGTTCCCGGGTTTCGTTTGATCGACATGCGGAGATTGCATTGGGTGTGCTCCCCTTGGACGAGGCGCCCGGTCTGGAACGGCGGGGCCGCAACCATTTCCGGGCAGGACAGTTGCGGCGAAGCTTTCCGCGCTGTGCTGATACGGCGCTGATGATCGGCTGACCAGCGACGCGACGGATGGGTTGCGGTGCATTTCCGCGAGACCGTGCTCGCGGCGGCTTTTTGTGACGGCCTTCCGCGCCGGCTTTCCGCTGCGACGGATCCGGTCAGGCCACGGCGTGCCGCTCGGCCTCGAGCCGGGCGTCCAGGGTGCGTACGACGTCGTCCGCCTCTTGGGCGAGCGCCTCGTCGTCGGGAAGCCCGATGATGCGCATCAGGTAGTCGACCATCGACTGCCTCAGGACGTCGGTGCTGCTCTCCTGGATCATGACTGCCTCCTTGCGGGCCGGTCGGAGCCGGGTCGGTGGGTCAGAACGCGTTGCAGGCGCGGAAGATGTGGGCGAAGGCCGCGAGGGATGCCCCGCCGTCGAACGCGACGTACTCGGGGAGGGTCGCGTCGGGGGCCCACTTGTGCTTGTAGGCCAGCTGGGTCTGTGCCGGGTAGAGCCCCTCGCCGTGCTCCCACAGGAAGTGCATCAGCCACTGGAACGAGGGGCTGTGACCGGGGAGTTCGTTGCTCACGTCGAGGCCGGTGAAGGGCGTGAAGCCGAAGTGCAGCCACTCCACCCCCTCCTCGCGGAACCGCTCGATGGCGAAGGAGTTGATGGCCTCCATCAGCCCGGGGGAGCCGCTGGGAACGCGCCGGCTGAGGTCGTGCATCCAGCCGGCCCGGGTGCCGAAGACGGGGGAGTAGGAGATGTAGGCGACCGGGGCGTCGTCGATCGTTCCCACGAACAGCCGCCGGTGCCGCTGGGCGTCGCCGCCCACCTGCCCGACCAGGAACTCCAGGGGGCGGGCCTGCTCCCCCTTGGAGCCCAGCCAGGCGTCGTCGATGGCGGCGAGGGCCTCGCGGCAGTTCTCGGCGGGCACCTCCTCGACCTGCAGGCCGTTGCGGAACGCCCGCGAGATCTTGTTGCGCAGCTGCATGAAGCGGCTGCCGCGCAGGCTGAATTCGGGGAGGCGCACGGCCCAGGACGCGCCCATCTGGTTCACGGTGAATCCGCGGGCGGCGTAGCGCTCGGCGTCGTGGCGTTGCAGCTGCACGCCGACCGGCCGCAGGCCCTGTTCCCGGACGTGCTCGTGGAAGCGGTCGAGCAGGGTGTCGTACGCGTCCGGTGCGGCGAAAGGCCCGCCGAGTTGGACCGCGTACCGGCCCGTCCGGCGGTAGACGATCACGCCGTCGAGGTCCGGGACCGTGAATACGCTGTTGCCGGTGTTCAGTGCCAGGAACGAGCTGGCGTTCTCCGCCTGGGTGTGCGTACGGACGGCCCGCAGAATCGGGCTGTCCGCGTCGACAATTGCGGACACGTCGATGTCCCCTTCTCGAAGAATTGCGATGGGGAGAGTAGAGCACGTTCCGGGCGTGAATCGGAAGGGATTATGACGGATTGAATGCATGTCAGCAGTGCGTCAGCCGGATATCAGAGCGGGATGTCAATGTAGTTCTTGTGAACGGCGCCGGGAGGCCGGGGCCGGGAGCGAGGAGAGGTGCCCGGAGTGGTTTATCGGGGGTCAGAGCTGCAGCTCCAGCCGGGTCTACGGCCCACGCAGGTTCGAATCCTGCCCTCTCCGCCGGATATTCGAATCAAAGATATTTCCGCAGGGGGTGTGTGAAAGGAATTCGTCGTGCCGGGGTTTTTCGGTCGGGAGACGGTGCCGCCCGGAAACCCCTTGCATCTGCCCTTCGCCAGGCTTTCCCCCGGGCCGGTGTCGGGCGTAACGTCTCGGTGGGCCGTATTGCGGAGATACGGCCCACCGAGACCTTTTTGTGGCCGTCGCGCCGCGGCGGTCCCGCCAGATGACGTCCGCCTGTTCCCGTCGCACCGGAGTGTCCCCGTGGATACCAAAGATCTCGCCCGCGCCTATGAGGAACTGCTGGCCGCCGTCGAGGCCTTCACCGCGAGGGGGAGGGTGATCGGGGAGGCCGACCGCACGGCGACCGACTGGCTCCTCACGCACATCGCGCTCACCGACCGCATGCTCGCCCGCGCCGCCCGTGCCCTGATGGCCGGTGAGAAGGCGCGGGTCGACAACGACGGCTGTATGTCCCGGGAGGCGATCGCCGCGGCGATCGCCTCCTCGACGCATGCCGAGCGGGTCGCGACCCTCCGGCACGGCGCCGCCCGGCTCCTGGAGCTGGTCGGCCGGATGCCCTGGGACATGGCGCTGTCCGACGTGGCGGTCCGGCTGGTCGACCGCGGGGGCCGTGAGGTCTTCGCCGGCGAGCTCAAGTGGGTGGATGTGATCACCGTCCGCACCCATGACCACCTTCCCGGGCATGTCCGCGCTCTGCGACAGTTCGTCACCAACCGCGTCTGACCTGCGACTTCTTCACCACGGACCCTGGCATCGGCGGTGTGTTCGACACGTCGGCGCGGTGGGATGGGAAAAAATACCGTCGTGAAGTAATATTTCTTCAAGGGTCCTGCCAGGAGAGGAAGGGCCGATCGCGTCGTGCGCGTCGAACAGCCATGCACGCCCGCCGTTCGAGCGGCGAACGCATCCGCTCGGGCCCGGCCGACGAGCCAGGAGCCACGGCCCGTCCAAGGGCGAACCGTCCGGAACGAGCGCCACATCCTCATCCACTGCACAGAGCGGCAAGGGAGACAGTCGTGCTGAGCTTCTCGATACTCGGAGCGTTGGAGATCCGCACCCCCAGTGGTCCGGCGGAGATCCCAGGAGGTCTGCAACGCACGCTGGTGCAGGCGTTACTCGTCAGCGAGGGACAGGCCATCGCGGGGGACACCCTGATCAACGAGATGTGGGGGGAGTCGGTCCCGGAGAACGAGGCCAACGCCCTCCAGGCGCACGTCAGCAGGCTGCGCAGGCGCCTGAAGGGCCTCGAGAGCGAACGGCCGGCCTCGCGCCTGAGCATCCACCCCTCCGGCTACCGGCTCTCCCTCGAGGCCGGAGAGCTCGACGCGGCCGAGTTCATCTCCCTGGTCAGACGCGCCGAGGCGGCCAGCGGAACGGGCCGGGACGAGGCGGCGGCGCTCACGCGCACGGCGCTCGCGATGTGGCGCGGACCGGTCTTCGGCGGCCACACGGGCGGACCGGTCTGCCAGACGGCCGCCGCGCGCTACGAGGAATACCGCATGCGCGCCCTGGAGCTGTTCTTCGACGCCGAGCTCAAGGCCGGCCACCACGCCGCCATCCTCGCCGAACTGCGCGAGGTGCACGCCGGGAACCCCCTGCGCGAATACTTCTGCGAGCAGCTGATGATCGCCCTCTACCGCTCCGGACGCCAGGCCGACGCCCTCGACACCTACCGCCGCATGTGGCACCGCCTCTCCGAGGAGCTGGGCGTCGAGCCCTCCCCGGCGCTGCGCCGCGTGGAGCACGCCATCCTCTCGCACCACCCGGCGCTGAGCACCACCGGCGACGCCCGGTCCGCCCTGCTCGAGGCGGTCTGACGGGCCGCCGCCGTGCGTGCGGTGCACAGGTTCCGGCGGCACACCGTCCCAGACAGCGCGAACACCCATGCGGGGGCGCCTCCCAGGAGGCGCCCCCGCATCGTGCGTGTCCGCGCCCGTACGCCCGCCGTAGCGCCCGTACACCCGCCGTAGCGCCCGCGGGCCGGGCCGGCGGGCATGACGGCGGGCGCGCATACGCCGAGCCGCCCGCTCCCTCGGCGGAGGCCGGGGGAGCGGGCGGCGTGGGGTGTGCTCTGTTACGGGCGTCAGGCCGCCGCGATGGCCAGGACGACGTTCTGCCCTCCGAATCCACAGGAGTTGCTCAGCGTGAGATCCGTGCGCAGAACCGTCGGGGAGTCGGCGACCTTGATCTCCATCCGGGAGTCGAGCGTGCCCAGGTTGGCGGTGGGCGGCACCAGACTCTGCTCCATGGCGAGGACGGAGAACGCGGCCTCCACCGCACCGGCCGCGCCCAGCAGATGCCCCGTCACCCCCTTCGTGGACGTCACCAGCGGGTCCGAAGTGAGCACCCGCTTGAGCACCCGCGCCTCGGCGAGGTCGTTCAGAGGCGTGGAGGTGCCATGGGCGTTGACGTGCCCGACGTCGCCCGTCCCGGCGCCCGCGTCGGCCAGGGCCGAGCGCAAGGCGTCCTCGACACCCGTACCCTCCGGGTGCGGGCTCGTCATGTGATGGGCGTCCGCGGACGCGCCGTACCCGACGATCCGGCCGCGCACCCGGGCCCCACGGGCCCGGGCGTCCGCGACCCGCTCCAGGACGAGGACCCCCGCCCCCTCGCCCGCGACGAAGCCGTCGCGGTCGGCGTCGAAGGGACGGGAGGCGAGGGCCGGGTCGTCCTCGCGCTTGGAGAGGGCCCCCATCTGCGCGAAGCCGGCCATCACCAACGGGGTGATCATCGCCTCGCTGCCGCCCGCCAGAACGACGTCGCAGCGGTCGAGCGCCAGCAGGTCCCGGGCCGTGCCGATGGCGGTGGCGCCCGAGGCACAGGCCGTGGCGACCACCAGGTTGGGGCCGGTGGCCCCGAACTCCATGGCCGTCTGACCGGCCAGCATGTTGGGCAGCTGCATGGGCAGGAGGAGCGGCGACACCCGGGTGGCCCCGCTGTGCCGCAGCACGTGGTGCTGCTCCTCCACCGTGCCGGGGCCGCCGTCGGCGCAGCCGAGCACGACCCCGACCCGGGCACCGTCCCAGGTCTTCGGGTCGAGCCCGGCGTCGTCGATGGCCTCCCGGGCGGCCACCAGTGCGAACTGCACGAACCGGTCCAGGCGGTACGCGCGGCGCGCACCGAGCAGGTCATCGGGCCGGAAGTCGGGAACCCGGCACGAGATCCGTACGGTGTTCTCCTCGAGGGCGGGGTCGACGGCGGCGGGCGAACGCCCGCCGCACACCGCCGCCCAGCTCGGCCCGACCCCTATGCCGCCAGGGGTGACGAGGCCGAGTCCGGTGACAGCGACATCGATCCCGGCCATCAGACCTTGGCACTCCGCTCGTCCATCAGGGCGACCATGTCGCCGATGGTGGGGGCTTCCAGCAGCTCGTCGTCGCT
Source organism: Streptomyces sp. C36 (assembly GCF_040932295.1). NCBI lineage: Bacteria > Bacillati > Actinomycetota > Actinomycetes > Kitasatosporales > Streptomycetaceae > Streptomyces > Streptomyces sp. C36. Next base: position 141,646 of record NZ_JBFQGI010000012.1, on the reverse strand, counting down.
GATGGTGAGGCCCAGCTCCTGCTCCAGCACGAGCGAGAGCTCGACCACGGCCAGCGAGTCGAGCTCGAGCTCCTCGTGGGTGGCCTCGGGGACGACCTGCTCGGGGGTGACCTTCAGCTTGCTGACGAGTATTTCCTTCAGCTGCTCGAGCATCGTGGACATGGTGTTTCCTTTCCGGAAATGAAGGGTGAGGGGTGAAGCGGTGGTGCGGTGAAGAAGTGGTGCGGTGAAGCGGTGACGGGGCCGGCGGGGCCCGGTCAGGCGGCCACGTCGGGCCACACCAGGGCCGTCGAGCCCCAGGCCAGCCCGCCGCCGAAGGCGGTGAGCAGCACCCGGTGGCCGGCCGTCAGCCGTCCCTCCTCCGCGGCCTGGGCCAGCAGCAGGGGGATGGAGGCGGCGCCGGTGTTGCCGACCCGCTCGATGTTGGACAGCCGCCGCTCGTCCGGGATGCCCAGCCGGTCGCCGACCGCCGTGAGGATGCGCGCGTTGGCCTGGTGGGCCGCGAGGCGGTCCACGTCCTCCATCTGCCAGCCGGCGCTCTCGACCGCCTGCTGGGAGACGGTGGTCATGCGCTCGACCGCCATCCGGTAGGTGTCCCGGCCCCGCATCCGGAAGAACTCCTCGCCCGGCTCGGGCGGGATTCCGCTGGACCGCTGCCGGGAGCCGCCCGCGGGCACCTCGATGAGGTCGTGGTGCTCGCCGTCGCTGCCCAGGACGATCCGGCCGACCGCGCCGGGCTCGTCGGCCGTCCCGGCCCGCAGCACCACGGCCCCCGCGCCGTCCGCGAAGATCACCGCGGTGGTGCGTTCATCGGGGTCGATGATGGTGGTGAACGCGTCCGCCGCGATGAGCAGCACCCGCTCGGCGGTGCCGGAGGCGATCAGGCCCGAGGCCGCGGCCAGCCCGTAGAGGAAGCCGCTGCACACGGCCGAGACGTCGAACGCGGCCGCTCCGGTCAGTCCCAGCTGGGCCGCCACATGGGGTGCGGTGGCGGGGCACGGCTGGTCCGGGGTGGTGGTGGCCAGCACCACCGCGTCGGCCTGGGACTCGCCGGCGGACTTCAGCGCCCGCCGTCCGGCCTCCACGGCCAGGTCCGAGGTGGCCGTGCCCGGGTCGATGACGTGCCGGGCGGCGATGCCCGTACGGGTGCGGATCCACTCGTCCGAGGTGTCCAGCCGGGCCGTCAGGTCCTCGTTGGTGACGATGCCGGGCGGTACGTACCCGCCGACTCCGCAGACGACCGCGACGCGCCCGGTGGACGGGCCGGAGGGCGAGTTCATCGCGCGTCCCCGGCGGGGGAGGCCAGGGCCTCCACGGGCAGCCCCATGTAGGCCATGCGGGCCTCGGCCATCTCGTCGGTCCACTGCTCGGCCATGTCGTAGCGCTGCTCCGGGGTGGTGTCCAGCATGCGCACGCCGGGCCACAGTTCGTAGTCGCCGATCTTGTCGGCGTGGTCGAGCATGCCCTTCTGGAAGAGCTCCTCGCGGTGGATGACGAACTCCCGGTCCGGGACCGCGTCCCAGAGCTCGACGCCGGCCCGCAGGATCTCCAGCAGCCGCGGACGGTACTCGGGGCGCTTGACCAGGTGGTCGCGCAGGATGGTGCTGGCCACCGTCAGGTGCCGGATCTCGTCGATGGCCGTGCCGCGGGAGATCTCCCCCGTGGCCGGGGACAGCGGGGTCCACTTGCGCTCGCTGAGCTCCGCCGCCGGCGCCAGCACGCCCTCGATGACGATGGCGAAGACCGCCACGCCGCCGAGGAAGTCGCCCTGGTCCCGGACGATCTCCAGGGTGAAGTCCTCCACCGGCTGAAGGACCCGCTGCCGGTAGTCGGCCGCCATCTCTTCGATGTCCCGCAGCAGGGACTTGGCGGGCATGCCGAGCTCGACCAGGTGGTTGCGGAAGACGCGGGCGTGCCGCGCCTCGTCGAGCATCTGGGTCGCGTAGAACTCCATCTCGGGGATGCCCGGGGCGATGGGCACGTAGTGGCCCAGCAGCCGGGTGGCGATCTCCTCGGAGAGCCCGCGGAAGCCGAACTCCAGGATGAGCGCCTCGCGCAGCGGGCCGGGCTCCTTGAGGAACTCCGGGACGATCGCGTTCTCGTGGTGCCCGGTCACCCCGCGCTCCCTGAGCGTGCCCTGGGCCACCTCGGTGATCCAGTACGCGAGGTCGCACTCCTCGGGGCCGAGCGTGAGCTCCTTCGCGCCGTCGAGCAGGCCGGGAGCCTTGTCCCAGTCCGCCTCCGGTGCCACGGAATCAGTCATCGTGCACTCCCTTTCCTTTCCGGTGGGGTTCGCCGCGTCAGGCCGCGGAGGCCGGGCGGAGCGGGCCGGCGAACAGTCCGCCGGCGTAACTGAGCAGGGGGTCGCCGTCGTGGACGGCGGTGTGGGTCACCTGGCCGAGCAGCACGTCGTGGTCGCCGACGCGAGGGGTGCCGAAGACCCGGCAGGTGTAGTGCGCCAGCACGCCGTGGAGCAGCGGCGCACCCGTGTAGGGGTCGGTGCCCTGGGTCAGGCCCGCGAACTGCGGGTCGCCGTCGGGCCGGGCGCTGTCGGCGAACCAGCGGGCGATCCGCTCCTGCGAGGCGTCCAGCACGTTGACGGTGAAGCGGCCCTCGGCGGCCGCCAGTTCGGCGAAGGACGAGCCGGCCCGCAGGCAGGCGCCCAGCAGGAGGGGCTCCCGGGACACCGCCGTGACGGTGCTGACCGTCGTGCCGTGCGGCCGTCCGCGGTGGCTGACAGTGAGCACCGACACCGGCGACGCCAGGTGGGTCAGCGCCCGGCGGTCGCGGCCGCGGGCCCGCGGACCCGCCCCGCCGGCCCGGGGGCCGGACTGGGAGCGGGCCGCGGCGGTGACGGTCACCGGGCCGCCTCCTGCCGGGGACGGGCCGTGGCCGCCCCGGCGGCGGACGCCTTCGTGCCCGGGATGTGCCCGACCGGCACCGGATCGGCCGCGTGACCGACCGGCTTGGGGTGCGGCAGGCCCAGGTCGTCCAGCAGCCGCAGATAGCCGCTCTGGCGCACGGGCTCGAAGGGCAGCGCGAAGGACTTCATGAAGTTCCCGAACAGCGCACGGTCGCCGAAGAGATGGAAGGGCAGTACCATCAGCGCCCATTCCGGTCCGATCAGCCAGCACCACAGCGCCGCGACCGCGGCCTGGGTGATGAGGCTGTGCATCACGTTGTAGAGCACGTAATACGTCTTGGCGATGGGCCGGCCGCCGCTGCGTTTGAAGGCGATGGCCCCCGGGATGTAGCCGATCAGATCGATGTAGAGGAACAACCCGATCGCGGGAAGCCAGCGGATCTCGTCGTAGTGCGCGATGAGAAGGCCGGTCGCCACGACGAAACCGACGAGGTATTCCGCGCGGTGCAGTTGATAGGTCTTCGGTGTTTCAAAGGGATTTGCCTGGTCCACGACGGCTCCTCGGCGAAGAAGGGTGGTCAGGCCGCGACGTCGCCGGGTCGGGCGATGTCCATGTCGTCCGCCCCGGTGAATTCGGTGCCCGGGAACAGCCCGGCAACCGACCAGGCGACGGTCTCCTTGATGACCCGCTCCGCGATGGGGTCGAGGATGCCCTCGAGGCTGGGGATGCCGAAGTCGAAGTCGGCCGTGAAGTGCAGCGTGACGTCGTCGCCGTCCTGCGACAGGTCCCAGACGCCGGTGAAGCTGTCGAAGTCGCCGTCGCTCTGCTCGAAGCGGATCTCCAGCTCGTCCCGCAGGAAGTGGTCCTCCTCGGTCCAGCTCAGCAGCCCGCTGCGGAAGTGCAGTTCCCAGCTGGAACTGCAGTCCTTCTCGGGGAGGGTGGCGTGCACCGTGGTGGCCCGCACGTGCGGGGCCAGCTCGGGGAACCGCTCCCACTTCATGATCTCGTCGAAGACCGCCTCGGCCCGCTGGGAGGGCACCCGGGCCTCGAGTTCCACGTGTCGCATGATCAGTTACCGCCTTCCGGCATCTTGGCCGAGTGCCGCACGAGGTCGCGGGTGGCCTTGTCGAACGCATTGAGCAGGAATTGCACATCGGTCTCGCTGAGGTTGGCGGGCGGGGTGAACCGCACCACCGAGCTGCCGTTCATGGAGTGGTTGGCGACCACGCCGTGGTTGAACAGCTCGATCAGCAGCTCGCCGGCCAGTCCGGCCTCGACGAGCTCCACGCCGATGAGCAGGCCCTGGCCGCGGACGTCCACGACCAGGTCGGGAATGTTCTTCTGGGCGATCTTGGCGATCCTCGGCAGCAGCCGCTCGCCGAGCTCCCGGCCCCGGGGGATCAGGTTGTCCTCCTGGACCGCCTGGATGGCGCCCTGCACGGCGGCCATCAGCAGCGGCTGGCCGGAGAAGGTGGCCGTGTGGACGTAGGGGTCCTTGTCGAAGGGCCGGAAGGCCTTGCGGGTGGCGACCGCCGCCGAGACGGGGAGCACACCGCCGCCGAGGGCCTTGCCCGCCAGCAGGACGTCCGGCACCACGCCCTCGATGTCGGCGCCCCACCACTCGCCCAGCCGGCCGAAGCCGGTCTGGATCTCGTCGAGGATGAGGAAGCCGTCGAACTCGCGGACCGCCTCCTCCACCTGCTTGAGGTAGCCCTTGGGCGGGATGATCACGCCGCCCTCGCCCTGCACCGGCTCGAGGATGACGCACACCTCGCCCGGGTGGGCGGCGAGCTCGGCCCGCAGCGCGTCGATGTCGCCGAAGGGAATGTGCAGGAAGTCGGGGACCAGCGGGCGGAAGGGCTTCTGGTAGACCTCCTTCGCGGTGGCCGACAGGGCGCCCAGCGTCTTGCCGTGGTAGCCGCCCTGCATGGAGACGGTCCGCTTGCGGCCGCCCGCCCGCGCCAGCTTCAGGCCGGTCTCGACCGCCTCGGCGCCCGAGAGGGCGAAGTGCACCCGGTCCAGGCCGGGCGGCATCACCGACACCAGGGCCTCCGCGGCGCGGGCCGCGGTCGGCTCCAGCAGGATGCGGGTGGCGGTGGGGTGGGTGGTCAGCTGGCGCAGCACGTGGTCCATGACGATCGGGTGGCGGGCGCCCATGGTGAAGACGCCGTACCCGCCGGTGTTGAGGAAGCGCTCGCCGTCGCTGGTCGTCAGCCAGCTGCCGGAGGACTCGACCTCCATGTGGCTGCCGAACAGTTCGGCCAGGGTGGCCCGGCCCTTGCTGAGGTGCGCCCGGTAGAGGCCGAGGATCTGCTCCTCGGTGTCGATCCGGGCGTGTTGCATCACGGTCATGGGTGAATCACTCCAGGGAAACGCGCGGTTCGCGCGGGTGAGGGATGACGCCGGTTCAGGCCAGCTCGAGCGGCTCGCCGCCGAAGTACCGCAGCAGCGGCTCCGCCGCGGCCCCCCGGCCCGGGGGGTGGAAGGCGAGCGGGCGGACCGAGGCGGCCTGCCGGGCGTGGTCGGAGGAGCGGATGAAGTCCATGCCGCCCAGCAGCTCCAGGGCCTGGTCGGTGGTCCGGCTGAGGGCGTCCTGCAGGGCGTACCGCGCGACCAGGACACCGGAGACGGCGGCCTCGCCGGACAGCCCGTCGCGCACGGCACGGGCCGCGCCCTCGAGCAGGGCGAAGGACGACTCGCAGGTGATGGCGAGCGAGGCCCGCTCGGACACCGCGCCCCGCTCGCGCTCGAGCACCCGCTCGACGAGGCCGGCGGCGGCGCCGGCGTAGCCGGACGAGATCAGCATCTCGAACCAGATGAACCCGGCGGTCTGCAGGTCGTCCAGCCGGTCCGGGTCGTCGGCGGACGTGCGCACGATCAGGTCCTCGGGGACGAAGACCTCCTCCAGGCGCACCTCCTCGCTCTCCGCCGCGGCCAGCAGCTCATTGCCCCAGAAGGGGTGCACGGACAGCCCGGCCGAGGTGGAGGGCACCAGGGCCAGCGCCAGCTCGGGCTCGCCGTCGGCGCCGGGGACCGAGATGCTCGCGGTGAGCAGGTCCATGGACGCCGCCAGGCTGCACGGCTTCTTGGCGCCCGAGAGGACGTAGCCGCCCTCCACCGGACGCGCGGTCACCGACGGCGCGAGGATGTTCTGCTGGGTGCGGCCCTCGGCCCAGCCGGACGCCATGAGCAGCTGCTCGGGCACCACGCGGTGGAGCAGGTCCAGCTGGGTGGCGTTGAGCCGGCCCTTGTCGGCGGCGAGCGCGTAGAGCATGGCCGCGGTGAAGTGGTGCATGGTCACGGCGGCGGCCAGCGAGGGGGACACCGCGCCGAGCGCGCGCTGGACCAGCACGGCCTCCAGCGGGTCGGCGCCGAGGCCGCCGTACTCGGTGGGGACCAGCAGGCCCACGCCGCCGTGCTCGCGGAACAGATCGATCCCGGGGCCGCCGGGCCGCTCCCGCTCCGCGTAGGGGATCTCCTGCAGGGCCTTGATCAGGCCGGGGTGGTGGCGCTCGCAGACGGCGCGAGCATCATCGAGGGAACGCACGAGTAATCTCCGGTCTTCGCAGGGCTGACGGGTTCAGGAACCGAACACGGCCTCGCGCGGACTGACGTCCCGGGCGATGCTGACGCCCTGCACATGCGAGGTCTTGAGGATGGGGTAGTTCGCCTCGCCGAAGGCGCCGCCGGTCATACCGGTGCCACCGTGGCTCGGCAGATACGGCAGGAAGCCGATGTGCGAGTCGTTGACCTTCAGCAGGCCGCCGTTGACCACCCGCGCCACGAAGGTGTCGATGACCTCGTCGGAGGCGGTCCACAGCGAGTTGCGCAGCCCGTACTCGTTGCTGTTGACGAAGTGCAGGAACCGCTCCAGCAGCTCCTCGTCGGAGCCCGGCTCGGCCACGATGATCGGGATCAGCGGGAAGAAGGTCTCCTGGCGGACCATGTCGTACGAGCGCGCGCCTTCCATCCCGTCGACCCGCACCACCGTGGGCTCGAGGAAGACGCCCGTCTCGGACGGGGTGCCGTCGAGCTCGGTGCGCCGGCCGCCGGTGATGATCTGCCCGCCGTTGCCCACGGCCTGCTCGAGCAGGGCGAAGAACCGCTCGCTGCGCCGCACCGGCGACAGCAGCACGTCCTCGTCCTCCGGGTAGCCCGGGCGTACGGTCTTGACCTGCTCCTTGACCTCGGCGATGAGCGCCTCGGCCACGTCCGGGTGGGCCAGGACGTAGTTGGGGACCATGCAGATCTGGCCCGAGCCGTAGAAGGCCTCGGTGATGGCCTCGGCCGTCTTCTTCACATCCGCGTCGGACCACACGACGATGCCGTCGTTGCCCGCCAGCTCCAGGATGGGCTTCTTGCCGTTGGCGACGCAGGCCTGCTCGAAGCGCAGTCCCTGCTCGCTGCCGCCGATGTAGAAGATGTCGTCGATCAGGGGGCTGGTGATCCAGCGGTCCAGGGTCTGCTTGGGGTTGCCGCACACCGCGTTGAGGGTGCCGGCGGGGGCGCCGAGCTCCTCGAGCAGCGGGGCCACCACGTCGCGCAGCAGCCACATGGTGCTCAGCGCGATGCTGCGCGGGGCGCGGACGACGACGGCGTTGCCGGCCATCAGGGCCAGCACGGCCAGGGCGGCGCTCGGCAGCGGCGCGTTCTGCGGGGGGTTGAAGCCGACGACGCCGTCGGGCTGGCGGCGTACGATCAGCCGCCGGCCGCCGTGCTGGAACTCGGTGTGCATCTGCTGCCGGTACCAGCCGAGGCTCTCCTCGCTGTAGATCTGCAGCAGGCAGCTGAGCTCCCAGCGGGCGAGCTTGACCGGGTGGGCCTCGGCCACCAGCATCTCCAGGAACTCGTCCTCGCGACGCAGCAGTTCCTCGCGGAAGCGGGTGCCCAGGGTCATCCGGCGGTCCAGGGGAACGGCCGCCCAGACCGGCGCAGCGGCGGCCGCGGCCTCGGACGCCTGGTCGATGGCGGCGTCGCCGGCGATGGCGCAGCGGCCCACCACGTACGGGTGGCCGGCGGCCTCGGAGTCGGGGTCCTTCTCCAGGGCCCGCTTGAGGCTGACGCTGGTGAACACGTCCTCCAGCAGCGACCGGCCGCTGACGGTGTACACCCAGTCGTCGCCCTCGACGTCCTTGCCGCCGATGTAGAGCGGATAACTGCGGAATGTGTTGTCGCGTTCGCCTTCGGCGCCCTTGGCGGCAGGGGCGGCGTTCGTGGCCGCGGCCGTCCCCGCCAATTCATCGAGAAGCATTCTCAGGCCTTTCCGATTCGGTCCAGTCGGTCCCGTCGCCCGTCCGATGCGTGTGTGCGTGTGCATGGAACGAAAAAATCTTCGGAATCCGTCGCATGGCTTTGCGGTCTTCGCCTGTTCACCGGGTCAGCGGTTTCCGTCCGAAGCGATGCGATCGTGACAAGTCCGCCTGACCCGTCACTGACACCGGACTGATTTCGGGCGTCTTCCGGCGCCGATCAGTGGCTTGTCAGCGTGCGGTCAGCCGCTACCGGCAGCGTGTGACCGCTCTCGGCGAAGGACCGTGTCCGGTGGTCGCAGGCTTTTCGTTTTCCGAGGCAATCGCCGTACGCATCACGGTCGTCGCCCCACCGTCCACGCCCTTCCACCACAGCCACGAGGGATCTTCGATGACACAGTCCACCGGCACCCTTTCCCCGCTCGCAGACCTGCCCGCCACCGAAGTCGCCGAGGCCGTCGAGGCGCTCGTCGTCGAGGAGGTCAAGCGCGCCCTGCTCATGGGTGACGAGGATCTGCCGCTCGACAGCAACTTCTTCGAACTCGGGCTCACCTCGCTGCGTCTGATGAACATCAGACGCGGCCTCGAGGAACGGCTTGTTCTCGACATCGACACCACCGTGCTGTTCAACAGCCCCACCATCGAGCAGTTGGTCGACCACCTGACCGGCCGGCTCACCGCCGGGCAGCAGGCCCGGTAGCCACCCTTCCCGGTCCGCCCCCGCCGGGCCGACGCAGCAGCCCCCACCACCAAGGGACACCAAGGAGAAGCGGACATGCCGCGCCAGTCCTCAGAAAACGACCAGCAGCCGCACACCGTCCCCGTGGCGGACCGGGACCAGGGCAGCGCCGGCCAGGCGCTCCCGGACAGGTACGAGCCCATCGCCATCGTCGGCGTCGGGCTGCGCTTCCCCGGAGGCAGCGAATCCCTCGACGAGTTCGACGCCTTCCTGCGCGAGGGCCGCTCCGGGATCGGCCCCCTCCCGCAGGACCGCTGGGATGCCGAGGCCTTCACCCCCAAGGACATCCACGACCCCGCCGAGAAGGGGAAGATCCGCACTACCGGAGGCGGATTCCTGGACCGCGTCGACCTCTTCGACGCGGGCTTCTTCAACATCTCGCCCAAGGAAGCGCAGTACCTGGACCCCCAGCAGCGGCTGCTGATGGAGACGGCCTGGCAGGCGCTCGAGCACGCGGGCATCGACCCCACCCCGCTGCGCCGCGGCAACGGAGGCGTGTACATCGGGGCCAGCTCCATCGACTACGCCCTCGAGATCGACTCCCTGCCGTACGAGGAGCTGGACGGCCACCTGGCGTCCGGCATCACGATGTTCCCGCTGTCGGGGCGGCTGTCGTACTTCCTGGGCTGGCGCGGCCCCAGCATGAGCGTCGACACCGCCTGCTCGTCCTCGCTGGTGGCCCTGCACGCGGCCGTGCAGGGGCTGCGCGGCGGGGAGACCGACATCGCCCTGTGCGGCGGCATCAACGTGCTGCACAGCCCGCGCATCCCGGTGATGTTCAGCCACGCGAACATGCTCGCCCCCGACGGGCAGTGCAAGACCTTCGACGAGGCCGCCGACGGCTACGCCCGGGCGGAGGGCTGCGGAGTCCTGGTGCTCAAGAGGCTCTCGGACGCGGTGCGGGACGGCGACAACGTCCTGGCCTCGATCCGGGGCACCGCAGTCGGCCAGGACGGCGACAGCGTCGGGCTGACCGTGCCCAACGGCGCCGCGCAGGAGATCGTCATCCGCAACGCCCTGGCCGCGGCCCGGCTCGAGCCCGGGGACATCCAGTACGTGGAGGCGCACGGCACGGGCACCCCGCTCGGCGACCCCATCGAACTGGGTGGCATCAACAACGTCTTCGCCCGCTCGCACACCAAGGACGACCCGCTGCTGGTGGGCTCGGCGAAGACCAACCTGGGCCACATGGAGCCGGCGTCCGGCCTGGTCGGCGTGATCAAGGCCGTGCTGCAGATACGCTCCGCCACGATCTATCCCCACCTCAACCTCACCAACCCCTCCGGCCGCATCCCGTGGGACGTCTACCCGGTGCGGATCCCCACCGCGTGCGAGCCCTGGAAGGCGCCCGTGCGCCGAGCCGTGGTCAACAGCTTCGGCTTCGCGGGAACCATCGGCGCCGTGGTGCTCGAGCAGCCCCCCGTCCCGGTCCCCGCTCCCGACGGTCCGAGCGGCGGCGTGCGGATGTTCACCGTCTCCGCCAAGAGCGCCGGCGCCCTGCGCGGCCAGCTCGAGAACTACCGGCGACTGATCGACGAGCGGCCGGACATCGACCTCGACCGGCTGTGCCACTCGGCCAACGTGACCCGTGCCCACTTCTCCCACCGCGTCGCCGGCCCCGTGGCCGACCACGCGGACCTGGCGAAGCTGCTGGACGCGGCGCTGGCCCGGGAGGACCTGCAGGGCCCCTCCGGCATCCGCAAGATCGCCTTCATGTTCGGTGGCCAGGGCTCGCAGTACCTGGGCATGGGCGCGGACCTCTACGAACGGCACGAGGTCTTCCGGGACGCCGTCGACGCGTGCGAAGAGCTCTTCGCACCGCACCTGGACGTCTCCGTGCGCGACCTCGTCCTGGGCACGGCCACCGACCCGGACCTCATCCACCGCACCCGCTACACCCAGCCCGCGCTGTTCACCGTGGAGTACGCGCTGGCCCGCCTGTGGATGTCGTGGGGCGTGCGGCCCAACGTCCTGATCGGGCACAGCATCGGCGAGGTCGTGGCCGCCACCGTGGCCGGCCTGTTCACGCTCCCCGACGCGGTCACCCTGGTCGCCGCCCGCGGCCGGCTGATGCAGTCGGTCACCACGGCCGGCGGCATGGCCGCCGTGAGCGCCCCCGCCGACCGGGTGACCCCCCTGCTCGCCGCCCACCCGGACCTGGCCCTCGCCGCCGTCAACGCGCCCGACCAGTGCGTGATCTCGGGCGCCACGGAGGCGCTGGAGGAGGTCGTCGCCCGGCTGCGCGAGGACGGCACGCGCGTGGACCTCCTCGACGTCTCGCACGCCTTCCACTCCCCGCTGATGGCCGAGGTCTTCGACGACTTCCGGCAGGCCGTCGCGGGCATCACCTTCCACCAGCCCACCCTGACCCTGGTCTCCAACGTCACCGGCAAGGTGGCCCGCCTGGCGGAGATCGGCACCCCCGAGTACTGGGTGCGCCACATCGGCGAGCCGGTGCTGTTCATGGAGGGCATCCGGGCGGTGGCCAAGCGCGGCCGGCACGTCTTCGTCGAGATCGGCCCCTCCACCGCGCTGACCGCGCTGGGCCGGCGCTGCCTGGAGGCCGACGAGCACCTGTGGCTGTCCAGCCTGCGCCGCCGCGAGCCGGGCGCCGGGACGATCTGGCGCGCGCTCGCCGAGTTCTACACCGCCGGCCTCACGGTCTCCTGGTCCGGCGTCCACGCCGGCCGCACCCTGCCCCGGCTGGACCTGCCCACCTACGCCTTCCAGCGCAGGCGCTACTGGCTCCCGGTGGCCACGAAGCGACGGGGCTCCGGCCCCGGCGGGCCCGCCCGCCATGTGCTGCTGGGCACCGAGATCCCGGCCGGCGAGGGCCGCCCGGAGGGACAGCGGGAGTTCACCGCCGAGTTCGCGCGCGAGGACCTGGGCGCGCTCGGCCGCTACCGCGCCGCGGGCGAGGCGGTGCTGCCCGCGTCCGCCCACGTCGACCTGCTGCTGGCGCTGCGGGACGCGGTCCACGGGCACACCCGCGGAGCCATCGACGACCTGCGGGTCCACGAGCCGCTGCCGCTGCCCGACGAGGGCGTCGTCCGTGTGGTCACCCGGCTGCGGCCGGCGACCGGCGGCCGCGCCGAGGCCGAGGTGGTCAGCGTCCACGAGGGCCGCGAACGCCGCCACGTCACGGCCGTGCTCGCCGACGGGCCCGGCGCCGACGGAGCCGGGAGCGCCCTGAGGGACGCCCTGGACGACGCCGGCGAGGCCGTCGAGACCACCGGGGCCGAGGACGTCTACACCGACCTCGACGCGGTCGGCCGCGAGACGGGGGAGGGGCTGCGACGGCTGACCCGGGTGGCGGTCCACCCCGGCGGCCTGGTCGTCGGCGAGCTCACCGGCCGGGACGCCACCGCTGTCGAACACCTGCCGGGCGAGCTGCTGGAGAGCGCCCTGCACGCGACCGTCGCACTCGACGCCGAGGGCCCGGTGTTCGACCTCCGGGCGGCCGCGAGCGTCCGCCTGTTCAAGAAGCCTCGCGGCACCCGGCTGCGCGTCCTGGCCAAGGTCGTCACCCCCGCCGAGGGCCGGCGGCGGATCGCCGACGTCCTGCTGCTGGAGGGCGACGCGCCGGTCGCCGAACTGCTCGGCGTCGAGCTGGCCCGCCCCGACGGTGAGGGACGCGACCGGCAGTTCCAGCACCGCCTGCGCTGGGTGCGGCAGTCCGCACCCGCCCGTACGCCCGCCGGTTCCCGGCACGTGCTGGTGCTGCAGGCGGACCCGGGACGGCTGGCGCAGCTCGAACGGCAGGCCGCCCGGAACGACATCCGGATGACGTTCGTGGTGGACCCCGACGCCCTCGCCGGGGCGCTCGAGGACTCCTCGGTCACCGACGTCTGCTGGTTCTGGAGCCCGGAGCGGACGCCCATGTCGGCCGACCGCCTGCGCGCCGAGTGCGAGCGCAACTACCGGCACCTGCTCAAGGCGGTGGCCGTGCTCGACGGCGCCGGACTGCGGCGCCCGCCGCGGCTGTGGCTCGTCACCGAGCGGGCGCAGGGCCTGCCCGGCGACCTGCCCGGCACCGGCGAACAGCTCGGCGCCGCGACGCTGTGGGGCTTCGGCCGGGTCCTGCTCACCGAGTACCCGCAGTACCGCGCCACCCTCCTCGACCTGCCCAGCGAGGGCGACCTGTTCCCCTTCGCGTCCCTGCTCGACGAGTGGCGGGCGCAGACCGGCGACGAGTACCAGGTGGCGTACCGCGGCGGCCGCCGCCACGTCCGCCGGCTGCTGGCCGGGGACACCACCGTGCCCCACACCGGCGGCTTCGAGTTCCGGGCCCCCGACAGCGGCGACCTGGCGGACCTCGTGCCGGTGCCGGCCGCGGACCGGGCGCCCGAAGGCGACGAGATCCAGGTCCGCGTCGACGCGGTCACCCTCACGCCCGACGACGCCCGGATCGCACGGGAGGGCGGGCCCGCGCGGGACGGCGCCGCCGCGCCCGTCCTGGGCACGTCCGGCTACGGCACCGTCGTCGCGGCCGGCGAGTCGGCCGCGTACGCCCCGGGCGACCGCGTGCTCGTCCACGGCGACGGCGTCCTGCGCTCCACGGTGACCGTGCCCTCGGCCGACGCCCGGCCCGTCACGGAGATCCCCGCGGCCCAGGAGATGTACGGCCCCGACGAGATCGACGAGGCGCTGCGCGCCGTCGACGAGGGACCGGCCTCGGCCACCGCCCTGGTCGGCGTCGCGGCCGAGACGGCCGACCCCGCGTGGACCGACAGCGGCGCCGAGACCCCGCCCCGGCTGACCATCAGGCCGGACCGCACCTACGTCGTCACCGGCGGCTTCGGTGGGCTCGGCCTGGTCACCGCCCAGAAGCTGGTGGATCTCGGCGCCCGGCACGTCGCCCTGCTCAGCCGGCGGGCCAGGCCCACCGACGAGGCGGCGAGCCTGCTGGCCTCCCTCGGCGAGCGAGCCGAGATCAAGGTCATCCGGGTCGACGTGGGACGCGCCGAGGACGTCCGGCGGATGACCGCCGAACTCCTGGACTGCCCGGCCCCGGTCGGCGGCATCGTGCACGCCGCGGGCGAGATCGGCAAGGCGTTGATCGCCGAGATGGACTGGGCGGCCATGGAGGAGCAGCTGACCGCCAAGGTCTACGGAGGCTGGCTGCTGCACGAGGCCGGACGGCACTTCCCCGAGCTCGAGTTCTTCGTCTCCTACTCCTCCATCGCCGCCGTCCTGGGCGGCGCCACCCAGGGGCACTACGCCGCGGCGAGCGCCTACCTCGACGCCCTGGCCGACTGGCGGGGCCGGCAGGGACTGCCCGGACTGTCGGTCAACTGGGGCGCCTGGGCGCGGGTCGGGATGTCCGCGCGGCTGGAGGACCACCTCAGCCAGGAGATCGAGCGCAGCGGCATCCGCTTCTTCTCGCCCGCCCGCGCGCTGCGCACGCTGGCCGGCCTGCTGGGCCGGCCCGTCACCCAGCGGGTGGTGGGCGAGTTCGACTGGGACACCTACGTCGCCAACACGCCCGTCACGGACGCCCTGTACTCCCGGCTCGCCCGCCGGGACGCGGCGGCCGGCCCCGGCGGCCTGGACCTGGGCGAGCTGCTGGCCCGCCCCACGGCCGAGCGCAGGGCCGTGATCGGCTCGGTGGTGGCCACGGAGGTCGCGGCCGTCCTCCACCTCGACGGGGCCGACGAGCTCGAGCCCACCGCGGAGTTCGTCTCCCTGGGACTGGACTCGCTGATGGCGCAGACGGTGAAGTCCGCGCTGGAGAAGACCTTCGGTCTGACCCTGCCGGCCTCGCTCACCTTCGACCACCCCAGCGTCCGGCAGCTCACCGAGCACCTCGACGGCCTGCTGGTGTCCGACCCGGTCGCCTGACGGCCGGCCCCCTCCCGGAAGGGCGCGCCACCGCGCCCTTCCGGGACACGCACCCCACGCACCCCACGCACCCTCCCCAACGACAGGTCCGGACCACGAGCGTGGCCCGGACCCCGACAACGAGGCGGACTTACGTGAACGAAAACAGCCGGTGGACGCTGACCCGGTCGTCTGCGCTGCACGCGGCCGAACGCGCCGACCACCCGGCGATCGTCTGCGAGGGCCGGACCACCACCTACGGCGAGCTGCACCGGGCCGGCAACAGCGCGGCGCGCGCCCTGCGCGCGGCGGGCATCGGCCGCGGGGCACGGGTGGCCTACTTCGGCCGCGAGTCGGAGCACTACTACCTGGCCATCCTCGCCTGCGCGAAGATCGGCGCCGTCCTGGTGCCGGTGAACTGGCGGCTCACGTGGGGGGAAGTGGCCCACATCCTGCGGGACTCCAACGCCGAGCTGATCTTCGAGGACGAGCGGTTCGGGGAGTGCGCCGACCGGGCGCTGGACGGACTGCCCGAGGTCGCCCGGGTCCGGCTCGCCGGCCCCGACTCCCTGCGCGCCTGGTACGCGGGCCACTCCGACGAGGACCTGGACCCGGGCACCGGCCCCGACGACGCGGTGGTGCAGGTCTACACCAGCGGTACCACCGGCCTGCCCAAGGGCGCCGTGCTGGCGCACCGCAGCTTCTTCACCCTCCCCGACGCCATGCGCCGCGCCGGCACCGACTGGATCGACTGGCTCCCCGACGACGTCGCCCTGATCTCCCTGCCCGGCTTCGGCATCGCGGGCATCGGCTGGTTCATGCACAACTTCAACGCCGGGGCCACCAACGTGGTCATGGAGATGTTCACCCCCGCCGAGGCCGTCCGGCTGATCGCCCGGCACCGGGTGACCACCACCTTCGTCGCCCCGGCCATGCTCCAGATGATGCTGGACGAACGCGGCGCCGGCCCCGAGACGTTCGCCTCCCTGCGCAAGGTCGCCTACGGCGCGGCACCGATCTCCGAGGGGCTGCTGCGCCGCTGCCTGTCCATCCTGACCTGCGAGTTCGCCCAGATCTACGCGAGCACGGAGACCGGCAGCGTGGCCGTGTGCCTGCCGCCCGAGGCCCACGAGCCCGGCAGCCCGCTGCTGCGCTCGGTCGGCAGGGTGTGCCCCGGCAACGAACTGAAGATCGTCGACACCGAGGGCCGGGAGCTGCCGCCCGGCGAGATCGGGCAGGTGTGCATCCGCACCCCCGCCCGCATGCTGGGCTACTGGAACCTGCCCGAGGCGACCGCGAAGACGCTCGACGGCGAGTGGCTGCTGATGGGCGACGCCGCGTATCTCGACGCCGACGGCTATCTGTTCCTGTGCGACCGCATCAACGACACCATCATCGTCGGCGGTCAGAACATCTACCCCGCCGAGGTCGAGAAGGAGCTCAGCGACCACCCGGCGGTGGCGGAGGCCGCCGTGGTGGGGCTGCCCGACCGCTACTGGGGCGACGAGGCGCACGCCTGCGTCGTGCTCCGGCCGGACGCGGCGGCGACGCCCCGCGAGCTGATGCTGTTCCTGCGCGGACGGCTGGCCGACTACAAGATTCCGAACATGTACCACTTCGTGAGCGAGCTGCCGCGCAATCCCGCCGGCAAGATCCTGCGCCGCGAGGTCCGCGAACACCTGCTCGCCGAACGGGAATCGGCGCTCGCCGCCCGGCCTTGACGCAGACGTACGCGATCTTCCCGAACGAGAAGGAACCGACATGGCCGACTCCACCACCACGCCCCTGCGCATCGGCGTCCTGCTCCCCACCCGGGAGCAGGCCATCACCGACAGCTTCGCCGCCGACCCGCTGCTGGACTTCGCCCGGCGGGCCGAGCAGCTCGGCTTCGACTCCCTGTGGGCGGGCGACTCCCTGACCGCCCGTCCCCGGCTCGACCCGCTGGTCGTGCTCTCCGCCGCCGGCGCCGTGACCAGCCGCGTCACCCTGGGCACGGCCGCCCTCACCCCCGCCCTGCGCCACCCCCTCGTCGGCGCCAACATGATCTCCAGCCTCGACCACGTGTGCGGCTCGCGGCTGGTGCTCGGGCTCGGCTCGGGCTTCCCGATGCCGGAGACCGAGGCGGAGTTCGCCTCCGTCGGCGCCTCCTTCAAGGGACGCGTGGGGCGGCTGGACGACATCGTCGGGCTCTGGCGCACCGCCTGGGGCAGCGACCGGCCCGGCGCGCCCACCGACTACGCCGGAAAGTACTGGCAGGCCGAAGGGCTGGACCGGCTGCCGCGCCCCCACCGCCCCGGCGGCCCGCCGCTGTGGCTGGCCGGCAGCGACACCCCGCGCGTCCTGGAGCGCGTGGCCCGCGACTACGACGGCTGGCTGCCCTTCCTGCCGTCCGCCGAGGCCTACGGCGTCGCCCGCGCCCGGATCGCCGAGCTGGTCGAGGAGGCCGGCCGCCCGGCCGACGCGGTCACCCCCGCCCTCTACGCCACCGTCACCGTCAACCGCGACGCGGCGGCCGCGCAGGCCGAGCTCGAGCACTACATCGAGCACTACTACGGACGGTCGCTGGAGCAGATGTCGGCCATCCAGGCCTACGGCTGGGGCACCGCCGAACACTGCGCCGAATGGCTGGCCTCGTACGTACGGGCCGGCGCCCGGCACCTGGTGCTGCGGATCGGATCGCTGGACCCCGAGCCGCAGCTGAAGGAGATCGCCGACGTCCTGCTGCCCGCCCTGCGATCCCTGGCCTGACCCACCCGCCCCCCACCGGGCCATCACCCCCACCCCCCACACCCCCCACACGAGTCACCTACCGACACCAGCGCGACACATGACGAGGAGCACCCCCGTGTCACAGACCCTGGGACAGTCCATGTCCACCGCGGGCCACTGGTTCCACCCGGTCGAGCCGCCGGCCGAGGCCGGAGTGCGACTGTTCCTGCTGCCCCACGCGGGCAGCGGCGCCATCATCTACCGGGACTGGGCCGGCCTGCTGCCGTCCGACGTGGCCGCCCAGGCCGTCACCCTGCCCGGTCGCCACAGCCGGCGCGAGGAGCCCACGCACACGGACTGGGAGCCGCTGTTCGACGCCCTCTACGACGCGGTGCTCGACGAACTCGACGACCGCCCGTTCGCGTTCTTCGGTCACTGCATGGGCGCGCAGCTCGCCTTCCGGCTGACCCAGCGCCTGGCGCAGGAGGGGCAGCCCATGCCGGTCCTGCTCGGCGCCTCGGGCTGGTCCCCGGTCGGCTTCTTCGAGCCGACCGCCGAGCAGGTCCACATGCCGGAGGCCGAACTCGTCGAGTGGATCAAGAAGCTGGGCTCGTTCCCGGCCGAGGTCTACGACGACCCGGAGATGCTCGCCCTGGTCGTCCCCGCCCTGCGCGCGGACCTGTCCGTGGCCGCCCAGTTCACGGACGACGGCGAGGGGGTGGCCTGCCCGCTCGTCACCTACGGCGGCAAGTCCGACCCCCTGCAGGAGCGTGCGGACGCCATGTCGTTCTGGGCGGCCCGCAGCGCCGAGTACCTCGGGCACCGGGAGTACCCGGGCGGCCACTTCTACATCGACCACCACGCCCCGTCCGTCACCGCGGACTTCGCCGGTCACCTGAACCGCTTCGCGACCGCCTTCCAGGGCTGACCGTCCTCGTCGCGGCCGGCCGCGACGAGCACGCGAACGGCGCGTGGCCCCACCCGTTCCACGGGCGGGGCCACGCGCCGTTCGGCGTAACGGCCGAAGACCTCGGCGTCAGCCGGAGGAGCGGCCGGTGAGCTTGCGCAGACCGGAGATCTGCAGGAACGCGAACGCGGCGACGACCACGGCCTGGAGCGGGGTCCACACCGTGCCGACCGTGTTCGGGTCGATCCAGCCGAAGGCCACCGCGGCCACGCTCGCGACGGCCCACAGCAGATTGGCCTCGATGACCACCTTGGTGGCCAGGGCCGAGGGCACCGGACGGGACGCCAGCACCGCGACGAGGACGCCGTAGACCGTCAGGAAGGCGCCGATGCCGCGCAGGAAGCCGGTGGAGAGGTCCAGCAGGTCGCCGACCGGCCCGGCGCCGAGCAGGTAGATCAGCCCGTTGCCGCCGGTGACCACGGCGTCGAGGGTGAGGAAGACCCGCAGCGGCTTGGCCGCGGAGGAGTCCGCGCCGGCCGTGCGGTGCGCCGCCGAGGTCTGGTAGGTCGTCATGAGAGCACTCCTGACTGTCTGTTGTGCACGGGGGTGGTGGTGCGCCCGGGGAGCACGGGGGTCCTCGGGCACGTACGTCACCCAGAGCGTGGCAGCAGCCGCTGACAGCGCGCTTACACGGGCAACTCCCCGGCGTGCACGGCGCGATGACAGCGCGAAGTCAGCCCGCTGTCAGCGGGCCCTGGCAGAGTCATGGGTGTCGAAGGGAGGACGGCCCGGAAGGGACCGGAAGCCGCCCCCGCCGACAGGGAGAGGTACCCGAAGCGGCCCAACGGGGTCCGGGCGCATGCCCGGTCGGGTCTTCACGGCCCGCGCAGGTTCGAATCCTGCCCTCTCCGCACGATCAACGAGGAGGAGTACGTCCGACATGGCAGACCGAGCCGCAGTCACGGGGCCCACCCGGGCCCTGATCGTCGCGAACCCCGCCTCCGGAAGCCACAGCCCGCAATGGATCGAGCGGATCGCCGAGCTGTGCGCGGCCCACCTGGACTCCGTCGAGGTGTACCTGACCACCGCCCCGGGCGACGCCACCGACGTGGCGCGCGACGCCGCCGCCGGCGGCGGCACGGCCCCGGGGCCGGACCTCCTCGTCGCGGTCGGCGGGGACGGCACCGTCCGCGAGGTCGTCCAGGGACTCGTCGACCCCGGGAGCGACGGGGTGTCCCTGGCCATCGTGCCCGGCGGCACCGGCAACTCCGCCTACCGCATGCTCTGGGGCGACCGCCCCTGGGAGGACGCGCTCAAGGCCGCCCTCGCGGACTCCGGCCCCGGCGGCACCGCCCGGGCGCACCGCCTCGACGTCGCGCTGCTGCGCGAGACGGGCAACGCGGTCTTCCTGGGAGCGTGCAGCGGAGTGATCGCCGACGCCCTGATCACCGCACGGGAGATCCCGCTGGCCGGACGCGCGCGCTACGCCAAGGCGTTCGCCGACACCGCGGCCGCGTACCCCCCGTACCCCGGCCGCGTCACGGTCGACGGCACGGTCGTCCACGAAGGGCCCACCGTGCTGGCCAACGTCGGCGGCGGCCCCTACCGGGGCGGGCAGTACCTGGTCCTGCCCGAGTCCCGCCTGGACGACGGACTGCTCGACGTCTGCGTCATCGGCGGCGACATCCCCGCCTCCAGGGTGCCCGAACTGACCCGGACGGCCGCCCACATGGAGCACCCCGCCACGGTCTACGCGCGCGGCCGCACCATCGTCGTCGAACGGACCGACGGGCAGCGGCTGCCCCTGGAGCACGACGGCGAGTACCAGCACGGCATCGGGACCTCGGCGACCTTCGAGGTCCGCGAGGCGGCGCTGTCCGTATGGGCCCCGGCACAGCTGCCGTAGCCGGCCCGGCGGGCCCGCGCGGCCTCCCCACGACTTGGCGCCTTCGGCGTCAACACCCCTATGGATACACCGATTCGAATCATGGAGACAGCATGAGCGACCTCAACGGTCTCGTCACCCGCTACCTTGCCGCCTGGAACGAGGCCGACGCCGACAACCGTGCCAAGGCCATCGCGGAGCTGTTCACCGAGGACGCCCCCTACATCGACCCGCTCGCCGCGGTCGCGGGCCACGAGGGCATCGGCGCGGTTCTCGCCGGCGCCCAGGAGCAGTTCAAGGGCCTGACCTTCGAGCTCCACGGCACGGTGGACGCGCACCACAACATCGCCCGCTTCCAGTGGGCCCTGGTCACCGCGCCGGGCACCGAGCCGATCGCGATCGGCTTCGACGTGATCGTGACCGACGAGGACGGCCGCATCAAGGGCGTCTACGGCTTCCTGGACAAGGTCCCGGCCGCCTGATCGGCGTCCGTGCCTGATGGGGGAGCGGTGGGCACCGCCCACCGCTCCCTCCGTCTTCTTCTCAGTACCTCTCACGCAAGGGGCGTTCGAGCCATGGTGGAAGTCCTCGGCACCGACCTCGTACAGGCACTGTGCGAGGAGTGGGGGATCGCGGCGGAGACACGCCCGGCCCCGCACACGCGGCGCCGGCCCGCGCCGAGCGGCACGCCCCTGCAACAGCTGTCCCAGTGGGCCGCCAACCTGCACCCGGACGACATCCCCTGCCGGGTCCTGAAGCTGGCGGCCAGCCAGGTGCTGTCCCAGATCGCCTCGATCCGCGCCGGCCTCGAGCACCCGCTGGGCCGCATGCTCATCTCGGCCTTCGGGCATCCGGTGCAGAGCGACCCGAAGAACGCCGCCGGAGTCCTCGCGGCCCTCGGCTCCTGGCTCAACCTCGACGACACCGCCTACGCCGGACATCTGTCCAACTCCACCGTCGCGGTGCCGCTCGCCTTCGCCTACGCCCGCCGCCTGGACGGCCTGTCGCTGCTGACGGCCGTCGTGGCGGCCAACGAGTGCGCGGCCCGGCTCACCGCCGCCGCCACCCTGGGGCCCCTGCGCGGGCAGAGCGCGGTGCACACCCACCTCGCCGGTGCGGTCGCGGGCCGGCTGCACGCCGAGCGGGCGCCGGCCCCGGTGTGGGAGAACGCCTTCGGCCTCGCCTTCGCCATGCCCAACTGGCCGCTCATGCGGGCCTTCCTGGCCAGCGACGCCCGGCTGTTCAACACCTTCACCCCGGTGCGCACCGCCATGGACGCCTGCGACGCGGCGGAGGCCGGGCTGCGGGGCGCCCCGGACCTCATGGAGCACCAGGACGGCTTCCTCGCCCGCTTCGCCACCGTGCCGCTGCCGGACGTGATCACCGAAGGCCTCGGCCGGCGCTGGCACACCGAGACCCTGTCGTTCAAGATGCACCCGGGCGGGCCGGGCATCGACGCCGCGGTGGACTGTGCGACGGAGATCCACCAGGTGCTCGGGCCGCTGCACCCGGACGACGTGGAGGAGATCGTCGTCGAGGCCTCGCTGTACACCCTGTTCGCGGGAAAGCGCGCGGCGACGTATGTGACCGGCCCGGGTTCGCCGCTGGGCGCGCTCGTCCTGGACGTCCCCTACCCGGTGGCCACGACGCTGCTGACCGGCACCTTCGCGGTGGAGGACTTCTCCTCGCCGCGGGTGGACGAGCGCCGGCGGTGGCAGCTGGCCGAGCGGGTGCGCCTGGAGCACGACGCGGACATGACCCGGGAGCTGTTCCGCTCCGAGGCGCCCTTCGGGGAGGCGGTACGGGAGGCCGGCCCGCTGGCCATGCCGTGGCTGCGGGACTTCGGCGGCGACGAACTGGTGGACCTGGTCGGCTCCGTGGAGATGGACGGCCGGGACTTCTCCCGGTCCACCAAGGCCACCGGCGCGCGGGTCACCGTGCGGCTGGTGGACGGTCGGACCGTGACCCGGGAGCGTCTCATACCGGTCGGCGCGGCCGGCCCCGACACCCGCGCCCGGCATTCGCAGCTGGTGCGGGAGAAGTTCCTGGCGGTCGGCGGTTCGCACGAGGTCGCCGAGTCCGTCGGACGGCTGCACCGGATGAGGGCGCGGGGTGTGCGCAGGTGGGTGGAGGCCGCCCTCATGGACTAGGGCCGGTGCGACGCCTCAGCGCACCGCGGGCAGCATGACCTCGATGATCTCCTCGGTCCGCTCGACGATGTCCTCGCGGTTCGCCAGCACCCAGGAGATGTGCTGGGCGCCGAAGAGCGCGGACCGCAGGACCCGGGCCAGCGCCTCCGGCTTCGCGCCCTCGGGCAGCTGGGCCGCCTGCTGGCACTGCCCCAGCAGATCGGCCAGGAGCTGGGTGAAGTTCACGTACGGCACGGGCAACGGGGCGCTGATGTAGGGGCGTTCGATCTGCAGCCGGGCGCCCGCCTGGATGGCGGGGTCGTCCCGGAAGGAGACGGCGACGCGCATGAGAAGGCCGGTGACCTTCTCCAGCGGGGGCAGGTCGGAGTCCAGGGCGGGCCGGACGACCTCGGCCAGCCGGCGGTAGAACTCCTCGGTCACCGCGACCGCGAGCGCTTCCTTGTTGCCGAAGTGGAAGTAGACCGCACCCTTGGTCATGGCGGCCCGGTCGGCGATGTCGACGATGGTGACGTCGGGGAAGCCCCGCTCGGCGAAGGCGCACGCCGCGGCGTTGAGGATCACCCCTCGGGTCCGGATGGCCCGCTCCTGCTTCAACTCCCGAGCTCCGTCGGTGGATACGGAACCAGGATGCCCGTTTCGCTCACTCTTATCGGTCTTCATGGTGCCTCTCTGTGCTCTATGACAACCTGCTGCACTTTTGTGTCACCCCCTCCTTGTAATATACCTTCTCAAAGGTATATTTGTTCTGCGCACCCTAGACCTCGAACAGAATTTCACGGCGTCGCACGTCGATCTGGGCGGAGGAAGCATGCAGCAGCGCTCGGCGGTACCGATGGAGGGTGTCGGCATTCCCGGCGATCCGGAGACGGCCCCCCTCGGTACTCCCCAACTCACGTTCTTACAGCCTATATCCCGACAGCTCGTCCACCGAGCGGCGGTGGCGGAGGTGTTCGTCACCGACGGCGTCCGGGAGAGTGACGGCGGTTTCGTGGTCGCGGCCCAGTGGCCACGCGACCATGCGCTCTATCATCCCGACGACAACGGTCTGGCCGACCCGATGTTGTTCGCGGAAACGATTCGTCAGGCCCTGCTCTACGTCGGCCATGTGCACTTCGGCATCCCGCTCGGCCATCGCTTCGTCGGCCGTGACCTGGACTTCGAGATCTATGACCCCGAGCTCCTGCGGGTCGGCGGCACTCCGCTGCCCGTACTGCTCGATGTGACATGGGCGTGGGAGGACAACCGCCCGCCGCGCCGGTACGGCATGCGGCTGGAGGTGAAGCTGACGGTGGGCGGCCGGGTCTGCGGGCGGGGGAGCATCGCGGCCTTCGTGGTCGACGACCGGAGCTACTCCCTGCTCCGCAATCTGACGAGAAAGACCGGTGAGGGGCATCCGCCGGACGGCGCCGCGGCGGCCCGGCCACCGCTCCGCCGCCGGACCGGGCCGGCGCCCAGCGTGGGCCGGCTGCGGACGAAGGACTGCGTGCTCGAGCCGGGGGATAGGCCCGGCGAGTGGCTGCTGCGGCCGGACCCCAACCACGCGATCCTCTTCGACCACCCCACCGATCACCTGCCGCTCATGGTGATCCTGGAGGGTTTCCGGCAACTGGGCTATCTCCGCCTGCACGAGAACGGATCGCCTGCGGACGGCGGACGGTCCTACGCGCTGGCCGGCGCCGTGGTGGACTGCGCGGCCTTCGCCGAACTGGACGAGCCGGTCCGCCTCGTGACCGAGATGTACGAGCCGGGGGTGGACCCCGACGATCCGGTACGCATGCGGATCGCGGCGGTCCAGGGGGGATCGGCGGTGGCCACGGCCACCCTGACGTGGGTGTGTGCGCAGACGGGCGCGGCTCCGGTCGGCGGCAGCCGGGTCCTGCTCTGCGGCACCGCCGACTGAGCCCGGCATCAGCTGCTCCCGGACGTGATGACCGTACGGGTCAGGACCTCCCACATGGCGTGCACCCTGCCGCTCAGGTTCTCCTGTCCGCAGGCCGTGGCCGTGTAGTGCGTGCCGAAGACGGCGGCGGTCACCAGATCCGCGACGGCCCCGGCCGGCAGTGACGGGTCCAGACACCCCTCGTTCCGCATCTCGTCCACCAGCGCCCGTGTCCTGCCCTGCACCTCGTCGAGGATCTGCGGCGGCTTGGCGTCGGCCTGCGCCGTCTCCAGGGCCAGGCGGAGGGCGGCCCGGACGCGCATGTCCCGCTCGAACAGCTCGGCCAGCGACAGGATCATGCGTCGCAGCCGGTCGAAGGCCGGGACCGTGCTCTCCCTGACGCTTCCCAGCAGATCGTCGGTGACCGAGTCCAGGTGGGCCACGATGACCGCGGCCAGCTCCTCCTTGGAGGAGAAGTGTCCGTACACCGCGCCCTTGGTCAGGCCCGTCCGGTCCGCCACGTTCTGCAGATTGGTCCGGGCGTAACCGTTCTGCGCGAACTCGTTCGCGGCCGCGTCGAGGACCCGGTCGTAGGTGCGCAGGGCCCGCGCTTGTCTGGCCAAGGCGCGCCTCCTTGAAGAGAGTTGGGCTGATGGTCGTCGAGCAGTGATCCAGGCAAGGAACATACCTGCATGAAGGAATTATAGTTGTTGAGCCAAGGAGCGCACTACATGTTCCACTCGCAGTACGCACCGCGACGCGCCGGTCGGGACGACATCGCCCCGGCCGCCTGGTCGCCGGACGTCGTCGCCTCCGCGTCGGCCCACGCCGCACGCGCCGAGGAGGACCGCCGGCTCGCCCCCGAGACGGTGCGGCTTCTGACCGAGGCCGGGTTTCCCCGCTACTTCGTGCCCCGCGCCCTGGGTGGAACCGAGGGAACCTTCACCGACCTGGTCACCGCGGTGGCCGGTGTCGCCGACGCGGACGCGTCCGCCGCCTGGTGCGCGGCGCTGTGGGCCGCCCACAGCCGCTTCGCGGCCTACCTGCCGGTCCAAGGACAGCACGACCTCTGGTCCTCGGGGCCCGACGTGCGCATCGCCGCCGCGGTGACCCCCTCGGGCGGTGCCGAGCCGGCGCCGGGCGGGTGGACGCTCGGCGGCGAGTGGGAGTGCCTCAGCGGCGTCGACTTCGCCGACTGGGCGCTGCTGGCCGCCCGCGACTCCCGCGCCGACGGGCCCGCCGTCCGCCTCCACGCCGTGCACCGGAGCGACTTCACGGTGCGCGACTCCTGGCACAGCACGGGCCTGCGGGCCACGGGCAGCAACACCGTCGTCGTCAACGCCGCCTTCGTCCCGGACCACCGGTCCTTCCTGATGGCGGACCTGCTGAACGGCGCGAGCGGGCCGGGCCGCGCCCGCTGCCACACCGTGCCGGCGCAGCTCGTCGGCGGCATCGTCTTCGCCGCGTCGGCGCTCGGCGCCGCCCGGCACGCCCTCGAGGTGTGGTCGCGCTGGGCCGCCGCCCGGCTGCGCGCCGACCACGCCGCGTCCGGCCGCGACACCCTCGCGCTCCACCGCACCCTCGCCCGGTCCGCCGGCGACGTCGAGGCCGCCGGGCTCCTGCTGCGGTCCGCCGCCCTGCGCGCGGACCTCGACGGCGTCACCGAACGGACCGTCGCCAGCAACCGGCGCGACGCCGCCACCGCCACGAACCTTCTCGTCAAGGCCGTCGAACGGCTCTTCAGGACCGGCGGCGTGCACGCCCGCAGCGGGGAGGGCGAACTCCAGCGGTGCTGGCGCGACGTGCACACCATCGCCGCGCACGGCGTCCTCGACCCCGAAGCCGCGGCCAACGCCTACGCCGAAGCCGTCCTCACCGAGCCCAAGGAGTCCTCCCTTGTCACGACCTGAGCGTCTGGTCTTCTGCGACGTGGACGAGACCCTGATCACCTGCAAGAGTCCATTCGAGTTTCTCCGCTTCTATCTCGAGGGCAGATACGGCGCCGAGGGCGCCCGCCGGGCCGGGGAGTTACGGGAGCGACTGGTGGCCGAGACGGCCGCCGGGGTCTCCCGTGAGGAGGCCAACCGTGTGTACTACCGGGCCTGGCGGGGCGAGCCGGCCGCCGAGGTCGAGGCCTGGGGCCGCCGCTGGCTGTCCGAACGCCTGACGGACGGGAACTTCTTCATCGCCGGCACCCTCGTCCGGCTCGACCGCCACCGCGCCGAGGGGGCCGCCGTCGTCCTGGTCTCCGGGTCGATACCGGCGCTGCTGGCGCCCCTGGCCGAGGCGGTCGGCGCCCGGCACGTGCTGTGCGCCCGCATGGAGCGCTGCGGCCGCGTCTTCACCGGGCGGCTCCTGGGCGAGCCGGTCATCGGGGAGGGCAAGCGCACGGTCGTCCGGCAGCTGCTCGCCCGCTACCCGGACATCGACCCGGCGGACTGCTTCGGCTACGGCGACCACATCTCCGACCTGCCGATGCTGATGGAGGTCGGACACCGCGTCGCCGTCGGCGAGTTCTCCGGGCTCGGGCAGGCGCTGGCCTGCGCCGAGCGGCTCGCCCCGGCCGCCGGCCGATGACCGGCTGACGGCGCGGCCGTCCGCCGAGGCAGCCCCCGGGACCACGGGCCCCGGGGGCTTCTCGGCGGTCATGCCGCCAGGAACGTGCGGAGATCCTCGTTGAGCCGGTCCGCGTGCGTGGCGAAGAGGCCGTGCGCCGCGCCCTCGTAGCGGATGAAGCTGCTGTCCGGGACGAGGTCCGCGGTCCTGGGGCCGCACAGGGGGAAGGGGGCGCCCGCGTCGGCGTCGCCGTGGACGACGAGCGTGGGCACGCCCACCTTGGCGACCTCGGCCCGCTGGTCCTCGGTGAACAGCGTCCGGTAGATCTCCGCCGCGGCCCGCGGCGAGGAGTCGAGGGCGATGCGCGTCATCCAGTCGGCCAGCTCCGGGGAGACCGCCGCCGGCCCGTCCTCGCCGGCCTCCGGGCCGCCGAAGAACGACGCGCCGAGGGCGGTCATCCAGGCGGCCCGGTCCCGGGCCATCGCGTCGGCCATCTCCTCGAAGAGGGCGATGTCCAGGCCGTCGGGGTTGTCCTCGGTCCGCATCAGGAACGGCGTGGTCGAGGCGACGAGCGCCAGCCGCGCCACGCGGTCCGCGCCGTGGCGGGTCAGATAGCGCACCGCCTCGCCGCCGCCCACCGCGTAGCCCACGAGGGCGGCGTCGCGCAGGTCCAGGTGCTCCATCAGGTCCGCGAGGTCGTCGGCCAGGGTGTCGTAGTCGTAGCCCTCCCACGGCCAGTCCGAACGGCCGCAGCCGCGCCGGTCGTAGGTGACGCACCGCATTCCGTGCCGTGCGAGGTACGGCGCCTGGAACTCCCACATCCGGGAGTTCATCATGGCCGTACCGAGCAGGATCACCGGCCGGCCGGTGCCCCAGTCGTTGTAGAAGAGTCTCGTGCCGTCCCTTGTGCCGACGAATGGCATGGCGGGCCTCCGGGTCGTAGCAGGGGTCGTGGCCGAAGGGGCCCGGCCGGTGCTCCGGCCGGGCCCCCTCGGGGTCAGCGTGCGGCGCGGCGGCGCAGCAGCTGCATCAGGGCGGCGGACGTCAGGCAGAAGGCCACCAGCGGGATCAGGGCCATGTCGAAGGCGTGCGGGTAGTCGCCGGGCAGGGCCGCGCCGAGCGCGGGGAAGAAGACGGTGCCCGCGATCGAGACGCCGATGGCCGCGCCGCCCTCCTGCGCCGTGTTGAGCGCTCCGGAGGCCGAGGCCGCGTGCTCGGGGTCGATGCCCGAGAGCACGGTGTTGGTGAGCGGACCGGTGGTCATTCCCATGCCGGCGCCGGCGATGATCAGCGAGGGGACGAGCCAGAGCACGGAGGTGCTCTCACCCGACTCCGCGACCGTCACCCCCACCAGCACATAGCCGACGGCCAGCGTCAGTGTGCCCACGGCCGGCAGCTGCTGCCCGACCCGGGCGCCGATCTTGGGCGACATCAGCGAGGAGCCGAAGAAGCCCGCGCCGAGCGCGAAGAACAGCAGGCCCGACTCCAGCGGCGTGAGCCCCCGGCCCTGTTGCAGGTAGAGCGCGAGCAGGTAGAAGAACGAGCCCATGGCCAGGAAGTACGACAACGTGGCGGACAGGCCGACCGAGAAGCTGCGCACCCGGAACAGCGTGAGGTCGATCAGCGGGCTGCGGCCCTGGGCGCCCCGCCGGCGGAAGTGGGCCACGGCCGCGGCGAACAGCACCACGCCGCCGCCCAGGCACGCCCAGCTCCAGGCCGGCCAGTCCTCCTCGCGGCCCTGCACCAGCGCGTACACCACGAGCACGAGCGCCGCCGTCGTCAGCAGCGCGCCGAGGCCGTCCAGGCGCGCCCCGTCCGCGCCCCGGGACTCGGGGATGACCCGGGTGGCGCAGGCCAGGGCCACCACGCCGATCGGCACGTTGATCAGGAAGATGGACCGCCAGTCCAGGCCCGCCACGTCGGCGGTGATCAGCACGCCGCCGATCACCTGGCCGAACACGGCCGCCTGGCCGACCACCAGGCCGTAGACGGTGAACGCCTTGCCGCGGCTGGGCCCGTCGTAGACCGAGCCGATGATGCCCAGCACCTGCGGGACCATCAGCGCGGCGGCGGCGCCCTGGGCGACCCGCAGGCCGATGAGGACCTCGGCGGACGGGGCGAGCCCGCAGCCGGCCGAGGCCAGGGTGAACAGCGCCAGGCCCAGTACGAACATCCGGCGGCGGCCGTAGAGGTCGCCGATCTTGCCGCCGGTGATCATCCCGGCGGTGAAGGCCACGCCGTAGCCGACGATCATCATCTGGCCCTGTGCCGAGCTGGCCCCCAGGTCCTTCTGGATGGAGGGCACGGCGACGTTGGAGATGAAGTAGTCGAGGACGGTGATGAAGGTTCCCACCATCACCACCGCGAGCGCCCCCCAGGAGGGGCTCTTGGCCGCCGTCGTGGATTCCTCCACGACCGTCTCGGCGGGGTGTGTGTACGTGTCAGCGCTCATCCGCTGTTACTCCTGCTGGGTTCGACCGGGGGTTTCGTCGGTCCCGTGGCGCGCCGTAAGGGCCCGGGCCGCGGGGAGGTCTGGAAGGCGCCGGGGGTCACCAGGTGACGGGCAGGCGGCTGACTCCGTGGAAGACCGTGCCGATGCGGAACAGGCTGTTGGGGTCGTCGGTGGCCAGGCGCAGGTCGGGGAAGCGCCCGAAGAGGCCGCGCAGGGCGAGCTCCATCTCCAGGCGTGCCAGCGGGGCGCCCTGGCAGAAGTGCGGCCCGTTGCCCCACTGCATGTGCTTGCTGGTGTCGCGGTCGACGTCGAGAAGACCGGGGTCGGGGAAGACCGAAGGGTCGTGGTTGGCCGCCGGGATCGAGATGACCACCGCGTCGCCCGCGCGCATGGTGACGCCGCCGAGCTCGAACTCCTCGACGGCCAGCCGGACGATGGCGTCCTGGGAGATCGACCAGTAGCGCATCGACTCCTCGATGAAGCGAGGGATGCGCGCGCCGTCGTCGGCCAGGACCTTCGCCCGCAGCTCGTCGTCCCGCAGCAGGCTGAGGATGTTCAGGGCGATCTGGTTGGTGGTGGTCTCGTGGCCGGCGACCAGGACGAGTCGGGCGATGCCCACGAGCTCGTCGAGGTCGATGGCGCCCGTCGCCAGGTGCCGGGTGGCCAGCCGGCTCATCAGGTCGTCCTGCGGCTCGGTCAGCTTCCGGGTGGCCAGCTCGCCCAGGTAGCGTGTCATGTCCTGGTAGGCGGCGTACGAACGCTCCGGGTCGCCCTGAGAGATGGTGACCTGGGTCTTCTCGATGAAGTAGGGGGAGTCCTCGTCCGGCACCCCCAGCAGGCGGGCGATGACCAGCGTCGGCAGCTTCCGGGAGAAGGCGTCGTGCAGGTCGGTCGGCTGCGGCCGGCCGGCCAGGTCGTCCAGGAGGTCGTCGATCAGCCGCTGCACCGCGGGGGCCAGCCCCTTCACCCGGCGGGCGGTGAACTCGGTGGCGATCATCCCTCTGAGTCTGGAGTGCTCGGGATCGTCCATCCGCAGGAAGGAACTCGGCCGCTGTCCCGGGGGCACCTGGATGCGCACCGGGGCGTCGGGCAGCAGCTCGTCGGCGCTCAGCCGTGGATCCTTGAGCGCCTGCTGGACGTCGGCGTGCTTGGTGACGAGCCAGGCGCGTCGTGATTCCGCCGTGCCGGCCGGGAGTCGTACCGCGCACGGCGGACCCTCACGCAGCTCGGCGAGCACCGAAGCCGGGCAGCCCGAGGCCGTCCGGGGGAACGGCCAGTCCAGCACGGTCTGTTCGGCTGCGAGCATCACATGTCTCCCTCATGAGAAAAACGTTGTGACGCCGACTATGGGCAAGTGTGCTGACATGCTGCTGACGACCGGCTTACAAGGGGCCGGACGGCCCTGGCGGGTGGCCGACGGGTCAGCGGGGCAGTCCGACGAACTCGCCCATCGACGCGGCCGCGTGCTCGAAGAAGGCGGCGGGAGCCGCCGCGACGCCCGCGATGTGGCCGTACACCTCGAATCCGACCATACCGTGAAGCTGGGTCCAAATGACAAGCATGCGGGCGATGGTGGAGTGGGGCAACCCTTCCAGCAGCCCGGCGGCGAGGTTCTCCGTGGTGCGGAGCATGCCCTCGGACAGCGGCGGGCCGTCCGCGTGCTCCACCAGCCGGTCCTCCTTCCGCGCGTCCCGGAGGATCGCGACGAGGGCCAGCACCGTGCGCGCGCCGGCGGCCATCGTCTCCGGGGGAGCGCTGTAGCCGGGCACCGGCTGCCCCCAGATCAGGGCGTACTCGTCGGGGTGGGCGAGCGCCCAGCTCCGTACGCCCGCGCAGACCGCGACCCACCGCTCCAGCAGGCCGGCGCCCGCGGCCCCGGCCCGGGCCGCCCCGGCCTCGGCGCTGTCGCTCATCGCGTTGTAGGCGTCGAGGATCAGCGCGGTCAGCAGCGCCTCCTCGTCGGGGAAGTACTCGCGCAGCCGGACGGGTTCGACGCCCAAGGCGTCGGCCACGGCCCCGAGGTCGAGATCGACGTTCCGTCGCCCGGCCAGCCGCAGGACCGCCTCTTCCTTCGCGCGGCGGACGAGGGCATCCTGACCACCGGCACCGTCGGCGCGTACATTCCGCTGTGTCATACAAGCACTCTCTCAGGCCGGATGCGATTCGTCGATCATCTTCAGGAACAAAGGTGGCGGCGGGCGTCGTTGACGGCGTAGCGAACGGCCCGGCAGGGCGACGTCAGGAGGACACGTGACCAGCGGACACGTCAGCGCGGTCGAGCACCGCTTCGTCGAGGTGAACGGCGTCAGACTGCACATCGCCGAACAGGGGCGCGGGCCGCTGGTCCTGCTCCTGCACGGCTTCCCCGAATGCTGGTACTCCTGGCGGCACCAGTTCGGCCCGCTGGCCGAGGCGGGCTACCGCGTCGTCGCCCCCGACCAGCGCGGCTACGCCCGCAGTGAGCAGCCGGAGGACGTCGACGCCTACAGCCTGCTGCACCTGACGGGCGATGTGATCGGCCTGATCCACGCGCTGGGCGAGGAGAGCGCCGTCGTCGTCGGCCACGACTGGGGCGCACCCGTCGCCTGGACGACGGCCCTGCTGCGCCCCGACGTCGTACGCGGCGTCGCCGGGCTGAGCGTCCCGCACGTCCCGCGCGGCCCGGTGCCGCCGCTGGTGGCGCTGCGCAAGGTGCTGGGCGACGGGTTCTACCAGAACTACTTCCAGGAACCGGGACTGGCCGACGGCGAGTTGGCGCAGGACCCGACGGGGACGTTCCGCCGCATCCTGTTCAGCGCCTCGGGCGACAGCCCGGCGACCGCCCCGCCCCGCCCGTGGGTGATCCCCGAGGGCGCCAGCGTGCTGGACACCATGGCGGAGCCGGACCGGCTGCCCTCCTGGCTGGCCGAGGACGACATCCACGCCTTCGTCCGCGAGTTCGACGAGCACGGCGAGCGCGCCTTCACCGGCGGCCTGAACTGGTACCGCAACATCGACCGGAACTGGGAGCTCCTCGCCCCCTTCGACGGCCGCGTCATCGACGTCCCCGCGCTGTTCGTGGCGGGCGACCGCGACCTGGTGCGGGCCTTCCCCGGCATCGCGGAGCTGCTGGACTCGCTGAAGGTCACGACCCCCAAGCTGCACCGCAGCATCACCCTTCCCGGCTGCGGCCACTGGACCCAGCAGGAGCGTCCCGAGGAGGTCAACGCCGCGCTGCTGGACTTCCTGGCCCACCTGCCCGCGCAGGTCTGATCTCCCCGCCCGGGGACGGACGGTGAGACGGTCCGCGCGGACGGGGTCCGGTCAGGAGTCCCGTCCGCGCGCGGCCGCGAGCAGCCCGTCCCAGTCGGGGATCTTCACCGTCCCCCGGCCCAGCCGCTCGCCGAGCGCCGCCTCGGCCGCCTCGATGCCCAGCCAGCCCGGCCACTCCACCGGCTCCACGCCCGCCGCCCGCAGCGCCCGCGCCGGGTCGTCCGCCGGCCGGCGGGCCATGAGCGCCTCGGCGTCCGTGAGCAGCGAGGCCACCGTCTCCTTGGCGCACGGGCGGTTGGTGCCGATCACACCCGTCGGCCCGCGCTTGATCCAGCCCGCGACGTACTCGCCCGGCGACGGCGTTCCTTCCCGGAGCACCCGGCCCCGGTCGTGCGGGACCGTCCCGCGCTCGGCGTCGAAGGGCAGCCCGGGGATCGGTACGCCGCGGTAGCCCACTGACCGCAGCACCAACTGCGCCTCGATCTCCTCGAACCGGCCCGTCCCCACCAGCGCGCCCCGCTCGTCGACGGCCGTCCGCTCGAAGCGCACCGCGCGCACGGCGTCGTCGCCCAGCAACGCCACCGGCCGCAGGAAGAACCGCATCCGGATCCGCCGCCCGCTGCCCGCGGGCGGGGCCGTGGACCACTCCCGCAGCACCTCCACGTTGCGCCGCACGGCCGCCGGCAGCGCCGAGGGATCGGCCCACGCCGGGTCGAGGGCCGCCTCGCCGGGCGTCACGAGTGTCCGGGCGCCCGGCAGCGTGCCCAGCTCACGCAGCTCCTTGGTGGTGAACTTCGCCTGCGCCGGGCCGCGCCGGCCCACCATGTGGACGTCCGTCACCCGGCTGTCGGCGAGCGCCGCCAGCGCCGCGTCCGGCACGTCCGTGTGCCGCAGCTCGTCCGCGCCGCGGGCCAGCACCCGCGCCACGTCGACGGCCACGTTGCCGACCCCGATGACCACGGCCGAGCGGGCGGCGAGCACGAACCCGCCCGGCGCGGCGTCCGGATGGGCGCTGTACCAGGAGACGAACTCGGTGGCCGAGAAGCTCCCGGGAAGGTCCTCGCCGGGAATGCCCAGCCGCCGGTCGCTCGCCGCGCCCACGCAGTAGACCACCGCGTGGTAGAGCTCCGGCAGCAGCCTCGGGGACAGCGCACCCGGCCCGTCCCCGACCGGGACGTTGCCCAGGAAGCGCACGCCCGGCCGCTCCAGGGCCGTGCGCAGGTTGCGCTGCAACGACTTGATCTTCTCGTGGTCGGGGGCGACGCCGTAGCGCACCAGCCCGTACGGGCACGGCAGCCGGTCCAGCACGTCCACCGTCACCGCGGGGACGGTCCGCTGCTCCAGCAGGGCCTGGGCGGTGTAGACGCCGCTCGGTCCCGATCCGACGACTGCGACACGAAGCACGGAGGGCTCCTTCCCGCGCGGTCCCGCGAGTGACTCCAGCATCGCACGGGGAACGGGGGAACGGCAGGTGGGCCGCGGCCACCGGGGGACCGGACGCGGCCGGTCTCAGAAGCCTTCCGCCGGCGGCTCGGCCGAGGGGGGTACGCCGAGCCCCCACGCGAGCCCGTAGCGCTGGAACAGCTCGGCCCGCAGCCGCTCGGCGGGCATCGGCGCCCCCGGCAGCAGGATCGCGACGACCGCGCCCATCAACAGGGCACGCAGCATGCGGTAGTCGGTGTCCGGGTCGGCGGAGCCGTAGCGCGCGACGGTGTCGCGCAGCAGGAACGCCAGGCGCTGCTGCTCCGGGCACTGGATGAAGCCCTCCGCGGTCAGCATCCCCGCCATATGGGTGCGCATCAGGCGGGGCCGGTCCCGCGCGAGCCCGAGGACCGCGTCGATGGCCCGCGCGAGGCGCTCGCGCCCGTCCGCGGCGCACGGCTCCCGCTCCAGACCCGCGGCGAGTTCCCGGTGCATCAGCCGGTGCACGGCCGACTGCAGCAACTGCCGCTTGCCGGGGAAGTAGTAGGAGATCAGTCCGCGTGCCGCTCCGGCCCGGTCGGCGATGTCCGCCAGCGTCGTCGCCTCGTACCCGCGCTCGTCCACCAGCTCGACGGTGGCCTGCAACAGCCGCTCTCGGGACCGGCGGCGCAACTCCTCGTTGACCGCCGCGCTGCGGGGAGACATGCGCTTACTCCTGCGTTGACTGGCTCCGAGCCAATATACTCAGGGGACAGTCGGTTGTCCCGCCCGCTGAGCAGGGCGGACGCCGCTGTGCCGCTGATTCGGGGCGACGCGGGGGATCGTCCCGAATCAGCCTTCCAGGCCGCTTCCGTCGCTTCCGTCGGCGGGGCCGCGTCCGGCCCGGCCACGGCCCCGCCTGCACCAGGCCACCACGACCGCCGCGATGCCGGTGACGGCGATGAAGGCCATGGCCCCCAGGAACGGCACCGAGGTCGGCGACGTGGCGTGACTGCCCGCGATCACATAGGCGGCCGTGGTGGGGACGACGCCCACCCCCGTCGCCAGCAGGAAGGGGAGCCAGCCCATCCGGGAGACGGCGGCACAGTAGTTCGCCGCGGCGAACGGCACTCCGGGGAAGAGCCGGATGGCCAGCATGGACCGGAAGCCGTGCCGGCTCAGCTGCCGGTCGGCGGCCTTCAGCCAGCGCCCCCGCAGCAGCGGCCGCAGCGCCTCCTGCCCCAGCAGCCGCCCCAGGCCGAACGAGACGGCCGAGCCCAGCACCGTCCCCACGACGGCCGCCGCCGTGCCCAGCGGGGCCCCGAACAGCGCGCCCGCCGCGATGCTGAGCACCGGCCGCGGCACGAACGCCGCCGTGCACAGCCCGTAGGCCGCCGCGAACAGCACCAGGGCGGTCCCGCCGGACAGGTGCGTCGGCCAGCCGCCGGTCAGCAGCCGCTCCGGCCGCAGGACCAGCACGCCCGCCACCGCGCCGCCGAGCAGCGCGAGCAGCAGCCCCAGCCGGAACCACGGCGAGCGCAGCGCCCGTACGCAGCGCGCGGCGAGGCCCGGGGAGGGAACGGCGGTGTCGAGCATCGAAGGAGCGTAACCGACACCGGCCGTCGCGCGGGCCGAAACTCACGTGCCCTGGCGCGGGGCCCGGCCTAGGGTTGCTGCCATGGAAGAGCGGAGGGAAGGGGCGTTCGAAAGGGCTGATCAGATGGCGTTGTTCGTGGCGGGCGAACGCCGGGCGCGGCTCGCGCTCAGGCAAGGGCATCTGGAGAAGGTACTGACCGCCCAGCAGCTGAAGATGGTCATCCGCCATATGACCCAGACATGGATGGACGGCTTCCGGCTCGGCCTGGCGCAGCACGCCGCCGACGGAGAGCCCCCCTAGCGGGACGAGGAACGCCCGCGATCCCCGACAATGAACGGGTGGACGCATCGATACCCGTGAGCCGTGACGTGGACTGGGGCACCGCCAAGCTGATGCCCGACGTGGACCGGCAGCGGGCCTGGCTGCTGACCGTGAACGGCGCGCCCCAGTCGTACGTCGACCTCGACGACCCCACCCACCTCGAGTTCGAGTACGCCCGCAGGCTCGCGCACGTCCTCGACACGACCGGCGAGCCGGGCGCCCCGCTGGACCTGCTGCACCTGGGCGGCGGGGCGCTCACCCTGCCCCGCTACGTCGCCGCCACCCGGCCCGGCTCCCGCCAGCGCGTGGTCGAGGCCGACCGCGGCCTGATCGCCCTGGTCGCCGAGCACCTCCCGCTCCCCGCTGGATCGGGCGTCGAGGTGACGGCGGGGGACGCCCGGGCCTCGCTGGAGGCCGCTCCCGACGACTCCGCCGACGTGATCGTCGCGGACGTCTTCGGAGGCTCGCGCGTGCCCGCGCACCTCACCTCGCTCGAGTACGCCCGCACCGCCGCGCGCGTGCTGCGTCCCGGCGGCCGTTATGTGGCCAACCTCGCCGACGGCGCGCCGTTCGACTTCCTGCGGGGCCAGGTGGCCACGTACGCGGCCGTCTTCCCCCACCTGTGCCTGATCGCGGAGGCCCCGATGCTGCGGGGCCGCCGCTTCGGCAACGCCGTGCTCGTGGCGGCGGACACCGAGCTGCCCCTCGCCGTGCTCGCCCGCCGCGCCGCCGCCGACGCCTTCCCGGCCCGCGTCGAGGACGGGCCGGGCCTGGCGCGGTTCGCCGCGGGGGCCGCGCCGGTGGGCGACGCGGACGCGGTCGCCTCGCCGGAGCCGCCGGGCGGCTCGTTCGGCATCGGCTGACGGCGAGGGGCGGCTCGGAAGGACCGCGGCCCTCGGAAGGACCGCGGCCCTCAGAAGGACTGCGGTCCTCAGGAGGACTTCAGCGGCCGCAGTGTGCTCATGATCTTCTTGATGGTCTCCTCGGGTACCTCGTCCTTCTCGGACTTGATGCCCGCGAAGATCCAGGTGTTGAGGTCGCCGGTGTCGTCCTTGTAGGCCACCGCGTACGCCTTGCCGTCGCTGGAGCACTTGTGGCTCTTGGGGACGTCGGTGGCCGTGGTCATCGCGGTGAAGCCGGTGATGCCGTGATCGCTCTTGAAGGCGGAGGGCTTGCCGATGTTGAGGTGGCCCTGCTTCTTCTGGTCGAACATCGCCCAGGCCCAGCTCGCGGCGGCGTTCTCCGCGGCCTCCTCAAGGTTCTTGGCGCCCTGGGCGCCCTTGGCCCCGGTGATGCCGGCCTCGTGGTTCAGCTGGATGCCCTTGTCGTTCGTCCTGACGCACCGGGTCTCCTGGAAGTAGGCGGGGGAGGACATGGCCTCGGCCATGCCGTCCTTGTCCTTGCCGGTGTCGTCCGGAACGATCACGCCGGTCCCTGTGGACGCCACGCTCCACTCGGCGGGCACGTCGAAGACCACGTGCCGCTTGGGGTTCTGGACCGCCTTCCAGCCGCTGATGACCGGCTTGACGTCGCCGCCCGCCCGCGGGTTGTCCTCGCCGCCTCCGCCCGGCGAGGACGAGGCGGGCACGGACGCCGACGGCTTGGCGCTCTCCTTGGCCTCGGTCGTCTTCTTGTCGTCCTTCTCGCCGCCGGTGAGGACGACCGCGCCGGTCACCCCGGCCGCGATCACCACCGCCACGGCCGCCGAGATCGCGATCACCGTGGTGCGCTTGTTGCGGCCGTCGCCCGGCGGCCGCGGCCCGCCGGGCGCGCCCGGCCCGGCCCACTGCCCGGGTGGCGTCACCGGCCCCGCCGGCCCGGGCAGCTGTCCGCCCTGCTGGTAGGGGTTCGGCTGCTGGTGTCCCGGCTGCTGGTAGGGGTTCGGTTGCTGCGGGTAACCGGGCTGCGCGTACGGGTTCCGGTTGGGGTCCTGCGGGTTCTGCTCGCCCCCGGGCGACTGCTGTCCTGGCCACATGGCGGATAACCCTAGAGGGTGCGGCGCCGCTTGTGATCCGTACCCCTTCCCGGGTGTGCTACCGGCTGGTAACTTACCGGCATGTCCGAAACCCTGCCCTCGATCGGCGAGGCCCTCGCGGCCACCGTGCCCATGGTCCGCACGCTCAACCTGACCTTCGGTGAGATCACCGCGGAGCGCGCCGTCATCCACCTGCCCGACCAGCCCGAGTACCACAACCACGTCGGCGGCCCGCACGCCGGAGCGATGTTCACCCTCGCCGAGTCCGCCAGCGGCGCGATCGTCCTGGCCGCCTTCGGCTCCGAGCTCTCCCGCGCCGTCCCGCTGGCCGTGCGCGCCGAGATCGGCTACAAGAAGCTCGCCATGGGCCCGGTCACCGCCACCGCCGTGCTCGGCCGCCCGGCCGGCGAGGTGATCGCCGAGCTGGACGCCGGCGAGCGCCCGGAGTTCCCGGTGCACATCTCCATCACGCGCGAGGACGGCGCCGTGACCGGCGAGATGACCGTCGTGTGGACCCTGCGGCCGAACAACAAGTAGCTGCCGGCCCGGGAAGGCGCTGATCTGCCGCTTCCACGGGGCACAGTGAGGTCACACTGCCGTACGGGGCCGTGGGTCTGTGTTTCACAGACCCACGGCCCCGTTCCCGTTCGTCCTGCCATCCCAACTGCCCTGGCCGTCTTGCCCGGCGAGGGCGCGGGCGGCGCGCAGCAGGCGTTGCCCGCACTGTTCGAGGTGTGAGGCGAGTTCGGGGGTGCCCTCGATGGTGTCGGTGGAGCCGAGGTCGATGCCGAGGAGCTGTTCGGCGATATGGAGGGGGTTGTCGGCGGCGAGGGCGATGGTGCTGGTGTGGTCGTCGACCGGGTGGACGCGGCCGGGAAGGGACCAGGTGCGCGCCCGTACGGTCGTTGCGTCGGCCGGGACCACGGCGTGGAAGGTGTAGCGGGCGGGGGCGGCGGCCAGGCGCGCGGCGACGTAGGCGGCCGCGTCCGCGGCGGGCAGCGCGCGAGGGGCGACGCGGTGGCCGGTGGGGGCGGGGTCGGTGAGGCGGTCGACGCGGAAGAGGCGCCATTCGTCGAGGTCGGTGTCGTAGGCGACGAGGTACCAGACGGGAGTGGCGGCGACCAGGGAGTGCGGCTCGGCCCGGCGTGCTCCGGTCTCGCCGGAGCCGGTGCGGTAGGTGAAGGTGACGGTCTCGTGGTCGCGGCAGGCGGCGGCCAGGGTGGCCAGGACGGTGGGGTCGGCCGTCGGGCCGGTGCTCCAGGGGACGGGGAGCGGGGCGGTGGTGGCCTGGATCGCGGTCACCTGGTGCCGCAGGCGGACGGGCAGGACCTGTTCGAGCTTGGCCAGGGCGCGCACGGCGGTCTCCTCGATGCCGGCGACGCCGCTGGTGGCGGTGCGCAGGGCGACGGCGATGGCCACGGCCTCCTCGTCGTCCAGGAGGAGCGGGGGGAGGGCGGCCCCGGCGGCCAGGCGGTAGCCGCCGGCGGTGCCGGTGGTGCCCTCGACGGGGTAGCCGAGACCGCGGAGCCGGTCGATGTCGCGGCGGATGGTGCGGAGGGTGACGCCGAGCCGTTCGGCGAGCTCGGTGCCGGACCAGGTGCGGCGTGTCTGAAGCAGGGAGAGCAGGCGCAACATGCGGGCGGGCAGGTCCTGGGTCATGTTTTCCAGGCTGCCAGGCATTGGTGACGCGAGGTGTCCTAAAGGGCCTCTAGCGTGGGAAACGTCCGGATGTTCCGCGCAGATGGGAAAGATCATGATTACTGGGGTGAACACGGCCACCGTCTGGGTGCTCGACCAGGACTCGGCCAAGGCGTTCTTCACCGACAAGCTCGGCCTGGAGGCGCGCATGGACGTGCCGTTCGGGGAGAGCATGCGCTGGGTCACCGCGGGTGCCAAGGGCCAGCCCGAGGTCCAGATCACCCTGATGGTCCCGGGTCCGCCGATGATGGACCCCGAGTCCGCCCAGCAGCTCACTTCGCTGCTCGAAAAGGGTGTCCTGATCGGCTGCACCTTCACCGTCGAGGACTGCCACGCGGCCTTCACCGACCTGTCCGCACGGGGCGTGACCTTCCTCCAGGAGCCGCAGCCCAGGCCGTGGGGCATCTCCGCGACCCTGCGCGACGACTCCGGAACCGTGCACGAGATCCTCCAGCCCCACCACCAGGGCGAGGAAGCGGCCGGTCAGAGCTCCTGACCGCGGCCGGCACGGCAGCGTACGGCTCCGGCTGCCGGGAGGGCGATCCCGTCCTTCCGGCACCCGGCGGGTGGCCGCACCGGCGGCCGGCGGAAACGATGACCACAGCGGGCCCTCCCGGGCTGCCCGACGACAGGGTGGAGTCATGGCTTACGACGAAGTACTCGCGGAACGCGTGAGGGAACGGCTGGAGCCGGAGGGGGTGGTCGCGAAGAAGATGTTCAGCGGTCTGACCTTCCTTCTCCAGGGAAACGCGCTGGCCAACCTCTACGACGAGGGCCTGATGGTGCGCGTCGGCAAGGAACGGACCGACGAGGCCCTGGAGCATCCCGGGGCCAGGCCGCTGGTGATGCGGGGCAAGGAACAGCGGGGGTGGGTCGTGCTGGCGGAGGAGACCCTCGACGACGACGTTCTGGACGGCTGGCTGCAATGGGCCATGGACGTCACCGCAGAGCTCCCGCCCAAGTGATCGCGTAGCTCGGAACAGCCGCCGCCGGTGCCTGCCGGGAGGCGCCGTTGTCGCGTCAGAGGCGGCTGTCGTGCTGGGGGGCGGGGGGCAAGGGGGTGAGGAGACGGCGCAGGCAGGTCTCGATGTCGGTGCGGGTGGGGGTCTGAGTGCCGGCGAGGCCGCGCAGGGTGAGGCCGGTGATGGCGACGGCGGCCGTGGTGGCGGTGACGGGGTCCGTGTAGTGGGCGAGGGCGTCGATGGTGAGCTGGATGTACTGATCGGCGATGGGGCGCAGGGCCGGCCGGCGCAGGGCGGCGAGGTAGAGCTCGAATTCCAGGACCTGCTGGTCGCGCTGGGGGCCGAAGCAGTCCAGGAGGACATCGGTGAGCAGGACGGTCAGCTGGTCGGCGGTGAGGCCGGGGCGGCGGGCGGCCCAGTCGGTGAGATAGGCGGCGTAGCGGTCGACGGCGCGCTGGAGGGCCGCGGTGATCAGGTCGTCCTTGGTGGCGAAGTGGTAGGTGGTCGCTCCCAAGGGGACGCCGGCCTGCTCGGCGACGGCGCGGTGGGTGAGGCCCTCGATGCCGCGCTCGGCGATGACTTGCTCGGTGGCCGCCGTGATCTCCTCGATCCGCTTCTGAGGGTCACGTCGGCGGCGGGCGGGCTGATCGGCGGGCATGTCCGGTCCTCTCCATTTGAGACGCTTCAACATTACAGTACATGTGTACTTCTTCGCCCGCCGCGCCCCTCCCCACCACAGGCCTCCACGTAGGGGTGCCGCGACGCCTCGGAGCGTTGTGGCCGGGGCGCCCATGCGGCACAAAAAAGGCGAGATGTCCGTATTGCGCAACCTCTCGTCACTCCTGTACGGTACTAATGTACTGAACGGCGGAGGCGAGTGCCCCGCGATGTTCCGCAAGACGGGCGGCCGCTTCTGAAGGCCTCCGCAATTCCCCCCCAAGCTCAAGGAGTGCCCCTCGTGAAGGCTCCCGCTATCGCCCCCTGCCTCGGCGTGAAGGACACCAGCGCGTCCGTCGGCTTCTACGAGAAGCTCGGCTTCACGGCCCTGCCGGCCGGTGACGACCCGAACGACGACATCCGCTCGCTGCTCTTCGGCGACGAGTTCGCGCTCATGGTCTACCGCGACGCGCACCTGCGGGACTGGCTGCCGGTCCTGAAGGACTCCGCGCCCGGCGCGTTCGGCATGTTCTACCTGGCCGTCGACGACTTCGACGCCTACGTCGCCAAGATCCGCCCCCTGGTGAACGCGGTCAAGGAGATCGACCACGACGGCCAGCGGCTGTTCTACTTCGCCGACCTCGACGGCTACATCATCGGCGTCGTGCAGAAGCAGGAGTGGTGAGCATCATGACCACGACCGCAAACCCCGCAGCCCAGGCCAAGGTCGCCTCGTACGCGTTCTGGGCCCGCGACGGCAAGGAACTCGCCACCTTCTACGCCGCCGCCCTCGGCTTCCAACTCGTGCAGGAATACCCGAACGAGGAAGGCGTGCCGACCGCGTTCCTGGTCAGCGACGCCGACGGTAGCGTCCTCTACACCTTCTACACCGCC
Organism: Streptomyces sp. C36; assembly: GCF_040932295.1. Lineage (NCBI taxonomy): Bacteria > Bacillati > Actinomycetota > Actinomycetes > Kitasatosporales > Streptomycetaceae > Streptomyces > Streptomyces sp. C36. The sequence continues at coordinate 99,679 of NZ_JBFQGI010000012.1, read as the reverse complement.
CGTGACCACCAGGCGCCGAACTGGCCGCAGGACGAGCTGCCCTTCCACCTCGACCTGTCCTTCGACGACGTCGAGGCCGGCGAGAAGCGGCTGCTCGAGCTGGGCGCGACCAAGCCGGACCACCAGCCCGGGGGCGGACAGTGGACGGTCCTGCTCGACCCGTCGGGCCAGCCGTTCTGCATCAGCCCCGCCGCCAACTGGCAGTACTGACATCCCCTTTGGGCTCCGGGGTCGGGCCCTGCCCTGCCTGTGGCCCGGCACCGGCCCCCGCGCCTCCCGCCCCTGGTGGCTGCCGGCCACGAGCACTTCAACCTCAGCCTCGTCCGCTGACCGCGCCGCCCCCCCCGCAAGCCCGAAAGACCCGCACGATGACCACCCTGCGCCGTATCACTCCCGCCGAACGCCGCCTGCGCCTGGCCGCACGGCACCTGCTAGCCCCGGCCCGCCGGGCCTCGGGCCCGCAGGAGGTGACGGAGGCCCTCATAGGTCTGCACGCCACCGACCCCGCCACCGTCTTCCTCTCCGCTGCCGCGCGCATGCAGGCCCCCACGGCCGCGGTCATCGACCACGCCCTCTACGACGCGACGCCCCCGCTCGCCCGTATCCGGTGCATGCGCCGCACCATGTTCGTCACGCCCCACCACCTGGCACCCGTCCTCCACGCCGCCACCGTCAAGGACGCCGGTCGCAGCCGCGATGCCGCTGTGGAGCACCTGCGCGCCACGCTGGGCTGGTCACCGGCCCGCTACGCGGCCGTGGAGAAGGCCGCGCTCGCCGCCCTGACCTCCCGCGGCCGGGCCACCGCCGCCGAACTCGCCACGGACATCCCCGACTTGCGCGAGGACTACGCCGTCAACGCCGGTAAGTCGTACGAGACCCGCCAGCGCGTGAGTGCCCCGATCCTGGGCACCCTCGCCGCCGAAGGGCGCATTCGCCGGACCCGCCCGGCCGGTTCGTGGACCTCCGCGCAGTTCCGCTGGGAGCAGGCCGAACCGTTCCCCGCCATGCCCGCGGCCGAGGCGAAGACCGTGCTGGCCCGGCACTACCTGGCCGCGTTCGGGCCCGTCACCGCGGCGGATGTGAAGTGGTGGACGGGCTGGACGCTGACCGACACCCGCAAGGTCATCGCCGCCACCGGCGCCGAAGCCGTCGAACTCGACGAGGGCACCGGCTACCTCCTCCCCGAGGACAACCAGCCCCCGGCCGGCAGCGAGCCGGAGCCGTGGGTGGCCCTGCTGCCCGGCCTGGACCCCACGCCCATGGGCTGGCGTCACCGCGACTTCTACCTCGACCCCGACCACACCCCGGCCCTCTTCGACCGCAACGGCAACATCGGCCCCACCATCTGGGCCGACGGCCGCATCATCGGCGCCTGGGCCCAGCACCCCGACGGCCACATCAACCACCGCCTCCTGACCGACCCCGGCCGCCACACCCGCGCCCTCATCAACAACGCCGTCCAGCGCCTGGCCATCTTCCTCGACGCAACCCGCGTCACCCCCTGCTACCGCACGCCCGTCGAACGCGAACTCGCGGCCGCACGCCCCGCTCGCCACGGCTGAAGCAGCGGCATCGCCGACCACCACGGGCCACAACACCTCGCCGAGTCCCGGCCCATGGCCCTCCCCTCCGTCGCCGCCCTGCCGACGCTGCCCGGGCGTCTCGGCACGCCCGCACCCCTCGCGCGGGCGGCATCACCGGAAAGAAAGCACCGCCATGTCCCGCTCCCCCCACCCCGCCATATCCGGCGCGCCTGCCGGCTCCTTTCTCGGAGGGTCCCCGCTCCGGGAACAGGCGGCCGTAGGGGCACCGGCGATCGTCGGGCTCGGCCTCGGGCTGTGGGGGATCACGGGCCCCTCCGCGTGGACCGACGAAATCGTCACCATGGACGTGGCGCACCGCTCCGGACCGCGACTGATCGAGCTGCTGGGACACGTGGACGTGGTTCATGGCCTGCACTACGTACTGGTGTATCTGCTCGGGCAGGCCGCCGGGGTCAACGAGCTGACGGTGCGGCTGCCCTCCGCGATGGCGGTGGCCGTCGCGGCCGGCGGCCTCGGGTGGCTGGGACGGCTGCTCGGCGGCCGACGCCTCGGGCTGTACGCGGGGTTGCTGCTCGCCGTCATGCCCACCGCGTCACGGTACGCACAGGAAGCCCGTTCCTTCCCCTTCGTCATGGCCGTCGCGGTACTGGCCACGGGCGCCCTGGTGAAGACCCTGTCCGGTTCCGGCAATGCCCGGTGGCCGGCCGGCTACGCCGTACTGATAGCCCTGCTGGGCTGGTTCAACGTGATGGGGCTGCTGCTCGTGGCCGCCCACGCGGTCACCGTGGCCCTGCGACGTCCCGGCCGCCGCAGGGCCGTACGCCTGCTGATGGCCCAGGCCGTGGGCATCACCGCCGCCGTCCCGTTGCTGCTTCTCGGATTCCGGCAGCGTTCCGCCGTGGGCGAAGCCGCACCGGTCACCGCCGGAACCCCGTTCAGCTATCTCACCTGGCTGCTCACCCCGGGGCAGGACACCCTTCCCAGCGTCCTGAAACTCCTGCTCGCCCTCACGGCCCTCGCCGCCGTAGCCCTCCTCGTGGCCCGTCGACATCAGGCTCCGCCCCTGCTCCTCGCCGTCGGTGGGCCCTGGCTGGCCGTACCCCCGCTGCTCCTGCTGGCCGTCTCCCTCGGCCGGCCGCTCTTCGCCTACCGCTACCTGCTGTTCTGCATGCCCGCCCTGGCCCTGCTGCTCGCGGCGGCCGCGACCGTCCTCCTGCCGCGCGAGCGGCTGCTGTTCGCGCTCCTGCTGGCCGCCCCGATCGCCGTGTCCCACCTCGCGATACGCCAGCAGGACAGCCGCCCCTGGGACACCACCGCCATACTCACCACCCTGCGCAGCCACGCCGCCCCCGAGGACGGCGTCCTCTTCAGCGGCGGCCGCTGCGAACTGATCGCTTCCGCCTACCCGGAGGTCTTCGCCCACCTCCCCGACCTGGGCACGGCCAAGACGGCCGCCGAGCGCGGCACTCTGGACAACCTGCCCGCCGACCCGGCCCTCCTGCACCGCCGCCTCGCCCACGCGCCCCGCGTCTGGCACATCACGTGCCGCCACCTCTCCGCCGGTGCCTGCCAAGCCGCCACCCGCTCCGCAGCGGCCCAGCAACAGGCCCTCGCCGGCGCCGGCCTGGCTCCGGCCCACCACCGCAGTGCCCGCGGCCTGGAGATCACCCTCTACCAACGCTGACCCGTCGCCGGAAGACTGTCGGGCCGTCGAGGCGGGTTCCAAGGGGCCAGAGGACCGTCGTGTGGACCCTGCGGCCCAACGCGTAGTCCCGTGGCGTGACCGCCGGTACAGGTGAAGGCCCCACCCGAGGGATCGGGTGGGGCCTTTTGTGTGTGCGGGGGGCGCCGGCCTGTGTGGGGGAGTGCCGGCGCTTCCGGGTCAGGAGCTCGCGATGTCCGCGATGACCAGGGCGGTGACCACCCCGCGGAACCCCCACGGCGGGTTGTTCCTCGCGTCATTGGGGTGGTTGCGCCGGAGCAGGGTCAGCCTGACCGCGCCGTCGTCGTCCTCGTTGGTGCTCGGCACTAACTCCAGCTTGACCTGGTCGAGGGCCATCGAGCAGTGGGAGGGGTTGCCGTCGACCAGCACCTCCATTTCGAACGACTGAAGAGCCACCTGAAGGACCGGCTTGCCCTTCTCGTTGCGGCGGACCGTCCCCGGGACCGCGAACCCCTGGGGCTTGATGTACGCGCCGGCCATGGGTGCCCTGTTCACCTCGAAGGTGACGGTCTTGAACGCGATTGGCATTGCTTTCCCTTTCGCCGGGTCGGCCCTTCGCCGACTGCCCTTCATTCGTACCGGCTTCCGGAGACGCTTGTCATATCGGCGCTCGGTCCCCTGCTCGGATTTAGCCGCTTCCACACTGTTCGGTTTCCCCTGCTGAACGCGCTCTTGACAACCGAGAGAAACCCGGTATCCCGCAAAGGTTTCCCTGTGATCGCCCCGTGAAAAACTCGCCGAAAAGCATGGCTTGATGCGTGCGAAGCATGCCGTAATGGTTAATTCCGGTTTGCGTTCACGGGTGCCCGTCCGGTTAGAGTCCGATTCTGTCCGGACCAGACGACAGGAAGGCGGAAGAATGACTCTCGCAATCAGGCAGGGCTTTGTGCCCACTGTGCGACCGGGGGGCTCGGCATCCTTCACCGTCGATGTGACATCGGATGTCCGAATCAGCGGTCAGAAGGAATGGATCGCGGTGACATTCCCCGACGGCGTGACATTTCCCGATGGTGGCGAGGTCCACTACATCGTCGGCCCTGCGAAGATCAACATACCGCTGGACCCCAGGTGGGACCCGCAGTCCCGGCAGCTGCGGTTCGAGAGCGAGCTACACCTGAACGACGGCACGCCGGAGCAGAACGGGTTCTATTCGATCGATGTGCGGGCGCTGCCGGATGCGGCGCCCGGGCTGCGAAAACTGGATGACGCGCTGGAGATCGCGGGCGTGAAATCCAGTGTGGAGTTCGAGGTCGCCGATGCGCGCCCGACGGAAAACCTCATCAAGAACGGTGGGTTCACCGAAATCCAGTTCGCGGCGGACGGGAAATGGGAGCCCAATCAGGGTGTTCTTTACGCGCGGAGGACTCGTGTTCTCGATTCCTGGAGTGTGGGCGCCTATCAGGGCTACGGCAAGTGGGTTCCCTCCCGGACGGGCACGCCCGGCGCGCTGATCGACCTGATCGGCGGGGAAAAGGACGGGCACTTCCCGCAGGACCGCGAACACCCCTTTGTCGCCGGCGAGAACATCGTCGACATCGACGGGGACAACGCGTGTGGGTACATCGAGCAGTCCGTCACGGTGACTCCCGGTTCCTGGTACGAGCTGTCGTTCTGGACGGGGTATCACCTTCTGAAGGTTCCCGGGGAGCCCGCATTTCTGCGGGCCGACGTGCGGTACGGCGCTCCGGGCTCCGGGACCGTATTGATCTGGGAGGACTACGTCCAGTACTACGGCGGAAAGGGTGCCGTCTCCTCCCAGGACCTCCGGAAGAAAATCAATGACCCGCTCTGGCGCAAGCGCCGGCTGCGGTTCCGGGCCCCGCAAGGTGTCGGCGAAGTGACCGTTCGATTCGCCAACCCGGGCCCCTCGGGCTTCGACAAGGAACTGCCCGCCAACCCGGGCGGTCAGAACGGCATGCTTCTCGCCCACGTCTGGCTCGGCCCCTCCGTGCCGGACCCGGATGTCGCGCGGTAGGCGACCCGCTCCGGACTCCGGTTGCCCAGTCGATATCCGGCTGGGCAGCCCCTCCCGGTCCGGATCACAGGCGGCCCCTCATCGTGAGGTGGCGTCACGGCACGGTCAAATCCACTTCCGTGAGTATTCAACGGGTCCGGTCCGGATTCGTTCGCACACCCTTCGCCAAGCGCCTGCCACCTGCGGGTTCGTGGAGCCGCGGCTCCTTCGAGTCGTCCGGTTACCGTCCCATGGAAGCGTCAACTCCCGTGGGTTGTGGCCCGGGACACATTCCCCCAGACGTATCCGCTCCGACCAGCCCGAATAAACAAGCACCCGTCGGCCTCGCGGGCTCGTCAATGAGTCGTTCAGTAATTCCTTGCGCGGCCCCTGTTGGCTATTGGCTGCCCCCTCCTGCGAATGTCCCCGCACCACCCGCCCTCGCACGATGCGAAAAGGAGAGACCGCAGTGGAACACCCCCGCAGCGCAGCACCCCCGGCCGCCGCTTCCTATGACCTCGAACTCGTCATTCCCGCCTACAACGAGGAACACCGCCTCGCCCCCACCGTGCTCGCCCTCGCCGAGCACTTACGCGGCATGCCCCTGACCACCGCGCTGCGCGTCGTCGACAACGGCAGCAGCGACCGCACGGCCGAGTGCGTGGACCGGCTCGCCGCCTCCGGGATTCCGATCACCGTCACCGGCTGCTCGCGGCGCGGCAAGGGAGCGGCTGTGGCCAGGGGAATGGTCACCACACGGGCCAGATGGGTCGGGTTCTGCGACGCCGACCTCGCCACTCCCGCCACGGCCATCGACGACGCGGTCGAGCGCTTGTGGGACGGCTGGCAGGTGGTCATCGGGTCGCGTCGCTGCACCGGGGCGCGGATGCCGGTTCGTCAGCCGGCCCTGCGGCGGCTGGGCGGGGCCGGGTTCCGGCTGGCGACGCGGCGGTTCTCGGGGCCGGTCAAGGACACCCAGTGCGGGTTCAAGTTCTTCCAGGCGGAGGCCGCGCGGCGGATCTTCGCCGACGTCACCACCACCGGCTTCGCCTTCGACCTCGAGGTGATCGCCCGGGCCCGTGACCTTGAGCTGAGCCTGACCGAGTTCCCGGTCGTCTGGAGCGATCAGGGGGGCTCCAGCTTCCGGCCGTTCGCCGACGGCCGACGGGTGGCCGGCGAACTGTGGCGGCTGCACCGGACCATGCACGACCTCCCGCCCCGGGCCGTCCACCACTCTCTCTCTGCCGCCCGTACCCTCGGGGAGGCGGGATGAACCCGGCGGACTTACGCGCCGTCCTCCCTGCCACCGGGGACTGGCAGGATCGTCACGTCGTCGTGTGCAACTGGCGCGACGGCCGTCACCCGCAGGCGGGCGGCGCGGAGTTGTACTGCGAGGAAGTAGCCCGTCAGCTCCATGACGCGGGCGTCCGCGTCACCTACCTGACCTCCCGCCCCCGGGGTGCCGCCCGGCGCGAGGACACCGGTCACGGCACAGTCGTACGCGGCGGCGGCCGGTTCACGGTCTACCTGTTCGTTCTGCTGTGGCTGCTGCGTCACCGCCGGACCGTGGCCGGCGTGATCGACTCGCAGAACGGCATCCCCTTCTTCACCCCGCTCGTGCTGCGCCGCCGCACCCCCGTCGTACTGCTCATCCACCATGTCCATCAGGGCCAGTTCGCCTTGTGGTTCCCGCGTCCGGTCGCCGGTATCGGCCGTTGGCTGGAGGGGCGGGGGAGCGGCCTGGTCTACGGGCGGCGGGCGGTGTGCGCCGTCTCGCCCTCCACCCGGGCCGAGATCCGCCGGCGGCTCGCCGTGCGCGGGCCGGTCCACTTCGCGCCCGCCGGGCTCGAACCCGCCCCGCCACCGGTGCCCCGGCCACGGCGCCGGGCCGGGGCACCGCGCATCGTCTGCGTCGGCCGGCTCGTCACACAGAAGCGCGTCGACCGGCTCGTCCGCGCCATGCCCGCCCTCCGTCTCGAACTCCCGGGCGTCGAACTGCACATCGTCGGGGACGGCGAGGCACGCGAACCACTGCGCGCGCTCGTCGACGAGCTCGGCGTCGGCGACAGCGTCGTCCTGCACGGCCGCGTGCCGGCGGAGGATCGCGACGCCCTTGTCGAGTCCGCGTGGATCACCGCGACCACTTCGCTCGCCGAGGGCTGGGGGCTGTCGGTGATGGAGGCGGCGGCGGCCGGGGTACCCGCCCTCGCCTACGACGTCCCCGGCCTGCGCGACACCGTCCGCCACGACGTCACCGGCTGGCTCCTGAGCCCCGACGACGACCTCGCCTCCGGCCTCGCCAAGGCCCTGCGCACCGTCGAATCACCGCAGGACGCCGCCCGCTGGGAGAACGAGTGCCGAGAATGGGCGGCCAGGTTCGGCTGGACGGCCACCGCCTCCCACCTCCTGGCGGCGCTCACCGCCGAGGACGGCCGACTGCGCAGGACCGGCCCGGGGAAGGCCGCCGAACGGCGCACCCTCACCGACGCCTGCACGCTCGTCAGCGCCCCGGCCGAGATCCTCGAACGCGCCGATCTCGCCGCCCTGCGCACCACGGACCTGATCGACCTCACCGGGCCCCGCCCCGGAATCCTGCTGCTCGGCGCCGACGAACGCGACGCCGAAGCCGTCCTGGCCCGCATAGGCGTCGACACCGGCGACGAACGAGTGTCCATCCGCCTCGCCCGCCACCACGACATCCTTGGCTGGCAGGCCCACCCCCCTGCCCGGGCGCGGCGGCATGAACCGGGCCGCCGCCGCGCCATCACCTGGGCCGCCCTCCTCAGCGCTCTCCTCGCCCTCGCACTCGCGGTGCGGCTGGCCGGCATAGGCCGCTCGTACGACGTGTTCGTCGACGAGCTCTACTACACCGCCATCAGCCGCCACCTCGCCGACGGTCAAGGTCCCGTTTTCGACGGCCGGTTCTTCGCCCTCCACCCGCCCGCCCTCTTCGCCGTGCTGGCCGCGTTCATGCGTCTCACCGGCCAGGCCTCCGGCGACCTGCTCCACCAAGTGCTGGACCTGCGGCCCGTCGTGGCCGTCACCGGTGCGCTGACCGTCGTCGCCGTCACCGTGCTGCTGCGCCGCGCGGTGCGCGCCCCGCTGGCACTGGCCGCCGGGCTGTTCCTCGCGCTCGATCCCTTCCTCAACCGCTTCGACAGCCGGGTCATGCTCGAGGCCCAGGCCACGGCCGCCTCCGCGTTCGGCATGCTGGTGCTCGCCCGTACCCCGGCCGACCCACGCGGTCGAGTCGCGGCCGGGGCGGGCGCGGGGTTGCTGTTCGCGCTCGCGGTGACCACCAAGGAACCGTACGCGCTGGGTACGTTCGTGCCCGTCACCGTGCTGGGCCTCGCCGCGCGCGGCGAGGTGCGGCGGATGCGGCTGACCGCGGCCGCCGTCACCGCCGCCGGGTACGCGGTGTACGTCGTGACGACGGCCGCCACCGGCAACTGGGCGGCCTGGTGGGCGCAGAAGACCGACGGGATCGCCCGCGCCCTGGGCGTCAAGCAGATCAGCGGCTTCAACAGCGCTGACGGATCCGTGGCGTTCACCGACCGGCTGCTGGTCCAGCTCGGTCAGTTCGCCGTTCCTTACGCGCTGATCGCGTTCGGCACCGCCGCGACCGCGTGGCTGCTGTGGTGCCGAGTCCGGCGGCCGCAGATGTTCGCCGGCAGCCCGGGGCGGATCCTGATCGCGGCGTGGGCGGCGTGCACGCTGCTGCACCTGATGTACGCGGTGGCGGTGGGCACCCTCGAGGAGCAGATGTTCTACCCGCTGGTCGTCACCAGCACCGCCGCTCTCGCGCTCGCGGCCGACGTCCTTCTCCGGGACCGGGCCATGGCGATCAGGACGGTCGCCGTGCTCGCTGCTCTCGCCCTGACCGTGAACGCCGTCGTCTGGGCGCGCGTCCACACCCGTCACGACGACGCTCTTCGGCGGACCCTGACCTGGTCCCGTACGCACCTGCCCGAGGGCAGCGTCCTCGCGGCCACCGACGAGGGCACGTCCTTCGTCCTGCCCGGCGCCCGGCTCGCCGACTGGCGGACCACGGCCGACCTGCGCCGGGACCGCGTCGACTACCTCGTGCTGTCCACCGAACTGGCGAAGCAGGGGTACGCGCGGATCGGCCCCGGGCTGCCCCCAGTGCTCGAGCGCGAGGCCCGGCTCGTCCACAGCGAGCCCGGCAGGACCGTCGGCGCGCTGCGCGTGTACGACGTCCGGGCCCTGGTCGCCCGCTCTGGAAGGGCGGGGTGACGATGGTGACGACCACTGCTCCCGCCGTACTCCCGAAGAAGACGGGGACGGTCCGTGGGGCTCTGCCTCTCGCCCTCTCCGCCGTGCTGGTCGGCGCGGGAAACTACGGCCTCTCCCTGTTCCTCGTCCACCGCCTGGCCGCGCCCGACTTCACCGTCTACGCCGCCGTCTCCTCGGTACTGCTCAGCGTGGGCACGCTCGCCGGTGCCACCGTTCCCTGGGTGCTGGCCCGCGAGGTCGCCGACAGCGCCCCGGGCAGCGCACGACGGTGGATGGCGGTGCGTACGTGCCTGTGGCTGGCGCTCGGCCTGGGCTTCCTGACGGCAGCCGCGGCGTGCGGGGCTGTGGCCTCGTATGCCGGGCCGGGCCCGCTCGCCGGGCTGGCGGCGGCATGCGTGATGCTCTGGCTCAACTCGGTGGGAGCCGGTTATCTGCAGGGTCTCGAGCGCTTCGCCGGCCTGGCGGCGCTGCGGGTCGCCGAGGTGGCCGTCCGTATCGCCGCCACCGTCGGGGCCGTCGCGGCGGGGTGGGGGAGTGCCGGGGCCATCGGCGCCTTCGCCGCCGGCGCGGGGGTCACGGCCGCCGCCGGGCTCCTCGCCCTGCGAGGGGAGCCGGCAGCGTGTGGGCCGGCCGAGCCGGCCCCCGGCCACCACGGGTTGTGGCGGCACGCCGCCGCCATCGGCGGCATCCAGGTCCTCACCTGCGTGCTGTTCACCCTGGACGTGGTGGTCGCGGTGGCGGTGCGGGGCGGCTCGGCCGAGCTGGCGCCGTACCAGGCGCTGCTCGTTCTCGCCCGGGTGCCGCTCTTCCTGTCGACCGCTCTGGCCACCGCCGTCTTCCCCCGGCTCGCGGCCGGGCCTTCCCACGAGGCACGTGATCGCTTCCGCACGGCGCTGCGACTGCACTGGATCACCGGAACCGCTGTCACCGTCACCATCGCCACCTGCCCCGACGCGGTGGTGGGGCTTGTGCTGCCCCGGCACTACACGGCTTCGGCCGTGCTGATGCCACCGCTGGCCCTGGCCGGGTTCGCGGGCGCCACGATCGTCCTGGCGACCGTGGTGTTCCAGGCCTGGGGCCCGGCCCGGCCGGTCGTCGTCACGCTGGCCCTCGCCTGCCTGATCGGAGGTGCCGGCTACGGGCTCACCGCAGCTCGCCCACTGGCCCTGGCCTGGTGTTCGGCCGCCGTGACCTGTGCTGTCGCGGTGGTGGCGGTTCGGCGGGCGCGGCGCCGGGTCGGCGGACTCGGACCGGTCGCAGGGGCTGCCGGGCCGCTCCTGGCGGGCGGCGTCGCCGCCTGTGCGCTGCTCACCCTGCGGCCGTACCCCCTGCCGTGGGCCCTCGCGGCACTCGCCGTGCTGGGCGGCGCGGGCCTGGCCGCCCGCACCCGACCCCGCCGCCCCGGCCCGTACCGCGTGCTCCACCTCGGCTTCGAGGACCCGCGGCGGCCCGGCGCGGGCGGCGGATCGGTCCGTACGCACGAGGTCAACCGACGGCTGGCCGCGCGCGGCGTCGAGGTGACCGTCGTCGTCGCCCCCTGGCCCGGCGCCACCGAAACCGTCCGTGACGGTGTTCGCTACGTACCTCTGCCCGCACACCCCGGGCCGCTCGCCCGCAGCCGTTTCACCTCCCAGATCGCCTACTTCGCGGCGATCGTCACGCGCCTGCCATGGCTGACGCGCCGCTACGACCCGGACGTCGTGGTGGAGGACTTCGCAGCCCCCTTCTCGTCCGTCTGCGTCCCCTACCTGACCCGCAGGCCGGTCGTCGGGCTCGTGCAGTGGCTGTTCGCGGCGGACAAGGCCCGCGAGTTCCACCTGCCCTTCGGCGCCGTCGAACGACGCGGCCTCGCCTCCCACACCACACTCCTCGCCGTCAGCGACGACCTCGGCGCCGAGCTGCGCGGACGCAACCCGGCCGCCCACGTCGAGGTGATCCCCAACGGCGTCGACCGGGCCGCGTTCACCCGCCCCCGCGTCGAACGGGGCGATCACGTGCTCTACCTGGGCCGCCTCGAGACGACCTCCAAGGGCCTGGACCTGCTGCTGCGCGCCTACGCGCTCGCCGCCCCCCGCACCACCGCTGCCCTGCACATCGCCGGCGACGGCCCCCACGCCGCCACCGCCCGCGCCCTGGCCGACGGGCTCGGCATCGCCGACCGCGTCCGCTGGCTGGGCCGTGTCGACGGCCCGGCCCGCTTCGACCTGCTGGCCTCGGCCCGCCTGGCCTGCGTGCCCAGCCGCCAGGAGACCTTCGGCATGGTCGCCGCCGAGGCCCTGGCCACCGGCACCCCCGTGCTGGCCTTCGACATCCCCCGCCTGCGCGACCTGGTCACCGACGACGTGGGCGTGCGCGTCCCGCCCGGCGACCTCGACGCCTACGCCACCGCCCTCACCACCCTCACCCGTGACCCGGCCCGCTGCGCGGCGCTGGGCGCGAAGGGGCCACCCACAGTGGCCCACCTGGACTGGGACCGGATCGCCGCCGCGCAGCTCGCGGCCTACCACCGGGTCACCCCGGGCATCCGGCCCCCGCACGAGGCACCCGTCACCGACGGGTGACCACTCACCCACAGAAGAAGGAAGCAGAGACATGGCATTCCACATCGCTCAGGGCAACCCGAACCCGCAGGTCCTGCAGCCCGGGGCCAACGCCTCGTTCGCGATCGAGGTGTACGTCGACGGCGACCCGGTCGGCCCCGGCGAGATCATCCAGGTCAAGCTCCCCGATGGCCTGGTCTTCCCCCCGACCGGCGAGATCCGCTACATGAACCTGGACTCCGGCATCAACCGGCCGCTGCCGATCGAGAGCCGCGACCCCAACGGCCGACTCGTGCGCTTCAAGGCCGAGGCGATCGGCAACAAGCCGGAGGGGTTCTACTCCGTCAACGTCCAGGCCCTGCCGAACGCCACTCCAGGTGACCGCACTGTCACGGACGGCCTCATCATAGGCGCCACCACCTCGAAGCTCAGCTTCCGCGTCAGCGCTCCGCAGCCGGTGGAGCGTCGGGTGTACGGAACCATCGGGGCCAACGCGAACATCATCTCGGGCTCCGGGTTCACCGCGGTCTGGGGAGGGACCTCGACCTTCACGATCACGTTCACCAAGGCCTTCACCTCGCCGCCCGTCGTCGTGGCCACCTCGGCGCAGGGCAGTGCGACGGCGATCGTCACCGTCGCGGGCGTGTCCACGACCACAGCCACGATCTACACCGCGAGCACGAGCGGGACGTGGGGACGCCTGCCGTTCCACTTCATCGCCATGGGCCTCGCGGCGCCCACGGCATGACCGCACCCGTGGCGCTCGCGGTCGAACGTGTAACCGGATCGATGCCATCCGACCTCAACCGTCGAGCGCCTCGGTGAGTCTTCACCTCCAGTAGGCTTCCTGGCGTGCGCCGATGCGGCGCACGCCGGGAAGCAGATCGTTCAACGGGAGGAACCGGCGTTGCACATCCAGGAGTGGCTCGAGACAGTTCCGGCGATCGTCGTCTACCTCCTGGTGGGCGGGGTCATCGGGCTGGAGAGCCTGGGCATCCCGCTTCCCGGTGAGATCGTCCTCGTCAGCGCCACGCTGCTCGCCGCCACGCAGGACCACATCAATCCGTACATCCTGGGCGCGTGCGCCGTCGCGGGCGCGATCATCGGCGACTCGATCGGCTATCTCATCGGCCGCAAGGGCGGCAAGCCGCTGCTGGAGTGGCTCGGCCGCAAGTTCCCCAAGCACTTCGGTCCGCACCACGTGGCCACCGCCGAGCGGTCGTTCCAGAAGTGGGGCATGTGGGCCGTCTTCGTCGGCCGTTTCATCGCTCTGCTGCGGATCTTCGCCGGCCCGCTCGCGGGCGTGCTGAAGATGCCGTACTGGAAGTTCCTGATCGCCAACGTCCTCGGCGGCATCGTCTGGGCCGGCGGTACGGTCGCGGTGATCTACTCCGTGGGCAAGGTCGCCGAGGAGTGGCTGAAGAAGTTCTCCTGGCTCGGGCTGGTCGCCGCCGTGCTCTTCGGCCTGGGCTCGTTCGTCGTGATGCGGATCAAGGCCAAGAAGGCCGGGGACGCACAGGCCGCCGCGGAGCCGGCCGGACGCCCCGCCGAGACCGAGGCGGTCGCGGCGGACTAGGCGGCACTGCTCCTCGAACCACGGCAGGGCACGCGAACGGCCCCCGGCTCCGGCCGGGGGCCGTTCGCGTGTGATCTTGGCCCCACGCGGGCGTGGCGCCGGTGTCCACCCACTACCGTGCCCTGCAGCAGGCCGGTACGGGGTGAGGAGAGGGTCATGGGGGAGCGGGCGCTGATCGCCGGAGTGGGCGGCAAGGAACCGGACGTCGACCCGGAGGCCTTCACCGCGCCGACCTCCGTCGTGCTCGGGGACGTCACCCTGGCGGCCGGCTCGAGCGTCTGGTACCACGCCGTGCTGCGCGCCGACTGCGGCCCCATCGTCCTCGGCGCCGACAGCAACATCCAGGACAACTGCACCGTCCACGTCGACCCGGGCTTCCCCGTGACCGTCGGCGAGCGGGTGACGGTCGGGCACAACGCCGTGCTGCACGGCTGCACGGTCGGGGACGACGTCCTGATCGGCATGGGCGCCACCGTCCTCAACGGCGCCACGATCGGGGCCGGCTCGCTCGTCGCCGCCCAGGCGCTCGTCCCGCAGGGCATGGACGTGCCGCCCGGCTCGCTGGTCGCCGGAGTTCCCGCCAAGGTGCGGCGGCAGCTCACCGACGAGGAGCGCGAGCACATCAGGATCAACGCCGCGATGTACCTGGGCCTGGCCCGCGACCACCGCGCGGCGCTCGGCGGCTGACCGCCGGGCCGGATCCCCCCGGCACTCCGGACGGCCGGGGGAGCGCCCCGCCGTACCCGCTGTTACCTCGGCACACCCTGGCGCGCCGCCCGCCGGCCCGCCATGAGCATCTCGTTTCCCGTCCGACCTGCGGTCGACACCCCTTGCGACTCCTCGCGCCTGACGTGCCGTCAGGACGTCCCGCAGCTCTCGGAAGGGATGATTCCATATCTCTCACGGTCATGACCCCGTCACCTAAACAGGCCATCGTTCTGGCCGTTTTTCCAGCCAACGGAGAGGTTTGGGCGCTGTAGCGTCCATGATCCGCCGTCCGACATGGCAACCGGACGTATCTCCATCCATCGGTGTTCACCTGATGTTCAGGTGACATTTGCGGTTTGTTCATCCATTCGTTGACATCACGCCGGTGGCGGGTTCATGATCCAACGCGCCGAACCGTACTTGTGCTGTCAAATGACCTCTCTTGAACGAAAGTTGTGGCAATGGACGCGAAAGCCCTCCTGTTGCTGGTCCGTGTGGGCTGCCTGCGCGAGCAGGCGCTGTCCTCGTGGGCCGCCCGGACGGATTTCGGACTGGCGGTCGCGGAGAGCGCCACCGCCGCCTACCTCAGGCTGGCGGACCAGCAGATTCCGCTCTCGCCGGAACGCCCTGCCGAGGAGGTGTACGAGGCCTGCCGCGCCGCGCTGGCCGCGGCTCCGGGCGAGAAGGGCGTCATCGGCTTCCTCGACTCGACCCTGCCCCTCGTGGCGCGGCTCGCCGAGGAGTTCGGCCTGCCGGGCTGCTCGCCGAGCACCCTGAGCAACCTCACCGACAAGACCTGGGCCCGTGAGCGCTTCGCCGCGTCCGGAGTGCCCGGGCCGCGCTTCCGCGTGCTCGACGCGGCCGTCACCGCCACGGCGGACCGGCAGGCGGCGATCGCCGGCCTCGCCTTCCCCCTCATCGTCAAGCCCGCCGACTCCTCGGCGGGGCGCGGTGTGGTGCGGGCCGGCGACGCGAGCGAGCTCGACGCGGCCTGGGACGCGGCGGCGCCGTTCACCAAGACCGGCAGCCTCCTCGCCGAAGAGGAGCTGATCGGTGAGGAGATCAGCGTCGAGACGGTCACCGTCGACGGCCGCACGGTGGTCGTGGCCTGCACCGAGAAGCTCAGCACCCGTGGTGAGGCGTTCGTCGAGCTCGGTCAGGCCATGCCGGCCCGTCTCGGCGGCGGCCTGGACCAGGAGGTGCGCGACATCGCGGCCGCCGCGCTGAAGGCCGTCGGCTACGACCACGGCATCGCGCACACCGAGATGATCCTCACGGCCGACGGCCCCCGGATCATCGAGGTCAACCCCCGGCCCGCCGGCGACTGCATCCTGGACCTCATCCGGCTCGCCGGCGGGGTGGACGTCTACGGCATCGCGGCGGATCTCGCGCTCGGCCGGCCGGTCGACCTCGACGCCCTCGAGCGGACCGCGTTCACCTCGGGCGCGGCGATCCGCTTCCTCACGGGCGAGCCCGGCGTCGTCCGCCGCATCGACGGCGTCGCCGAGGCGTCGGCCCGGCTCGACCCCGCCCGCGAGCGGCTCGTCCTGCTGACCCGGCCCGGCGACGTCGTCGAACCGGTCACCACCAATCTGCACCGCCTCGGCTACGTCATCACCGTCGGGGACGACACGGCGTCCGCCGTCGAGCGGGCCGAGCGCATCGCCGCGACGGTCTCCGTCGTCACCTCCCCGGCGGCCCCCGGCGAGCCGCCCGCCCGCCGCCTGCCCAGTTCCGAGTGCTGGACCTGATGACCACCGGCATCCCGACAAGGACTCCCATGCAATCTCCTGACTCCTACTGGCTGGCCACCGGCCCGGAATGGACCACCGGCGGCGCGGCCTTGCCGCGACGCACCGGCGTCTGCGTGCTCGGTGCCGGCGTGATGGGCTCCACGCTCGCGTACTGGCTGGCCAGGGCCGGGCAGCGGCCCCTGGTGCTGGACCGCAACCCCGCCCCGGCCATGGGCTCCTCGGGCCGCAACGCCGGACGGCTCATCCAGGGCGGCAACGCCCAGCACGCCCTCGCGATCGAGAAGTTCGGGCACGACGAGGCGCTGGCCATCTACCGGGCCACCCTCGTCAACCGGGACCTGGTGCGCGAAGTCGCCGCACGCGAGGGACTGGAGGCGACCCGCTTCCCCACCACGAAGCTCGACCTCGCCGTCACCGAGGACGAGGCCGCCGAACTCGAGCGGACCGCCGGGGCGCTGCGCGCGGACGGCATCGCCGCCGACTGGCTGGACCTCCCGGCGGCGCGCGAGGTGTTCGGCACCGACCTCCCGGACACCGTCCTGGGCGGGCTCCACCGGCCGGACCAGGACGCGGTCCACTCGGTGGCGTACGTCCGGGGCATGGCGGACGCGGCCGCGCGCCACGGCGCGGAGTTCGCGTGCGGCATCACGGTGACGTCCGTGGAGCCGGCCGCCGGCGGCGGATGGCTCGTGACCACCGACGCCGGCCAGGTGATCGCGGACCAGGTGGTCGTCGCGCTCAACGCCTGGACGCCCCGGCTGCTGCCCGAGCTCGCCCCGGTCATCACCCCGGTGCGCGGACAGCTGGTGCAGACCGCACCCGTGTCCTTCCGCATTCCGCAGTGGGGGCTCGACCGCGGCCTGCTGTACGGCGGTCAGACCCCGGACGGCTCGCTGCTCATCGGCGGTCTGCGCAACACCGTCCCGGGCCGTGACGAGGGCATCGACCTGCCGGAGGACGGCAACACCCCGGCCTTCTCCCCGGAGCTGGCCGATCGGCTGGCCGAGGCGCTTCCCTCCCTGCTGCCCGAGGCCACCGGCGTGCCGGTGGTGCGCGCGTGGAGCGGCGTCATGGCGTTCACCCCGGACCGCTGCCCGCTGGTCGGTGCCTGGCCGGGCGCGGACGGTCTGTGGGTGATGGCCGCGTTCAACGGCCACGGCATGCCGTACTCGCAGGTCATGCCGGAACAACTCGCGGAGCGGATCCTCGGCGGCCGGGGGGACGGCATACCCGCCGCGTTCGACCCCGCCCGCTTCCTCTGAGCAGGAGCCACCATGTCACAGTCATCAACGCTTTTCCCGGCCTCCGTCGCCGGAACCCGGAGCACGAGCCGGCACGGCGGCGCTCCTCTCCTGGTGATCGGCGCGGGTCCCAAGGCCGTCGCCCTCGCGGTGAAGTCGAGCGTGCTGCGCGCCGTCGGCTTCGACGTCCCCGAGATCGTCGCCCTCGAGCGCGACCGCACCGCCGCGAACTGGCTGGCGGGACGGGGCTGGACCAATGGCAGGCAGCGGCTCGGCACCCTGCCCGAGAAGGACCTCGGCTTCCCGTACGACTGCACCACCTGGGGAGAGTCCCACGATCCGGTCACGGGTGAGATCGCCCAGCGGATGGCAGGCTTCAGCTGGGCCAGCCACCTGCAGGACCGGGGGCTGTACGCGCGCTGGATCGACCGCAGCCGGCCGCAGCCGAGCCACCGGGAATGGGCCGACTACCTGGAGTGGGCGGCCGACCGGTCGGGCCTGCGCACGGTCACCGGGGAGGTCCGCGCCGCCGAACTGCGGGGCGGGGACTGGGCGCTGACCGTCGACGACGGGGCGGACCGCTTCGCGGTGCACGGCTGCGGCCTCCTGGTCTCCGGACCGGGCCCGGCCGCGGGCGTCCTGCCGGCCGACGGCGCCCGGGTGCTGGACACCGCGGGCTTCTGGAAGATGGCCGTCGAGGGCTTCCCGGACTGGGCCGAGACCGTGGTCGTGGTGGGGGCGGGCGAGACCGCCGGCACCATCGTGCGCGAACTCGCCCTCGGCCAGGACCGCAAGGTCACCGTCGTCGCTCCCCGGGCCACGCTCTACAGCCGGGGCGAGAGCCCCTTCGAGAACCGCTATTACAGCGACCCCACCGGCTGGGCCGGCCTGTCCGAGACGGACCGGCAGGAGTTCATCCGGCGCACCGACCGCGCGGTCTTCTCCCAGGAGGTGCAGAGCGACCTCGCCCTGACCACCAACGTCTCCTGGGAACCGGGCCGTGTCGTCGGTACCCGCCCCGCCGACGGCCAGGTCGCGGTGGAGATCGCCTACGGCGAGCAGCAGCGGCTCCACCGCGCCGACCTGGTCGTCGACGCCACCGGTGGCGACCCGCTGTGGTTCACCGGGCTGCTCGGTCCCCTGGCCGAGGAAGCCCTGCGGGCCGCGCTCGGCGGGGCCGTGACCCGTGAGCGGATCGAGCGGTCCATCGACTCCTCCCTCGCGGTGCCCGGCCTGCCCGCCCCCCTGCACCTGCCGAACCTGGCCGCCCTGGCGCAGGGCCCGGGCTTCCCCAACCTGAGTTCCCTCGGCCTGCTCTCCGACCGGGTGCTCGCCCGGTACGTGCCGGACGTGCACGCCGACGACACCGCGGTGGCCGAGGCCCGCTCCGGCAGCCGCACGACCGCACGGGCCGGCGCACCCGGCTCGCACCACCTGGACACCTCGGGAGCAGCACAGCGATGACCGCATCTTCACCGGCCGCCCGCCTCGTCGAGGACGCCGACTTCGTCCAGCTGCTCTTCACCGACATCGCCGGACGCCTCAAGACCCTGGAGATCCCCGCCGCCCGCTGGGCCGAGGTGCGCGACGGGGGCTGGACCCTCGACGGGTCCGTGGTCCTGGGCTACGGCGACCCCGAGCACAGCGACCTGCGGCTGGTCCCGGACCCGTCGACGTATGTGCAGCGGCCCTGGACCACTCCCTCCGGGCGCACCGTCGGCATGGTCTTCTGCGACATCCAGGACACCGCCGGCCGGCCGTTCGCCGCGGACCCCCGCGCGGTGCTGCGGCAGGCGGTCCGGGCGTCGGAGGCCCGCGGGCAGCGTCCCGTCTTCGGAGTCGAGGCCGAGTTCTACCTTCTGCGGCCCGGAGCCCCCGGCACCGCGGGCGAACCGGCCGACGGCGCCGGCTACTGGGACCTGAGCGTGGACGAGGAGGCCGACGAGGTCTGCCGGGACATCGCCGAGGCCCTGGCACGGATGGGCCTGACCGTCGACGGGCACCACCACGAGGTGTGCGCGGGCCAGCGCGAGCTCGTCTTCCGCCACGGCGACGCGCTGTCGACCGCGGACCGGCTGCTGCTGCTCAAGCACACGGCACGGGTCATGGCCCGCCGCCGCGGCCTGACCGCCGTCTTCATGCCCAAGCCCCTCGCCCATCTCTACGGGAACGCCCTGCACGTGCACGTCTCCCTGGAGGGCACCGAGGCGTCCGCCGAGGCGCTGTTCCACGACGGCACCGACCCGGACGGCATGTCCGCGCTCTTCCGCGGCTCGCTCGCCGGCGTCCTGGAGCACGCGCCGGCGCTGACGGCGCTCGGCAACCCGACCGTCAACTCCTACAAGCGCCTCGTTCCCGCCTCCGGCACTCCGGTGCACCGCAGCTGGGCCCGGCACAACCGGTCCACGGCCTTCAAGGTCGTGGGGAACAACGCGGTACCGCGCTCCGTCCGCCTGGAGATGCGCAGCCCCGACCCGTCCGCCCACCCCCACCTGCTCTTCGCGGGTATCCTCGCCGCGTTCGCCGACGGCCAGGACCGCGACCTGAAGCTGCCCGAGGCGTGCGAGGAGCCGGCCGACCAGCTGACCCCGCGGGACCTCGCCGCGCGCGGCATCCTCGCGCTGCCCACCGACCTGCCGTCCGCGCTGCGGGCCCTGGAGGAGGACGGCACCGTGCGCGGGGCCCTGGGCGACCTCGCCGCCGACGCCCTCGTCCGCAACTCCCGTGCCGACTGGGCGTCGTGGCACCGCCTCGTCACCCCCTGGGAGATCGAGCGGTACGCCGACTCCGTCTGACCGCCACCAGCACCCGTACACCCCCACACCGAGGACTCTGCATGCACATCACCGTCGAGACGACCGAAGGCCCCGCCGCCGTTCCCTCCCCCGAGCACCGGTGGACCGCGCTGTTCTTCATCACCGAGCCGGGGATCGGCGAGGTCCTTCCCGAGCTGGCCGGCTGCACGACCGGCCTGTGCACGGTGCGCGACAACGCCGCCCGGTTCGCGCGGGCCGACGTCCGGGTGCTGGGCGTCAGTGCGCACGCCCCCGGCCATCTCGCCGAGTTCGCGCAGACCCGCGACCTGGGCTACCCGCTCGTGGGCGACGGCGAGCTGACGCTCGGCCGGGCGCTCGGCGTCGCCGAGGTGACGGCCGGCGACCGCACGCTGTTCGCCCGCGCCGCGGTGATCCTCGACCGGGCCGGCACCGTACGGGCCCTGCTGCACCCGGTGCCCGACCCCGAGCGCCACGCGGAACTCGTCCTGGACAAGCTCGCCGAGCTCGAGGCCGACGAGAGCGACCGTGCCTGACCCGACCGCCGCGCGGGGCGGCCGGATCCGGGCACTGCTGCCGGCTCCCGGCGCGCCCCGCGCGCTGGCCCTGTCCACCCTCGTGGGCCAGACCGGCAGCGGCCTGTTCCTGCCGGTCAGCGCGCTGTTCTTCACCCGCTCCGTAGGGCTCGCGCCCGCCAAGGTCGGCCTGGGGCTCGCGGTCTCCGGACTGATCGGGCTGGCCGCCGCCGTCCCGATCGGGCGGATCGCGGACCGCTTCGGGGCGCGGGGCACCTACGCGGTCACCCTGCTCGGCCAGGCCGTGGCCACCGCAGCGTTCTCCCTGGTGCACTCCCTGTGGGCGTTCGCCCTGGTCAGTACGGTCGCCGCCCTCGCGCAACGCGGAGGCAACGCCGCCCGGGGCGCCGTCATCGGGAACGTGGGCCAGGGCGAGGAGCGGGTGAGGCTGCGCGCCATGCTCAAGTCGGTGACCAACACCGGCCTGAGCCTGGGCACCGCGCTCGCCGCCCTCGCCCTGGCCGCCGACTCGCGTGCCGCCTACCTCACGGTGATCTTCGTCAACGCCGCGGCCTACGTGGGCGCCGCGCTGCCCCTGCTGCGCGTCCCGCCCGCCGAACCCGCCGGACCCACCGGCGGGGGACCGTCCAAGCCGCCGCGCCGCGCGGTGCTGCGCGACCGCCCGTACACCCTGGTCACCATCCTGTGCGGGATCACCAGCATCCATTACGACGTGCTGTCCCTCGCCCTGCCGCTGTGGATCGCCGGGCACAGCAGCGCCCCGCAGTGGAGCATCTCCGCCGTCATCATGGCCAACACCGTCCTGGTGGTCCTCCTCCAGGTCCCCTTCTCCCGGGGCACGGGCGAGGTGCCCGCCGCGGCCGCCGCGGTACGCCGCTCCGGCTGGGTGCTGTGGGCCGGCTGGGCGGTGATCGCCTGCACCGCCTTCGCCGGCTCCGCGCCCCTGGCCTTCACCCTGCTGGTCGTCGGCATGGTGCTGCACACCGCCGGTGAACTGTGGCAGTCGGCGGGCAGCTACGGCCTCAGCTACGAGCTCGCACCGGCGGGTTCGCACGGCGAGTACCAGGGCTTCTTCTCCCTCGGCCGCGGCACCACCGCGGCGCTGGCCCCCCTTGTGGTCACCACCGTGTGCCTGGCCGACGGGCCCGACTGGCGGCCCGTCTCCGGATGGCTCCTGCTCGGCCTCGTCGTCGCGGCGGCCTCCGCCGCCGTACCGGCGGCCGCCCGCCGCGCCGAACGCGCCGCCGCCTCCCGGTCCGACGCCCCGGACCCCACCCTCGCCCCTCTACCCGTACGGGAGTCAGCATGACCGCCTTCGCGTCCGCATCCGCGGCGCCCGGGCCGACCGGAGCACGACAGCGGGGCCCCTCGGTCCTGGTCCTCGGCGGCGGCACCCGGCTGCCGAAGGCCCTGCGGGACCACGGCATGTACGTCGTCTACGGCGGTACGCCCGACGAGTTCACCCCCGCGCACCACGACGCCTGCGACGAGGCGTGGCTGCTCACCGACGGATCCGAGGACGAGTGGGTCCGCAGGGCCGTGGCGATGCACCAGGTCCTCCCGCTGCGTCGCGT
The DNA here is from genome assembly GCF_040932295.1 of Streptomyces sp. C36. Classification (NCBI taxonomy): domain Bacteria; kingdom Bacillati; phylum Actinomycetota; class Actinomycetes; order Kitasatosporales; family Streptomycetaceae; genus Streptomyces; species Streptomyces sp. C36. The sequence continues at coordinate 77,501 of NZ_JBFQGI010000012.1, read as the reverse complement.
GGTCACCGTGCGGGAGCGGTTCCTGACGGCCGCCGCCCGGATCGGTGACACCCTCGGCCTCGGCGGGAACCCGCTGGAGACCGTACGGATCCTCAAGGACAAGTCGCTGATGCGGCAGCGCGCGGAGTCCCTCGCGGACGCGGGCGCCGTGCGGGCGCGGGTGATGCGCACGCCCGAGGACGTGGACGCGTTCGTGGCCCGGGTCGGCCTGCCCGTCGTCCTCAAGCCGCGGGACGGCTCCGGCAGCGCGGACATCTCGATCGTCCGGGACGAGGACGCCGTCGCCCACGCGCGGGCGCGCGTCGGCGACCTGCCGGGGGTGATGCTCGCCGAGGAGTTCCTGGACGGACCGGAGTTCAGCGTCGAGACGTTCACGGATCGGGGGCGGCACCGCGTCCTCGCCCTGACCGAGAAGTTCACCGGGGCGGGCGCCGTCGAGATCGGCCACGTCGTCCCCGCCCGGGTCGGCGCGGAGGAGCGTGCCGCCCTCGAGGAGGCGACCCGCCGGTTCCTCGACGCCATGGGCTTCGTCGAGGGGCCCGCCCACACCGAGATCATCCTCACGGCGAACGGACCCCGTGTCGTCGAGTCGCACAACCGCCCCGGTGGCGACGGCATCGTCGACCTCGTCCGCCACGTCCTCGGCGTGGACATCCGGGACCTCCTGGCGGCCCAGATCGCGGGCGTCGAACCCCCCGCCCCGGCCGAGGACCCGGCAGGCGCCGCCGCCACCTGGTTCCTGACCGCCGCCCCCGGCGTCGCCACCGAGGTCTCCGGCTGGGAAACGGCCGCCCAGGGGCCGGGCGTCGTGGCCGTCGCCCCCGGCACCCGGGTCGGGGACACCGTGTCCCCCCTGCGCGGGTCCGGCGACCGGTGCGGCTCCGTGACCGCGGTGGCCGCCACGGCCGACGAGGCGCTCGACCGTGCCCGTGGCGCGCTCGCGCACGTCACCCTCCGCACCACCCCCTCGTCCCCGCACAGCACCGAGAGCCGAGAAGGCCGATGACCGCCGCCCCGCCCACGCTCCTCGCCCGCAACGCGCTGACCGAGCGCTATCTCGGATCGCCCGCCGGCACGGCCGCCGTGTGGCCCGATTCCCCGGACCCGGCGCGGCTCGAGGCCGTGCACGGAGCGCTCGAGGACCGCTTCCTGACCCGCCCGGCCTTTCTGGAGGCGGTGGAGGTGGAGCGGCTGGAGAGCGATCTCAACGGCGTGCTCGACCTGCTCTTCTCCCTGCCCGACCGGCTCTTCGACGGCGACGCGCACGCCTTCGCCGCCGCCGTGGGACTGCGTCCCGAGCAGGCGCGGATCGCCCTGCGGCCGCCCGTACCCGAGCCCGCCCGGATCGGCCGCGCGGACCTCTACCACGACGCGACGGGCTTCCGGCTGCTGGAGTTCAACATCAGCAGCGCGCTCGGCGGGTTCGACACGCCCGAGCTCAACCGGCTGCTGCTGGAGGACGAGAGGCTGGCCGGCTTCGCGGCGAGGGAGGACCTGAGGTTCCCCGACGCCGTCGGCGCGCTCGCCGATCTCCTCCGCGCGACGGCGAGGAACGCCGGATGCGACGGGGACACTCCCACCGTCGCGCTCATGGACTGGTGGCCCGGGTACCGCAAGACGGAACCCAAGATCCGCGCGCTGGCCGCGCTGCTGGAGCGGTACGGCGTCGAGGCCGTCCCCTGCCACACGGGCCAGGTGCGGGAGAGCGGCGGCCGGATCACCGTCGACGGCCGCGCCGTCGACGTCGTCCACCGCTATTTCACGCTCGGCGAGCTGACCGCCGACGCCGCCTCCCTCGCCCGGGCCGAGGAGCTCCTCGACGCCTTCGCGCGCTGCGGCACGCCGGTGGTGTCCCCGCTGCGCACCTCCATGCACGGGAACAAGCGGGCGCTGGCCATGCTGTGGGAGGAGCGCTGCCGCAGCACCTACGAGCCGGCCGAGAAGGCCCTGGTGGAACGGTTCCTGCCCTGGACCCACGAGCTCGGGGACGGTCCCGCCGAGGTGCGCGGCGAGGAGGTGGACCTGCTCGCGTACTGCGCCCGGCACCGTGAGGACCTCGTCATCAAGCCCTCGCACGGCCTCGGCGGCGTCGGCACCGTGCTCGGCCGCAGCGTGGGCGAGCAGGAGTGGGCCGACGCCCTGGACCAGGCGGCGCGGGGCCGGTACATCGTGCAGGAGCTCGTCACCCCGTACCCCGAGGCGTTCCCCGGCCGGAGCGCGGACGGGCCCTCCTCCTGGGCGCTCAACTGGGGCGCCTTCCTGATCGGCCGGCGGTACGCCGGAGCCTTTCTGCGGGGCCTGCCCACCGACCGGGCCGACGTGATCTCGTACGACAACAAGGCCTACGCCGGCTGCGTCTTCCAGGCCGGCCGCCCCTGACCGCGGCTGAGCCGGCCCCCGGGCCGGCTCAGCCCGTCGCCAGCAGGACCGTGCCGACGAGCGCCAGGCCCGCGCCCGCCGCCTGGACCGTGCGCAGCCGTTCGCGCAGGACGCCGCGGGCGGCGAGGGCGGTGACCACGGGGTAGAGCGAGGCGAGGACCGCGGCCACCGTGACGGGGCCGTGGTTCGCGGCGATGGAGTACGTACCGTTGGCGGCCACGTCCGCGAGGCCGACGAAGGCGAGGGCGGGCAGCGCCGAGCGGATCGCGCTCCAGCCCTCCTCGGGCAGGGCGGGGTTGCCGCGGCGCACCGAGGCCCAGAGCGCGCCGCCGCCCACCACGACGTTGCACACGCGCTGGACGAACAGGGCGAGGAACAGCCCGGTCAGGTTGTGCGAGGCCTCGGCTATCAGCGCCATCACGGAACCGAAGCCGAAGGCGGCGACGAGCGTGAGCACCAGGGTCTGCCGCTGTACGGGCGCGCCGCCCATCCCGGGGCCGCTGGCGAGGACGACGCCGGCCACGGCCACCGCGATGCCGGCGAACTGCAGGATTCCGGGCCGCTCGCCGAGGACGAGGCCGACGCCCAGCGGCACGGCGACGCCGCCGAGCGCGCCCAGCGGCGAGACGACTCCCATCGGGCCGAGGGCCAGCGCCCGGTAGAAGGCGAGCATGGCCGCGGGGCCCACGACGCCGGCCGCCACCGCGTACCAGAGCTGGGGCCCGGCCTCCGACCAGCCGCCCGTGGCGACCACGATCGCGCCCAGGGCGCCCACGGCCAGCAGCTGCGAGACGAGGACCACGGTCAGGGCGGGCATGCGCCGCGTGAGCAGCCCACCGCCGAAGTCGGCCAGCCCCCAGAGGAGGCTGGTGGCCAGGGCGAAGACCGGTGTCATGGGGAGAACCTCGCAGTACAGTGTGGTGGCCGGTGGGGTCCACGCCACCGTAGTACACCCTGCTCGACTATCACCAATAATATTTTGGACTGGACGGATCGATTCACGTGACGGACCTCGACCAGCTCACGCAGTCGCTCGCCCGCAACCTCAAGCGCTGGCGCGGTGAGCGCCACTTCACCCTCGACGCCCTCGCGGCCCGCTCGGGGGTCAGCCGCGGCATGATCATCCAGATCGAGCAGGCCCGTACGAACCCCAGCGTCGGCACCACGGTCAAGCTCGCCGACGCCTTGGGCGTCAGCATCACCACCCTCCTCGACTACGAGCAGGGCTCGCACGTCCGGCTCGTACCCCAGGAACAGGTGGTGCGCATGTGGTCCACCGAGGCCGGCAGCCACACGTCGCTGCTCGTCGGCACCGATGTGCGCGGACCGCTCGAGCTGTGGGACTGGCGCATCATGCCCGGCGACGACAGCACCTCCGACCCCCACCCGGCGGGCACCGTCGAGATGCTGACCGTACGGTCCGGGCGGCTGACGCTCGTCGTCGACGGCGAGGAGCACGAGGTCCCGGCGGGCACCTCCGCGACGTTCGAGGCCAACACCCCGCACGCCTACCGCAACGACGGCACCGAGCCCGTCGAGATGACGATGGTCGTGGCCGTCCCGCCCGCCCGCTGACCGCTCAGGCGGGCCGGGCCCGCCCGGACACGTCGAGGGAGAGCGCCATCGAGTGCTCGGCGAACCCCAGGCTCCGGTAGAGGCGTTCGGCGTCCGGCGTGGCGTGGAGGTCGACGCGGGTGACCCCCTGCTCGGCGAACCAGTCCAGCAGGGCCTCGGTCGTCGCGCGGGCCAGTCCGCGCCCGCGGTAGCGCGCGTCGGTGCACACCGTGAAGACGAACCCGAACCGCCCGGTGGGGTGCCCCGGAGCGGGCAGCCGCTCCTCGACGCGCCCCACCGCACAGGCGGCCAGATGGTGCCCGCCCGCCTCCGCCGCCCCGTCCACGACGAAACCGCCGAGGCCCGGCCCGTCCGCCGCGAGCTGCCGCCGGGCGATCTCCACGGCGTCGCGCTCCCATGCGCCGGGGGAGTCCCGGCCGTCCATGTCGGCGAACATCAGCCTGCGCAGCCGCACGATCTCGGCGGCGTCCTCGGGCCGGGCCCGGCGTGTCGTGATCATGAACCGACGCTAACGCACGGCCCGCCGGGCCCACTTCGCCCCCCGGTGCTCGACGCCCCCCGGTGCTCGGCGCCCCCCGGGTGCTCAGCGCAGGCGGGGGATCTCGATCGCCGGGCAGCGGTCCATGACCATCAGCAGGCCCGCGTCGCGGGTGCGTGCGTACGCCTCCTCGTCGATCACGCCCAGCTGGAACCAGACCGCCTTCGCGCCGATGCCGGCCGCCTCGTCGGCGACCGCGCCGGCGAGCTCGGAGCGTACGAAGACGTCCACGACGTCGACGGGGAAGGGAATCTCGGCGAGCGAGGCGTACCCCCGCTCGCCGTGCACCGTCTCGGCCTTGGGATGCACCGGCACGACGCGCTTGCCGTACCGCTGCAGGACCGCGGCCACGCCGTGGGCCGGGCGGCGCTCGTTGGACGACAGACCGACCACGGCCCAGGTGTCGCCGGTCCCCTCGATGATCTTCCGGATGATCCCCGGTTCTGCGTACATGCCCGCTCAACGACCCGCCCGGCCCGACCATTCCCAAGATCCGGAGAGGATTTAGGCTGGCGGGATGCAGGAGTACCGGACGGTCGCGCGCGAGGGCGTGCACGAGATCGAGATCAACAAGTCGCGCTTCATCTGCGCGCTCGCACCGGCCGCGACCGAGGAGGAGGCGCAGGCCTTCATCGCGCGCATCCGCAAGGAGCACCCGACCGCCCGGCACCACTGCTGGGCCTACGTCATCGGCGCCGAGGGCTCCGTGCAGAAGGCGAGCGACGACGGCGAGCCGGGCGGCACGGCGGGCGTCCCCATGCTGCAGATGCTGCTCCGGCGCGACATGCGCTACGTCGTCGCCGTCGTCACCCGCTACTTCGGCGGCGTCAAGCTCGGCGCGGGCGGCCTCATCCGGGCGTACGGAGGAGCGGTCGGCGAGGCCCTCGACACCGTGGAGACGGTGACCCGCCGGCGCTTCCGGCTGGTGACCGTCACCGTCGACCACCAGCGGGCGGGAAAGCTGGAGAACGACCTGCGGGCCACCGGGCGGGCGGTGCGCGAGGTGAGCTACGGCGAGGGCGTACGCATCGAGGTCGGCCTGCCCGAGGCGGACCTGGCGGCGTTCCGCTCCTGGCTGGCCGACGCCACGGCCGGCACGGCGGTCCTCGAGCTCGGCGGCGAGGCCTACGGGGACGCCTGACCGGACCCCTCCGGGCGGGGGAGCCCGCGGGGCGGCCTCACTCGTGCCCAGCCGGCCAGTCTGCCTACGCTACCCCCTCCTTCGGCAGGGGGAGCGCGTCGTCCGCGGGCCGACGGTGCGGGCCCGTGCGGCCCCTAAGTTTCATGGTCATGGATCTCAAGCAAGCCAACTCCATGCCCCCGCAGCCGACTTCGGCGCCATGGCCGGCTTTCCTGCGCGAGGCGGCCCGCACCTTCCGCACCACCGGCGCCGTCGCGCCGAGCAGCAGGCGGCTCGCCGAGCGGCTGGCCGTGCCGCTCGCCGCCACAGGCGGACCGCGCAGGCCCCTCGCGGTGCTGGAGGCCGGCGCCGGGACCGGACCGGTGACGCGGGTGCTGGCCGGGGCCGTCGGCCCCGCCGACCGGCTCGACGTCGTCGAGATCAACCCCCGCTTCGTCGAGATCCTGCACGGCGCGCTGCGTACCGACCCGGCCCTGTCGGCCGCCGCCGACCGGATCCGGATCATCCCTGAGTCGATCACCGAGATGCGCGTCGACCACGGCTACGACGTCATCGTCTCCTGCCTGCCCTTCACCAACTTCGAGCCCGAGGAGGTCCGCGCGATCCTGGACCGCTACCTGACCGTCCTCGTCCCCGGCGGGCACCTGACCTTCTTCGCCTACCTGGGCACCCACGCCACCCGCTCGCTGGTCGGCGGCCGCGGGGAGGCCGCCCGGCACCGCGAGGTGACGGACCTGCTGGAGGACTTCACCCGCCGCCACGCCGGGCGCGCCAGCGTCGTGTGGCGCAACCTGCCGCCCGCCCGGGTCTGGCACCTGCGCGTCCCCCGGCACGCCGCCCGGGCGGCGGACGCCGCCTGACGCCCGGCCCGGTCGCGGATCGGCGGATCAGCGGATCGGCGGATTGGCGGATTCGCGGAAAAGAGTGAGATCGAGACGGTCGGCGGGTGCCTCGATCAGGTGGCCGTCCGAGTCCGGCCGCTCGCGGCCCGGCCGCCCGCCGTGAGGGAGAACCCACGACCCCGCCCCGGCGGCGGATGCGAAACTAGGGGCGACGGGTCATCGCTGAACAGGGTGCGGAGGAACGAAACCATGCGGGTCGGAGTCGCCCTGTGAGGCTGCTGCACACCTCGGACTGGCACCTGGGGCGGTCCTTCCACCGAGTGAGCCTCCTGCGGGCCCAGCGCGACTTCCTCGACCACCTCGTGCGGACCGTGCGCGAGCACGCCGTCGACGCCGTGCTCGTCGCCGGGGACGTCTACGACCGCGCCGTGCCGCCGCTCGCCGCCGTCGAGCTCTTCGACCAGGCGCTGCACCGCCTCGCGGAGCTCGGCGTGCCCACCGTCATGATCTCCGGCAACCACGACTCGGCCCGCCGCCTCGGCGTCGGCGCCGGGCTCATCGAGCGGGCCGGCATCCACCTGCGCACCGACCCGGCCGCCTGCGGCACCCCCGTGATCCTCGCCGACGACCACGGCGACGTCGCCCTCTACGGCCTGCCCTACCTGGAACCCGCCCTGGTCCGCGACGAGCTCGCGGCCGAGCGGGCCGGCCACACCGCCGTCCTGGAGGCCGCCATGGAGCGGGTACGGGCCGACCTCGCCGCCCGGCCCGCCGGGACGCGGTCCGTCGTCCTCGCCCACGCCTTCGTCGCCGGCGGCGCCGCCAGCGACAGCGAGCGCGACATCACCGTCGGCGGCGTCGCCGCCGTCCCCGCCGACGTCTTCCGAGGGGTGGACTACACAGCCCTCGGCCACCTCCACGGCAGCCAGACCATCACCGACCGGATCCGCTACTCCGGCTCCCCCCTCGCGTACTCCTTCTCCGAGGCCGACCACCGCAAGACCATGTGGCTCGTCGACCTCGGCGGCGACGGCACGGTGAGCGCCGAGCGGATCGACTGCCCCGTCCCGCGCCCCCTCGCCCGTATCCGCGGCCGCCTCGACGACCTGCTCTCCGACCCCGGCCTCGAGCGCCACGAGGACGCCTGGGTGGAGGCCACCCTCACCGACGCCGTGCGCCCCGACGAGCCGATGGCCCGCCTCGCCCGCCGCTTCCCGCACACCCTCAGCCTCGTCCTCGAACCCGACCGCGCCCCCGAGGACCCCCTCGCCTCCTACGCCCAGCGGCTCAGCGGCCGCACCGACCGGCAGATCGCCGAGGACTTCGTGGCCCACGTCCGCGGCGGCCTGGGCCCCGACGAGGGCGAGCGCACCGTGCTGACCGCCGCGCTGGACTCCGTACGCCTGGCCGACGTCACCGGCGAGGTGGCCCGGTGAGGCTCCACCGGCTCGAGATCACCGCCTTCGGCCCCTTCGGCGGCACCCAGCGCATCGACTTCGACGACCTGTCCGCCGCCGGGCTCTTCCTGCTGCACGGCCCCACCGGCGCCGGCAAGACCTCCGTCCTCGACGCGGTCTGCTACGCCCTCTACGGCGGGGTCCCCGGCTCCCGCCAGGGCGCCGGCCTGACCCTGCGCAGCGACCACGCCGACGCCGGCACGCCCACCGAGGTCGTCCTGGAACTCACCGTCGGCGGCCGCCGCCTGGAGATCACCCGGCGGCCCGAGCAGCTGCGCCCCAAGAAGCGCGGCACCGGCACCACCCGCGAGAAGGCCTACGGCGCCCTGCGCGAGCGGGCCGCCGGCGAGGAGTGGAAGGCCCTCAGCCGCTCGCTCCAGGAGATCGGCGAGGAGATCACCCAGCTGCTCGGCATGAGCCGCGAGCAGTTCTGCCAGGTCGTCCTGCTGCCCCAGGGCGAGTTCGCCCGATTCCTGCGCGCCGAGGACGCCGCCCGCGCGGGGCTGCTGGGCCGCCTCTTCGACACCGGCCGCTTCGCCGCCGTAGAGGACCGCCTCGCCGAGCTGCGCCGCGCGGCCGAGGCACGGGTCCGCGCGGGCGACGAGCGCCTGCTGGCCCTCGGCCACCGGATGCGGCAGGCCGCGGGCGACGCCTCCCTGCCCGAGATGGGCACCCCCGCCCCCGCCACCGCGTCGGCCGGCACCGGCCGCGCCACGACCCCGGCGCCGCGCGGGACCGGACGGACGCGCCGGTCCTCCGTGCCCGCCCCCCGCGCCGGCGAGCCGCCGCTCGCGCCCGGCGACCCGGGGCTGGCCGAGGCCGTGCTGGAGTGGGCGGCCCTGGCCCGGACGAACGCCCGCGAGCGGCGGGACGTCGCCGGGGTCGCCCTGCGCGCCGCCGAGCGCGAACACCGCGCCGCACAGGCACGGGCCGACGAGGCCCGGGAGCTGGACCGGCTGCAGCGGCGGCACGCCGAGGCCCTGCGGCGTGCCGAGGCGCTCGAGGAACGGCGTGCCGAACGCGACGCCCTGCGCGAGCGGCTGGAGCGGGCCCACGCCGCCGAGGACGTCGCGCCCGCGCTCGCGCTGCGCGCCCGGGCCGAGGAGGAGCACGCGGCCGCCGCCGCGGCCGAACGGCAGGCCCGCGCCCTGCTGCCCGCCGGCCACCACGAAGCCGGCGCCGAACAGCTCGCCGCCCTCGAGCGCGCGCTGCGCGAGGAGCTCGGCTCGCTGGCCGCCGCCCGGCGTGCCGAGGAGCGGGCCGAGGAGATCGTCGCCGAGACCGCGCGCCTGGAGCGGGCGGCCGCCGCCGACGAGGACGTCCTGGCCGACGCCGCCGAATGGCTCGCGTCCTGGGAGACCGCCCGCCGCGCCCACCAGCGGCGCGTCGACGAGGCGCAGGAGGCCCTCGGCCGGGCCGAGCAGCTCGGCGGACGGCTCGAGACCGAGCGCAGGCGGCTCGACGCCGCCCGCCGCCGCGACCGCCTCGTCCACGAGGCCGACGCCGCCGAGGCCCGGCTGCGCGACGCCCGCGACGAGGCCGCCGCCGCCCGTGAACACTGGCTGGACCTCAAGGACCGCAGGCTGCGCGGCATCGCCGCCGAACTGGCCGCCGGCCTCGCCGCCGGCGCCCCGTGCGCCGTGTGCGGCGCCACCGAGCACCCCGCCCCGGCCCGCGCGGGTGCCGGCCAGGTGGACCGCGGGGCCGAGGAGACCGCCCTGGCGGCGAGCCGGCGTGCCGAGGAGGCGCGCGAGGAGGCCGCCGGTGTGCTGCGGCCGCTGGGCGAGGCCCTCGCCGTGGCCACCGCCGACGCCGGCGAGGCCACCGCCGCCGAACTCGCCGCCCTCGTCGAGGACCTGGAGCGCGCCCACGCCGAGGCCCGCCGTGCCGGCGCGGCCCTGCACGCCGCCCGCCAGGCGCTCCACAGCGCCGAGGGGGAGTACGAGCGCCGGCGCTCCGGGCAGGAGGAGGCCCGGCTGCGCATCGCCGCCCACGCGACCCGCAGGGAGGGGCTCGAGCGGGAGCTTGCCGCCCTGGAACGGGAGGTGACGCAGGCGCGCGGCGGTTCGGAGTCCGTCGCCCGGCGCGCCGCTCTGCTGCAGGAGCGGCTCGGCCGTCTCGCCGCCGCCGCGGCCGCCGCGCGGGAGGCCGACCGTACGGCCGACCGCCGCAAGGAGGCCGACGCCCATCTCGCCGACGCCGCCTACCGCGCCGGCTTCGACACCCCGCGCCTGGCCGCGGAGGCCTTGCTGAACGCCGCCGCGCGGCACGAGCTGCGGCAGCGGCTCGAGCGGTGGGAGCGCGAGGAACTGGCCGTCGCGGCGGAGCTGGCCGACGAGAGCGCGCTGGTGGCCGCCGGGCGCCCGCCGGCCGACCCGGACGGTGCGCTCGCGGACGTCTCCGAGGCGACGCGGGCGCTGCGGCAGGCGTCCGCCGAGGACGCCGCCGCCCGTACCCGCTGCGACGAGCTGGACCGGCTCTCCGCCGAGGCCGTCTCCGACGCCCGCGCGCTCGCCCCGCTGCGCGCGGAACACCACCGGGTGGCCGAGCTGGCCGCGCTCGCCGCGGGCACCTCCGCGCGCAACGAACGCAAGATGCGCCTGGAGTCCTACGTCCTGGCCGCCCGGCTCGAGCAGGTGGCGGCGGCCGCGACCGCGCGCCTGCGGCGGATGTCCTCCGGGCGCTACACCCTCGTCCACTCCGACGCCAGGGCCGGCGGCCGCGGCCGCTCCGGCCTGGGGCTGCACGTCGTCGACGCCTGGACGGGCAGCGAACGCGACACCGCGACGCTTTCCGGCGGCGAGACGTTCTTCGCGTCGCTGGCGCTCGCGCTCGGCCTCGCCGACGTGGTCACCGAGGAGGCGGGAGGCGTCCGGCTGGACACGCTCTTCATCGACGAGGGCTTCGGCAGCCTCGACGAGCAGACTCTGGACGAGGTGCTGGACGTGCTGGACTCGCTGCGCGAGCGCGACCGCACGGTCGGCATCGTCAGCCACGTCGCCGATCTCCGGCAGCGCGTCCCGGCTCAGCTGCAGGTGGTCAAGGAGCGGTCGGGTTCGGCCGTGCGGCATCGGACGGCGGCCGGGAGCTGAGCGCACGGCGGGGGAGCGGCGAGGAGTAGACGACGCTCGTGGTCACCGAGCCCAGCCCGCCGATGCGCCCCGCCACCTCCTCGAGATGGCGCATCGACCGGGCCGCGACCTTGATCACGAAGCAGTCGTCGCCGGTGACGTGGTGCGCCTCGAGGATCTCGGGCGTGGTGTCCAGGAGATCGTGGAAGGGCTTGTAGTTTCCGTTCGGGTAGCGCAGACGGACGAACGCGAGCACCGGCATGCCGAGCCGGTCGGCGTCCACCACGGCGGTGTACCCGCTGATGACGCCGGCCTCCTCCAGGCGCCGGACGCGCTCGGTGACGGCGCTGGAGGACATGTTCACGGTGCGCGCCAACTCGGCGTAGCCCGCGCGGCCGTTGCTCTGGAGGGCGTCGAGGATGCGCCAGTCGGTGGCGTCGGGGGAATAGCCGGTCATGTGCGATGTCTAGCAGTGGAATCCCCGGATCATCAAGAGTTTTGCCGGGGATTGACCGTTCCGTTGGATGATCATGCACCGTAGTTTTTCCGCCATGACATCGCGCACGGCCCCCCACGCCGCCCCCAGCCCCGTCCTCGCCGTCCCGCCCGCCGCCCCCGCGGACGCCGCGTCCTACTTCGCCGCCCGCCTCGCCTTCCACACCGACGTCGCCGACGTCCACGCCGCGCTGACCGCGGGCGCCGCGGACTTCGCGGTCGTCGACTCGCGCTCCACACAGGCCTGGGACCAGGGCCACGTCCCCGGCGCCGTCCACCTCCCGACCGCGCAGATCCCGCGGCTGGCCGCCGAGGTCCTCGACCCGGCGGTCCCGGTCGTCGTGTACTGCTGGGGCCCCGGCTGCGACGGTGCCACCCGCGCCGCCCTCGCCCTGGCCCGGCTCGGCTACCGCGTCAAGGAGATGCTCGGCGGCATCGAGTACTGGATCCGCGAGGGGTACGAGGTCGAGACCTGGGAGGGCAGCCGCCGGCTCGCACCGGACCCCTTGACGGCGCCGGTCGACGGCGGCGACTGCGGCTGCTGACTAGGGCGTGTCCGATGGGTGGGTGCGGGTCCTGCGGTGTCTGGTGCGGTGGATCGCAAGGCGGAGCGTCGCCCTCGGACTGGGCGTCCTTGGGTGATGCGACAACGCGGCGAGGTGCCGTGCCAGGCGCCGCAGGGCCCGTGCCGACCCATCGGACACGCCCTAGGGCCGCCACCGGCCGGCCTCCCCTACCGGACCCCGGCCAGGGCGGACAGCAGCGGCTCCGGACCGGTCCCGCGCGGCAGGTCGCTGACCTGGCCGTCCCCCACCTCCACCACCCGCCACACCCCGTCCTCGCGCGGGGCGAGATCGGTGGTGACGAAGCGGCAGCCCAGGGCCGCGACGAGGGGCGCCACGGCGTCGAGCACGGGCTCGGGCCGCAGGCCGGGACGGTCCGGGTGGGCCGTGGTGAGGACGGGGCGCCCGTCCACCCACCACACGCGGGCCTCGCCCGCCTCCGTGAAGCGCTCGAAGGCCCGCACCACGACACCGCCCGCGAGGAAGGTGTCCTGCAGTGCGACGAACCGGGCCACCACCGAGGCCAGCCGGTCCGTGTCGGCGAGGTCCGGGACGTAACACGCCTCGTGCCACTCGTGCTTGCGGGACTTCACGAAGTCCTTCACGATCGCGGGGCCGCCCCCGAGCGGGGCCGTGAGGGCCGCGAGCTCCCGGGGGCCCGGGGCCTCGCCCGGCGCGGCCGGAAGCCAGACGCTCGCCGGAGTGACGGGGGTGAACGTGGCGTACCAGCCGGGCAGTTCGTGCGCGCGGCGGTAGTCGTCCGGCGAGGTCAGCAGGGTGACCCCGCGGGCGGCGAGCGCGCCGGCCAGCTCGGCGTACCGTCCGGAGGGCACCATCCAGCCCCGGTACCACGCGGTGCCCGCCTCGCGCGGCACACCGGCGACGGCGGCGGTCGCGTCGCCGGCGAGCAGCGCGTCGTGGTCGATCAGCGCGGTGCGCAGCCCCTGCGCGCGGGCGGCGAGCACCTCGTCGGCGACGTGCGGATCCGCCCGCCGGGGCCGGAGCGGATCGGCGCAGAAGATGATCACTGGTGCCATGCCCGGCACCCTAACCGGCTCCCTCACCGTCGCCCTTACAGGGCCGACAACTCGATGACCAGGTCGTCCAGGCCCAAAGAGCCCTGGGAGAGGGCCGCCATGTGCCAGGCCTTGGCGTCGAAGGCGTCGCCGTGGGCCGCGCGGGCCGCCTCGCGGCCGGTCAGCCAGGCGCGTTCGCCGAGCTTGTAGCCGATGGCCTGGGCCGGCATGCCGAGGTAGCGGACCAGCTCGCTGTCGACGAAGTCCGCCGGACGGCCGCTGTGCATCCCGAAGAACTCCCGCGCCAGCTCCGGCGTCCAGCGCTCGCCCGGGTGGAAGGGGGAGTGGCCGGGGATCTCCAGCTCCAGGTGCATGCCGAGGTCGACGATCACGCGCGTCGCGCGCATGATCTGGGCGTCGAGGTAGCCCAGGCGCCGCTCGGGGTCGGTGAGGAAGCCCAGTTCGTCCATGAGGCGCTCCGCGTACAGCGCCCACCCCTCGCAGTTGGCAGCGACCATGCCGAGCGTGGCCTGGTAGCGGGAGAGGCGGTCGGCGACGTGCGTCCACTGGGCGAGCTGGAGGTGATGTCCGGGCACGCCCTCGTGGTACCAGGTGGACACCAGGTCGTACACGGGGAAGCGGGTCCGGCCCATCGTGGGCAGCCAGGTGCGGCCCGGGCGGGAGAAGTCCTCCGAGGGCTGGCTGTAGTAGGGGGCCGCGGCGCCTCCGGGAGGGGCGATGCGGGACTCGACGCGGCGGACCCGCTCGGCGAGTTCGAAGTGGGTGCCGTCCAGGGCCTCGATCGCCTCGTCCATCAGCTCCTGCAGCCAGACGCGAACCTCCTCGACGCCCTCGACGTGGGTGCCGTGCACATCGAGATGGGCCAGCGCCTCCCACGGCGTCCGGGCGCCCGGCAGGATCCTCTCCGCCTCCACCCGCATCTCGCCCAGGATCCGGTGGAACTCCGACCAGCCGTAGGCGTAGGCCTCGTCGAGGTCGAGGTCGGTGCCGTTCCAGTAGCGCGACCAGCGGGCGTAGCGCTCGCGGCCCACCACGTCGGGCGCGCCCTCGACGGCGGGCGCGTAGACGGCGCGCAGCCAGTCGCGCAGCGCGGCCAGGCCGCCTGTGGCGACGCCGGCCGCCTTGTCCAGCTCCGTGCGCAGCTCCTCGGGCCCGGGGGCGGTGAAGTCGCCGAACCAGCCGGTGCCGGTGCCGATCCACTCGTTCAGCTGCCCGAGGACCGTGGTGACCTGGAGCGGACCGCCCTTCAGGCCGCGGGAGAGCCCCTCGGCGAGCGCGGCGCGGTAGCTCTCGAGCGCGGCCGGCACCGCGTGCAGTCGTTCGGCGATCGCCGACCAGTCCTCGGCGGTGTCCGCGGGCATGAGCGTGAAGACCTCGCGCACCGCGTGCAGCGGCGAGTGGAGGTTGCTGACCGTGCGCAGGTGCTCGCCCGCCTCGTGCACGGCGAGTTGGGCCGTCAGCCGCTCGCGCAGCAGGCGGGCGCAGCGGCGCTCGGCGTCCGTGTCGGCGCCCGGCCGGCCCTCGGCCTCGGTGAGCCGCCGCAGCGTCGTGCGGGCCAGTTCGGCGACGGCGTCCATGCCGGCCGGCGAGAAGTCCGGCAGGCGGCGCGCGGACTCCGGCACCCCCAGGTAGGTGCCGGTGATCGGGTCGAGTTCGGTGTACGCGCTCACATGGGCGTCGGCGACCTGGCGGGGCAGAGGGGCGCTCGTGGTGTCGGGCATGCGCACATCCTCGTACGGACGAGCGGCGGCGTCATCACCTTTGCCGCGTCCCCGCGCTGGGCCGGTCGGCCGCCGGGCGCACCGGGGCGAGCCGGGCGGTGATGACGAGGGTTCCCTCCTCGATCTGGTAGTCCAGCGGCAGGCCGAGGGCGCGCATGGCCGCGACCATGGGGGTGTTGGAGGCGGTGGTGACGGCGTAGACGCTCTCGCAGCCCGCCTCGCGGGCCATGGCCACCAGGCGGCCGAGCAGTTCCCGGCCGACGCCCCGCCGCTGCCAGTCGTCCTCGACGAGCAGCGCGACCTCGGTCTCGTCGCCGTCCCACAGCAGATGGCCCAGCGCCACCAGCCGGCCGGAGGCGGTGTGGGCGGTGAGCGTACGGCCGAAGCGCGGGCTCAGCAGGTGGCGCAGATAGCGGTCGGCGTCGGCGACGGGGCCGTGGTAGCGGCGCGAGAGGGTGGCCGGGGAGCAGCGTTCGTGCATCGCGATCGCGGCGCCGAGGTCGGCGGCGTCGGCGCGGCGGACGGTGATCTCGTTGCCCTCCGGAAGCGTCAGGACGTCGCTGCGCGGCGGTACGCGCGGACCGAGGCGGGCGTCGAGCTCGACCAGGGCGCGGGCGCGCGCGAACTCGGTGGGGGTGAACGGCAGATACGGGCGCTCGATGGTGACCGTCCCGCCCGAGGGGTCGCGTAGCCGCATCACCGTCCCCTCCCACGCGCCGTCCTCGGGTACGGGCTCGGCGCCCGGGCCGCCGCCCCGCACCGGCCGCTTCGGTATCGAGCGGATCGTGCAGCGGCCGAGCAACTGGCGCAGGGCGAGGGGGAGTTCGGCGGCATCCAGCGCGGTGCGGGTGGCCAGGCCCAGCACCCGGGTCGGGGCGTCGACGAGGTCGTGGGCGTCGGCGCGCTCCAGCCAGGTCTCGCGGCCGCCCCCGCCGGCGGCTGCCCCGGCCAGGTCGGTCGCGGCCAGTGCCGCCGGGGCGCGCAGCAGGAGCTCGTCGACGGTGCCGTCGGCCAGCGGGTGGGTCTGCAGGGACAGTATGTCGACGCGCAGGCCGGCCAGCGCCAGGCACAGGGCGGCCAGGCTGCCCGGCTCGTCGCGGACGGTCGTGCGCATCCGCCACAGCGCCGTGCCGCCCTCCCCGGGCCCCGGGGAGCCGGCCGGCGGCGCCGTGGCGCCCGTATCGGACGGCGCCCCGGGCGCGCCGGCGGGCGGTGGCGCGTGGCCCCGGCGCCGCGACCACCAGACGTGGAAGCCGGCCGCGGCCAACAGCGCGGCCGCCGAGGCGACCAGCAGGAAGGGGCCGTGGGGACCGTGCACGACCGTGCCGGCCACCGAGTGCGCGGCCGCGACCGCCGTGAACACAGCGGCCAGTTCCGCCAGGTCCCGGCGCCAGTGGTGGCGGTTCCGGGGGGAGCTCTTCGCGAGGGTCTCGTCGGTCATGACACCACCCTGGCCGAGCGGTGTTGCGTGATCACGAACTCCCTGTGTCCCGCAAGTAAAGGACCATTGCGCCCGGTGCCGGATGATTCAGGACAACCCGATCGGCTCAGTCGCGGCGCAGATCGCGTAGCGCTTCCTCCACGCCCCGGTGGAACGTCGGGTAGGCGTAGATCATGTGCCGCAGTTCCTCGACGGGCACCCGCGCCTGGATCGCGACCGCCAGCCCGTACATCACCTCGCCGCCCGTCGGGCCGGCCGTGGTGGCGCCGACGAGCACGCCCTGGTCGGCGTCCTCGACCAGCTTGACCAGGCCCTCGTTGCCGGCCTTGTGGATCCAGCCGCGCGTCGAGGACGGCACGGGGGACAGGCCCGTGCGCACCGTGAGGCCCTTCTCGCGGGCCTGTTTCTCGGTCAGGCCCACCGCGCCGACCTCCGGGTCGGTGAAGGTCACGCGCGGCAGGGCGCGGTAGTCGGCGTCCGGGCCCCCCTCGCCGAGGATTGCCCGGATGGCGATGTCCGCCTCGTACATCGCCACGTGCGTGAAGGCGCCGTGCCCGGTCACATCGCCCACGCCCCACAGCCCGGGCGCCGCCAGCAGCTGCCCGTCGGTCCTCAGCCAGCGTGCCGTGGGGTCCAGGCCGACCGTGTCTAGGCCCAGCGTGGACAGGTCGGCCCGGCGGCCCGTGGCGACGAGCAGCCGGTCGCCGGTCAGCTCCTCGCCGTCCTCGAGCACCAGCGTGAACGCGTCGCCGCCGTGCCGCACCCGGGAGGCCCGCGCGCCCGTGCGCAGCGTCAGCCCCTCGGCGCGCAGAACCTCGGCCACCAGCGCGCCCGCCTCGGGCTCCTCCGCCGGGATCAGGCCGTCCATCGCCTCCACCACGGTCACCCGGGTGCCGAAGCGGGCGTAGACCTGAGCCAGTTCCAGGCCGATCGAGCCCCCGCCGAGCACCAGCAGCGAGCGCGGATTCTCCTTCGCGGCGATCGCGTCCCGGTTGGTCCAGTACGGCACCTCGTCCAGCCCCGGCACCGGAGGGATCTGCGGCCGGGTGCCGGTGGCGATCACGATCCCGCGCCGGGCCGCGAAGACCCGGCCGTCCACCTCGACCCGGCCCGGGCCGGCCAGCCGGCCGCGCCCGCGCACCAGCCGGCCGCCCTTGCCGGTGAAGCGGTCGGCGGCGACGCGGTCGTCCCAGTCGTCGGTGGCCTCGTCGCGGACGCGGGCGGCCACCGGCGTCCAGTCGGGGGAGACGCTCGCGGAGCCCGCCATGCCGGGCACGCGCCGGGCCTCGGCCAGCAGGTTCCCGGCGCGGATCATCATCTTGCTCGGCACGCAGCCCCAGTACGGGCACTCGCCGCCGACCAGTTCGGCCTCCACGCCCACCACGTCCAGGCCGGTGCCGGCCAGCTCGCCGGCCACGTGCTCGCCGCCCGGACCCATTCCGATGACGACGACGTCCACCTGCTCGGTCACGGCACGCACCCTCTCCCGCGTCGGCTCCGGGTGCCCACCATCCCACCGCGCCGGGGGAGCGTCACCGTCCGACGCGCCCCGCCGTCCCGGCTTCAGCCGCTCGGCGTGAGGCGCCGGGGCGCGAGGTGTCGAGGATGACGCGGGCGACCAGCGCCGGGTCGTCGTTCATGGGCACGTGCCCGCAGCCGGGCAGCCGCACCAGCCGGGCGCCGGGAATGACGCGCTTGGCCCGGACGCCCTGGCGGTGCAGGAGGATCCGGTCCTTGGTGCCCCAGGCGACGGTGACCGGCAGGTCCGGCAGGTCGTGGGTGAACAGGCCGGCGGTTCTTCCGGCGGCAAGGGTGGCCTCGAAGCCGGTGGCCTCGCGCAGCGCCCGGGTCTCGGCGACGACGGCGTCGGGGGAACGGCGGCCGGGGCGGGCGTAGATGGCGCCGGTCAGCGCCGCCCGGCCGGCGGCCGAGCGGGCCAGACGGGTCACGGCCCCGTCCGGCAGGCGCAGCGCACCATGCCGCATGCCCAGCAGCATGCCGATGGCGTAGCGGCGTTCGGCCTCGGTCCAGAATCCGGCGGGGGCGAGCGCGGTGACGGACCGTACGAGCTTCTCGTGCCCCAGCTGCAGTGCGATCAGCCCGCCCAGGGAGTTGCCGGCGACGTGCGGCCGCTCCAGGCCCAGGGTCTCGAAGAGGGCACGCAGGACCGGGACCACGCCGGCCAGGTCGTAGGTGACGCCGGCGGGCAGCCCGGGGGAGCGGCCGAAGCCGGGCAGGTCGACGGCGATCACGTCACGCTCGGCGGCGAGGATGCCCACCACCGGATCCCAGGCCTGGAGGTGGTGGCCGATGCCGTGCAGCAGCACCAGCGGCTCACCGCCGCCGACGCGTTCGTAGACCACCTCGGCCGTGTGCTGCCCGGCGGGGTCGATGGGAAAGGAGAGCGTCTCGGCCATGGGAGCTCCTCGTCATCCGTGGGGGCGACGTACCGAGACAGGATGTCAGCAACGGTTACCGCTGGGTAGACCTCGCGCGGCGCGGGCGGCCCCGTGGTGCCGCGACCGCCCCCGCGGCGCCGGCCGTCACAGGCCTCCGGCCACCCGCAGCACGGCACCGGTGGTGTACGACGCCTCCGGCGACAGCAGCCACGCCACCGCCCCGGCGACCTCCTCGGGCTCGCCCGGGCGGCCCATCGGCACCCGCTCGGCATTGCGCCACGGCCGCTGGGCGTCGCCCATCGCGGCGTGGATATCGGTCACGATCATCCCAGGCTGTACCGAATTGACCCGGACGCCCTCCAGGGCGAGCTCCTTGGACAGCCCCATGGTCATCGCGTCCACGGCGGCCTTGCTCGCCGCGTAGTGCACGTACTCGCCGGGGCTGCCCAGCGTCGCGGCGCCGGACGAGATGTTCACGATGGCGCCGCCGCGTCCGCCGTGCCGCGTGGACATCTCCAGGGCCGCGCGCCGGGCGCAGATCAGCGCGCCCGTCACATTGACGTCGACGACGCGGCGCATCCGCTCCACCGGGGTCTCGGTGAACCGGCCCAACAGCCCGGTGATCCCGGCGTTGTTGACCAGCCCGGTCACCGGCCCCAGCCGCTCCTTGACGGTGTCGAAGAAGGCGTCGACCAGGCTCTCGTCGCTGGTGTCCACCTGGGCCACCACGCACGCCACACCCTCCGCCCGCACCGCGGCCGCCGTCTTCTCGGCGGCCTCGCGGGCGTGTTCGTAGCCGATGCCCACGCTGTGCCCGTCGCGGGCCAGCCGCAGCGCGACCGCCGCACCGATGCCCCTGCCGCCCCCGGTGACCACCGTGACCGGGCCCTCCGTACGCTCCACCGCCGCGCTCCCCACCGCTCTCGACCGTTCTCACCGGTGATCCGCCGATGATCCGTCACCGTACCCGAGGTCACAGGAGGTGGCGGCGGCGGAGGCCATTGGTCTTGACCAAGTCGGCAGGCCGTCCTATGGTCGCAGGCATACTGCAACAACCTTTAATAAAGAAGCGCGCGAAAAGCTTTGCGGAGGATCAGGGTGGGGACCACGCGGCTGGAATCGGTACCGGAACCGAAGTACTGGCACCTGAAGACCGTCCTGAGCGATGCGCTCGACTCCGAGTTCTCCGTGGGCGAGATCCTGCCCAACGAACGTGAGCTCGCCGCCCGTTTCGGCGTCGCCCGGGCCACGCTCCGCCAGGCCCTCGAACAGCTGGAGCTCGAGGGGCGCCTGCAGCGCCGCCGGGGCGTGGGCACCACCGTCGCCCCGCCGCGCATGGGGGTGGCCGTCGCCGACGCCGGGCACGCCTGGCCCGGCACCGCCGCCGACGCCTGGCAGTCCCTCGACAGCACCGAGGAGGCCCCGCCCGCGGCGGTCGCCCACCTGCTGGAGACCGCCCCCGACGAGCCGGTGCACACCGTGCGACGGCACCGCAGGACCCACGGCCAGCCCGTCGCCGCCGAGTCGCTGTACGTACCCGCTGGGAGCGTCCCGGGCCTCGCCGCCATCGACGCCCCCGCCGGCCCGGCCCGCGCCCGCGCCGTGCTGCGCGAGCTGCAGCGCCTGCGCCTGGAGGGCCAGGACCGGTCCGTGGAGCTCGGCTCGGCCCGCGCCGACGACGCCAAGCAGCTCGACCGGCTGCCCGGCGCCCCCGTGCTCGTCGTGACCACCCGCTACGTCGCCGACGGCCG
The DNA here is from genome assembly GCF_040932295.1 of Streptomyces sp. C36. Taxonomy (NCBI): domain Bacteria; kingdom Bacillati; phylum Actinomycetota; class Actinomycetes; order Kitasatosporales; family Streptomycetaceae; genus Streptomyces; species Streptomyces sp. C36. Next base: position 57,091 of record NZ_JBFQGI010000012.1, on the reverse strand, counting down.
TACCGCCGCCGTCGCCGTGGCCACCTACCGGGCCGACACCTGTCGGCTCACCTTCGCCGACCCGGCCGGGGCGGACGTCGAGCTCCTCGCCGTCTGACCGGCCGTCACACCCCCGACCGGCGCCGGGCCGTCACCGTGCCCTCGACCGCGAAGAGCCGCTCCTCCACGTGGTCGAGGGCCAGCCGCAGCGCGCCCGTCGCCACCGCCGCCTCGCCCAGCAGGGACTGCTCCACCCGCGGCGGCCGCAGGCAGTAGCGGGCCAGCTCCCGGCGCAGCGGCTCCAGCACGCCGGCCGGACCGGCCGCCCAGCCGCCGACCACGACCAGCTCCGGGTCGAGCGCCAGCACCAGCGCCGCCACGTCGTGCACCAGTCGGCGCAGATACCGCTCCACGGCCGCCCTGGCCCCCGCGTCCCCCTGCCCCGCGAGCGTGAACACCCGCGCCACCTGCGCCTCGTCCAGCGGGTGCAGCGGCTCCCCGGTGGTCGACAGCACCTCCTCCGGCGTGGCCTCCCGCCCCAGCAGGTGCAGCGCGCCGATCTCCCCGGCCGCGCCCCCGAACCCGCGGTGCAGCCGCCCGCCGATCAGCGAGCCGGCCCCCGGGCTCAGCCCCGCCAGCACGAAGACCACGTCGTCCGAGCCGACGGCCGCGCCCTTCCAGTGCTCCGCCACCGCCGCGGCGTTCGCGTCGTTCTCCACCAGCACCGGGCACCGGAAGGAGCGGCGCAGCCGCTCGCCGAGCGGCAGCCCCGTCCACTGCGGCAGCGCCGTGCCCAGCCGGATGGTCCCGTCCGCCTCCACGATGCCGGGGCTGGCCACCCCCACCGCGCGCAGCGAGGCGCGCGCCACCCCCGACCGCTTGAGCAGGTCGGCGACGGCGACCCGCACGTGGTCCAGCCGTTCGTCGGCGGACGCGGTCTCGGAGACCTCCACGTGCGCGGAGCCCCGCACCCGCCCGCCCAGGTCCGCCAGCAGCGCGGCGATGCGGTGCGGGCCGATCTCGATGCCCAGCAGATGCCCGGCCTCCACCCGGAACCGGAACCGCCGGGCCGGCCGTCCCTGACGGCGGGCGGCGTTCTCGTCGACCGCCGCCTCCACCACGAGACCCGTGTCCATCAGGCCCTCGACCACGCCCTCGACGGTCGGCCGGGACAGCCCCGTCACATTGACCAGGTCGGTGAGCGTGGGCGCCTCGGCGGCACGCAACGCGTGCAGTACCACGGCCGAATTGATCCGCCGCAGCAGAGACGGATCCCCGCCGGTGAGCCGCCCCAACGTGCCGCCTCCTCGCTTTGCGTGCCCTTTGCCCGCACGGATCGTATCCGGTGCCGCGAGGCCCGGCGAGCCTTGGGACCTCACCCGGGCGTGACGAACCCGGACTCGTACGCGGCGATCACCGCCTGCGTCCGGTCCCGCGCCCCAAGCTTCGCCAGCACGGCGCTGACGTGCGACTTCACCGTCTCCGTGCCCAGCAGCAGGCTGCGGGCGATCTCCGGGTTGGACATCCCACGGGTCATCAGCCGCAGTACGTCCGCCTCGCGCGGGGTCAGCGCCGCCCGCTCCATCGCCGCGCGGGCGCGCTCGTTGCCGCGGGAGGCCGCGAGCCGGCGCAGCGCGGCCGGGAAGAGCAGCGAGTCCCCGGCGGCCACCGTGCGGACCGCCTGGACGATCTCCGCCGGGGCGGCGCGCTTGAGGAGGAAGCCGTCGGCGCCCGCGCGCAGCGCGTCGTAGACGTACTCGTCGTTCTCGAACGTCGTCACGACCAGGATCTTCGGCGGCTCGGTCACCGTGCGCAGCACGGTCCGGGTCGCCTCGATGCCGTCCAGCAGCGGCATCCGCACGTCCATCGCCACCACGTCCGGGCGCAGCCGCCGGACCAGCGGCAGGACGGCCGCGCCGTCCGACGCCTCGCCCGTCACCTCGATGTCGGGCTGGGCCTCGAGGATGGCGCGCAGCCCGGCGCGCACGAGGGGTTCGTCGTCGACGAGAAGAACGGTTATCGGCACCGGGTCACCCTAGATCGTCCAGCGGGAGCAGCACCCGCACCCGCCAGGCACCCTTGTGCACGCCGGTCTCGGCGTGGCCGCCGAGCAGCGCGGCGCGTTCGCGGATGCCGCGCAGGCCGCTGCCGCTCCCGCCGACACCGCGGGCGGCCGGCCGGTCGGGGGCGTCCAGCGGATTGCGGACGTCCAGCTCCAGTGCGGCCGCGCCGACCGCTATCCGTACGAGGACGTCGACGGGCCCCGCGTGGCGCACCACGTTGGTGAGCGCCTCCTGCACGATGCGGTAGCCCTCCCGCGAGACGGGCCCCGGCACCGTCTCCAGCGCACCCGTCACCTCCGCCGTGACCCGCGCGCCCGAGCCGCGGGCGGCGGCCAGCAACCGCTCGGCGTCCGCCAGCGAGGGGCGGTCGGCCAGCGGCTGGGCGTCCTCCCGCAGCACCCTCAGCACCCGCTCGAGGTCCTCCAGGGCGTGCCGCCCGGTCTCCTCGATCGCGGCCAGCGCCTGCCGGGTGAACTCCGGCGAGCCGGCCGCCCGCGCGGCGCCCGCCTGGACCACGGCCACGGTCAGGGCGTGCCCCACCGAGTCGTGCAACTCGCGGGCGATCCGGTTGTGTTCCAGCAGCCGCTCGGTGCGCTCCTCCAGCGCGGCCAGCCGCGCGGCCGCCGACGGGCCGAGCAGCGCGCGGGCGGCACGGGCCAGCAGCGCGCCGGCCGCGACGACGAACGCCGCGAACAGCGCGAGGACCGCCGGGGCGAGCGGCGCGTACCACCAGTGGGGCCCGAAGAGCGTCCCCGTCACCGGGACGCGCAGCGGCCGGTCCCCGCCGGCCGAGCGCAGCAGGCGGACCACCAGCGTGGGCACGTGCACGCTCACGTAGGCGGTCAGCAGGCCGAGTTCGTAGCGCAGCACCAACCACAGGGCGGTGCGCCGACGGTCCTCCCAGGAGGCCGACGGCGCCGGGACGACGTCCGGCTTCTCCTCGTCCCGCCGCCGGGGGAACAGCAGCAACTGGGCCTGCGTCCCCTCCGACAGCCGCACGCCGGGCAGCGCGGCGAGCGCGGCCAGCAGCGGCAGGGGCGCCACCAGGAGCCAGGCCGCGGCCGGGGTCTCCATGCGGCCGAGGCCGGGGAGGACGAACGCGAACACCGTGGCCAGGACCGTCGCCATGACCAGGTGCAGCCAGCGGGTGTACGTGACCGCGCGGGTCACCGGGCGCAGCGAATCGATCATGAGGCCATTCTCCCGGCCCCGCCCGCCCCGGCGACTCCCCCATGCGGGGGAGGAACCGCCCACCCGTGGGGGATCACCGGCCCGTGCCCCCGGCGGCAGCCTGGAGCCATGACCTCGATCGACATCCGCGAACTCACCAAGGCCTACGGGCCGGTGCGCGCCCTGGACCGGCTCACGGTCACCGTCCGCCCCGGCAGGGTCACCGGCTTCCTCGGCCCCAACGGCGCGGGGAAGTCCACCACCATGCGCCTCGTCCTCGGCCTGGACCGGCCGACCTCCGGCACGGCCCTGGTCGGCGGCCGGCCGTACACCTCCTTCGCCGAGCCGCTGCGGCACGTCGGCGCCGTGCTCGACGCGGCCGCCGCCCACCCGGCCCGGACCGCCCGCGACCACCTGCTCACCCTGGCCCTGAGCAACCGCATCACCGCCCGCCGGGTCGACGAGGTGCTCCAGGAGACCGGGCTGACGGCCGCCGCCCGGCGCCGCGTCCGCACCTTCTCGCTCGGCATGCGGCAGCGCCTGGGCCTGGCCGCCGCGCTGCTGGGCGACCCGCCCGTGCTGATGCTCGACGAGCCCACCAACGGCCTCGACCCCGAGGGCATCGTGCACCTGCGCCGCCTGACGCGCCGCCTGGCCGACGAGGGACGCACCGTCCTGATCTCCAGCCACCTCATGAGCGAGATCGCGCTGACGGCCGACCACCTCGTCGTCCTCGGCCGCGGCCGGCTGCTCGCCGACGCGCCCGTCAAGGACTTCATCGGCGAGGACGCCTCCCTGGAGGAGGCCTACTTCCGCCTCACCGCCGACTCCGCCGAATACACCACCCGGGAAGGCCGCTCCTGATGACGCTCACCCCCGTGCTCCGCTCCGAATGGACCAAGATCCGATCCGTCCGGTCGCTGCTCGTCACCCTGTCCGCCGTGTTCGTCGCGACCGTCGGCGTCACCGTGCTGGTGCACGCCATGGTCGGCAGGGCCGAGGCCGACAACGCGGACTTCGAGCCGGTCCACGGCTCCTACTTCGGCCTCAACTTCGGCCACATCGCCGCCGTCTGCTTCGGCGTCATGGCGACCGCGGGGGAGTACGGCGCCAGCGGCCAGATCCGGCTGTCGCTCGCCGCCGTGCCGCGCCGCGGGCTGTTCTTCGGGGGCAAGCTGGCGGTGCTGGCCGCCCTCGCGCTGCCGGTGGGCCTGGCGACCGGCTTCGGCTGCTTCCTGGGGGCGCAGGCGCTTCTCGGCGAGTACGGGGTGGGCCTGGGCACCCCCGGCGCGCTGCGGTCGGCGGTCGGCTGCGGCCTCTACCTCACCCTGCTCACCCTGTTCTCGGCGGGCGTGGCGGCGGTCGTCCGCAGCCAGGTCGGGGCGCTGTCCCTGCTCACGCCGTTCATCTTCCTGATCTCCCCGATCCTGTACGGCGTCTCCGGCATCGGCGACGTGGTGGCCTTCCTCCCGGACCGGGCCGGCCAGCAGATCCTCCACCCCCACCCCGAGGGCGTGCTCGGGGCCTGGGACGGGATGGGCGTGATGGCGCTGTGGACGGCCCTGGCCTTGGGCGCCGGCTGGTGGACGCTGCGCCGCCGTGACGCGTGATCAGTCGTCGGCGTCGGCCGCCGCGCGCAGCCGGGCGAACTCCTCCGCCATCCTCGGCAGCGTCCACTGGGCGTTGAGGCCGCTGGGGTTGGGCAGGGCCCAGATCCGGGTGCCGCCGAGGGTCCGCTCCTGCGGGCCGATCCCGGCCCGCTTGTCGCCGAAGGCGGTGCGGTAGGCGGTCACCCCGGCCACCGCCAGCCACTTCGGCCGCAGCAGCTCCACCTTCGCGGCGAGCAGCCGCCCGCCCTCGCGGAACTCCGCCGGGCCGAGCTCGTCGGCCCGCGCGGTGGCCCGCGCCACCACGTTGGTGATCCCCAGCCCGTACTCCAGCAGCTCCTCCTGCTCGGCGGGGAGCAGCAGGCGCGGCGTGAAGCCGGAGGCGTGCAGCACGGGCCAGAACCGGTTGCCGGGGCGGGCGAAGTGGTGGCCGGTGGCCGCCGACATCAGCCCGGGGTTGATGCCGCAGAACAGGACACGCAGACCGCCCGCGACCACATCGGGGACGAGGCGGTCGCGGGCGGCTTCGAGCTCTTGGGGAGTCATCCCTACAGGATGGACCCCGGCGCGTAGGCGGCGGCCTGCGGGTGCCGCTTGGCGATCTCCTCGACGCGGGCGACCACGGAGGCGACCTGCGCGCTCGCGGCACCGGTGAAGGACAGCTTGTCGGCCATCAGGGCGTCGAGCGCGGCGCGGTCCAGCGGGATGCGCTCGTCGGCGGCGAGCTTGTCCAGCAGTTCGTTGCGCTCGGCGCCCTGCTCGCGCATGGCGAGCGCGGAGGCCACCGCGTGCTCCTTGATGACCTCGTGCGCGACCTCGCGGCCGACGCCGGCGCGCACCGCGCCCATCAGCACCTTGGTGGTGGCGAGGAAGGGCAGGTAGCGGTCCAGCTCGCGGGCGACGACGGCCGGGAAGGCGCCGAACTCGTCGAGCACGGTCAGGAAGGTCTCCAGCAGGCCGTCCAGCGCGAAGAACGCGTCCGGCAGCGCGACGCGGCGCACCACGGAGCAGGAGACGTCGCCCTCGTTCCACTGGTCGCCCGCCAGCTCGCCGGTCATCGAGGCGTAGCCGCGCAGGATGACCATCAGGCCGTTGACGCGCTCGCAGGAGCGGGTGTTCATCTTGTGCGGCATGGCGGACGAGCCGACCTGACCGGGCTTGAAGCCCTCGGTGACCAGCTCGTGGCCGGCCATCAGGCGGATGGTCTTGGCGAGCGAGGAGGGGGCCGCGGCCAGCTGCACCAGCGCGGTCACCACGTCGTAGTCCAGCGAGCGCGGGTAGACCTGGCCGACGGAGGTGAAGGCGTTCGCGAAGCCGAGGTGGGCGGCGATCCGCTGCTCCAGCTCGTCGAGCTTGGCGGCGTCGCCGCCGAGCAGGTCGAGCATGTCCTGGGCGGTGCCGACGGGGCCCTTGATGCCGCGCAGGGGGTAGCGGGCGAGGAGCTCCTCGGTGCGGGCGAAGGCGACCAGCAGCTCGTCGGTCGCGGTCGCGAAGCGCTTGCCGAGGGTGGTGGCCTGGGCGGCGACGTTGTGCGAGCGGCCCGCCATGACCAGCTCGGCGTGGTCGGCGGCCAGCGTGCCGAGCCGGGCCAGGACGGCGACGACCCGGTCGCGCACCAGCTCGAGGGAGAGCCGGATCTGCAGCTGCTCGACGTTCTCGGTGAGGTCGCGGGAGGTCATGCCCTTGTGGACGTGCTCGTGGCCGGCGAGGGCGTTGAACTCCTCGATGCGGGCCTTCACGTCGTGCCGGGTGACCTTCTCGCGCTCGGCGATCGAGGCCAGGTCGACCTGGTCCAGGACCCGCTCGTAGTCGGCGAGGGCGGCGTCCGGCACCTCGATCCCCAGGTCCTTCTGCGCACGGAGGACGGCGAGCCACAGCCGCCGCTCCAGCGTCACCTTGTACTCGGGGGACCACAGCACGGCGAGCTCGGGGGAGGCGTAGCGGTCGGCCAGGACATTGGGGATGCGGGGCTTTGCAGTCACGTGGCCGAAGTCTACTGGTGATTCGTGCAGGTGGACGCCCCGCCCCGGCTTGTGGCTTGCTACGAGAGGCGGCCCGCGGGAGGCGGCCTACGGAAGCGGCGCCTCGTACGCCAGCAGCTCGCCGCGCTTGGGCGGCAGACCGTCCCCCGAGGAGCGGCCGGTGAGGCGGCGGCCGATCCAGGGCACCAGGTGCTCGCGCGCGAAGCGCAGGTCGGAGCCGCGCCGGGCGGCCCATCCCAGGGCCACGGCCGACGGGAGCGGCTCGCGCCAGTCGGACTCCGGGGCGTGACCGAGCGCCTGCCACACGGCCTCGGCCACCCGGCGGTGGCCCTCGGCGTTCAGGTGCAGCCGGTCCTCGGCCCACATCCGGGAGTCGCCCAGCGCCTCGGCCGAGAACAGGTCGACGACCAGGGCGCCGTGCCGCTCGGCCAGCGCGTCGATGAAGTCGAACAGCTGCTCCATGCGGGGCCGGAACCGCTCCATCACCGGGCCGCGCCGCCCCGGGCTGCGCATCAGCACCAGCTGCCGGCAGGTGGGGGCCAGCCGCTCCACCGCCTCGGCGAGCCGGGCGCACACCAGGTCCACGTCGCACTTGGGCCGCAGCACGTCGTTGAGGCCGCCCACCAGCGTCACCAGGTCCGCGCCCATGGCGGCGGCCGCGGGGGCCTGCTCGTCCGCGATCTGGCCGATCAGCTTGCCCCGCACGGCGAGGTTGGCGTACCGGAAGCCGGGGCCGCGGGCGGCCAGCCGCGCGGCGAGCAGATCCGCCCAGCCGCGGTACGAGCCGTCCGGCAGTCCGTCGGACATGCCCTCGGTGAAGGAGTCGCCCAGGGCGACGAAGCTGGTGTGCGTGTATGCGGCATTCATCGGCATGGCGCCGTGATCCTACCGCCGTGCGCGGTCTCCGCGCACGGCGGCCCGGAAGGCTTCAGGACCGGGTCCCGACCAGCTGGCGCAGCACGTCCTCGAGGGTGACCAGGCCGGCCAGCCGGTTGTCCTCGCCGATCACGGCGGCCAGGTGCGCGCCGGTGCCGCTCATCGCCCGGATCACGTCGTCCAGCGGGGTGTCCGCCCGGACCCGGGCGATCGGCCGCATCCGGCGCAGCGGGAAGGGCATGTCGCGGGGCCTGGCGTCCAGCGCGTCCTTCACATGCAGATAGCCCAGGATGCGGCCGGCGTCGTCGACGACGGGGAAGCGGGAGTAGCCGGACGAGGCGGACAGGCGCTCCAGCTCCTCGGGGGTGACTCCGAAGCGGGCCGAGACCACCTCCTCCAGCGGCATGACCACGTCCTCGACCGGGCGCTTGCCCAGTCCCAGGGCGTCGCGCAGCCGTGCGGTGGCCCGCTGGTCCAGCAGGCCCGCCTCGCTGGAGTCGGCGACCATCCGGGCCAGCTGGTCGTCCGAGAAGACGGCCGTCACCTCGTCCTTCGGCTCGACCCGCAGCAGCTTCAGCACCCCGTTGGCCAGCCGGTTGATCGCGAAGACGAACGGGCGCAGGGCGCGCGCCAGCGTCACCAGCGGCGGGCCCATCAGCAGGGCGGTGCGCACCGGCTCGGCGAGCGCGATGTTCTTCGGCACCATCTCGCCGAACAGCATGTGCAGATACGTCGCCACCGCCAGGGCGATGACGAACGACACCGGGTGGATCATGCCCTGCGGCACCCCGGTCGCGTGGAAGAGCGGCTCCAGGAGGTGGGCGATGGCGGGTTCGGCGACCACGCCGAGCACCAGCGTGCACAGCGTGATGCCGAGCTGGGCCGCCGCCATCAGGGCGGAGATGTGCCGCAGGCCCCACAGCACGCTGCGCGCGCGCCGGTCGCCGTGCTCGGCGTAGGGCTCGATCTGGCCCCGGCGTACGGAGATCATGGCGAACTCGGCGCCGACGAAGAAGGCGTTGGCGACCAGCGTCGCCAGGCCGATCAGCAGCTGGACGAAGGTCATCGGTCCGTCTCCCCGCCGAAGCCGCCGAAGAGGTCCGCGCCGGGCGGGGGAGCGGTCAGGCGCACCCGGGCCGCGCGGCGGCCCGAGGCGTCGGTGACCTCGATCCGCCAGCCGGCCACCTCCACCGTGTCGCCCTCGACCGGGATGCGGCCGAGCTCGGTGGCGACCAGGCCGGCCAGGGTCTCGTACGGGCCGTCGGGCGCGCGCAGCCCGATGTGCTCGAGCTGGTCGGTGCGGGCGGCGCCGTCCGCGTCGTAGAGCTTGCGACCGTCGGGGTCCTCGCCGGCCGGGGCCAGGTCGGGCAGCTCGTGCGGGTCGTGCTCGTCGCGGACCTCGCCGACGACCTCCTCGATGATGTCCTCCAGCGTGACCACGCCGGCCGTGCCGCCGTACTCGTCGATGACGACGGCCATGCTGCGCTTGCCGGAGAGCCGGTCCAGCAGCCGGTCCACGGTCAGCGACTCGGGCACCAGCAGCGGCTCGCGCAGCAGGCCGGTGACCGGCCGGTGGGTGCGCTCCTCGGCGGGTATGGCCAGGACGTCCTTGATGTGGGCGGTGCCGATGACGGTGTCCAGGGTCTCGCGGTAGACGGGGAAGCGGGACAGGCCGGTGGCCAGGGTGGCGTTGGCGACGTCCTCGGCGGTGGCGCGGGCGTCGAGCGCGATGACCTGCACGCGCGGGGTCATCACGTTCTCCGCCGTCAGGTCGGCGAGGTTGAGGGTGCGCACGAAGAGCTCGGCGGTGTCCTTCTCCAGGGCGCCCTCCCTGGCGGAGTGCCGGGCGAGGGCGATGAGCTCCTGCGGGCCGCGCGCGGTGGCGAGCTCCTCGGCGGGCTCCAGGCCCATGCGGTGCACCACGCGGTTGGCGGTGTTGTTCAGGTGCCGGATCAGCGGGCGGAAGGCCGCGCTGAAGGCGCGCTGCGGCCCGGCGACCCTGCGGGCGACGGGCAGCGGCCGGGAGATCGCCCAGTTCTTGGGCACCAGCTCGCCGGCCACCATCAGCACCACCGTGGACAGCACGGTGCCCAGGACCAGAGCGGCCTGGGAGGCCAGCGACTCGGGCAGGCCGACGGCCCGCATGGGGCCTGTGAGCAGAGCGGCGATGGACGGCTTGGAGATCATGCCGATGATCAGGCCGGTGACCGTGATGCCGAGCTGGGCGCCGGAGAGCTGGAAGGTCAGGCTGCGTACGGCCTTGAGGGCGCTCTCCGCGCCGGGCTCGCCGCTGTCGACGGCCCGCTCCAGCTCGGCGCGCTCCACGGTGGTGAGCGAGAACTCCGCCGCCACGAAGATCGCGCAGGCCAGCGTCAGCAGCAGCGCGAGCACCAGGAGGAGTACTTCGGTCATCGGTTCACCTCCGTCCCATGGTCGGGCAGGGGAAGAAGGACCGCGCGACGTCGGTACTCGGGACTACTGGGAGGCTCGCCCATGGGCGGACGCTCACACCTTTCACTCAGCGAAGAAGAAAAACCGATGGTCACCATCATGAAGCGACGGTGACCATCAATAGTAAAGGACGAGCAAAGCAGGCGGGGCCGGGTCAGCCCCGCAGCTCCTCGATCACCGGCGCGAACGCCTCCATGAAGGGCTCGAGCACGGTGAAGTAGGTGAAGCCGAAGCGCTCACGGTGGCCCCGGACACGCTCGGCGATCTCCTTGACCGAGCCGGTCAGCAGGGCGGGGTGGGCCAGGAACTCGTCCACGGTGAGGTCCTCCGTGTAGCCCATCAGCTCACGGGCCTTGGCGCGCGGGTCGCCGCCGACCGCCACGATCTGGACCAGGTAGTTCAGCTCGGCGGGCTCGGCCCGGTCGGCCGCGAAGCCCTGGTAGAGGGCCATGCGCTGCTCCAGGGCGGTGGGGCTGATCAGCCGCAGCCTGCCGTCGGCGTCGGTGGTCCCGCCGGTGAACGCCGCGATGTCGGCGTGCCGCGCGGCCAGCCGCAGCATGCGGTTGCCGTTCCCGCCGAGCAGCAGCGGCGGGCGCGGGGACTGCGTGGTCGCCGGGATGTGCTCGGGGTCGCCGAGCAGCCGGTCCAGCTCGGTGACGGTGCGCTCGAGGTGGTCGACCCGCTCGCGCGGCGAGCCGAACGGCAGCCCCGCGCTGTCGTGCTCGGCCTTCACGTATCCGGTGCCGAGCCCCAGCTCCAGCCTGCCGCCCGTGAGCTGGTCGGTGGAGGCCACCTCGCGAGCGAGGAGGGAGGGGTTCCAGAAGCCCGCGTTGAGCACGAACGTGCCGACCCGGGGCCGCTCGGTGGCCTCCGCTGCCGCCACCAGCGAGGGGAAGGGCGCGGGCATGCCCAGGTGGTCCGGCACGAGGATGACGTCGTAGCCGAGCGCCTCCGCCTCACGGCACTTCGCGCGCCACTCGGCGCCCGTGCCGGAGCCGAGCATGTTGACGGCGAAACGGAACGGTCGAGACGGTCGAGACATGGAGAACCCCCTGGTGTGTCGGTGCCGCCACCGTACCGGAGGATGGCTCCGTTTGTCTTCCCGTCAGCTCCTACGGACCTTCCCGCAGGCTCCCTACGGACTACGGACTACGGACTACGGACTACGGGCTACGGGCTACGGGCTACGGGCTAAGGACCGGGCCGGCGCTCCGGCTCGGCGGGCCGCCTGGCCACCCCCAGCACGCACGACGAAGCGGGCGAGGCGATTCCCCTCGCCGGCACCCGCAGACGGCGATACACCCCGACCTCGAACCCCGCCGCCTCGATCGCCCCCAGCGGATCGCGGGCCGTGTGGCAGCCGCCGAACAGCAGTGGCCACACCGTGCGGTCCAGCACCCGCTGCACCTGGGCCTGTGCCCGCCCCTGAGCCAGCCCGTGCTCGAAGAAACGCAGCTCACCGCCCGGCTTCAGCACCCGCCGCAGCTCCGCGAGCGACCGGCGTACGTCCCCCACCGAGCACAGCGTCAGGGACGTCACCGCCGCGTCGAAGGCCTCGCTCTTGACCGGCAGCGCCTCCGCGACGCCCGGCACCACGTCCACCGGCACGCCGGCCCGGACCGCGGTCTCCACCGCGTGGCGCCGCAGCAGCCGCTCGGGCTCGATCGCCACGACCTCCGAGACGGTGGCCGGATAGTGGGCGAAGTTCAGGCCGTTGCCCGCGCCGATCTCGATCACCCGCCCCGACAGCCCCGCCAGCAACTCCCGGCGGTGCGCGGCCACGCCGGCCCGCTCGTCGACGACCGGGCTCCACCGGGCGTACGCCCGGGCGAACAGCGGGTGATGCACGGCGTCGTGCGGTGTTCTCCTGCGGCGCAGCGGCATGAGGCACCCCTTTCCCGGGGGACGGCGAGGGGATTTTTCCCCTTCACGACCGTCCCGAACCGGGACCGCGCCCCGATGCGCCCGCGGGTGTTCAGTCCTGCTGCTCGGCCGTGAAGCGGGCGGCGTCCCAGGTGCCGTGCAGCGCCGGCGCCAGCCAGGTGGGGGCCACGCCCCGGAAGTCCTCGGGGGGAAGCGTGCCCGCGCCCTCCGGGACGGCGCCCAGCAGCGGGGCGCCCGCCGCCCGCGGCAGGTCGGCGAGGTTGCAGCGCATGGCGAGGTCGGGGGCGGCCGGCCAGCTGCCGATGACCACGCCCGCGCAGGTCAGGCCCCGCGTGCCCAGGGCCTCGGCGGTCAGGGCGGTGGTGTTGAGCGTGCCCAGGCCGGCCTGGGCGACGAGCAGCACGGGCGCCCCCAGCAGCGCGGCCGCGTCCGCGAGGGTGGCGCCCGCCTCGTCCAGCCGGACCAGCAGGCCGCCCGCGCCCTCGACCAGGACCAGGTCGTGGGAGTCCGCGAGCTCGCGCGCCGCCCGCTCGATCTCCGCCGGCCCCACGGGCGCCAGGCCCGCCCGGCGGGCCGCCGTGTCGGGCGCCAAGGGCTCGGGGAAGCGGGCCAGTTCGGCGCCGGTCACCCCGCCCGCCAGCCGCAGCACCTCCGCGACGTCGCCCGGCTCGTGGGCCGCCACCCCGGTCTGGGCCGGCTTGAGCACGGCCACCGAACGGCCCGCGGCCAGCGCGGCCGCCGCGACGGCCGCCGTCACCACGGTCTTGCCGACCTCCGTGCCCGTTCCCGTGACGATCAGTACCGTCATGACTCCCCGTCCCTTTCTTCTCTGTCGTCAGCCCTCGCGGGCCACCGCGCGCACCGCCGCGCAGATCCGCTCGACGTCCGCGTCCTCGGTGATGTACGGCGGCATCGTGTACACGAGGTTGCGGAACGGCCGCAGCCACACGCCCTCGCGGACCGCGGCGCGCGTCGCGGCCGCCATGTCCACCTCGTGGTCGAGCTCGACGACCCCGATGGCACCGAGCACCCTGACGTCCCGTACGCCCGGCAGCGACTCCGCGCCGGCCAGGCCGTCCCGCAGCCCGGCCTCGATCCGCTTGACGTCCGTGCGCCAGTCCCGCGACAACAGCAGGTCGATCGAGGCGTTCGCGATCGAACAGGCCAGCGGGTTGCCCATGAACGTGGGGCCGTGGGCGAGCACCGGTACGTCGCCGGAGCTGATGCCCTCCGCCACCCGCGTGGTGCACAGCGTGGCGGCCAGGGACACATAGCCGCCGGTCAGCGCCTTGCCGACGCACATGACGTCGGGGGTGATCCCCGCGTGCTCCGCCGCGAAGAGCCGGCCCGTCCGGCCGAAGCCGGTCGCGATCTCGTCGAGGACCAGCAGCACGTCGTGCTCGTCGCACGCCGCCCGCAGCACCCGCAGGTACTCCGGGTCGTGGAAGCGCATGCCGCCCGCGCCCTGCACCACCGGCTCGACGACGACGGCGGCCAGCTCATGGGCGTGGCGCGCGATCGTCTCCCGCAGGTGCGCCGAGTACGCCGGCACCGCGTGCGTCTCATGGGCGTGCGGCGGCATGTCCGCGAACGCCTGCCGCTGCAGCACCCCGGACCACAGCTGGTGCATGCCGCCATCCGGGTCGCACACCGACATCGGCTGCCAGGTGTCGCCGTGATAGCCGCCGCGCCAGGTCATCAGGCGCTGCTTCTCCGGGCGCCCGACCGAGCGCCAGTACTGCAGGCACATCTTCACGGCCACCTCGACCGACACCGATCCGGAGTCGCTGAGGAAGACGTGCTCGAGGCCCTCGGGGGTGATCTCCACCAGCCGGGCGGCCAGCCGCACGGCGGGCTCATGGGTGAGCCCGCCGAACATCACATGGCTCATCCGGCCCAGCTGCTCGCGGGCGGCCTCGTTGAGCACCGGGTGGTTGTAGCCGTGCACGGCCGACCACCACGACGACATGCCGTCCACCAGCTCGCGCGAGCCGTGGGCCGGCTCGGCCAGACGCAGCCGGACCCCGGCCGCCGACTCGACGACCAGGGGGTCCTGGCGGCCCGGCATCGGGCCGTAGGGGTGCCATACGTGCCGGCGGTCGAGGTCGACCAGCCGGTCCACGGGGATCGGCTCAGGCATTGGGCGGCAGATCCGTCCCCGCGCCACGGCGGCGCACGGCCACCAGGTCCGTACGGGCCTCACCGGCTCCGGCCCCGGCCGCGGCCGGCACGGCGGTCTCCGCCGGCTCCTCGGCCGCGGCACCGCCGCCACCGCACGGCCCGCAGCCGCCGCCCGCGTGCGATCCGCAGCCGCTCGCCGCGTGCGAGCCGCAGCCCGCCGCCACCGCGTCCGCCCGGTGCTCGGGCAGGGTCGTGGTGCCCGCGCCCTCCACCTCGAAGCCCGCGTCCGCGATCATCGCCAGGTCGGCCTTGCCCTCCTGGCCCTCACTGGTCAGGTAGTCGCCGAGGAAGATCGAGTTGGCGATCTGCAGCGCCAGCGGCTGCATGGTGCGCAGGTGCACCTCGCGGCCGCCCGCCAGCCGGACCTCCACGTCCGGGCAGACGAACCGCACCATCGCCAGGATCCGCAGGCAGCGCTGCGGGGTGAGGTTCCACTCCTTGCCCAGCGGCGTCCCCTCGAAGGGGATGAGGAAGTTGACCGGCACCGAGTCCGGGTCCAGCTCCCGCAGCGAGAAGACCACGTCCACCAGGTCCGCGTCGCTCTCGCCCATGCCCGCGATCAGCCCGGAGCAGGCGGACATGCCCGCCGCGTGGGCCTGGCGCACGGTCTCGACGCGGTCGGCGTAGGTGTGGGTGGTGGTGATGTCGCCGTAGGTGGCTTCGGAGGTGTTGAGGTTGTGGTTGTAGGCGTCGGCACCCGCCGCGCGCAGCCGGTCCGCCTGGCCGTCGGAGAGCAGCCCGAGGCACGCGCACACCTCGACGCCCTCGTTCCCCTCCTTGATCGCCTCGATGGTCTTGGAGACCCGGTCGACGTCCCGGTCCGTCGGCCCGCGGCCGCTGGCCACCAGGCAGACCCGCTTGGCGCCGCCGGCGATGCCCGCGGCCGCCGCCTTCGAGGCGTCCTCCGGCTTGAGCCAGGTGTACTTGAGGATCTCGGCCTTGGAGCCCAGGCGCTGCGAGCAGTACGAGCAGTCCTCCGGGCACAGCCCGGACTTCAGGTTGACCAGATAGTTGAGCTTCACTCGTCGCCCGAACCACTTGCGGCGCACCTTGCCCGCGGCGGCGACCACGTCGAGCAGCTCGTCGTCGGAGGTCGCCAGGACGGCGAGAGCCTCTTCGCGGGTCGGCAGCTCGCGCCGCAACCCCTTGTCCACCAGCGTGTTCAGCAGGTCCATGGCGCCGATCCTTGCCTACGGCCCCCGCTTTGGCCAAGGAGAGATCGCACAACAGGCGTCGATTCAGGTGTGTGTATTGCCACACCCTGACCGGGCGCGGCGGCGGATACGTTTTATGCAAACCCCACAGAACCACTCGAGGGACGGCCCATGCCCAAGGATCCGTTCGACTGGATCGAAGCACAGCACGAACGGCTCCGCGCCGCCGGCCTGCTGCGGACCCTGCGGCCCCGCCCGGCCGACGCCGGCCCGACCGACCTGGCCGGAAACGACTACCTGGGCCTGACCCGCCACCCCGAGGTCACCGAGGCCGCCGCGGCCGCGGCCCGCCGCTGGGGCGCCGGCGCCACCGGCTCCCGCCTGGTCACCGGCAGCACCGAGCTGCACGCCCGGCTGGAGCGGGAGCTCGCCGCGTTCTGCGGCTTCGAGGCGGCGCTCGTCTTCTCCTCCGGCTACGCCGCCAACCTGGCCGCCGTCACCGCGCTGTCCGGACCCTCCGCCGCCACCCTGCTGGTGTGCGACGAGAGCAACCACGCCTCCCTCATCGACGGCTGCCGGCTCGCGCGCGCCGAGCGGGCGATCGTGCCGCACGCCGACCCGGAGGCCGTCGCCAAGGCGGTGGCCGCGCACGAGGGCCGGGCGCTGACGATCACCGACTCCGTCTTCTCGGTGGACGGCGACGCGGCCCCGCTGCGCGCGCTGGCCGAGGCCTGCCGCGCGGGCGGCGCGGCGCTGCTGGTGGACGACGCGCACGGCCTCGGCGTGCTGGGGGACGGCGGCCGGGGAGCCCTCCACGCGGCCGGGCTGGCGGGCGACGCGGACGTCGTCGCCACCGTCACCCTGTCCAAGTCGCTCGGCAGCCAGGGCGGCGCGGTGCTCGGCCCCGCCCGGGTCATCGACCACCTCGTCAGCACCGCCCGCAGCTTCATCTTCGACACCGGCCTGGCGCCCGCCGCGGTCGGCGCCGCCCTGGCGGGCCTGGGGGTGCTGCGCCGCGAGCCGGAGCGGGCGGCCCGGGTGCGGGCCGTGGCCGGCGAGCTGCACCGGCGGGTGACGGAGGCAGGACTGACGGCGGTGCGCCCCGACGCGGCGGTGGTGTCCGTGCGGGCCCCCTCACCGGAGGCCGCGGTGCGCTGGGCGGCCGACTGCCGGGAGGCGGGGCTCGCGGTCGGCTGCTTCCGGCCGCCGTCCGTGCCCGACGGCATTTCCCGGCTGCGGCTGACCGCGCGCGCGGACCTCACGGACGAGCGGATCGCGCAGGCGGCCGACACGATCGTACGGACCGCGCCGGCCGCCTGAGGCGCTCAACCTCCCAGGGTGAGACCGGCGGAGCCGCTGAGGGCTCCGCCGGGCCTCCCGCCGCGCAGGTCCGTCGTGAACGCGGACCAGGCGCGGGGGGAGAACAGCAGCACGGGCCCCGGTGTGCGCTTGGAATCGCGCACGGCGAGCAGTTCCGGTGCCAGTACGGCCGTTTCGACGCAGTTGTTCATCCCGGTGCTGTGGCTGCTCCGGTGCCACGCTCCGACGTGCGGGGCGCGGTGACGACACCGGGCCGGGTGGTGAGCCGATCGAGAGGGAACGTACCGAGGCATTGCGGGCATGTTGCCTCCTTACGCGCCGTCGCTGATCCCGGCGATGTATTCCAGTGATTTCTCGTGCGAGAGGGCGTGCGCACGCAGCGTGGCGAAGGCCGAGCCGTAGGCCCGGAGGTCTTCCTTCTGCTCGAGGTAGAGGCTACTCGTCAAATGGTCGAGAACAACCACGTCCAGATCGGCGATGCGCGGAAATGAGAAGATAACGAAAGGCCCCGTGATGCCGATATGGTTGCCGCTGGTGAACGGCAGCACATGCAGGCGCACATGCGGCAACGACCCCTGGTCCAGCAGATGCCGCAGCTGCCCCGCCATCACCTCCGGCCCGCCGACCTCGTGCCGCAGCACCGCCTCGTCGAGCACCGCGCACAGCTCCAGCGGCCGTTCGCGGCCGAGGACCGCCTGCCGGGCCATCCGCACCCGGACGAGCTCCTCGACCAGGTCGGCCGGCGGGTCGCACAGCGCCGCCCGGGTCACCGCACGGGCATACGCCGGCGTCTGCAGCAGACCGGGCACCACCGTGGTCTCGAGCGTCCGCGAACGACAGGCCTCCGACTCCAGGCTGATGAAGTCGAGATACGCCGAAGGCAGCAGATCCCGGTAGGCGTACCACCAGCCGCGCCGCGGGCCCTCCGAGCCCTTCGTCCCGGCTCCGCACAGCGCCCCCAGCAGGGCCCGCAGTTCCGGGTCCGAGACGCTGTAGACATCGAGCAGCCGGGCCACGTCCGCGGGCTTCACGCCACTGCTGCCCGTCTCGATCCGGCTCACCTTCGACTGGTGCCAGCCCACCGCGCAGGCGGCCTCCCGGCTGGTCATCCCCCTCAGTTCGCGCTGGCGCCGCAGTTCCGCGCCGAGTTTGCGGCGGCGCACCGCGGGTCCGTACCGCATCAGCTCTCCCTCCCCGCCGCTGAAATCCCCACGTGCAGAGTCAATAGACCAGTGTGGCGCCCCCATCCGGTCGCTCGCGGAAGGGTTCACCGCTTCGAGCGACAGATATATCCACAATCCGGTGGAACGCGCCCATGACCACCCTTATCAGTGGCACTCTGTCACGAAGAGCCGCCGGAACCGCACCCGACTTCACTGCACTTCACGCGTCATCGCGTCGGAAGTCCGGTCCCGGTGGGAAAGGGACAGCGCCATGGCAGACCACCAGGAAGCAACCGTCACTCTGCCGAGCGCCCCCGCCTCGGTCTCCACCGCGCGCCGCTACGTCACGGACGTCCTGTCGGAGTGGGGCCTGCCCGACGACCCGGAGGCCGTCGACGCCGTCCGGCTGATCGTCTCCGAACTGGCCACCAATGCCGTGCAGCACACCCGCGGACAGTCGCCCACCTTCACCGTGGACCTCCGGCTCGACCGGGGCGAGCAACTGCGGATCGGGGTCACGGACAGCCATCCGTGCCACCCCCGGCGCATGCCCGCCGCCGTTCAACGGGACAACGGACGCGGGCTGGTCATCATCCGCTGCCTGACCGCCGAGCACGGCGGACGGCTGTGTGTGACCCCGACCGCCGACGGCGGCAAGACGGTGTGGATCCGTCTGCCGTGGACGCCGCCGGTCCGCTGACCGGCGGCGCGAAGGGGCCGGGCGGAGGCGTCCGCCCGGCCCGGCGCTCTCGTGGAGCGCGCTGGGGACCTGTGGGTCCAAGGGTGCTGCGGGTGCCGGTGGGGCACCGAGGGGCAGTCGGGTCCGCTGCCACGGAAGATGTGCCACGACGAGGGAAGAGGTGCGAGGACGTACGTCGGGTGCCGAGGCGTGCCGGGTTCCGGTGCGCTGCCGGTCCGGCGCCCATGAGGTCAGCCGTTGACGCGTCCGTACGAGACGCTCTGGGTCCAGATCCGCTCGAGGCGGACGACCGAGCCGGTCTTCGGGGCGTGCCAGATCTGGTTGTTCCCGGCGTAGATGCCCACGTGGTAGACGCCGCCCCGGCCGTGGAAGAACACCAGGTCGCCGCGCTCACGGGTGAAGCCGGGAATGTGCCGGGTGTGGTTGAACTGGTCCTGCGCCGTGCGGGGCAGCCGTTTTCCGGCCTGCTTGAAGGAGTACTGGGTCAGTCCCGAGCAGTCGAAGCGGTACGGACCTGTCGCGCCCCACTGGTAGGGGGAGCCGGCCTTCGAGGCCGCGATCCGCAGGGCGTTGGTGGAGAGCGTCGCCGCTTCCGCCTCGGTCGCGCCGACGGGTGCCAGCACTGTGGCACCGACGGCCGCCAGGGTGAGGGCGGATTTCACGGTCAGGGGTACGGTCCCGGCCTTGGAGAGCATCGAGGGACGTTTGTGAGCGCCCATGCCAAACCCTTCGTCAGCCGCCTGTGAAGGATGACCTGTCGGGTTCGGGCAGGCGAAGAATGCCCGGCCGCCGAAGCGGCTTCACCCCAAGGGATGACCGGCGTTGTCGCGTGCCGGTCGTCCCGTCGTGCCTGGGTCCTCCATCCCCGCCGGTGCAATCGTGTCGACCCGTCGTCCCGGGCGGCGGCGGGGTTCGGCGTCCGCCCGGTCCGCCCCGCCGTGGTGGCGGGGTCTTGTCGTCGGGGGGATCTTGGCGCAGTCGCGGCGGCCGGGCCGAGAGGATCCGGCGTTATGTGAGCCTCGTCACCTCTGAGTAATTCGGGTGGACGCGCGGCGGTTCGATGGTCACGGCTTCGCCCTGGTGAGGTCGCCACCTGCGGCGGAGCGATCTCCCCGGGTGCGCAATGAGCACACCGCCCGAGGTGATCGACACGCGCCGTCTACGATCGCCTCCGCTGTCTGAAGGAGATCGGGGGATGAATGTTTCCGTTCCTCAGTTCGCCGTCGGCGGCGGCGACTTCACCCGGCGTGCTCCCCTGATCCCCGCCCGAGATCCGCATCGCCCGTGCCAGGATGCTCGCGCACACCTCGCGTTCGTCCCGTCCGTACGGGACCGGGAGCGCGGCGCGCGGCCCGGCGGCCGCGATCGCGAGCGTCTGCGCGGCTCGTAGCGCGCCGTACGTGTCGTGCGTGCGAGCCGGGGTGATCCGTCCGAGGAGATCCAGTACTTCCCGGCGACGGCCTGCCGCCGCGCCCCCGGCGGGGCGGCGGGGCGATGGAGGCGACAGGTCCGGTTCAACCGGGCCCGCCATGACGGTCGGCGGGCCCGCCATGACAACGCAAAGACCGGGTCAGCGGAGTTAACGCGTTGGAAAAGCTTGCGTCCTAATCTGCACTCAGCGGCCACGGGGAGAAGAACCCCAGGTCAACACTGTGTTGAGGTGGGACGCATGCAACTATCCCCGCACGAGCAGGAACGGCTGCTCATCCATGTGGCCGCCGACGTCGCCGAGCGTCGCCGGGCCCGCGGGCTGCGCCTCAACCACCCCGAAGCGATCGCTCTGATCACCGTGCACATCCTCGAGGGCGCCCGCGACGGCCGCACCGTGGCCGAGCTGATGTCCTCCGGGCGCAAGGTGCTCACGCGCGACGAAGTCATGGACGGGATCCCCGAGATGATCCACGACGTCCAGGTCGAGGCCACCTTCCCGGACGGGACGAAGCTCGTCACCGTCCACGAACCCATCGCGTGACGGGGAGAGACGGATGATTCCCGGAGAGATCCTGTACGCCGCCGAGCCCGTACGGCTCAACGAAGGACTGCACCGCACCCGGCTGACCGTCCTCAACGCCGCCGACCGGCCCGTACAGGTCGGCTCGCACTACCACTTCGCCGAGGCGAACCCCGGCCTGGACTTCGACCGCGCGGCCGCGCGCGGCAAGCGCCTGGACGTCGCCGCCGGCACCGCCGTGCGCTTCGAGCCGGGCATCCCGGTGGAGGTGGCCCTCGTCCCCATCGGCGGCAAGCGCGTGGTCGAGGGCCTGCGCGGCGAATGCGGTGGACCCCTCGATGCCTGAGCTCACCCGCGCCGCCTACGCCGATCTCTACGGGCCGACCGCCGGCGACCGCGTCCGGCTCGCCGACACCGACCTCGTCGTCGAGATCGAGGAGGACCGCTGCGGCGGCCCCGGCCGGGCCGGGGACGAGGCGGTCTTCGGGGGCGGCAAGGTCATCCGCGAGTCGATGGGCCAGTCCCGCGTCACCCGCGCCGAGGGCGCCCCCGACACCGTCATCACCGGTGCCGTCGTCCTCGACCACTGGGGCGTGGTCAAGGCCGACGTCGGCCTGCGCGACGGCCGGATCACCGGCGTCGGCAAGGCCGGCAACCCCGACACCATGGACGGCGTCCACCCCGACCTCGTCATCGGCCCCGAGACCGAGATCATCGCCGGCAACGGCCGGATCCTCACCGCCGGCGCCATCGACGCCCATGTCCACTTCATCTGCCCACAGCTGGCCGACGAGGCCCTCGCCTCCGGCATCACCACCCTCCTGGGCGGTGGCACCGGCCCCGCCGAGGGCAGCAAGGCCACCACCGTCACCCCGGGCGCCTGGCACCTCGCCCGGATGTTCGAGGCCATGGAGGACTCGCCCCTCAACATCGGCCTCCTCGGCAAGGGCAACACCGTCTCGCACGACTCCCTGCGCGCCCAGCTGCGGGCCGGAGCCGTCGGCTTCAAGATCCACGAGGACTGGGGGGCCACCCCGGCCGCCATCGACGCCTGCCTGAACGTGTGCGAGGAGAGCGGCGCCCAGCTCGCCATCCACACCGACACCCTCAACGAGGCCGGCTTCGTCGGCGACACCCTCGCCGCGATCGCCGGCCGCTCCATCCACGCGTACCACACCGAGGGCGCGGGCGGCGGTCACGCGCCCGACATCATCACGGTGGTCTCCGAGGCCAACGTCCTGCCCAGCTCCACCAACCCCACCCGGCCGCACACCGTCAACACCGTCGACGAACACCTCGACATGCTGATGGTCTGCCACCACCTCAACCCGGCCGTCCCCGAGGACCTCGCCTTCGCCGAGTCCCGCATCCGGCCCTCCACCATCGCCGCCGAGGACGTCCTGCACGACCTCGGCGCGATCTCGATCATCTCCTCGGACTCCCAGGCCATGGGCCGCGTCGGCGAGGTCGTGCTGCGCACCTGGCAGACCGCGCACGTCATGAAGAGGCGGCGCGGCGCCCTGCCGGGCGACGGCCCCGCCGACAACGCCCGCGCCCGGCGCTACGTCGCCAAATACACCATCAACCCGGCCGTCGCCCAGGGCCTCGACCACGAGATCGGCTCCGTCGAGACCGGCAAGCTCGCCGACCTCGTGCTGTGGGAGCCGGCCTTCTTCGGCGTCCGGCCCCAGCTGGTCATCAAGGGAGGCCAGATCGCCTACGCGCAGATGGGCGACGCCAACGCCTCCATCCCCACCCCCCAGCCCGTCCTGCCCCGGCCCATGTTCGGCGCGCGCGGACGCGCCCCGGCCGGCAACTCCCTGAACTTCGTGACCCAGTGGGCCATGGACGACGGGCTCCCCGAGCGGCTGGGGCTGGGCAAGCGCTTCGTCCCCATCCTGAGCACACGCGGCGTCACCAAGGCCGACATGCGCAACAACGACGCCCGCCCCCACGTGGAGGTCGACCCGGACACCTTCACGGTCACGATCGACGGGGAGCCGGTGGAGCCGCGCCCGGCGGCGGAACTGCCCATGGCCCAGCGCTACTTCCTCTTCTGACGGGGCGGCCACCGATGAGCACCCTCTCCGCCGCGCTTCTCGTCCTGGCCGACGGCCGCTTCCCCGCCGGGGGCCACGCCCACTCCGGGGGCGCCGAGGCGGCCGTCGAGGCCGGCCGGATCACGGACGGCGCGTCGCTGGAGTCGTTCTGCCGGGGACGGCTGCACACCGCCGGGCTGACCGCGGCGGGACTCGCCGCCGCGGCCGCCGCCGGACTCGACCCGCTCGCCCTCGACGCGGCCGCCGACGCCCGCACCCCCTCACCCGCCCTGCGCGCCGCCGCGCGCCGGCTCGGCCGCCAGCTGACACGCGCCGCGCGGGCCGCCTGGCCCTCGCCCGACCTCGACGACCTCGCGGCGGCCCGGCCGCGCGGCGCCCACCAGCCCGTCGTCCTCGGACTGGTCGCACGGGCCGCGGGGCTCGGGCCGCTCGCGGCCGCGTACGCCGCCGCGTACGAGGCGGTGAGCGGGCCGGCGACGGCGGTGGTGCGGTTGCTGAGCCTCGATCCGTTCGAGGCGACGGCGGTGCTGGCGCGGCTCGCTCCCGAGCTCGACCACGTGGCCGTCCTGGCGGCCGAGGCGGCGGGGCGGGCGCTGACCGAGGGCCTGGACGCCCTGCCCGCGCCGGCGGCGCCGTTGCTCGACATCACCGCGGAGCAGCACGCCGCCTGGCCGGTGCGGCTGTTCGCCACGTAGTCGAGCCCCGGTCCCGCCCTTTCGCCGTTTCCTGGGGCTCCGCCCCAGACCCCGGTCCTCAATCGCCGGACGGGCTGAATTCAGCCCGTCCGGCGACCCCACCCCCAACCCCCGGAGGGACCATGCACCTCGACCACCCCGACACCTACCCCCACCGCCACACCTACAGCGACCCCACCCGCCCGGACGGCACCCGCCGCGCGCTGCGGATCGGGCTCGGCGGGCCCGTCGGGTCCGGGAAGACCGCGACGGTCGCGGCCCTGTGCCGGACACTGCGCGACGAGTTGTCCATCGCCGTGGTCACCAACGACATCTACACCCGCGAGGACGCCGAGTTCCTGCTGCGCGAGGCCGTGCTGCCGCCGGAGCGCATCACGGCCGTGGAGACCGGCGCCTGCCCGCACACCGCGATCCGCGACGACATCTCCGCCAACCTCGAGGCGGTCGAGGACCTCGAGGAGGCGACCGGGCCGCTGGACCTTGTCCTCGTCGAGTCCGGTGGCGACAACCTCACCGCCACGTTCTCCAAGGGCCTGGTCGACGCGCAGATCTTCGTCATCGACGTGGCCGGCGGCGACGACATCCCGCGCAAGGGCGGCCCCGGCGTCACCACCGCGGATCTCCTGGTCGTGAACAAGACCGACCTCGCGCCCTACGTCGGCGTCGACCTGGCCGGCATGGCCCGCGACGCGAAGGCCCAGCGCGGCGAGCTGCCCGTCGCCTTCACGTCCCTGGCCGCCGGGGACGGCGTGGCGCCGGTGCGCGACTGGGTGCGCGAACGGCTCGCCGCGTGGACGGCCACGGCGCCGTGACGGTCACGGACGTCGCGCCGGCGCCCGGCGCCGGGCTGCGGGCCGCCGCCCGGATCGTCGCCGCCCCCGACGGCAGGGGCGGCACGGCCCTGCCCGTCCTCGAGGGCGCGGGCCCCTTCGCGCTGCGCCGGCCGCGCTCGTACGGGCACGAGGCCCGCGTCGCGCTGGTCGGTGCGATGAGCGCGCCGCTCGGCGGCGACCGGCTCGCCCTGACCGCGGACGTCGGGGCGGGCGCCGCGCTGTGCTTCACCACCACGGCGGCCACGATCGCGCTGCCCGGGCGCACGGGCGCGCCGGCCACGTACGACACGCGGCTGACCGTCGGCGACGGCGGCTCGCTGCGCTGGCTGCCCGAGCCGCTGATCTCCGCCCGCGGCAGCGACCTGCGCCAGAGCACCCGCGCCGACCTCGCCGCCACCGCCTGCCTGGTGCTGCGCGAGGAGCAGGTGCTGGGCCGGGCGGGGGAGGTGACCGGGCGGCTCACCACCCGGCTGACGGTCCGTCGGTCGGGCCGCCCGCTGCTGGACCAGGAGTTGGCGTACGGGCCGGGGGCGCCGGGCGGATGGGACGGCGGCGCGGTGCTCGGCGGCCACCGGGCCGTGGGTCAACTCCTGGTCGTCCACCCCGGCTTCGAGGGGAGTCCCGTGGCCCCTCGGGCGCTCGGCCCGCTGGCCGCTCTCGCGCCCCTGGCCGGGCCGGGCGCGGTGGTGAGCGCCGTCGCACCGGACGCACTGGCCCTGCGCAGGCTGCTGGATTCGGCGCTATCCCAGCTGAATGCCGTAATCCGGGCGTTTTAACGGGTGTTGGGGCGAAGGGCGTCACATGGGGCGTTCCATGTTTCGTCGTGTTTACGGATGAGTAAAGAACGCCCTTACACCCTGTCCTTTGTGGCATGGGAGGCGAAAGGATTCCCCTCTGCAGACCGCGTGATCATCGCCGCTTCCGGCGACACACTCAGCAGGGGGATTCCTACTTTGAGATCAAACGCGATATTCGGTGCGGCCGGCACGGCCGTGGCCGGCGCCCTCGTCGCCGGCTTCCTGGCCGCGCCGTCGGCCGGGGCCGCGTCGTCGGTGCCGGGCGGCGCCGCCGAGGCCAAGGGCGTCAAGATCGCCGCTGACCGGGCCGCCAAGTCCGGCGTCAAGTGGCAGGACTGCCCCGCCGACTGGGGGCTGGACAAGATCCAGTGCGGATGGGTCACCGTCCCCGTCGACTACGCCAAGCCCAACGGCCGCACCATCAAGATCGCCGTCGACCGGACCCGTTCCACGGGCAAGCCGAGCGAGCGTCAGGGCTCCCTCGTCTACAACCCGGGTGGTCCGGGCGGTTCCGGCCTGTCCTTCCCCAAGCGGGTCGTGACCGGCAACCCGCTGTACGCCAACATCGCGAAGGCCTACGACTTCGTCGGCTTCGACCCGCGCGGTGTGGGCCACTCGGCTCCGATCTCCTGCGTCGACCCCCAGGAGTTCGTCAAGGCCCCCAAGGCCGACCCGGTGCCCGGCAGCGAGGCCGACAAGCGCGCCCAGCGCAAGCTCGCCCGGGAGTACGCGGACGGCTGCGCGGAGCGCAGCGGCGACATGCTGCCGTACATGACGACGGCGAACACCGCCCGTGACGTGGACGTCGTCCGCGCCGCCCTGGGCGACAAGAAGCTCAACTACCTCGGTGTCTCCTACGGCACCTACCTGGGCGCCGTCTACGGCACGCTGTTCCCGAACCACGTCCGGCGCATGATCGTCGACAGCGTCGTCAACCCGGACCGGGACAACATCTGGTACAAGGCCAACCTCGAGCAGGACATCGCCTTCGAGGGCCGGTTCAAGGACTGGGAGGACTGGGTCGCCAAGAACGACTCCTACTTCCACATCGGCGACACCCGCGCCAAGGTCCAGGCCGAGTGGGAGAAGCTCCGCGCCACCGCCAAGAAGCAGCCCGTGGGCGGCCTCGTCGGCCCGGCCGAGCTGATCAACTACTTCCAGGGCGCCGCGTACTACGACCGCTCGTGGGTCCCGGTCGCCGAGACCTGGAAGAAGTACCGCGCCGGTGACGAGAAGGCGCTCGTCCAGGCGGCGGGCCCGGACCTGACCGACAAGGCGGGCAACATCACCGCCGAGAACGGCAACGCCGTCTACACCGCGGTCGAGTGCGCCGACACCAAGTGGCCCACCAGCTGGGCCAAGTGGGACCGCGACAACACCCGCATCCACCGCCAGGCCCCCTTCATGACCTGGGCCAACGCCTGGATGAACCTGCCCTGCGCCACCTGGAAGGGCCCGCAGTACACCCCGGTCGAGGTCGCCACGCACAAGGGTCTGCCCAAGACCCTCATCGTGCAGTCCGACCGTGACGCCGCCACCCCGTACGCGGGCGCGGTGGAGCTGCACAAGCGCTTCCGCGGCTCGCAGCTGATCACCGAGAAGGGTGCCGGCTCGCACGGCGTCACGGGTCTGACCAACCCGTGCGTCAACCAGCGTGTGGACGCCTACCTCCTGACCGGCAAGCTCGACGGCGGCTCGGACGTGACGTGCGCCCCGCACGCCACCCCGGAGGTCCCGAAGGCCGCGACGAAGTAAGCGGTTCACGGCACACGTAGCAGCGCCCGGCCCCGCCGGTCCCTCCCCGAGGGACCGGCGGGGCCGAGTGCGTTCCTAGGGCGTGTCCTAGGGCGCCGGCGGGGCCCAACCGGGTGGCCGCACACCCCCACACGGGCGACGGCGACCGTGCGGTTCCTTGCCGCGCGCGGGTACGGCGCGGTGGCCTGGCCCGGCAGCGTCCCCCAGGAGGCACACCATGTCCGTACGCACCAGCACGGCCGCGGCCGCGGCGGCGGCGACCGTCCTGCTCGCCCTGCCCCTGGCCGCGGCCCCGGCCGCCGCCCGCGACCAGACCGAGGGCCGGCTCTTCCTCACCCTCTCCGGCGCGCAGAACACCTGGATCCGCGGCGTCCGGCTCGCCTGCCCGGGGCCGGTCGGCCACCACCCGCACGCCGCCGAGGCCTGTCAACGCCTCGGCAGGGCGGCGGGCCGGCCCGACGCCCCGCCCGTCGCCGGCGAGAAGCCCCCGGCTCCCTGCGCCAAGGAGAGCGATCCGGTCACCGCGTCCGTCGACGGAGACTGGCGGGGCGGTCAGGTCGCCTGGCGCAGGACCTACCCCAACGCCTGTGTCCTCGAGGCCGCTACCGGCCCCGTCTTCCGCTTCTGACGCCCCGGGCCGGCCCCGCGGCCCCTCACGTCCCGCGGGCCGCCAGCGTGCCGATCGTCGTCAGGCCCAGGACCACCCACGCGAACCACAGCCACCCGTCGCCGCCGATCGTGACCGTATAGGCGGTCACCAGGACCAGGGCGCCGACCGTCAGGGCCGCCATCGTCTTCGCCGATCCGGGCATCCCGTACCTCCTCACGGCGGCCCGGGCGGGAAAACGCGCGGACCGCGGCCAGGAGAACATCGTCTCCCCGCCGCGGTCCGTACCGCCATACCACCGACCGCCCCGCGGTCAGCGCCCCCGGCCGTCGAGTGACGCCAGGTAGGCGTTGTAGGCCGCCAGCTCCTTGTCGCCGTCCCGGTCGGCGGCCCGGTCGCTGCGCTTGGCCTGCCGCTGCTCCGAGCGGTACCACTGGTAGACCAGCGCCAGCAGCACCACGACGGACGGGATCTCGCTGAAGGCCCAGGCGATGCCGCCGCCCGCCTGCTGGTCCTCCAGCGGGTCGATGCCCAGCGAGGCCGGCGGATGCATATAGGTGCCGATCATCGGCTGCGTGGCCATCATCAGTGCGATGCCGAAGAACGCGTGGAAGGGCATGCCGGCGAACAGCTCCAGCATCCGCATCACATAGCCGGGCCGGTGCGGGCCCGGGTCCACACCCATGATCGGCCAGAAGAAGACCAGGCCCACCGCCAGGAAGTGCACCATCATCCCGATGTGCCCGACCTTGGACTCCATGAGGAAGTCGAAGAGGGGGCTGAAGTACAGGGCGTACAGGCTCGCGATGAACAGCGGGATGGTGAACGCCGGGTGCGTGATCACCCGCATGTAGCGGCTGTGCAGCAGCGCCACCAGCCACTCGCGCGGGCCCTTGCGGCCGCGGCCCGCCGCCGGCAGCGCCCGCAGCGTCAGCGTCACGGGCGCGCCCAGCAGGAGCAGGATAGGGGAGAGCATGCTGATGACCATGTGCTGCACCATGTGCACGCTGAACATGACCATGCCGTAGTCGTTGAGCTTGGTGCACATCACCAGCGCCACGCTCAGCACACCGGCCACGAACGCCACCACCCGGCCCCACGGCCACGCGTCCCCGCGCCGCCGCAGCCGCACCACGCCCCAGCCGTACAGGCCCAGTCCCAGCAGGCAGCCGATCATGAAGAACGGTTCACTACTGAACTGCAGACCCCGCTCCAGCGTGAACGGCGGCATGTCCATATGCATCATGCCGTGCCCGCTGTGATCCATCCGCTCTCTCCCATTTCGCACCGATGCGCCGGGAACCAGAGTAGAGGCGCCCCGGGTCCGCCCCACGGCCGGGGGCGGACCGCGCGCGGGCTCAGAGCACGCAGTCGACCTCGGCGTAGCGCTCCGCCGGCACCGTCTTCAGGTGCTCGACCGCCTCCGCCAGCGGCACCAGCGTGATGTCCGTGCCGCGCAGCGCCGTCATCATCCCGAACGCGCCCGCGTGCGCCGCCTCCACCGCGTGCCAGCCGAAGCGGGTGGCCAGCACCCGGTCGTACGCGGTGGGCGTGCCGCCCCGCTGCACATGGCCCAGGATCACCGGCCGCGCCTCCTTGCCCAGGCGCCGCTCCAGCTCCACGGCCAGCTGGCGGGCCACTCCGGCGAACCGCTCGTGCCCGTAGACGTCCGTGCCGCCGGTCTCGAAGTCCATGGCGCCCGGGCGGGGCTTGGCGCCCTCGGCGACCACGACGATCGCGAAGCGCTTGCCCGCCGCGAAGCGCCTGCCGACCACCTCGGTCAGCTCGTCGACGGAGAAGGGACGTTCCGGCACCACGATCGCGTGGGCGCCGGCGGCCATGCCCGACTGGAGGGCGATCCAGCCGGTGTGCCGGCCCATCACCTCGACGATCAGGACGCGCTGGTGCGACTCGGCGGTGGTCTTCAGCCGGTCCAGGGCGTCGGTGGCCACCCCCACGGCGGTGTCGAAGCCGAAGGTGACGTCGGTCGAGGCGATGTCGTTGTCGATCGTCTTGGGCACGCCCACGATCGGGAGGCCGGCGTCCGACAGCAGCCGCGCCGCCTTGAGGGTGCCCTCGCCGCCGATCGGGATGACGGCGTCCAGGCCGAGCGCCGCGACGTTCTCGCGGGCCCGCTCCACACCGTCCCGCAGCTGTTCGGGCCGTACGCGCGAGGAGCCGAGGATCGTGCCGCCGGTGGCCAGGACGCCGGCCACGGCGTCCAGGTCCAGCTTGCGGTGGTCGGCCTCCAGCAGGCCGCGCCAGCCGTCGTGGAAGCCGATGACGTCGTCGCCGTGGTCGACCACCGCGCGGTGGACGACGGACCGGATGACGGCGTTGAGACCGGGGCAGTCGCCGCCGGACGTGAGAACACCGATACGCATGACAGGGGGGACCTTTGCGCTCGGGGCCGCGAGGGCCGAAAGACCGGACCGGACCCCGTCGTCCGGTGAAATCCCCGCCACCCTAACCGCCGAGGGTGACGGGGATCGCGACCGTCCGCTATGCGGGCTGTGTCGCCGCGGCGATCCGCTCGGCGCGCAGCGCCTCGTACCAGCGGTCGTCGACCGGCGGCAGGGCGTTGACGTCCAGCGCCAGCTTGATCAGCATGTCCGAGATGTGCGGGTTGCGCGCCATGACCGGACCGTGCATGTACGTGCCGAAGACGGTGTCGTTGTACGCGCCCTCGGTGCCGTCGCCCGTGCCGTTGCCGTTGCCGAAGCGCACCCGGGCGAACGGGCGGGCCGTCGGGCCGAGATGGGTGATGCCCTGGTGGTTCTCGAAGCCGGTCAGCGGCGGCAGGCCGAGCGGCTGGTCGATGTCGGCGAGGACGTCGCCGACGCAGCGCTCGCCCTCGCCACGGGTGCTGATGACGTCCAGCAGACCCAGGCCCTGCTCGCGCTGGCCCAGGTCGTTGATGAACTCGTGGCCCAGGATCTGGTAGCCGGCGCAGACCGAGAAGACGATCGCGCCGTTGGCGACGGCCCGGTTCAGGCCGCCGTCGCGGCGCAACCGCTCGGCCGCCAGCCGCTGCGGACGGTCCTCACCGCCGCCGATCAGGTAGATGTCCCCGGAGGTGGGGATCTGCTGGTCGGAGCGGACGTCGACGCGCTGGACGTCCAGGCGGCGCTGGTGGGCGCGCCGCTCGAGGACCAGGACGTTGCCCTGGTCGCCGTAGGTGCTGAGCAGGTCGGGGTAGACCCACACCACACGCAGACTGTTCTGGCTCATGCTCACAATCCTTGTCGTGCTGTCCGTGGGCCTAGTTGCCTACGCGGCGGCGGATGTCCTGGAACGCCGTGTAGTTGGCGATGACCTCGATCTTGCCGGGCGGGGCCATCTGCACGGCCTCGTCGACGGTCTCGCAGACCCGGAAGTCCACGCCCGCGACCTCGAGGCGGACCGCGAGGTCCAGCTTGCGGTCGCCGATGACCATGATCGGGTGCCCGGCGAGGCGGGTGTAGTCCACGTCCCACAGCCAGGAGGTGTCGGTGCCGTCCGCGCCGCGGGCGTTCACCGACAGGATCACCGGCGCCGGCGGCCCGTCGATCAGCGAGAACGTCTCCAGCCAGCCGGCCGGGTTCTTCGCCAGCAGCAGCCGCACCTCACGGTCGAGGAAGGTGACCACGTCGTACCGGCCGGCCACGGCCTGCACCTGGTACATCCGCTCCAGCGCCACCTGCGGCGGGACGCCGAAGGTCGCGGCCACGGCGGCCGAGGTGGTGGCGTTGGCCTTGTTGGCCCGGCCCGGCAGCTGCAGGTGGATGGGCCACGCGGAGCCGTGCGGGTCGAGGACGTAGTCGCCCGACAGCGCCCAGCTCGGGGTGGGCCGCCTGAAGCCGCACTCGCCGCAGAACCAGTCGTCGCCCGGGCGCTGCATCACACCGCCGCAGGAGGGGCACGACCAGGCGTCGTCCTTCCACTCCTGGCCGGCCGCCACCCACACCACGTTCTGCGAGGACGAGGCCGCCCACACGATCAGCGGGTCGTCCGCGTTGGCGATCACCACGGCCTTGGTGCCGGCCAGGCCCTCGCGCCACTTCTCGGCCAGCATGCGGGTCTCCGCGGCGCGGTCCAGCTGGTCGCGCGAGAGGTTCAGCAGCGCTATGGCCTTGGGCGAGGTGTCGCGTGCGACACCCGCCAGGTACTTCTCGTCCACCTCGATCACGCCGTAGCGCGCGTCCGAGCCGCCCGCCAGGGCGGAGGTGATGCCCGCGGGCATGTTCGCGCCCAGCGCGTTGGACACCACCGGGCCGCTGGCCCGCAGGGCCTCGGCGATCAGTCGCGTCGTGGTCGTCTTGCCGTTGGTGGCCGACACCAGGATCACGTCCAGGTGCGTTGCCAGCCGGGCCAGCAGGTCGGGGTCGAGCTTGAGCGCGACCTTGCCGCCGATCACCGACCCGCTGCCACGGCCCGCGGCGCGCGACACCGCCGCAGCCGCCTTGCCCGCCGTCACGGCCAGCTTGGCCCGCGGCGACAGCGGCCCCGAGTTGCCTGCCATCGTCCTAGATCCTCCATTGCTTCCGGCGCCGCCGCCTGTCTACCTGGTCAGCCGGTGGAACGCCCCCTCCGTGCCGAATCGCCGCCAGGAGGCTTCGGTCGGGGATCAGCCTATCGAGATCCGGCCGTGGGCCCGAACCCACCATCAGCTGAACGTACCCTTGGGCCATGCGAAGAGGCACGATTCCCGGCAGTTCAGGACACGTGCGGCCCATGAGGCTGCTCGGCGACCGGGGTCTTTCCGCACCCTGCGACGAGGTCACGGAGTTCGGCGCGGACCTGGCCGCGCTCGTCGAGGACATGTTCGCGACCATGTACGCGCACGGCGGGGTGGGCCTCGCCGCCAACCAGATCGGCGTGCCGCTGCGGGTCTTCGTGTACGACTGCCCGGACGACGAGGACCGGAGGCATCTGGGACACCTGGTCAATCCGCGCCTGGTGGCCGCCGACGGCGTCAGCGTCCGGGGGCCCGAGGGCTGTCTGTCCGTTCCGGGCATAGAGGCGGGCACGCCCCGCTTCGACGAGGCCGTCGTCGAGGGCTTCACCGTCCTGGGCGAGCCCGTGCGCGTGCGGGGGACGGGCTTCTTCGCCCGCTGCCTGCAGCACGAGTGCGACCACCTCGAGGGCGGCCTCTACCTCGACCACCTGACGGGGCTGCGCCGCCGGCGCGCCCTGCGGGCGGCCCGCAGGGCGCCGTGGGCGGTCGCCGGGTAACCGGGCCGCGAGCCTTCCGCGCCCCCGGACCTCCCGCGCCCCCGGACCTCCCGCGCCCCGGCCTCAGAACCCCGGTCCGCCCGGCAGGTCGCCCGAGGTCGCCAGCCGTCCCCACAGCAGGTCCGCCAGGTGGCGGACCAGCAGGCTCCGCTCGAACGGGCGCTCGCGCAGCCACCAGTCGCCGGCCGCGTGCATCATGCCGACGATGCCGTGGCCCCAGGCGCGGGCCAGCTCCTCCCCGTCCGGGCCGAGGTCGACCCGCTCGGATATGACCTGGGCCAGCTCCTCGCCCATGCGCCGCAGCAGGGGCGCGGAGTGCCGGCCCACGTCGAAGCCGTGCTCGGCGGGCGTGCCCTCGTCGGCGGGGTGCATCAGGAAGCGGTAGACCTGCGGGCGCGCCTCTATCGCCGCGAGATAGGCGTCCAGCGTCGTCTCGACCCGTCGGCGCCGCTCCGCCGGGGCGTCCAGGGCCGCGCGCAGGCCGGCCAGCAGCCCGTCGGTGTGGCGGGCGGCCAGCGCCCGGTAGAGGCCGCCCTTGTCGCCGAAGTGGCGGTAGAGGATCGGCTTGGTGATCCCCGCCTCGGCGGCGATCGCGTTCATCGACGCTCCCGGCCCGTCCCGCAGCACCACGCGGTCCGCGGCCTCCAGCAGCTCCCTGCGCCGCTGTTCCGCCGCCCGCTGCTGCTCGTCCCGCTGACTGGTCTCCATCAGGCGTGCCTCCCCCTTCAGTGATCTCAAAATGCCTGCGCAAAGTAACACTCGCTCCACGGAGCGGATTCGCAGGCCGGGGGAGTTGACTTTACTACTGGCGAGTAACAGACTCATGTTACCGCAGGTAATGAGCGCTGGGAGGGGCACCCATGGGGGAGTTCGCGCTGGAGCTGAACGACGACCAGAAGACCGTGCGCGACTGGATCCACGGCTTCGCCGCCGACGTGATGCGCCCCGCCGCCGCCGAGTGGGACGAACGCGAGGAGTTCCCCTGGCCCGTGGTGCGCGAGGCCGCCCGGATCGGGCTGTACTCCCTCGACTTCTACGCCCAGCAGTTCCTCGACCCCACGGGCCTGGGGGTGCCGCTCACCCTGGAGGAGCTCTTCTGGGGCGACGCGGGCCTCGGCCTGGCGATCGCCGGCACCGGCCTCGCCGCGATCAGCGTCTTCACCAACGGCACCGACGAGCAGATCGGCACCTGGGTGCCCGAGATGTACGGCGACGCCAGTAATGTGCGCATCGGTGCGTTCTGCTCCTCCGAGCCCGACGCCGGCTCCGACGTCGCCGCGATGCGCACCCGTGCCGTGTACGACGAGGCGAAGGACGAGTGGGTCCTCAACGGCGTCAAGACCTGGGCCACCAACGGCGGGATCGCCGACGTCCATGTCGTCGTCGCCGTCGTCGACCCCGCCCTCGGCGCCCGCGGCCACGCCTCCTTCGTCGTCCCGCCGGGCACCCCCGGGCTCGAGCAGGGCCAGAAGTTCAAGAAGCACGGCATCCGCGCCTCCCACACCGCGGAGGTCGTCCTGCGGGACGTCCGCGTCCCCGGCCACTGCCTGCTCGGCGGCAAGGAGAAGCTCGACGAGCGCCTGGCCCGCGCCCGGGAGCGGGCCGCCGGCGGCGGCGAGCGGGGCGGCAACGCCGCCATGGCCACCTTCGAGGCGTCCCGCCCGGCGGTGGGCGCCCAGGCCGTCGGCATCGCCCGCGCCGCGTACGAGGTCGCCCTGGACTACGCCAGGACCCGTGTGCAGTTCGGTCGCCCGATCATCGACAACCAGGGCGTCGCCTTCCAGCTCGCCGACATGCGCACCCGCATCGACGCCGCCCGCCTGCTGGTCTGGCGCGCCTCGTGGATGGCGAGCGCGGGCCGGCCCTTCACGGCGGCGGAGGGGTCGATGTCCAAGCTCTTCGCGGGCGAGACGGCCAAGAAGGTCACCGCCCAGGCCATGCAGATCCTCGGCGGCAACGGCTACACCCGCGAGTACCCGGTGGAGCGGATGCACAGGGACGCCGCCATTTATACGATCTTCGAAGGCACGAGCGAGATCCAGCGGCTGGTCATCGCCCGGACGCTGTCGGGGATGCCGATCCGCTAGCGGCGGCGGCGCCGTCAGGACCAGACGCCGGGTCCGCCCCCGAGCCACTCGATCACGTGCGGGTCGTCGAGCCGGATGTTTTCCGTGTCCACCCCGGCGCGGCGCAGGAACTCGATGACGTCGACGATCCCGTAGGCCCTGCCGAGCGTCACGGCCCCGTCCGTCACCCACCGGCAGCCCGCGGGCGTCGGCGGGTGGACCACTATCCGCGCGGACATACCTCCAGCCTGCGCCGGGGTGGGCGCCGACGCATCCGAGAGCGCCCGGGGCACGGTGTCCCCCGAGGAGGGGCGTTTCAGTAAGGCCGGATTCGCCCCGCTGTGGGGGGCGGGGGCTGCCACGGTTTGATCACTCAACTGTCACAGGAGTCCCACAGGACGCTTTTCCGGCCGGTCCGGCCCGGCGGCGCGGGTAAGAATGTGCACGTCAAACAAGCACCAGCACGGGGGATTCACCATCATGCGTCGTCAGCTCAGCACCGCCGCGATCGTCATCGCTCTCGCGGCCACCGCCACCGCCTGCAACAGCGACGGTGTCGACGCCAAGCCGGACAGCAACGCGAGCGCGGCACAGAGCCAGGCGCCCAAGGACCCGGCGCCGGGCGCCGACAAGGGTGGCGACAAGGGCGGCGACAAGGGCGGCCAGGGCGGCGACCTGGCCGTCGGCGGCACCGCCAAGGTCAAGGCCAAGAACGGCGCCGAGATCTCGGTCACCCTGAAGAACTGGACCGACCCGGCCAAGAGCAACAACAAGTACATGATGCCGAAGCCGGGCAAGCGCTGGGTCGCCGCCCAGTTCGAGATCGTCAACACCGGTCAGGCGGTGTACGACGACAGCCCGGCCAACGGCGTGAAGGTCGTCGACGACCAGGGGCAGTCCTTCACCCACTCCATCGGCGAGAGCACCGCCGGCCCCAACATGCCGGCCACCGTCAAGCTCAAGGCCGGCGAGAAGGCCCTCGGGTACGTCATCGTCTCCGTGCCCGAGAACGGCAAGCCCAAGTCCGTGACGTTCACGCCGGACTCCGGGTTCGCCCAGGACACCGGCAAGTGGGCCGTCGGCAAGTGACGCACGGCCGTCCGGCCGGGCGGCGGGCGGGCTGACCGCCCGCGGCGCGACGGACGGCACGGCGACAGCACGATCACGGCCGCCTCGGCGGTCTCAGGCGGCGAGACCCCGGGGGTCGAGCCGCCTGACGTCGTAGCGGCTGTGGAGCTCGCCGCGCACCGCCGCCGCGGCGTGACCGGTGCCGACGGGCACGTCGACGATCGTCCAGCCGGCGGGCCAGGCGGGGGTGCCGGGGCCGCCGTTGCCGAGGTAGTCGAGGTCGGGGGAGCGGCCGAGGCCGGTGCCCAGGCCCTTGAGGTAGGCCTCCTTGCGCACCCACAGCCGGGTGAAGACCGCCGGGCGGCGGACCGCGGGCGCGGCCAGGATCTCCCGGCGTTCGGCGGGGTGCAGGGCCGCCGACACCTCGCCGACGGTGTGCGCGGCCGGGACCTGCTCGGTGTCCACGCCGACCGGGGCGGCGGCGACGCCGATCAGGGTGAGATCGCCGCCGTGCGACAGGGAGAAGTGCGGGGCGCCGGCGGCGGCGACGGCCGGCCTGCCGTGCGGTTCGCCGCAGCCGGGGCAGGGCTCCCGGGTGAACTCCACCTCTCCCGCGGGTACGTTCAGATAGGCGCCCATGAGCCTGCGCAGCATCAGGTGGGCGATCACGTACCGGGCGCGGTCGAGGGGGCGGACGAACGCCTTCGCCCGCCGGCGCTCCTCCCCGTCCAGCGGCGACGGGTCGAGGACCGCGGAGGACAGCCACGGGTCGGGGGCGTGCAACAGCCAGAGATCGAGGGCGCCTTCGGCCGGCCGGTCCTGGCCGGCCGGCCAGGGGACGTCGACGGCCCGGTCAGGGCGGGTGGCGGAGTGGTCCAGGTGTAGCCGCACAGGTCGCTCCGGTCTTTCGGTTCGCTCCGGTCCTTTGGTGACGAGCGCCGCAGCGTACAGGAGTCATATGTCTGTCAGATATCAGGACCGCATGGGACATTCATTTTCGGGCTCCATATGTAAAGAACCGTAAGTGCGTTGACATCGGCGATCAGATGGGTACGGACGGTGAGGAGACGGCGACACCGTGTCCCACGTCGCCCATCGCACCGCAGCATTCTGGCTCAAAGGTGATGGGTCGCCACAAGGTGTGCTGTTACCGTCGTTTCCGATCTTGACCGTCCAAGTCGGCGCCCGCTGCCGCGCCCTGGACGGCGATCACCAGAGGTCGAATGGGGGCTTCACGAAAGAGGGAACGCCTTGGCGGTCAGCTTCCACACCCATCCAGGCGGTCCCCGGCACCTCACCGGACGCACCGCCGAACTCCACGCCCTGACCACCCTCGCCGCCCACGCCCGCGCCGGAACCGCACGGGCGGTCCTCGTCCGCGGCCCCGCCGGCATCGGCAGGACCAGCCTCCTGACCGCCGCCGCCGACCACCTGCGCTCCGAGGGCGTCGCCGTCCGCCGGCACACCGCCCCCCGCGTCACCGACGACCACGCCCCCCGCGCCGCCGCCGCGCCGCCCCGCGACCCCTACGCCGCCCACCGGCGGCTCTACGGCCACGTCAGCGCCCTCATGGCCGACGGACCCCTCGCCTTCGTCCTCGACGACGCCCAGTGGTGCGCCGAAGCGACCCTGCGGCGCCTCGACTTCGTCCTGCGCAGGGCCGCCGCCCGGCCGCTGTTCCTGCTGCTGTCCCAGCGCACCGACTGCGGCGGACCCGGCGCGGGCGTCCTCGCCGAGATGCTCGGCCAGGGCCGCTGCACCCTGATGGAACTCGGCCCCCTCGACGACGCCGCGACCGCCCGCCTGGTGACGTACGCCCTCGGCGAGCACCCCGACGACCGCTTCGTCCGCCGCTGCGCCGACGTCACCGGCGGCAACCCGCAACTGCTCCACCGGCTGCTCGCCTCGCTGCGCGGGAGCGGCGTCCGCCCCGACGCCGCCGGCGCCCACCACGTGGCCGCCGCCGCGGAAGGCGCCGTCGCCTCCTCGGTCCCCGACCGCCTGGCCGGCCGGCCCCGCCACGTGCGGCAGATCGCCCGCGCCCTGGCCGTCCTCGGCCGGGCCGACCCCGACCTGCTGTCCGTGCTCTGCGAAGTGAGCGGGCACCGGACCCGGGCCGCTCTGGAGACCCTGCGCCGCGCCGAGGTCGTCACCCCCGGCGAAGCGGGCGCGCCCGGCGTCATGCCCGCCCCCGTACGCGCCGCCGTCCTCGCCGACCTGCCCCCCGCCGAGCTGCGCCACCTGCGCGTACGGGCCGCGAGGCTGCTCAACGACGCCGGCCGGCCCGCCGCCGAGGTCGCCGACCAACTGGTGCCGCTCGAACGCCTCGACGAGCCCTGGATGCTCCCCGTCCTGCGCGAGGCCGCCGCCGGGGCCCGCTGGCGCGGCACCACCGAGGCCGCCGTCCGCTACCTGCGGCGCGCCCTGGACGCCGGCCCCGACGACGCCCAGCGCCGCGAGATACGCCTCGAACTCGCCCGCGCGGCCGCCCCCCTCTCCCCGGCTACCGCTCTGCGTCACCTGCGCCAGGCCCTCGCAGCCGCCACCTGCCCCCGCGAACGGGCGCCCATCGCCGTGGAGTACGGCATGGCCGCCCTCGGCACGCCCGGCGCCCCCGACGCCGTCCGGGCGCTGGCACACGTCCACGACGAGCTGCCCGGCGACAGCGACCGCACCCCCGCCGGACGGGAGCTGCGCACCTCCGTACGGGCCGCCCTGCTGGTCACCGCCGTCAACGACAAGGCCGCCATGGCCGGCGTCCGCGAACGGGCCGCGGCCTGGCCCGTCCCCGACGGCGACACCCCCGCCGAACGCCGGCTGCTGTCCGTCCTGAGCGCCTTCGCCGCCCTCGAGGGAGGCCCGGCCGTCCGGGCGGCCGAGCTCGCCCGGCGGGCCCTTCGGGTGGAGGAGGCCGCGCCCGCCGGCTGGTGGGTGTTCGGCTCCTCCCTGGTCCTCGGCCTCGCCGACGAGGTGGACGAGGCCCTCGCCGGGCTGGAGCGCTCGCTGCGCGACACCCGGGCCCGCCACGAGCCGTGGATGCACGTCTCCGCCCTGGCCGGACGCTCCCTGACCCTGCACGACACCGGCGACGTCGACGCCGCCGTCCGCGACGCGCGGGCCGCCGTCGACGCCGCCGCCCGCAGCGAACGCACCGCCGGCTCGGCCATGCCGCACATCGCCCTGGGCACGGCCCTGCTCACCCAGGGCCGGACCGAGGAGGCCGCGGCCGCCCTCGCGCGCATCGTCCCCCGGGACACCGAACGGCACATCTGGGAATGGCACCACTACCTCTACGCCCAGGGCCGCGTCCGCCGCGAACTCGGCGACCACGAGGGCGCCCTGGAGCTGTGGCTGCGCTGCGGACGGAGCCTGGACGAGGCCCGCGTGGCCAACCCCGTGCTCGCTCCCTGGTGGCTGCCGGCCGCCGCCACCCTCGCCCGCCTGGGCCGGGCCGGCGAGGCCCGCGACATCGTGGAGCGCGTGACACCGAGCCTGCGCCGCTGGGGCACCCCGCGCGCCCTGGGCACCGGCCTGATGGCCGCTGCCGCGGCCGCCACGGGCCGGGCCCGGCTGGACCTGCTCGCCGAGGCCGCCGGCATCCTCGCCCGGTCACCCGCCCGCCTCGAACACACCAAGGCCGCCTATCTGCTGGGCCGGTGCCTGCTCGCCCACGGCGACGCCCGGGCCGCCCGCCGCCACCTGCGCCAGGCCATCGAAGTGGCCACCCGCTGCGGCTACCAGGCCCTGGGCGCCGCCGCCCGCGCCGCGCTGGTCACCGCCGGCGGCCGGATGCCCCAGCTCGCCGCCAGCCCGCTCGAGACCCTCACCGGCAGCGAGCGCCGCATCGCCGCGCTCGCCCAGGGCGGAGTGACCAACAAGGCGATCGCCGAGGCGCTCTTCATCACCCCCCGCACGGTGGAGATGCACCTGACCAACGTCTACCGCAAGCTCGCCGTGCGCGGCCGCACCGACCTGCCCGGCGGCCTCGGCGGATACGGACCGCCCCTTCCCGTGTGACCGGGACGTATTCCCGTGTGACCGGGACGTACGCTCCGGCTCCCGTCCCGGCCGCCGCACCGGCGGCGCACAGCCACGAGGAGAGACAAGGTGCAGTCGCAAGTGACGGACGAGCGGCAGCCGCGCCGGCCCCCCGCCCAGGCCACCGCCGCACCGCCGCTCGCCGGTCGGATGCCCGAACAGCGGTTGCTGGCCGGGCTGGTGGAGAACCTGCGGGCCGGGCGCCCGGCACTGGCCGAGATCCGCGGCCTGCCCGGTACGGGCCGCAGCGCCCTGCTCGAATGGGCCGCCCACCACGCCCGCGAGGCCGGCGTCCACGTCGAGGCGGCCCAGGCGTCGTGGGAGGAGACGGAACAGCGCTACGGCGTCGTCGCCCAACTACGGGCCGCGTTCGCACCGCCCGCCGCCGCGGACCCCGCCCGGCCGCCCGCCACCGCCACGGCCGACCGCACCGCCGACCTGTGCCGGGCCGCCCGCGCCGCCGCCCGCGCCCATCCGCTGCTGATCGTCGTCGACGACGTCCAGTGGACCGACCCGTGCTCGCTGCGCTGGCTGCGGGCCCAGGCCCGCAGACTCGCCGGCGTCCCCCTGATGCTGCTGACCGCCCGCACCGGAACCGGCCCCACCACCCCCGAGGAGCGCCTCGAACCCGGCTCCCTGGACGACGAACGGGCCGTCGCCCACCACACCCTCACCCTCGGCCCCCTCACCCCGGCCGACGTCGGCGACCTGCTGGCCGCCGCCTTCGGAACGCCGGCCGACCCGGCGTTCCGGGACGCGGCCGCCCGGAGCACCGACGGCAATCCCGCCGTCCTCCGGGCGACGGCCGCCCGCCTGGCCCGCCACGGCCGGCAACCCCGCGCCGAACACCTGCCGCACCTGGCCGAATGCGCCGCCGAGGCCGTCCGCGACCGCGCGGCGCGCACCCTGGCGGCGCTGCCCGGAGACCTGCGGTCCGTACTGCGGGCCGTCGCCGTGTGCGCTCCGCACACCGGCCCCGGGACGATCGCCGCGCTGACCGGCCCCACGGCCACCGGCACCCGGCGCGCCCTGGAACTGCTCGCCGGCACCGGACTGCTGACCGGCGGCGACCACCCGGCGTTCCGCGAGCCGGCGGCGGCCCGGGCCGTGCTCGCCGGCATGAACGCCCACGACCGAGAGGAGTTGTACGCCCGCGCGGCCGAACACGCCCACCACACCGCCGTCCCCGACGGCGCCCTGGCCTCCATGCTCACCGGCGCCCGCGTCCTCGGCGCCCCCTGGGCCGTCGACGTCCTGCGCCGTGAGGCCGCGCGCCACCGCGCCGCCGGCCGCCCGGGGGAGGCCGCCCGCCTGCTCCGGCGCGCGCTGCGCGAACCCATGGCCCCCCACCTGAGAGTGCGCACCCTGACCGAACTGAGCGCGGCCGTCCTGCCCCTGGAGCCCGACACCGCCGACCGGCACCTGCGCCAGGCCCTGCGCTCGCCCGCCGACGCCGATGCCGGACCGTCCTGGATCCGGGCCGCCGACCTGCTCGTGGCCCGTGGCGACGTGGCCCGGGCACAGCCGCTCATCGCCCGGGCCCTGGCCGGCGACCGGGTACGCCCCGCCGAGCGCTCGGCGCTGCGGGCGCTGTACTGGCTCGCCGCCCACAGCCGGCGGGAGACCTCCCAGGCCCTGGACCGGCCCCCCGTACCGGCTCTCCCCGAGCACCCCGACGACCCCGCCGAGGCGGCCGTGGCCGCCTGGCGCCAGGCCCTGCTCGGCCAGGACATCGGCCGGGCCCGGCGCCTCGCCCGGGCCGCCCTGGCCCCCCGGCACGGGCACCCCGCCCCGCTGAGCCCCCAGGTCGCCGCCTGCCACACCCTCGTCCTCACCGGCGACTTCACCGAGGCACACGCAGGACTCGACGCGGTGCTGCTGCGCGCCGAGCACGCCGACGCGCGGGCCGTGGCCGGCTCCGCCGGGCTCGTCAGAGCCATGGCCCTGCTGCACGAAGGACGACCCCGCGATGCCTCCACCGCCCTGGACCGCGCCCAGGAGGTCATGCCCCCGCACTGCTGGCACCCCCTCATGAGCCCCGCGGTCGTCGCCCTGAAGGCCCTGATCCACCTCGAGCTCGGCGACACCGCCGGAGCCGGACGCTCCCTCGGACTCGCCCGCGACGACGACGGCGACGCCGGTGACGCCGGGGGAGGCCTCGGGTGGGCCTGCCTGCTCTACGCCCGCGGCCGCACCCACCTGGCCGGCGGACAGCGGGACGCCGCGCTCGCCGACCTGCTGGAATGCGGCCGCCTGCTGCTCTCCCAGCAGGCCGCCAACCCCGCCCTGCTGCCCTGGCGTTCGGCCGTGGCGCGCGCCCGGGGCCTGGACCCGCACGACCGCGACGCCGCCGCCCTGCTGGCCGAGGAACGCCGGCTCGCCCTGACCTGGGGCGCGCCCGGACCGGTCGCCAGGGCGCTGTACGCCACCGGCGGCCTGGCCCTGCCCGAGCCCGTACGGCCCGGCTCCGCCGTCCCCGCCGACTGGCGGTTCCGGCAGGCGCTGAGCGCCCTGGCGACGGCACGCCTCGCCGGCCCGGACGCCGTCGCCCCGCCGCCCGGCGGCACGTCCGTACCCCCGCCGCCCGCCGTGCCCGCGCCGCGCGCGGCACCGGCACGGCCACCGGCACCCGAGCGCGTCGCCGCGCCCCCTCCCACGCGCCCCCGTGCCGCGCGCGAGGGACTGACCGGCGCCGAGGCGCGCGTCGCGGCCCTCGCCGCGTGCGGCCACCCCAACCGGGCCATCGCCGCCGGGCTGTCGGTGACCCCCCGCACCGTCGAACTGCATCTGACCAGGGCCTACCGCAAGTTGGGCATCCACGGACGCCCGGAGCTCGCCGAGGCGCTGGAGCGCCTGGGGAAGGACACGCCATGACACCCCTGCTCGACCGGCGCCGCGAGCTGGAGCTGATCACCACGGCACTGCGGACGGCCGCCACCGCCGGGAGCGGCTCACTGATCGTCGTCACCGGCGGCATCGGCACCGGCAAGACCGCCCTGCTGCGGGCCCTGCCCGCCCTCGCCGAACGGCACGGCACCCGCACCCTGACCGCCGGCGGCGCACCCCTCGAACGGGACCTCCCCTACGGCCTGGCCGGCCAGCTCCTCGAACCCCTGCGCCCCGGCGCCGCCCTCGAACCGCCCGGCCCCGACCCCTACGGCGAGCTCCTCGCCCCCGTCGCCGAGCACAGCGCCCGCGAGCCGCTGCTGCTGCTCGTCGACGACCTCCACTGGGCCGACCCGCCCTCCCTGCGCTGGCTCGGCCGCCTCGCCCGACGGCTCCCGGACTGGCCCGTCACCCTCGTCGCCGCCCTCCGCGAGGGCGACCCCGGCGCCGAGGAGCCGCGCGTGCAGGACATCACCGACCGCGCCGCGCACGTCCTGCGCCCCGGCCCGCTCACCCAGGCCGGCACCGCCGCGCTCGTCGCCGCCGCCCTCGGCCGCCCGGCCGACCCCGCCTACGTGACAGCCTGCCGCGAGGCCACGGGCGGCAACCCGATGTTCCTGACCGCCACCCTGGCCGCCCTCTCCGCTCTCCCCGGCGCCGGCCACGGCCACGGCGACCTCGGCCCCGCCGCCGAACGCGCCCGCACCGTCCGCGAACTCCGCCTGCCCGCCCTGCGCGAACGCCTCGCCGTGGCGCTGCGCTCCCAGCCCGGGCCCGTACGCGAACTCGCCAAGGCCCTCGCCGTGCTCGGCGACGGCACCGACGCCGAGCTCGTCGGCCGCCTCGCCGGCCTCGACACCACCGGCCAGGAGGAAGCCGCCC
Source organism: Streptomyces sp. C36 (assembly GCF_040932295.1). Classification (NCBI taxonomy): domain Bacteria; kingdom Bacillati; phylum Actinomycetota; class Actinomycetes; order Kitasatosporales; family Streptomycetaceae; genus Streptomyces; species Streptomyces sp. C36. The sequence goes on along the minus strand of NZ_JBFQGI010000012.1, from coordinate 13,709 downwards.
GCGGGCTGCGCCGGCTGGGCCTGCTCGCCGAAGGGCCCGAGCCGCGCTTCGTCCACCACGCCGTGCGCGACGCCGTGGAGGACTCGATGACGCCCGCCGAACACGAGCACGTCCACGTCCTCGCCGCACTGCTGCTGCACCGCGGCGGACACCCGGCCGAACAGGCCGCGGCCCAGCTCCTGGCCGCACCCTCCTGCCAGGACGGCTGGACCGTGGAGGCGCTGCGGGCCGCCGCCGAGGCCGCGGAACGGCGCGGCGCGCACCAGGACGCCGCCCGCTACCTGCGCCGGGCCCTCCTCGGCGCCTCGCCCTCCGGCCCCGACCGGGCGGCGCTCCTGGCCGACCTGGCCACCGTCGAGCGCGCCTTCGACCCCCTGGCCGCGGTCCGGCACATCTCCCAGGCGCTGCTGCTGCTCCCCTCGGCGGCCCAGCGCGCCGAGGCGGCCGTCCGCATCCCGCCCTCCCTGCTCGGCGGCGGCCCGCCACCCGTCGTCGAAGCCGTCGGCAAGCTCGCCTGCGAGCTCGGCGAACCCGGCCGGCTCACCGGCGACGAGCGGGAACTGGCCCTCGGGCTCGAGGCACGGCTGCGCCACGCCGCCGTGACCGGGCCGGGCGGGCTGCCCCTGTGCGCCGCGCGGCTGCGCGAGCTGGGCCCCGTGCCCGCGCTGGGCACCGCCGCCGAACGCGAGCTGGTCACCGTCCTGCTGCACGGCGCCACCATGTCCCAGTCCCTGTCGGCCGCCGAGGTCGCGCCGCTGGCCGGCCGCGTCCTGCAGCACGAACCCGCCTCCCCGGACCACGTCCACACCGCCCTGCCCCTGCTGGTCCACGTGCTGATCGCCACCGACTCCCTCGAGGCGATCGGCCCCTGGCTGCGGACCGCGAGCGAGCGGGCCCGGGCCCGCCGGGCCACCGTCCCGCAGGCGCTCATCGCCATCGAACACACCCATGTCCTGGTCGCCCAGGGCCGCCTGGCCGACGCCCGGGCCGGCGCCGACGAGGCCCTGGCGCTGGGCGTGGCCGACTGGGCGACCCTGCAGTCGATGACGGCCATCGTCCTGGTCGCCCTCGAGACCCGCGACGCGGAACTCGCCCGGCGCCTGCTGTCCTACCGCCCCGAGGGCGCCGACCACGGATACCGCCCCTCCTCGCTCCAGCTCATCCGCGGCTCCTGCGCCGCCCGGCGCGGCGACCTGCCCACCGCCCTGGAGTACTTCCTGGACTGGGGCCGCTCCGCCGAACGGGCCGACTGGCGCAACCCCGCCGTCTTCCCCTGGCGCGCCTGGGCCGCCGGGCTGCACTACCGGCTGGGCGAGGCCGGCCGGGCCCACGACCTCATCGACGAGGAGTACGCGCGGGCCACCGCGTGGGGCGCCCCCGTCGCCATCGGCCGCGCCCAGCGCGTCAAGGGCGCCCTGACGGCGGGGGAGAAGGGCGTCGCGCTGCTGCGGGAGTCCGCCGCGACGCTCGAGGGCGCGGTCAACGGCATGGAGCGGGCCCGCACCGCCCTGCTGCTCGGCCGCCGGCTGCTGCGCGCCGGGCGCGCCGAGGCCGAGACCTGGCTGCGCCTGGCCCGTGACCAGGCGCTGGTGTGCGGGGCGCCCTGGCTCGCCGAGGGCGCGGGCCGGGACCTGCGCACCCTCGCCGGCTCGCGCACGCGACAGACCGTCGCCGCCCTCACCCGCGCCGAACGCCGGGTCGCCCAGCTCGCCGCCCGGGGCGCGTCGAACAGGGAGATAGCCGAACAACTCGAGGTCAGCTCACGGGCGGTGGAGAAACACCTCACCCACGCCTACCGCAAGCTGAACCTGGCCGGCCGGACCCAACTCGCCGACGTGCCCGACCTGCTGGCGGAACCGGGCACAGCCGTTCCGCCGGGCACGTACCGAACCGCCGCGGGGGACCGTACCGAACCGAAACACCGCGGTACCTGAGGTAACCGAACCCCCGCCCCCTCACCACAGTCTTAGCGGCCCGCGGTTTGTTCGCGTTGACAGTCTTCACGACTCCTCCATACGGTCCTTTCGGGCGACGGCCGCAGGGCCGTCATGCGTTGTGAATGGACCGTGAGCGCGCGGAGCGCGCTGTCCCCGGAAGGGCGGAACATGACCCAGGCGGTGCCGGTTACTTTCTCCACCGTTCGCGAGAACTATTTCAACCCGCCGGCCTCGACCCAGGAGCTGCGGGAAAAGGAACCCATCGCCCGGATGACATTCGCCGACGGGCACCTCGGATGGATCGTCACCGGATACTCCGCCGCCCGGGCCGTATTGGCGGACCCCCGGTTCAGCGCCCGGGGGGAACTCAAGCACCCGCCCGTACCGCGCGCCGCGACGCTGGAGGAATCACCGGCCGCGCCGCCGGGAATGTTCATCCAGCACGACGACCCCGAGCACCAGCGCTACCGCAAGCTGCTCACGGGCCAGTTCACCGTCCGCCGCATGCGCCTGCTCACCGAGTGGATCGAGAAGACCACCAACGAGCACCTCGACGAGATGGAGCGCCAGGGCTCCCCGGCCGACCTCTTCGAGCACTTCGCGCTGCCGCTGCCCTCGCTCGTCATCTGCGAGCTGCTCGGCGTGCCCTACGCCGACCGCGAGAAGTTCCAGCACGACACCGCGGTCTGGAGCAGCTTCGGCAAATCCACCGAGGAGGTCACCGGGGCCTTCGTCTCCCTGGGCGCCTACCTCCACGGCCTCGTCACGCTCAAGCGCTCCGAGCCCGCCGACGACATCCTCAGCGGCCTGATCGCCGCCGACCCCTCGCTCACCGACGAGGAACTGACCTCGATCGCCTTCCTGCTGCTCGTCGCCGGCCACGAGACGACGGCCAACCAGATCGGCCTCGGCCTCCTCGCCCTCTTCGAGAACCCCGCGCAGCTCGCCGCGCTGCGCGCCGACCGCTCGCTGGTCGACGGCGCCGTGGAGGAGCTGCTGCGCTACCTCAGCATCGTCCACCACGGCCCGACCCGGGCCGCCCTGGAGGACGTCGAGATCGAGGGCGTGGCCATCAAGGCGGGCGAGGTCGTGATGGTCTCCCTCGCCGCCGCCAACCGCGACCCCGCCCGGTTCACCGACCCCGAGCGGCTCGACGTCACCCGCAACGCCACCGGCCACCTCGCCTTCGGGCACGGCATCCACCAGTGCCTGGGGCAGCAGCTGGCCCGCATCGAACTGCGGGTCGGGCTGACCGCGCTCCTCGACCGCTTCCCCGGCCTGCGCCCCGCGGTGCCCGCACACGAGGTGCCGCTGCGTCATGACATGCAGGTCTACGGTGTCTACGAGCTTCCGGTCGCCTGGTGACGTGAGCGACCTCCGGCACTGACGCGTCGCCGGTTGAACACCGAGCCGCTCACTTTCGTATCCACGGCCGTGCAAGAAGCGATCCCTTGCGATCAGTTAACGAAAGGTCAGGTAGCAACAGCGTGGTAGAGAACCAGCACTTGTCGCGCCGCCGTCTGCTGGGCATGGCGGCCCTGGGCGCCGCCGCCGTCACCGGGGCGACCACGATCAGCACCGCTCCCCGCGCGCACGCCGCCACCCGGGGGGCCGACGGCTCGTCCGTCCCCGCCGTCGTCATCGGCACCGGCTACGGCGCCGCCGTCGCCGCCCTGCGCCTGGGCGAGGCGGGCGTCGAGACGCTCATGATCGAGATGGGCCGCCAGTGGGACAGCCCCGGCGCGGACGGCAACGTCTTCCCCAACATGCTGAAGCCCGACGAGCGCTCCAGCTGGTTCAAGAGCCGCACCGAGGCCCCGCTGGGCTCCTTCCTCTGGCTCGACGTGGTCAACCGGGACATCACCCCCTACGCCGGCGTCCTGGACCGGGTCAACTTCGACCAGATGTCCGTGTACGTCGGCCGCGGCGTCGGCGGCGGCTCGCTGGTCAACGGCGGCATGGCCGTGGTGCCCAAGCGCGCGTACTTCGAGGAGGTGCTGCCTCAGGTCGACGCCGCCGAGATGTACGACCGCTACTTCCCGCGCGCCAACGCCACCCTCCGGGTCAACCACATCGACAAGGGCTGGTTCGAGGAGACCGAGTGGTACAAGTTCGCCCGCGTCTCCCGTGACCAGGCGGGCAAGGCGGGCCTGGGCACCACCTTCGTGCCCAACGTCTACGACTGGGACCACATGCGGCGCGAGGCGGCCGGCCAGGCCCCCAAGTCGGCGCTGGCCACCGAGGTCATCTACGGCAACAACCACGGCAAGATGAGCCTGGACAAGACCTACCTGGCCGCCGCGCTGGGCACCGGCAAGGTCACCATCAAGACCCTGCACAAGGTCGGCGCCATCCGGCAGCAGCGCGACGGCTCGTACGTGCTGACCATCGAGGAGATCGACCCCTACGGCAAGCGCGTCGCCACCAAGGAGATCTCCTGCACCTACCTCTTCCTCGGCGCCGGCAGCCTCGGCTCCACCGAACTCCTGCTGCGCGCCCGCGAGACCGGCGCCCTGCCCGAGCTCAGCGGCGAGGTGGGGGCGGGCTGGGGCCCCAACGGCAACATCATGACCGCCCGCGCCAACCACATCTGGAACCCCACCGGGGCCAAGCAGTCCTCCATCCCCGCCCTGGGGATCGACGACTGGAACAACCCCACCGCGCCCGTCTTCGCCGAGATCGCCCCGATGCCGGCCGGCCTCGAGACCTGGGTCAGCCTCTACCTGGCCATCACCAAGAACCCCGAGCGCGGCACCTTCGTATACGACAAGGCCACCGGCCGGATGAACCTCCGGTGGACCCGCGACCAGAACAAGCCCGCGGTCGACGCCGCCAAGTCGCTCTTCGACCGGATCAACAAGGCCAACTCCACGGTCTACCGCTACGACCTCTTCGGCCCCCGGCTCAAGAACTTCGCCGACGACTTCTGCTACCACCCGCTGGGCGGCCTGGTCCTGGGCAAGGCGACCGACCACTACGGCCGGGTCTCCGGTTACAAAAACCTATATGTAACAGACGGTTCACTCATTCCTGGTTCCATCGGCGTCAATCCGTTTGTGACAATTACGGCACTGGCTGAACGCAACATCGAGCGGGTCATCAAGCAGGACGTCGCCGCTTCCTGACAGCGGCCACGACCGTTTCGGCGCACCCCTGCGCCGAAACGGTCGGCTTTCCGATCGTGTCGGCAGTGGTTCAATCGGTTGATGGAGCACGAGAATGAGCGGATCCGAGTCGGTTCTCTCCGAGTTCGAAGCGGTGAAGGCGAATGCGGTAGCGGTCGTCGGATCGGCTCATCGGCCACCCGAGGAATGTGACGCCTTCGACGCGGAATTCCTGGGATTACGCGTGGACGACGCGGCCGCGACGGGAATTCCCGGCGGGCCCGCCGTCCTCGAACTGCTCTGGGAGGCCATGGAGGACGCCGGCCTCACGCCCACGACGGCCGTGGGGCACCGCCCCACCGTCCACCTCGCCGGCGACACGACCGACGGCACCGGCGACGACGCGGCCCGCGCGGTGGCCCGCGCTCTCCGCCTGGACGAGGTCACCCTCACCCGCGCCGGCACCGACGGCCCGGCGGCGCTCGACGCCGCGTGCGAAGACCTCCGGCGCGGCACAAGCCACCTCGCCCTCGCCGCCGGCCCCGACCTTCCGGCCAGGACCTCGGCCGGCCTGGGCGCCCTGCTCCTCAAGCCCCTCGCCCGAGCTCTCGCCGACGGCGACGACATCCAACACCTGCTCCGCCCCGGCGCCGAGCCGGGCGACCCCTGGACCTGGGAGCCGGCCGACGCCTTACGCGCCGCTTCACGTGCCGCCGCACCGGCACCCCGCCCCGACGCGGCGCCCCCCGCCCGTACGCCGCTGCCCTGGATCCTCTCCGCCGCCGGCCCCGAGGCCCTGCGCGCCCAGGCCCGCGCGCTCCACCGGCACCTGACCGACCACCCCGGCCTCGACCCCGCCGCCGTCGGCCACGCCCTGGCCACCACCCGGCACCGCTTCGCCCACCGGTCCGTCGTCCTCGGCGACACCCGCGACGAACTCCTCCAGGCCCTCGAGACCGCCGCCCACGGCGACCCGGCGGCCACCCTCGTGCGCGGAGCGGCCACCGCCACCGGCGGCACCGCCTTCGTCTTCGCCGGCCAGGGCACCCAGTGGCCGGGCATGGCCGCCGGACTCCTCGACACCGTCCCCGCGTTCCGGGACGCCGTCGAGCGCTGCCAGGAGGCCCTCGCCCCCCACCTCGACTGGAACCTGACCGACCTGCTGCGCGGCGCCGACGGCACCCCCGCGCTCGAGTCCCCCGACGTCGTCCAGCCCGCCCTGTTCGCCGTGCAGGTGGCGCTCGCCGAGACCTGGCGGGCCCACGGAGTGCACCCCGACGCGGTGGCCGGGCACAGCGTCGGCGAGATCGCCGCCGCCCACGTCGCCGGCGCCCTCACCCTCGAGGACGCGGCCCTCCTCGTCACCAGCTGGGGCCGGGGCCAGGCCACCCTCACCGGACGCGGCGAAATGATCACCGTCGCCCTGTCCGCCGCCGAGGTGACGCCCCGCCTGCGGCCCTACGACGGACGCCTGGTCATCGCCGGCCTCAACGGCCCCGGCGCCGTGGTGGTCTCCGGCGACGCCGACGCCGCCCTCGAGCTCCTGGACGCCCTGACGGCCGAAGGCGTCCGCGCCCGGCGCGTCGCCGTCGGCCTCGCCGCCCACTCGCCCCACATCGACGAGCTCCACGACCGGTTCCTGCGCGAACTGGCCCCCCTCGCCCCGCGCACCGCCCGCGTCCCGCTGTACTCCTCGTACGCCGGCGGCCGCATCGACGGCCGGGAAGCCGGCGCCGAGCACTGGTTCCGCACCCTGCGCCACCCCGTGCGCTTCGAGGAGACCACCCGGGCCCTGCTCGCCGACGGCCACGACGCCCTCCTCGAGATCAGCGCCCACCCCTCCCTGACCGCCCTCATGCAGGAGACCGCGGCCGCCGCCGGACACACCGCCGTCGCCGTCGGCACCCTGCGCCGCGACCAGGGCGACGAACGGCGCCTGCGCACCGCCCTCGCCGAGGCCTACGTCCAGGGCGTCGACGTCGACTGGGCGACGGCCTTCCCCGGCCCGGCACCGCGCCGCGTCCCCCTGCCCACCTACGCCTTCCGGCGCCCCTCGGACACCACCGACGACGACACCACCTTCGGGGCACGCCTGCGCGCCCTGCCCGAGGCCGAACGCGAACGCGCGGCGACCGACCTGGTGCGCTCCACCGCCGTCGCCCTCCTCAACCTCGCCGACCCCGCGGCCGTCGGCGCGCACCGCGCCTTCCGCGACCTGGGCCTGGACTCCGTCACCGCCATCGAACTGCGCAACCGCCTCAACGAGGCCACCGGCCTGGCCCTGCCGCACACCGTCGTCTTCGACCACCCCACCCCCGGCGGCCTCGCCGCGCGCATCGTCGCCGAGGCCCTCGGCACCCACGGCCCCGCCGACGCACCCGAGCCGGACGAGACGGCCGCGGTCGCCTGGGACGAGCCCATCGCGATCGTCTCCATGAGCTGCCGCCTGCCCGGCGGCGTCCGCACCCCCGAAGACCTCTGGCGGCTGCTGCGCACCGGCGATGACGCCGTCTCGGCCATCCCCGCCGACCGCGGCTGGGACGTCGAAGGCCTCTACGACCCCGAACCCGGCCGCCCGGGCCGCTACTACCAGCGCGAAGCCGGCCTCCTGCACGACGCCGCCGACTTCGACCCCGAGTTCTTCGGCATCTCCCCCCGGGAAGCCCTGGCCATGGACCCCCAGCAGCGCCTGCTGCTGGAGACGGCCTGGGAGGCCTTCGAACGGGCGGGCATCGACCCCACCACGCTGCGCGGCAGCCGCACCGGCGCCTTCGTCGGCGCCATGACCATGGACTACGGGCCCCGGCTGTACGAAGCGGCCGAAGAGGTCAGCGGATACCTGCTCACCGGCAACACCGCCAGCGTGGCCTCCGGCCGGATCTCCTACACCTTCGGCCTCGAGGGCCCCGCCGTGACCGTGGACACCGCGTGCTCCTCGTCGCTGGTGGCCCTGCACCTGGCCGTACAGGCGCTGCGACAGGGCGAGTGCTCGCTGGCCCTGGCCGGCGGCGCGACCGTCCTGCCCTCCGCCGGCTCCTTCGTCGAGTTCAGCAAGCAGCGCGCCCTCGCACCCGACGGGCGCTGCAAGGCCTTCTCCGCCGACGCCGACGGCTTCGGCCTCGCCGAGGGCGCCGGCATGGTCCTGCTGGAGCGGCTGTCGGACGCCCGGCGCAAGGGCCACCGCGTGCTGGCCGTCGTCCGCGGCACCGCCATCAACCAGGACGGCGCCAGCAACGGCCTGACCGCCCCCAGCGGCCCGGCCCAGCAGCGCGTCATCCGCCAGGCCCTCGCCGGCGCCGGACTCTCGCCCGCCGACGTCGACGCCGTCGACGCCCACGGCACGGGCACCACCCTGGGCGACCCCATCGAGGCCCAGGCCCTGCTGGCCACCTACGGCCAGGACCGCCCCGAGGACCGGCCGCTGTGGCTGGGCTCGCTCAAGTCCAACATCGGCCACACCCAGGCCGCGGCCGGCGTCGCCGGCGTCATCAAGATGGTGCTGGCCCTGCGCCACGGCGTCCTGCCCAGGACCCTCCACGCCGACGAGCCCTCACCCCACGTCGACTGGTCCACCGGCGCCGTACGCCTGCTCAGCGCCGAGGCCCACTGGCCCGAGACCGGCCGTCCGCGCCGCACGGGCGTCTCCTCCTTCGGCATCAGCGGCACCAACGCCCACGCCATCCTCGAACAGGCCCCCGACGACGACACGGCCCCCGAAGCGGGCGAGGACCCGGCGCGCGACGCGGCGCACGCCCCCGCGTCCGTCGTTCCCTGGCCGCTGTCCGCACGTACCCCCGAAGCCCTGCGGGCGCAGGCCGCCGCCCTCCTCGCCCACGTCGAGGCACACCCCGGCGCGCACCCGGCCGACATCGGCCACACCCTCGCCACCACCCGCGCCGCCTTCGAACACCGCGCCGTGGCCGTCGGCGCCGGCCGCACCGAACTCACCGACGCCCTGCGGGCCCTGGCCACCGGCCAGACCCCGCCCGCCCACACCGCCCAGGGCCTCGCGGCCCCCGACCGCCGCACCGTCTTCGTCTTCCCCGGCCAGGGCTCCCAGTGGGCCGGCATGGCCGTCGAACTCCTCGACACCTCCGCCGTCTTCCGCGAACGCCTGCGCGCCTGCGGCGAGGCCCTCGCCCCCTACGTCGACTGGTCGCTCGAGGACGTCCTGCGCGGCGCCCCCGGCGCCCCGGAGCTCGGCAGCGCCGACGACGTCGTCCAGCCCGCCCTGTGGGCCGTGATGGTGTCACTGGCCGAACTGTGGCGCTCCTTCGGCGTACGCCCCTCGGCCGTCGTCGGCCACTCCCAGGGCGAGATCGCCGCCGCCTGCGTCGCCGGCGCCCTCAGCCTCGAGGACGCCGCCCGCGTCGTCGCCCTCCGCAGCCGCCTGCTCGGCCGCCTCGCCGGACTCGGCGGCATGGTGTCCGTACCCGAGCCGCTCGCCGACGTCACCCGGCGCCTGGAGCGCTGGAACGACCGCATCGGCGTCGCCGCCGTCAACGGCCCCCGCTCGGTCGTCGTCTCCGGCGACGCGGACGCCCTCGACGAACTGCTCGAGGCCTGCACGGCCGACGGCGTACGCGCCAAGCGCATACCGGTCGACTACGCCTCCCACTCCTCCCACGTCGAGATCATCGAAGCCGAACTCGCCGAGGCCCTGGAAGGCATCACCCCGCGCGTACCCCACACCCCCTTCCACTCCACCGTCACCGGCGAGATCGTCGACACCGCCGCCCTCGACGCCGCCTACTGGTACCGCAACCTGCGCGCGACCGTACGCTTCGAGCCCGCCGTACGCGCGCTCATGGAGACCGGACACCAGGTCTTCGTCGAGGTCAGCCCCCACCCCGTCCTCGCCGTCGGCCTCCAGGAGACCGCCGAGGCCGCCGGCGCCGACGAGGCCGTCGTCGTCGCCTCCCTGCGCCGCGACCACGGAGGCCCGGCCCGCTGGCTGACCGCGCTCGGCGAGGCGTACGTCCACGGCGTGCCGGTCGACTGGGCCGCGGTGTTCGCCGGACAGCGCGTCCGCCGGGCCGACCTGCCCACCTACCCGTTCCAGCGACGCCGCTTCTGGCTGCCGTCGGGGCCGTCCGTCCCGCCGGGCGGCGGCGCCGGAGGCGCGCACACCGCCGAGGAGGCACGGTTCTGGGAGGCCGTCGAGGGCGAGGATCTGGCGGCGCTCGCCGCCTCCCTCGGTGTGGACGCCGACGCGCCCTTCGACGACGTCCTGGCCGGGCTCGCCGACTGGCGCCGCAGGGCCAACGAGACCTCCGTCGTCGACAGCTGGCGCTACCGGGTCGCCTGGCGGCCCGCGCAGGCGAAGCGGTCGCCGTTGACGGGGACCTGGCTGGTGGTGACGGCGGGGGCGGCAGCGCCGGAGAGGGTCACCCCGGACCCGATCGCGCCGTCCGCTCCGGCCGCCGGTACGGTGGCCGCCGCCGTCCGCGATGCCATGGCCGGGCACGGCGGTGTGCGGGTCGAGACGCTGACGGTCGGTCACGGCGACGACCGGCAGGCCCTCGCCGCCCGGCTCGCGGGCCTCGAGGACGCGCACGGGCTCACCGGCGTGGTCTCCCTGCTCGCGGCTGAAGAAACGATTCCGCTCGTGGGTCGGGCGGACGCCGGACTGCCCGCGACCCTCGCCCTCCTCCAGGCGCTCGGCGACGCCGGCGTCAACGCACCGCTGTGGTGCCTCACGTCGGGCGCCGTCTCCACCGGCCCGGCCGACCCGCTCCGCGACCCGGCACAGGCCCGGGTCTGGGGACTGGGCCGGGTCGCCGGCGCCGAATACCCCCAGCGCTGGGGCGGCCTGATCGACCTGCCCGGCACCCCCGACGAGCACGCCCTCACCCTCCTGACGAGCCTGCTCGCCGACGCCGACGGCGAGAACGAGCTGGCCGTACGAGCCTCCGGCCCCCTCGCCCGGCGGCTCGTACGCGCCGAAGCGAACGTCACCCCCGACCGTGCCGACGACCGCCGCTCCCACGGCACCGTCCTGATCACCGGCGGCACCGGCACCCTCGGCGCCCACGTCGCCCGCCGGCTCGCCGCCGACGGCGCCCGGCACCTCGTCCTCACCAGCCGCAGCGGCCTCGCCGCCGACGGCGCCGCCGCGCTGCGCGACGAACTCGAGGCCCTCGGCACCCGCACCACCGTCGCCGCCTGCGACGCGGCCGACCGCGACCAGCTCCGGCGACTGCTGGACGAACTGCCGGAGGAGTACCCGCTCACCGGCGTCATCCACGCCGCCGGCGTGCTCGACGACGGCGTCCTCGACGCCCTGACCGGCGAACGCCTCGAACACGTCCTGCGCCCCAAGGCCGACGCCGCCCTCAACCTCCACGAACTGACCCGGGAACGCGGCGACGACCTCCGCTTCTTCGTCCTCTTCTCCTCCATCGCGGGCGTCGTCGGCAACGGCGGCCAGGGCGGCTACGCCGCCGCCAACGCCTTCCTCGACGCACTCGCCCAGCAGCGGCGCGCGGCCGGACTGCCCGCCACCGCCATCGCCTGGGGCTCCTGGGGCAGCGGCCGCATGATGGGCGACGCCGCCGAGGCGCACCTCACCCGGCGTGGCATCCTCCCCATGGCCGCCGACCTCGGCGTCCAGGCCATGGACAGGGCCATCGCGAGCGACGACACCGCGGTGACCGTCGCCGACATCGACTGGGACCGCTTCGTCCCCGCCTTCGCCCTCACCGGCGACTACCCGCTGCTGCGCGACCTGCCCGAGGCGCGACGCCTCCTCGACGCCGCCGCCACGACGGTCCCGGCGGGCGACGCAGGCGCCACCGGCCCGGCCCTCGCACACCGCCTGGCCGGCCTCAACGAGGCCGAGCGCTCCCGCGCCGTACTCGACCTCGTCCGCACCCAGGCGGCCACCGTCCTCGGCCACGCCGGCGCCGAACGCGTCCAGCCGGGACGGGCGTTCCGCGAGGTCGGCTTCGACTCCCTCACGGCCATCGAGCTGCGCAACCGCCTCGCCGCCGCCACCGGCATGCGCCTGCCGACCACGGTCGTCTTCGACTACCCCAGCCCCAAGGACCTCGCCGCCTTCCTCCTCACCCAGGTCCCGGGGCAGGGACAGGGGCAGGGGCAGGGACAGAACGCGGCAGGGAGCGCCGCGCCGCGGCCGGCCCCGGCGCGCCCGGCCGACGACGAGCCCATCGCCGTCGTCGCCATGAGCTGCCGCTTCCCAGGCGGCGTCCGCACCCCCGAGGACCTGTGGCAGCTCCTCGTCGACGGCACCGACGCCCTGTCCGGCTTCCCCGCCGACCGCGGCTGGGACCTCGACGCCCTCTACGACCCCGACCCCGGCCGCACCGGCACCACCTACGCCCGCGAAGGCGGCTTCCTCTACGACGCCGGTGACTTCGACGCGGCCTTCTTCGGCATCTCGCCGCGCGAGGCGCTGGCGATGGACCCGCAGCAGCGGCTGCTGCTCGAGACGTCGTGGGAGGCCTTCGAACGCGCCGGCATCGACCCGGCGACGCTGAAGGGCACCCAGGCCGGCGTCTTCGTCGGCTCCAACGGCCAGGACTACGGCCAGGACTACGCCTCCGGAACCCGCCGGGCCCCCGACGGCGTCGAGGGCTACCTCCTCACCGGCCGCGCCGCCAGCGTGGTGTCCGGGCGCCTGGCCTACACCTTCGGGCTCGAGGGTCCGGCCGTGACCGTGGACACGGCGTGCTCGTCGTCGCTGGTGGCGCTGCACCTGGCCGTGCAGGCGCTGCGGCAGGGCGAGTGCGACCTCGCCCTCGCCGGCGGCGTGACCGTCATGTCCACCCCCGGCATCTTCGTGGAGTTCAGCCGCCAGCGGGGCCTGGCCGCGGACGGCCGCTGCAAGGCCTTCTCCGCCGACGCCGACGGCACCGGCTGGGGCGAGGGCGCCGGCATGCTGCTCGTCGAGCGCCTGTCGGACGCCCGCCGCAAGGGACACCCCGTCCTCGCGGTCGTACGCGGCTCGGCCATCAACCAGGACGGCGCCAGCAACGGCCTGACCGCCCCCAACGGCCCCTCCCAGCAACGCGTTATCCGCCAAGCGCTGGCCAACGCCGGTCTGAACGCCGCCGACGTCGACGCCGTGGAGGCCCACGGCACCGGCACCCGGCTCGGCGACCCGATCGAGGCCCAGGCCCTGCTGGCCACCTACGGGCAGGAACGACCGGACGGCCGCCCGCCCGTGCGACTGGGCTCGCTCAAGTCCAACATCGGCCACACGCAGGCCGCGGCGGGCGTCGCCGGCGTGATGAAGATGGTGCTCGCCCTGCGCCACGGGCTGCTGCCCCGCACGCTCCATGTCGCCGAGCCGACCCCGCACGTCGACTGGTCGACGGGCGCGGTCCAGCTGCTCACCGAGCCCGCAGCGTGGCCGTCCGACGACGACCGCGTCCGCCGGGCCGGCGTGTCCGCGTTCGGCGTGAGCGGTACCAACGCGCACGTCATCGTGGAGCAAGCGCCGACGGCTGATGTGGACGCCGAGGACGGTAACGACGGTGACTCGGCGGGTGGTTCGGCCGTGCCGTGGCTGCTCTCCGGTCGTGACGCGGCGGCCCTGCGGGCCCAGGCGGAGCGCCTTCTGGCGTACGTACGGACCCACCCCGAGCCGGATGCGGTCGATATCGGCTTCACTTTGGCCACGGCGCGCGCCGCGTTGGAACGGCGT
>NZ_JBFQGI010000011.1:0-180469 GCF_040932295.1 Streptomyces sp. C36 | reverse complement strand
CCCGGTTCGGATTTCGTTTCCGGCCCCCTGTTGGAGCGGGGTTTCGACGTTTTCGACTTTATCAGAAACCGTTCCGGCCGATTCACATCGGCTTTCCGATTCCGGAGGGAGTCGAGTCGCTTCGCCGTTGAATTGTCTTCACTGGCCGAAGCTGGTCAGATACTAACCGTTGCAGGGGACCAGGTCCACCTCGTCGCAACCGTTCGAATCTACCTCCCCGCTCATCCCGTGTCAACGGTTTTTGCGAGGCGAGGAGAACAGTACCAGGTTCAGGGGGTCCCGAAGGACGACGGCGGGCTCTCGAGGTCCTCGAGCTCGATGCCGGGGGCGGAGAGGACCACGTCGCCGGCGAGGTGGACGGCGTACTGCTCCCCCGTGTCCAGCTCGCTGACCTGGTACTCGTCCACTTCCAGCGGGTCGTTGTCAGTGGCGTGTGCTGTCCTGGCGACCAGGGCCCAGGACTGGTCGAGCGTGCGCGGCGCGAGGACGGGCGCGGTGAAGGAGACGAGGCGGATTCGAACGGCCTCGTCGCCGGGGGAGAGCCGGAGGAGACGGGCGATGGCCACGTAGAACGCGGGGGAAGCTCCGGTGAAGGCGTGGGCGCGGACGTTGCCTTCCGTCGCGTGCTCGCCGGTCGGGTCGGTGCGGACCCATGTCATGCCGTCGATCGCCGCGCCGCGCACCTGCCAGTCCGACCGCTGGAGCTGGAGGCGGATGGGGCGGCCGAGGTCGTCGATGGCGAGGTCGACCGAACCGGCGGGGGTGCCGGAGGGGCCGGTCAGCTGCGAGACGTAGCGCCAGCCGGAGGGGCCGGGGGCGCAGTGGAAGTGCTCGTTGCCGAGGGGGGAGTGATCGTGGGGGTCGTGGAGCGAGTAGCGGCCGCGGGGCATGGCGGGGTCCTTGACGCGAACGGGGCAGGCCCCCGCCGTGCGGGCGGGGGCCTGTTCCACCGGTTTCTGGGGTTCTACAAGTTACTCAGGCTCGCGTCAGCCGTCTCGGCGGCCTCGGTGGCCGAGGCAGCGGCCTCGGTCGCCGGATCAGTGGTCGCCGGATCAGTAGCGGTAGTGGTCGGGCTTGTACGGGCCCTCGACCGGGACGCCGATGTACGCGGCCTGCTCCGGGCGGAGCACGGTCAGCTTGACGCCGAGGGCGTCGAGGTGGAGGCGGGCGACCTTCTCGTCCAGGTGCTTGGGCAGGACGTAGACGTCGGTCGGGTAGGACTCCGGCTTGGTGAAGAGCTCGATCTGGGCCAGGGTCTGGTCCGCGAAGGAGTTCGACATCACGAAGGACGGGTGGCCGGTGGCGTTGCCCAGGTTGAGCAGGCGGCCCTCGGACAGCACGATCAGGACCTTGCCGTCGGGGAAGGTCCAGGTGTGGACCTGGGGCTTGACCTCGTCCTTGACGATGCCGGGGACCTTGGCCAGGCCGGCCATGTCGATCTCGTTGTCGAAGTGACCGATGTTCCCGACGATCGCCTGGTGCTTCATCCGGGCCATGTCGGAGGCCATGATGATGTCCTTGTTACCCGTCGTGGTGACGAAGATGTCGGCGATCTCGACGACGTCGTCCAGGGTGGTGACCTGGTAGCCGTCCATCGCCGCCTGGAGGGCGTTGATCGGGTCGATCTCGGTGACGATCACGCGGGCGCCCTGGCCGCGCAGCGACTCGGCGCAGCCCTTGCCCACGTCGCCGTAGCCGCAGACGACCGCGACCTTGCCGCCGATCAGGACGTCGGTGGCGCGGTTGATGCCGTCGATGAGGGAGTGGCGGCAGCCGTACTTGTTGTCGAACTTCGACTTGGTGACCGCGTCATTGACGTTGATGGCGGGGAAGAGCAGCGTGCCGGCCTGCTGCATCTCGTACAGGCGATGGACGCCCGTGGTGGTCTCCTCGGTGACACCGCGGATCTCCGACGCCAGCTGCGTCCACTTCTGCGGGTTCTCGGAGAGCGTGCGGTTGAGGAGGGTGAGGATCTGGGCGTACTCCTCGCTGTCGGCGGTCGCCGGGTCGGGAGCGGCGCCCGCCTTCTCGAACTCCACGCCCTTGTGGACGAGGAGGGTGGCGTCGCCACCGTCGTCCAGGATCATGTTCGGACCGCCCGTGGGGGTGTTCGGCCAGGTCAGCGCCTGCTCCGTGCACCACCAGTACTCCTCCAGCGTCTCGCCCTTCCAGGCGAAGACGGGCACGCCGCGCGGGTCCTCGGGGGTGCCGTCCAGGCCCACCGCGACGGCGGCGGCCGCGTGGTCCTGGGTCGAGAAGATGTTGCAGGACGCCCAGCGCACCTGCGCGCCCAGGGCGACCAGGGTCTCGATCAGGACGGCCGTCTGCACGGTCATGTGCAGCGAGCCGGTGATGCGGGCGCCGGCGAGCGGCCGCGCCTCCGCGTACTCCTTGCGGATCGCCATCAGGCCGGGCATCTCGTGCTCGGCGAGGGTGATCTCCTTACGACCGAAGGCCGCCAGCGACAGGTCCGCGACCTTGAAGTCCTGGCCGGTAGTGGTAGTCATACGGGCTGCTCCTCTAGGGGCGAGCGGGAGTGGGTACGGCTGTGCACGCGGCCGGACAGCGCGGACACGGCTCGGTCCACACTGATCCCCTGCCGCAGCCCAGTCCGTCGGAGGCCCTCTCTCCCTCGGCCGGTCCGTCGCGCGGGCCGCCCGACCGCCATCAGCAGCGACGTCTGGCTTCTGGGCACGAATCTACACCGGGGGGTATGGCGAACCCCAGCCCCCTTGGCCTCCGTTCGGCCCCGTCGTACCCGCCCTCGGGCCCTTCCTCTGATGCAGGATGCGGTGGACGATCCATGCGGACGATCGGTGCGGACGACCAGTGACCGACCCCTGGTGAGCGAGTGGTGAGGAGAACCGTGTGACGCCCTCAGCCGATCCCCCCGTGCGCCCGGCGTCGAGCGGGCGGAGGCTCAGGCTGCTCGCCGTGACCGCGTGCCCGACCGGCATCGCCCACACGTATATGGCGGCGGAGAAGCTGGTGCAGGCCGCGGAGGTGCTCGGCCATGACATCAGGGTCGAGACGCAGGGCTCGATCGGAGCCGAGAACGTCCTGTCCGACGACGAGGTGCGCCACGCCGACGGGGTCATCGTCGCCGCCGACAAGGACGTCGACCTGAGTCGTTTCGCCGGCAAGCGGGTGCTGGCGGTGGGCGTGGCCGAGGGGATCCACCACCCCGAGCAGTTGATCGAGCGGGTGCGGGACGCTCCGGTGTACGAGGCCGGGGGCGGAGCCGGCGCCGGGGGCGCCCTCCTGGGCGGCGGCGAACGCGGCGGCAGCGGGGGCGGCCGGGGTGTCGTCTACCGGGCGCTGATGAACGGCGTCTCGTACATGATCCCGTTCGTCGTGGTCGGCGGTCTGCTGATCGCGGTGTCGCTCGCCCTGGGCGGGCATCCGCAGCCGGACGGCGGGCTGGTGATTCCCGAGGGGTCGTTCTGGCGGCATGTCTTCGACATCGGGGACATCGGCTTCAAGCTGATGATCCCGGTGCTCTCCGGCTACATCGCCTACGCCATCGCGGACCGCCCCGCGCTCGTCCCCGGCATGATCGGCGGCTGGATCGCCAATACGGGCGCCCTCTACGACTCCAAGTCGGGGGCGGGCTTCATCGGCGCGATCGTGACGGGGTTCCTGGCCGGGTACGTGGTCCTGTGGATCAAGAAGGCCCGGGTGCCGAGGTTCGTCCGGCCGGTCATGCCGGTCATCGTGATCCCGGTCCTGGCGACCTCGGCCGTGGGGCTCTTCTTCATCTATGTCCTGGGCCGTCCGATCGCCTGGGTCTTCGAGCACCT
This sequence comes from Streptomyces sp. C36, assembly GCF_040932295.1. NCBI lineage: Bacteria > Bacillati > Actinomycetota > Actinomycetes > Kitasatosporales > Streptomycetaceae > Streptomyces > Streptomyces sp. C36. The sequence goes on along the minus strand of NZ_JBFQGI010000011.1, from coordinate 176,669 downwards.
CACCGACTGGCTCGGCGGGCTGACCGGGGCCGGCTCGGCGGTGCTGGGCGTGGTGCTGGGCCTGATGATCGCGTTCGACATGGGCGGGCCCGTCAACAAGACGGCGTTCCTCTTCGGCGCGGGGCTGGTCTCGCGGAACCCGGAGGTCATGGGCATGTGCGCGGCCGCCATTCCGGTGCCGCCGCTGGGGCAGGGGCTGGCGACGGTGCTGCGGCGCGGGATGTTCGACGATCCGGAGCGGGAGACCGGGCTGGCCGCGCTGTTCATGGGCTTCTTCGGCATTACGGAAGGCGCCATTCCGTTCGCTGCCGCGCGGCCGGCCCGGGTGATCCCGGCGAACATGGCGGGCGGCGCGGTCGCGGGTGCCATCGCGGGACTCGCGGGGGTCACGGACAGCGTGCCGCACGGCGGGCCGATCGTGGCGGTGCTGGGAGCGGTCGGCGGGGTGCCGATGTACCTGACCGCCATCGCGATCGGAACGGTCGTGACCGCGCTGACGACCGTCACGCTCATGACCCTGGGCGCTCCTGCGGCCCGCGCGCCGCTGCCGGTGCCCCGCCCGGCTGCCGGGACAAGAGCTTCCGGGACAAGAGCTCCTGGGGGCACGCGGGCCGCCGCACCTGCCGGGGGGTCGCACGGCGCGCTCTCGGGCCACCTCTCCGAGCGGACCGTGCGTCAGGAGCTCGCCGCCGGGCGCAAGGACGAGGCGATCCGGGAGATGGCCGAGCTGCTGGCGGCCTCCGGCAAGGTGACGGACGTCGACGCCCTCGTCGACGCCGTCCTCGCCCGGGAGCGGCTGGGCACGACCGGCCTGGGCGAGGAGATCGCGATCCCGCACGCGAAGACGGACGCGGTGACGGAGCCGGTCGTCGCCTTCGCCCGGTCGTCCGAGGGGATCGAGTGGGGGGCGCTGGACGGGACGAGGGCCCGGCTCGTGTTCATGATCGCGGTGCCGGAGGCGGCGGCCGGGGAGGAGCACCTGCGGATTCTGGCGCTGCTGGCGCGCAAGCTGCTGGACGCGGATTTCCGGGGGCGGTTGCTGGCGGCGCCGGATGTGGCGTCCGCCCTGCGGGTTCTGGAGGAGGTGGGCTGAGGCGGGTGGGGGTTCTTGGCCCCCCGTCCCGCCCCTTCCCGTGACCGGGGCTGAGGGCTGAGGGCTCAGGCCCCCGGGCCGCCCGGTGTCGCCGCGGGGTCCTCGCCCGCCGCGGCCGCCGCCTCGCTGTAGATGTCGGGCTCGAGGTAGATGACGCGGGCGATCGGGACGGCAGTGCGGATGCGGGCTTCCGCCTCGTCGATCGCGCGGGCCACCTGGGCGGCGGTGTCGTCGTGCCGGACCGCGATCTTCGCGGCGACCAGCAGTTCCTCCGGGCCCAGGTGGAGGGTGCGCATGTGGATGACGCCGAGGACGCTCTCGCCGTCGGCGGCGGCCTCGCGGATCCTCGCCACCTGCTCGGGGCCGGCGGCCTCGCCCAGGAGCAGCGACTTCGTCTCGGCGGCCAGCACCAGCGCGATCAGGACGAGCAGCGCACCGATGCACATCGTGCCGATGCCGTCCCAGATGCCGTCGCCCGTGGCGAGGGTGAGGCCGACGCCGCCGAGGGCGAGCACGAGGCCGACGAGCGCGCCGAAGTCCTCCAGCAGGACCACCGGCAGCTCGGGCGCCTTCGCGGTGCGGATGAAGGAGCCCCAGGTCTGCTGTCCGCGCAGTTCGTTGGACTCCTTGATGGCCGTGCGGAAGGAGAAGCCCTCGGCGATGATCGCGAAGACGAGGACCCCGATCGGCCAGTACCAGTTGTCGAGCTCGTGCGGTTCCGCGATCTTCTCGTAGCCCTCGTAGAGGGCGAAGACGCCACCGATGGTGAACAGCACGATGGAGACGAGGAAGCCGTAGATGTAGCGCTCGCGGCCGTAGCCGAACGGGTGCTCCTCGCTCGCCTTGCGCCGGGCCTTCTTGCCGCCGAGCAGCAGCAGTGCCTGGTTGCCGGAGTCGGCGACCGAGTGCACGCCCTCGGCGAGCATCGACGACGAGCCGCTGAACGCGAAGGCGACGAACTTCGCCACCGCGATGGCCAGGTTGGCGCCCAGGGCGGCGACGATGGCCTTGGTTCCGCCTGATGCACTCATGGTGCGGGACTTCCCTTCCGCGACTCCGCCACTACTGCTGCTGCGGTCGCCTGCTTTGCTTTCCCTTTACCGGTTACGGCCGGTCATTGTCGCAGCAGTCGCGCCCGGCCGCGCGCCGAGAGGCGCGGGCGGTCGGCCCGAAAGGCCCCGGGCGGTCAACGCGACGCGGGGACCGAGGCGCGGAAGAGGGCGCCCTCGCCGTCCGCCGTGACCCGCTCCCCCGCCCGTACGTAGGCGGACTCGCCGCGGCCGAGGGTCAGTTCGGTGCCGTCCTCGCCCCGCAGGCGGGCGCGGCCGGCGACGCAGAGCAGGATCTGCGGAGTCCGGTCGTCGAGCCGGTGGGGCTCGGAGCCGGCGGCCAGGGCGTAGCGGGAGAGGCGGAACTCCTCGACGGGCGTCTCGTACACCTCGGCGCCGTCGGGGTCCGCCTCCGGGCGCAGGACGCGGGGCTCGGTGGCCTCGAAGCGGACGACGCGCAGCAGTTCGGGGACGTCGACGTGCTTGGGGGTCAGGCCGCAGCGCAGGACGTTGTCGGAGTTGGCCATGATCTCGATGCCGAGGCCGTCGAGGTAGGCGTGCGGCACTCCGGCGCCGAGGTAGAGGGCCTCGCCGGGCTGGAGGCGTACGTGGTTGAGGAGCATGGCGGCGATGACGCCGGGGTCGCCGGGGTAGTGCCGGGCGATGGAGGCGTAGGCGGCGTACGCGACGCGGTGGGGGTGGTCGCTCCCGGCGAGGCGCTCGGCGGCGTGGGCGGCGGCGGTGACCGTCTCGGCCATCGCGCCGCGTTCGGCGCTCAGCACGGCGGTGAGCATCTCGCGCAGGGCGGCGCTCTCGGGGTGGGCGTGCAGGAGGTCGGAGTAGGGCTTGAGGGAGTCGACACCGAGGGCGGCGAGGAGTTCGGCGGTGGCGTCGGGGGCCCGGAAGCCGCACAGGCCGTCGAAGGGCGTCAGGGCGCAGATGAGCTCGGGCTTGTGGTGGGTGTCCTTGTAGTTGCGGTGCGCCGCGTCGCGGGGGACGCCGCGGGCCTCCTCCTCGGCGAAGCCGGCGGTGGCCTGCCCGAGGTCGGGGTGGACCTGCAGGGACAGCGGGTCGGCCGCGGCGAGCAGCTTGAGCAGGAAGGGCAGGACGGGGCCGAAGCGTCCCGCGGTCGTGGCGCCGAGTTCGCCCTCGGGGTCGGCGGCGATGAGGTCGCCGAGCGGGACCGGGCCGGCACCGCGGTCGACGCGGGAGGGGGCGGCGGGGTGGGCGCCCATCCACAGCTCCGCCTGGGGCTCGCCGGTGGGCGGGGTGCCGAGCAGCTCGGGGATCGCGGTGGTGGAGCCCCACGCGTAGGGGCGCACGGTGTTGACGAGGCGGTCCATGGGCGTTCCTGACTGTTGGTGCGAAGTCTCGGGTCGGCCTGTTACTGCGCGCGCTGGACTCGTACGGGCGGGATCTGCGCCTGTTCTACGGGCTCGAGGCGAGCGCCAGGTAGACGGCGGCGAAATCGGTGATGGCCAGGAACTCCGCGGCGATCTCCAGGGGGCTGCTGCCCTCGGTCGCCTCGAGCTCGCTGACGGGGGTGTCGCGGTGCAGGGCCAGCTCGCGGGCGGCGGGGGCGGGCGAGGTGACGGCGGGTTCGCGTTCGCGCAGCAGGACGACGCGGGCGTGCAGCGCCTCGGGCTCCTCCACGCGGTCGCGGAAGAAGTCCTCGGGGTCGGCGCCGGCGGCGAAGGCGCCGGCCAGGAGGGTGCCGTGCGCGGTGAGCGCCTCGGGGAGCTCGGCGGCGAGCGCGGGCAGGCCCGCGAGGGCGGCGAGGACGGTCGCGAAGCGGTGGCCGGCCGCGACGGCGAGGTCGCCCTCGGTCCAGATCAGCGGGACGGTGCCGGCCAGCTCGGCGGCGAGGGTCTTGGCGGGGTTGCTGTAGGTGGCGATGGCGGGGCCGCAGCGTTGGGCGACGTGGTCGAGGCGGTCGGCGAGCGCCTCGATGGCGGCGGGCGGGGCGTCGAGGAGGCCGACGCGGTCGCCGAGCACGAGCAGCGGGGTGACCAGGGACCACAGGGTGCCGGGGCCGGTGGGCAGGACGCTGTCGGAGGCGTCGCCGAGCATGCCGGCGGCGCTCTCGCCGCCCGCCATCGTGGTCTCGTAGGGGGTGCTGGTCAGCGGCACCACCAGGCCTCGGACCTGGGCGGTGGCGTCGGCCAGCGGGGAGCCGGCGGGGGCGACGGTGACGACGGAGCAGCCGCGCCGGTAGGCCTGCTCGAGGAGGAGGGCGAGGCCCGGTTCGGTGCCGTCGGGGCTGGCGACGAGCAGGAGGTCGAGCGGGCCCGTCCAGCCCGGCAGGGTCCAGCGCAGGGCGCCGGGGGCCGGGGCGACGCCGGCCGGGCGGACCAGGGTGACGGGGCAGGTGTCGCCGGCGAGGGCCGTGAGCAGGTCGGCGGTGGAGCCGGCGGCGGGGCCGGGGCCGGCGACCAGGACGGTGCGCGGGCGACCGTCGGGTTGCAGGGCGCCCACGCCCGCCTCGGCCGCGTTGCGGGCGGCCGTGCGGACCCGGGCACCGGATTCGGCGGCACCCCGGAGCAGGCCGTGGAGGTCGGCGCGGGAGAGGCCGTCGGGGTTATCGAGGAGTGACTCGTCGAACAACGGGGATCAGCCTCCGGTCGCCGTGCGGTACGGGGAAGCCTGCCCTCGCGTGCGGGCAGGCCGGGGCGGGTCAGGCGGGGCGGCGGGCCTCGTCCACCAGCAGGACGGGGATGTCGTCGCGGACGGGGTAGGCCAGACCGCAGCTCGCGCCCTCGCACACCAGCTCGGGGGTCTCCTCGGTGGCGTTCTCCTCGCGGAGGGGGGCGTGGCACGCCGGGCAGGCGAGGATCTCCAGGAGGCCGGCTTCGAGCGGCATGGGGGTTCCCTTCGGGATGTACGGGTTCTTTGTGGTCAGCGTAAGCCACATACCCGGCTGGGCCGGGACGGACGTGCGGGGCCCGCCGGGCGGGTGGTTCACGCCCGCACGATCGCCAGGACCTCGTCCCTCACCCGGGTCACCGTCGCCTCGTCGCGGGCCTCCACGTTCAGCCGCAGGAGGGGCTCGGTGTTGGAGGCGCGGAGGTTGAACCACCAGTCGGCGGTGGTGACGGTCAGGCCGTCGAGCTCGTCGAGGGTGGCGCCCTCGAGTCCCTCGTAGGCGGCCCTGACGGCGGCGGCGCGGTCGGCCTGGTCGGCGACGGTGGAGTTGATCTCGCCGGAGGCGGCATAGCGGTCGTACTGGCGTACGAGCTCGGACAGCGGGCCGTCCTGGCCGCCGAGGGCCGCCAGCACGTGCAGGGCCGCCAGCATGCCGGTGTCGGCGTTCCAGAAGTCGCGGAAGTAGTAGTGCGCGGAGTGCTCGCCGCCGAAGATCGCGCCGGTGCGGGCCATCTCCTGCTTGATGAAGGAGTGCCCCACGCGCGTACGGACGGCCTTGCCGCCGTGCTCCTCGACGACCTCGGGCACCGACCAGGAGGTGATGAGGTTGTGGATGATCGTGCCGCCGGGGTGCTTGGCCAGCTCGCGGGCGGCGACCAGGGCGGTGATCGCGGAGGGGGAGACGGGCTCGCCGCGCTCGTCGACGGCGAAGCAGCGGTCGGCGTCGCCGTCGAAGGCGAGGCCGATGTCGGCGCCCGTCTCGCGGACCTTGGCCTGCAGGTCGACGAGGTTCGCGGGGTCGAGCGGGTTGGCCTCGTGGTTGGGGAAGGTGCCGTCGAGCTCGAAGTACATGGGCACCAGGTCGACCGGCAGCCCGTCGAGGACGGTGGGGACCGTGTGGCCGCCCATGCCGTTGCCCGCGTCCACGACGACCTTCAGACGGCGGATCCCGCCGAGGTCCACCAGGGAGCGCAGGTGGGCGGCGTAGTCCGCCAGGACGTCCTGCCCGGTGATCGTGCCGGGGGTGGCGGCGGGCTCGGGGGCGCCGGTGGCGACCCATCCCTCCACGAGGGCGCGGATCTCGCTCAGCCCGGTGTCCTGGCCGACGGGTGCGGCGCCGGCGCGGCACATCTTGATGCCGTTGTACTGGGCCGGGTTGTGCGATGCGGTGAACATCGCGCCGGGGAGGCCCAGTTGGCCGCTGGCGAAGTAGAGCTGGTCGGTGGAGCAGAGGCCGATCTCGGTGACGTCCACGCCGAGGGCCGCGGCTCCGCGCGCGAAGGCGCGGGTCAGGCCGGGCGAGGAGGGGCGCATGTCGTGACCGACCACGATCGCGCTCGCGTCGGTGACCTGGGCGAAGGCGGCACCGAACAGCTCGGCCAGCGACTCGTCCCACTGGTCGGGCACGACGCCGCGCACGTCGTACGCCTTCACGATCTGCGACAGATCAGCCACAGCCATCCCCTCCTGGAGTGCCAATACGGGACAACAAACCTACCTGCCGTCACCGGTGCCGCCGACCGTGCGGAGCACCGCACGGACGTACGCCTCGTCAGGAGTCGGGGGAACGCAGGACCCTGAGGTGGCCTCGGCGGGCGACCTCCATGGGATCGGCCCCGCGGCCGCTGGGCCCTACGGCGCCCGGCGACGGGGGCGGGGTGGGGCGACGTTCCTGGGGGCGGGCGGCCTCGCGCACGGCGTTGGCCAGGGCCTCGAGGTCGTCACCGCTGGGACGGCTCGGGCCGGTGTCCACGGCGAGACGGACGACTTCCCAGCCCCGCGGGGCGGTCAGCCGCTCGGAGTGCACGGCGCACAGGTCGTAGCAGTGGGGTTCGGCGTAGGTGGCGAGCGGGCCGAGGACGGCGGTCGAATCGGCGTAGACGTACGTCAGCGTCGCGACGGCCGGGCGGCCGCACGCGGTGCGCGAACAGCGACGTACAGGGCTCACGAGGTGGGACGGTACCGCACTCTTGAGCGGGCCGCGACGACTCACCCCCGGCTCACCCCTCCGTGTCGTCCCGGTTCGTCCCGTGGACACCGTTGCCGAACGGCCTGGTTGGCCCGTACGACAGGCGGAACTCGGGGGCGTCCGGCGACAAGAAATCTGTCACCACCAGGCACACATAGTGTCATTCGGCATGCGAGCGCCTATACCGGAGGTGGCCTTAATTGATCGCATAGATGGCCGGAACGCTCATCGGGCGACATGCCAGGAGATGGACGACTCCCGCGTGCGTACCGCCGCCCGGCGGATACCCTCGGAAGTGATGGACAACCCCGTATCCCCCCGACCGCACGGACCGCGACCACGCCACCGCGACCGCCATGGACGTGGCATGCGCGGACCCATCGCGCCCCCACAGGTGCCGTTGTCGGCCAGCCGGGCCGAGGCGTTCGTGGATCTCGTCCAGGATTCCGCCGAACGGCTGGAAAGGCGCTGGCCGCAGCTGTCGGCGGTGGAGTTCCTGGTCCTCGAGGTGCCGGTCACCACCGGAGGCGGCCCGGACGGGCCCGGCGTCCTGGACCTCCTCGAGGGCGACTCCGTCCCGCTCGGCCGGTACGTCGCCGCACGCGGCGACGTACCCGACCGGATCATCGTCTACCGCCGTCCGGTGGAGATCCGCGCCAAGGCGCGGGACGAGCGTGCGCTGCTCGTGCACGAGGTCGTGGTCGAACAGGTCGCCGAACTCCTGGGGCTCGCCCCCGAGTCGGTGGACCCGCGCTACGGGCAGGACTGACGCCCCCTTCCCTCGCGGCGGTCAGTCGTCCGGCCAGTCGTCCGGTCAGCCGTCCGGTCAGTCGTTCAGCACCGACAGGTCCTGCTCCACCTCCGGCACCACCACCGTGGAGCGGTCGTCCGCGATCGGCTGGATCGTGAACATCGGCACACCGTCCCGCACCAGCGTCAGCATCCGCGAGGCGTGCACCGGTCCGCCGGAGAGCTTCTCCACGGTCAGCGCGTACACGCCCTTGCCGCCGCGCGGCCGCGGCGGCTCCACCGCCAGCGTGCTGCCCGCCCGGACGGTGTAGGTCCGGGCCATCGGGGCGCCTCCCCCACTGCCCGCCGACGCCGTCACCCGCACCCGGGCCTCCTCCCCCGGGGCGGTGAGCGACAGGACGCCGCCCTTGCCACGGTTGTCGGCGACGGTGCCGCGCGCCTCGACGGCGGGCGTGGCCGGGATGAACGCCGTCTCCCGCGCGCCGCCCGTGCCGCGCGTGACGCGCAGCGCGGCGACGACCGGGCCGCTGCCGCGCTCGGCGGTCAGCAGCAGGGAGCCCGCCTCACCCCGGGTGACGTCGCCCAGATCCACGGCCTCGGTCAGGCCGCTCCTGAGGTGCAGCGACTCGTGCCCCGCCGGGCTGATCGAGCCGTCCGGGCCGGCCAGCCGCAGCACCAGGTCGGCGTCCCGCGCGCCCGGTGCGAACGCGACGAGCCGTACGGACGTGGCGTCGGCCGGAATGCCGGGCAGCACCACGGCCGGTGACGCGTCGGCGGACGGCGGCAGCCAGTCGCCGCCCAGCGCGTCGTCCGTCGTCTGCACCGCCGCGCCGACCCGCCCGGAGCGGGCGGCGACGTGCACGGTGAGGTCCTCGTGGGCGGCGTCCGTCAGCGACGACAGCAGCACCGCGACGGTCGACCGCGGCGGGACGTTGACGCCGTCCTCGGCGGGGGTGCCGACCCGGCCGTCCTTGCCGTGGAGCTCGACGTCGACGACGGCCGCCGCGCCGTCCGGATTGGTGAGGTGCACATAGTCCTGGCGGCCCTTGGCGGTGCTCGCGCCGGGAAACCAGAAGGAGGTGTCGGGCGCCGCGCAGGCCACCCCGTGCAGTCCGCGCCCGGTGCCCGACGCGACGGTCGTGGTCTGCTGGGCGCTCCAGCCGGGGGCGAGCGGCCCGTCGGCCGTGCCGAGGAGGGCCGGGGCGTCGGCGCGGTCCGTGGTCACGGTGACGGGCCGGCCGGGTTCCCTCACGGACAGCACGGGGCTCGCGCCCCGTGCCCCCTTTGCCTCGCGCCTCGCGGCCTTGCGCGCGTCCTTCGCGGCCTCGGTCCGCGCCGGGCCCGCCGCCGGCAGCAGGTCCGCCGAGGCCGTCCGCGGCCCGTCCGTGCCCGGTGGCGTGAACGCGGCGTACGTCGTCTCGCTCGCGTCGGAGCTCACCGGTGCCGGGCACAGCAGCGTCGACCGCTGCACGGGCAGGCGCGCGGAGCTCGTGCGGGCGCCCGTGCCGGCGCCGTCGGACGCGGGGTCGAGTGCGGCCACTCCGGTGACGACGGCGAGCGAGGCCGTGGCGGCGAACAAGGACAAGGTGGTGCGCTTCACCGCTGCTCGCTCCCGTCATGGCCGTACGGGTCGTAGGCACCGCCCGCGTAGGGGTCCGCCGGATACCGCCCCTGGACCGCGTCCGGCGGCTCGTGCTCGTCGTGCCCGGGCCCCTCGTGGCGCTCGGGCCAGGCGCCCGTGGCCAGGCCGTAGCCGTCGTCGCCGTACGGCTGCTCGTAGCCCGCGTCGGCGTCCCACGCGGGGTACTGCGGGTGCGGCACGGCGGCGTACGGATCGGCGGCGGGGGCAGGTTCGGTCCGCTTCGCGACCGCGGCGGTCGTGGCGGAGCCGGACGCCGCCCCCGCCGCGGCCCGCAGCCTGCGCGCCCGGCGGCCCTCGCCCGCCCCGGCCTGCGCCGGCACGGCCGCCGACGCCCGCTCGGGCAGGTCGTCGTCGACCTGGCGGCGGCGTCCCGGCAGCGCGAGGACGACCAGGACGGCCGCGAGCAGCCCCTGCGCCCACAGCCACGCGGTGCGGGCGGCCGACGGCTCGTAGGCCAGGGCGAGCCGCCCGCCTCCGGCCGGCAGGGCGAAGCCCTGGGCCCAGCCGTCGGCCGTGCGGCGTACGAGCGGCCGGCCGTCGAGGGTGGCCCGCCAGCCGGGGGCGGCCCGGTCCGCGACGCGCAGCACCCGGCCGGTGGGTCCGGCCGGGACGGTGGCGCGGGCCTCGACGGGGCCCGCCGCGACCGGCACCGGGGCGCCCCTCTCCGTGGTCTGCTGCCGCCGGGCGCCGCCGACGACGGTGACGCGGGCGACCTGCCGGTCGACCCGCCACAGCGCGCGGTGGTCCTGCCGGCTGAGGCGGGTCAGGCCGGGGGTGGCGTCCAGCACGCGGGCCGTGGGGCGGCGGCCGCCGCCGGGGGACGCGAGGGCGGGCGCGTCGTCGTGGACGAGCACATAGCCCACGGCGTAGTCGCCGAGGCGGTCCGCCTGGTCGGCGCCGGAGCCCGCCACGAGGTGGGCGACGACGGAGTCGAGGCGGGCGTCGCGGCCCGCCGCGGCCGCCGGTTCGGCGTCGCCCGTCCGGGCGCCCGAGCCGCGGACGAGCGTGTAGGCGACGCGGTCGCCGTGCCCGCCGAGCACGAGCGTGCGGGCCTGGTCGCGGGTGCCGGCCTCCTCGGCGACGAACGCCGGCACCTGCACCGGATCGCGCCGCTGCAGCGGCCCGTCGGCCCCGGCGGCCATCCACGTCAGGGCGGCGGCCGCGGGCGCCGCCACCGCGCCGAGGGCGATCAGGACGGCGAGCGGCTGCCGCCAGCCGAAGCCGTGCGCGGCGACGCGCTCGCGAGCCCCCTCGGCGCCGACGACGGCGGCCGCGATCAGTGCCAGGCCGTAGACGAGCGTGGCGGGGCCCGGCCAGGCCCGGCCGCCGGTCAGCGCCGCGCACAGCAGCGCGGCCGGGGCCACGACCCAGGCGGTACGGATCGCGAGCCGCCGGTCCTCGCGCAGCAGCGCGGCGAGCGCGGCCAGAACGAGGCCGCCGGACAGCACCGCGCCGAAGGTGCCGGGCCCGCCGGGGTCGCCCGCCAGCAGTCCCAGCGGCGAGGCCGCGCCCTGCCCGTGGCCGTTCGCCCCGGCCTCGGCCAGGAAGCGCCCGGGGTGGGCGAACAGCTCCAGCGACCAGGGGGCGAGCACCACGACCGGAGTGGCGGTCACCGCCAGGACGCGCGGCCAGAGCGCCCGGACCCGCGCCGTCCCGCCGCGCGTCAGGCACCACGCCAGCGCGCCCAGGCCCAGCACGAGGGCCACCGGCCACACCACGGGCGTGAAGGCGGTGGTGACGGTCAGCAGCAGGGCGTACGTCCAGCACGCGCGCCGGGCGGCGCCGGTCGCCCGGGGAGCGTCGGCCGGCGGCCGTCCCCACGCCGTGACGGCCGCGCGGGCCGTCGGCGGCAGCAGCACGGCCAGCACGGCGGTGCCCAGCCTGCCCGTGGCGAGCGCGCCGGTGATGGCGGGCAGGAGGGCGTACGTCACGGCGGCCCAGGCGCGCAGCGGCCTGGAGGCGGTCAGCGGGCGGGCGGCGAGGTAGGCGGCGAGGCCGGCGAGCGGGACCGAGCAGATCAGCAGGAGGGTGAGGGCGAGGTCGGCGGAGCCCGGGAGGAGCGCCGCGAGGAGGGCCAGGATCGCGAGGTAGGGCGGTGCGCTCGCGGTGGTGCCCACGCCGACCGGGTGCCAGTCTCCGGTGTAGGCGGCCCACAGGCCGGCGGCGTGGGCGGGGGCGGGCAGCAGGGCGCCGCCGGACAGGGCGCCGCCGCCGATCAGGTGGCGGCAGGCGACGGCGGAGACGAGCAGCAGGAGGGCGAAGAGGGCGGGTGCGGGCCTGCGTACGAGGCGCTTGAGCCGGGCGAACTGCTCGGCCTCGAGGTAGTCCGCCTCGTCGCCGGTGGGGCCCGACTCGACGGCGCCGTGGCGACCGGTGGCGGAGTACCGGTCGTCCGCCCTGCCGCCGACGTCGCTCAGGAGCTGTTCGACGGCCGCGCGGACGGTGGCGCCGGGCGGCGGGAAGAGCGGCCGCAGCGCGTCCGGGGCGGCCTTCGCGGGGGCGCGCCGCTTGCGGGCCGCGCTGATGCGCCCGGGGCGCATCAGCACGCCGACGAGCCCCGCGGCTTCGGCGAGCGCCTGTCCGGGGGCCTTGCCGACGAGGTAGCCGAGGGCGCGCAGCAGGGTGCCGAGGACGAGCCGGAGCAGGACGTACGGCAGGAGCGGGCCGCGGGTGTTGGCGAGGAGGGTGTAGGCGGAGCCCGCCTTGTCGACGCGGTGGGGGTCGACCCTGCCGCGGCCGACGCAGTCGACGGGGCGGCGCTCGCGGGCGGCGGCCTCGGCGTGCCGCAGCACGGCGTCGGGGGCGACGAGCACCCGGTGGCCGGCGGCGTGGGCGCGCCAGCACAGGTCGACGTCGTCGCGCATCAGCGGCAGGCGGGGGTCGAAGCCGCCGAGCGCCTGGAAGACGTCGCGGCGGACGAGCATGCCCGCCGTGGAGACCGACAGGACGGGCCGTACCCGGTCGTGCTGGCCCTGGTCCTGTTCGCGGCGCTCCAGGCCGGTCCAGCGGCGGCCGCTGCGGGCGATGGAGACGCCGGCCTCGAGCAGCTGCCGGCGGTCGTACCAGCCGCGGATCTTGGGGCCGATGACGGCCGCTTCGGGCTCGGCCTCGGCCACACGCAGCAGTTCGTGCAGGGCGGTGGGTTCGGGGGCGCAGTCGTCGTGGAGCAGCCACAGCCACTGGACGGGTTCGAGGTCGGCGCGGTCGGTGCCGGGGGCGTCCTCGGTCCAGCCGCGGCTGACGGGGTCCCAGCCGCTGGAGCGTCTGAGGTAGGGCAGGTCGTCCGCGGTGTGTTCGGGGGCGGTGCGGACGGCCTCCTCGACGGCCGTTCCGAAGCCGGAGCGGCGGGCGAGGTGCAGGACGCGGTCGGCGCCCAGGGCGTCGGCGAGCAGGCGGCGGGAGTCGTCGGTGCTCCCGGTGTCGGCGGCCACGGTGTGCTGCACCGGCCGTTCCTGGCCGAGCAGGCCGGAGAGGGCGTCGGGGAGCCAGCGGGCGCCGTCGTGGGCGACGAGTACGGCGGTGACGACATGGCGGGGGAACGCGGGCGGGATGGCGGGGTCGAACGACGCGGGGATGGTGGGGTCGAACATGGCAGCTGCGGGCCCCGGTTCGGAGTGCGGTGACGTCGGGCCCCGGGAGGGTATCGGCCCCGGAGAGGGCGGTGGTGCGACTCCGGAGGGGCCTCACCCTGGTGGTGGTACGCCCGGCGGTGCTCGCGGCGGCGGCCGTGCCCGTCAACACAGCGGTCCGCCTCTCGCGTGCGGGGCGCGAGAGGCGGACCGTGCGGTATGAGGCGGGTGGTGGTGGAGGGTGGAGCGGACAGGCCCTCAGTCCCCGTGTGCTGCCTTGGACAAGACATCTCGTCAGGTCGCGACGCCGGCCGTCGGACCGCGGACGTCAGACCGCGGCCTTCTTGAGGCGGCGGCGCTCACGCTCCGACAGACCGCCCCAGATGCCGAAGCGTTCGTCGTTCGCCAGCGCGTATTCAAGGCATTCCGAGCGGACTTCGCACGCCAGGCAGACCTTCTTGGCCTCGCGGGTGGAACCGCCCTTTTCGGGGAAGAAGGACTCGGGGTCGGTCTGAGCGCACAACGCGCGCTCCTGCCAGCCGAGCTCCTCGTCCGCCTCCTCGACCAGCAGTTGCTGGAACAGCTCGGTCATGTGCGCCCCTCGTCTGATTGCGTCCCCGTGTGCTGCCGCGCGTCAGGTGCGGCAGAACGACACGAGTGAAATTACAAGTGCGCCGATCCGGGCCAGTCAAGCCGGGATCTGCTATTGGGCCCCTTATTCACTCTGCGGAACCAAGGCTGAGCGGAAAGTTGCCAAACCACCACAAGAGTGGACACTTCCCTCAGTCGTCACAAGCGCCCCGCTCTCCCCACTTATATGAAGAGGACGCGGCACGCGGCGAAGCCGTTGCAGGACCGTCCCAACGGGGCACGGAACGATGTTTACGACTCCCCCTGCCGCCCGACTGTCCGCACACACCGCAACACAAACCTTTGACCTCACTCTGTAACCGGAGGAGTGAAAGAGACCACCAAAAGGGACATGCGGTTGACAGGCGGGCGGTCGAGCCGGTCTCCTTGTTGGCATGCCAGCGACCTACGCTCCCGTGGCCACCGTCCCGGGGACCCTCAGCCTGACCCGTGCCTACGGGTCCCGCTGTGCTGTGCACGCGCGCTGTCGCTGTTCCAGCTGTTGATGCCTTCTCGCCTTCGCTCCAGCTGATCTTTCCGAGCCTTTCGGGCTCTTTCTGATCGCTCCGGCCTTCCGGTGATCCCTTCACCGGCTCGCCGTCGTCGTCACGCCTTCGGCCCGCGCCCCTTCGGGTGCATGTCGCCGGCCGTCGACGCCACCCGTCTGATCGTCCGATCGTCCGATCGTCCGACTCGTGCCGCCGCACAGCACCTCCGTCGAGGAATCCCGCAATGAACAGCGACGTCCAGATCGCCGGCGACCCGCTCGCCCTCCCCCACCTGATGCCCGCGCCCGCCGCCCACCCGGCCACCGTCGCCGAGTTCGCCGGCCTCGCCCGCGCCATCGCCGCCGACGCCGCCTCCTGGGCCCCGCTGGTGCGCTACGACGCCGCCAGCCGCTGGTACCACCGGCTGCGCACCGGCCCCGGATACGAGGTCTGGCTGCTGAGCTGGGTGCCCGGCCAGGGCAGCGGGTCGCACGACCACGGCCCCTCCTCCGGAGTGATGACCGTGCTCCAGGGCGAGCTGTCGGAGCGCTCCGGGGACGCGCACCGCGTGCTGGAGGCCGGGGCGCAGCGGGTCTTCGCCCCCGGCTACGTCCACGAGGTCGTCAACGACTCGCTCGAGCCGGCGGTGAGCCTGCACGTGTACTTCCCGGGGCTCACGGAGATGCCGATGCACCCGGCGCGGCAGGCGCACTGCGGCGCGCGGGCCGCCTCCGCCTCCCCGGTCGCGGCGTCGTAGGGCCGCCCTTCTGCGAGCGCGTGTTCCTCTGCTGACAGACTGCCACCATGCGCATTGTGGTTCTGGCCGGCGGGATCGGGGGCGCCCGCTTCCTCCGTGGCCTCAAGTCAGCAGTCCCCGAAGCCGAGATCACCGTCATCGGGAACACGGGCGACGACATTCATTTGTTCGGACTGAAGGTCTGTCCGGACCTCGACACGGTGATGTACACGCTCGGCGGCGGCATCCACGAGGAGCAGGGGTGGGGCCGGGCCGGCGAGACCTTCGCGGTGAAGGAGGAACTGGCCGCCTACGGCGTCGGGCCCGAGTGGTTCGGGCTCGGCGACCGCGACTTCGCCACGCACATCGTGCGGACGCAGATGCTCGGCGCCGGGTACCCGCTCAGCGCCGTCACCGAGGCGCTGTGCGCGCGGTGGCGGCCGGGGGTGCGGCTGCTGCCGATGAGCGACGACCGCGTCGAGACGCACGTCATGATCGACGACCCCGAGGGTGGCGAGGGCGCCCGTAAGGCCGTGCACTTCCAGGAGTACTGGGTGCGGCTGCACGCCTCGGTGGCCGCCCACGCCATCGTTCCGGTGGGTGCGGAGACGGCCAAGCCGGCGCCGGGCGTGCTGGAGGCCGTCTCGGGGGCGGACGTCATACTCTTCCCGCCGTCCAACCCCGTGGTGAGCGTCGGGACGATCCTGGGAGTGCCCGGGATCCGGGAGGCCGTCGCCGCGTCCTCCGCTCCCGTGGTCGGCCTCTCCCCCATCGTCGGCGGCGCGCCCGTGCGGGGCATGGCCGACAAGGTGCTCGAGGCCGTCGGCGTCGAGGCCACCGCGGCGGCCGTCGCGCGGCACTACGGCTCCGGGCTGATCGACGGGTGGCTGGTGGACTCCGTGGACACGGACGCCGTGGCCGAGGTCGAGGCCGCGGGCATCCGCTGCCGGGCCGTACCGCTGATGATGACCGACCTCGACGCCACGGCCGCCATGGCCCGTGAGGCGCTGGCCCTGGCCGAGGAGGTGCGCGGATGAGCGCCGCCGAGACGCCGGCCACCGGCTTCCGTGTCTGGGCCGTGCCCGGGATTCCCGAGGTGCGCCCCGGGGACGACCTCGTCAAGCTCATCGCCGCCGCCGTGACGGCCGAGGGACAGCCGGGGCTCGCCGACGGGGACGTCCTCGTCGTCACCTCCAAGATCGTCAGCAAGGCCGAGGGACGGATCCAGGCGGCCGCGGACCGTGAGGCCGCGATCGACGCGGAGACGGTACGGCTCGTGGCCCGGCGCGGCACGCTGCGCGTCGTCGAGAACCGGCTGGGCCTGGTCATGGCCGCGGCCGGCGTCGACGCCTCCAACACGGAGGCGGGCACGGTGCTGCTGCTGCCCGAGGACCCGGACGCCTCCGCGCGGCGCATCCGCGAGGGGCTGCGGGACGCGCTGCGGGTCGACGTGGGCGTCGTGGTGACCGACACGGCCGGGCGGCCCTGGCGCAAGGGCGTCACGGACTTCGCGATCGGCGCGGCCGGAGTGCGGGTCGCGGACGACCTGCGCGGCGGTGTGGACGCGTACGGCAATCCGCTGGTCGCCACCGTCGTGGCGACCGTCGACGAGCTGGCCGCGGCCGGCGACCTGGTCAAGGGGAAGGCCGGCGGGCTGCCCGTCGCCGTGGTGCGCGGGCTGGCGCACGTCGTGACGGACGCGCCGGAGCACGAGGGCGCCCGGTGGCTGGTGCGGCCGGCCGAGGACGACATGTTCCGGCTGGGTACCTCGGAGGCCGTACGGGAGGCGGTGTCGCTGCGGCGCACCGTCCGGGAGTTCACGGACGATCCCGTGGACCCGGGCGCGGTGCGGCGGGCCGTGGCCGCGGCCGTGACGGCGCCGGCGCCGCACCACACGACGCCCTGGCGGTTCGTGCTGCTGGAGTCGGCGGAGTCGCGGACCCGGCTGCTGGACGCCATGCGGGACGCGTGGGTCGCGGACCTGCGGGCGGACGGGCGCTCCGAGGCGAGCATCGCCAAGCGGGTGCGGCGCGGGGACGTGCTGCGGAACGCGCCCTACCTGGTGGTGCCGTGCCTGGTCATGGACGGCTCGCACGACTACCCCGACGCCCGGCGCTCGGCGGCGGAGCGGGAGATGTTCGTGGTCGCGATGGGGGCCGCGGTGCAGAACTTCCTGGTGACGCTGGCCAGTGAGCGGCTGGGGTCGGCGTGGGTGTCCTCGACGATGTTCTGCCCGGACGTGGTGCGCGAGGTGCTGGAGCTGCCGGAGGACTGGCACCCGATGGGCGCCGTGGCCGTGGGACGGCCGGCGGCCGCGCCGCGGGCCCGGGGCGCGCGGGACGCCGACGCGTTCGTGGTGGTGCGGTAGGGCGTGTCCGATGGGTGCCCCCGGATCCGGTCAGATCCGGGAGAAGTCCCGCGCCGAGAAGCGCGGGGCGCGCCGTGGGGGCACCACGCCGCTCAGCAGGATGAGGCGGCACGCCCGGTGGCGCTGGCCGGCGTAGGGGGCCAGCAGGTCGAGCATGCCGTCGTCGTCCGTGCCGCGCAGGCCCGTCAGGGCGTAGCCGACGATCTTCGGCAGGTGCAGGTCGCCCGTCGTGACCGCGTCGGCGGCGCCGTTGGTGCGCTGCAGCGTCTCGGCCGCCGTCCAGGGGCCGATGCCGGGGACCGCCTGGAGGCGGGCCGAGGCGTCGGCCTCGTCCATCGACGCGGCCTCCTCCAGGCGCGCGGCGGCGCGGGCCGCCCGCACGATGGTCGCCGACCGTTTGCCGTCCACGCCGGCCCGGTGCCACTCCCAGGAGGGGATCAGGGCCCACGCCCGGGGGTCCGGCATCACCCGTAGGCCGGGGCCGGGGCCCGGTGCGGGCTCCCCGTGGCGCTGGAGCAGCAGGCGCCACGCGCGGTACGCCTCGTCGCTGGTGACCTTCTGCTCGAGGATCGAGGGGATCAGCGACTCCAGGACCAGGCCGGTGCGGGCCAGCCTGAGGCCGGGGTTGCGGCGGTGGGAGGCGTGGACGAGGCGGTGGCGGGGGGTGAACCCCGCCGGGTCGTCGCTCGCGCCGAGGAGGGTGGGCAGGCGGTCCAGGAGCCAGTCCGCGCCCGGGCCCCACGCCTCGCCGTGGACCGTGCCGTCGTACGTCAGCCGCAGCGTGCCGGGGCCTTGCGGGGTGCGGCTCGCCCGCCAGAGGGAGCCGTCCGGGGCCACCCGGTAGGCGGGGTCGCCGGGGCCGCGCGCCAGGACGCACAGGGTGCGTTCCAGGTCGTACGGGCCGCCACCGGGCGGGGCCCACGTGCGGGTGGCCATCGGGCCAGGGTACGTCGTCCTGCCGGCCGTACGTCGCCCTACTGGTCGGAGGAGAAGCGGATCGCGCCCTGGGGGATCCGCGCGTCGCACCAGATCCGGGCCCCGGCGCGCAGCTCGTTGTCCGGGCCGACCTGCGCCCGGTCGCCGATGACCGCGCCGTCCAGGACCGTACGGACGCCGATGCGGGCCCCGGCGCCGACGAGGGAGTCGCGGACGACCGCGCCCGCCTCGATCACCGCGCCGTCCAGGACGGTGCTGCCGTCCACCATCGCGCCCGGCTCGACGCGGGCGCCCCTGCCGACGACGGTGCCGCCCGTGAGCTTGGCGTCCGGGGCCACCTCGGCGCCGTCGAGGACGAGCCGGTCGCCGCAGCGGCCGGGGACGGCCGGGGACGGGGCCCGGCCCAGGACCAGGTCGGCGGAGCCGCGCACGAAGGCCTGCGGGGTGCCCAGGTCGAGCCAGTAGGTGGAGTCGACCATGCCCTGCAGGTGGGCGCCGGCGGCGAGGAGGCCGGGGAACGTCTCGCGCTCCACGGAGACCGGGCGGCCGGCGGGGATCTCGTCGATGACCGAGCGGTTGAAGACGTAGGCGCCCGCGTTGATCTGGTCGGTGACGATCTCCTCGGGCGTCTGCGGCTTCTCGAGGAAGGCCTGCACCCTGCCGGTGGCGTCCGTGGGGACCAGGCCGAAGGCCCGGGGGTCCGCCACCCGGGTGAGGTGGAGGGAGACGTCGGCGCCGGTGGTGCGGTGGGTGCCGACCAGGGCCTCGATGTCCAGGCCCGTGAGGATGTCGCCGTTGAAGATCAGCACCGGCTCGTCGGGGGCCGAGTGCAGGCGCGAGGCCACGTTGCGGATGGCGCCGCCGGTGCCCAGGGGCTCCACCTCGGTCACGTACTCCAGGTGCAGGCCCAGGGACGAGCCGTCGCCGAAGTACGGCTCGAAGACCTCGGCCAGGTAGGAGGTGGCGAGCACGATGTGCTCGACGCCCGCCGCCCGGGCCCGGGCCAGCTGGTGGGTCAGGAACGGCACGCCCGCCGCCGGGACCATCGGCTTGGGCGTGTGCATCGTCAGCGGGCGCAGCCGGGTGCCCTTGCCACCGACCAGGAGGATCGCTTCTGTCACCTTGTCGTCTCTGCTTCCTGCTGGGGCCGGGCCGTGATCGGCGGCCAGTGTATGCAGAACGTGCGGCTCCGGCCGCGCCCGGTCAGCGGCCCTGGAGCCGGGCCGCTTCGGAGCGGGCGGCGCCGAGCCGCTTGTAGAGGCGGTCTCCGGGGCATTCGGTGGAGTAGCCGTCGCGGTGCCCGGAGATCACCTTGAGCCTGACGGAGGTCCCCTTCTTGAAGAGGTTGCCGCCGCCGGAGACCAGGGTGGTGCTGCCGGCGGGGTTGATGTCGTAGAGGCCGAGCTTCCATGCGGTGATGGCGGCCACGGCGTCCACCGCGGCCCCGGACGGGTTGGCCTTCCCGAAGGATCCGAGCACGGCGATCCCCATGCTGTTGGTGTTGAAACCGAGAGTATGGGCGCCTCTGACGGGTTTCGCCACACCGCCTGCCCGGCCTTCGTACACCGTGCCGCATTTGTCGACGAGGAAGTTGTAGCCGATGTCCCGCCAGCCGCTGCTCACCACGTGGTAGCGGTAGATCCCCCGGATGACGGAGGCCGACTGTGCGCAGGTGGCGCCGTTGCCGGAGGCGGTGTGGTGCACGAACGCGGCCCGCACGGTCTTGTCGTACGGGAAGCCCTTCTCGCGGATCGACTCGTCGGCGCCCCAGCCGGCCCGGGTGACGATGCGTGGGCGCGGCCCGACGTAGTAGCCGGGGACGCCGGCCTCGTCGTCGATGTCCTCGGGCGGGTCGGACGGGTCGGGGGGCGCGGGCGGTCCGGGCGGGCCCGGGGGCGCGGACGGCGCCTCGGACTGCCCTTCGCCCTCGGGGTCGGTCTCCCCGTGGCCGTCGGGGTCCGTGTGCTTGGCGTCCGTGACGACCGTGCTCGTGCGGTCGGGGTCCACCCGGGTGGCCAGGACGTCGCGGGCCGACTCCGGCCGGGCCAGGGCCGGGATCTCCGTGGCGCCCAGCGGGGCGAGCGGGAGGTTGGCCGCGGAGGCGGCGTTGTCCTCCTCGGCGGGGAGCGGGGCGGCGCGCCGGGCGGGGCGGGGCGGGGCCTGGTCCTTGCCGGGGTCGACGAGTTCCACGCGCAGGCCCGCGGGCAGCGGCGGCGCCGCGGGCGCCCGTCCGGTGGCCGCCTCCTGACGGACCCTGACCTCGACGGCGTCGCAGGCGCCGACCCACAGGGGGGCGGTGGATCCTCGCAGGGTGCCGCCGCGGGCCTCGGGCGAGCGCAGGTCGGGGCGGTCGTCGTCGTGGGTCTCGACGTCCTGCCAGCCCGACCACTCCTTGCCGCCCACCGGGCGGGTGCGCACCTGGGCCCGGGCCCGCAGCTCCTTGCCGGCGTCGTCCCAGACGATGCCGACGAGGGAGAAGGGATCCACGTTCCGGGGCGGCAGGCCCCGCTCGGGCCGGCCGCCGGCGCGGCTTCGGGGGGCGATCGGCACGAGCGGCAGCGAGTGGGTGGAGCCCGGGACGGTGGTCGGGGCGGCGGTCGGCGCGGGGACGGGAGCGAGGGCTCCGGAGGGGGTGGCGAGGAAGGGCAGGGTCAGGGCGGCGGCGCAGGCGACGACGGCCGAGGAGACGATGATTCCACGCATACCTGAAATCCTGGGCATATTTAGCCATATCTGTCCATTCGCGAGCTGACGGCGAGTCGGTCCCGACGGGGCCCTCCCAGGCCCTGGGCCGACTGCCCGTCAGGCCCTTCCCCGCGTACGCTGGCGGCGATGAACGCCACCGATCGCACCCCCGCCGACCTGCTGCGTTCCGCGCTCGCCGCGGACCCGGCCCGCCCGCTCGTGACCTTCTACGACGACGCCACCGGCGAACGCGTGGAACTGTCCGTGGCGACCTTCGCCAATTGGGTGGCGAAGACCGCCAATCTGCTCCAGGGCGATCTCGCCGCCGGCCCCGGCGACCGTCTCGCGCTGCTGCTGCCCGCGCACTGGCAGACCGCCGTCTGGCTGATCGCGTGCTCCTCCGTCGGCGTCGTCGCCGAGGTGGGCGGCGACCCGGCCGCGGCCGACCTGGTCGTCAGCGGTCCGGACACCCTCGAGGAGGCCGCCGCCTGCTCCGGCGAGCGGATGGCGCTGGCGCTGCGCCCCCTGGGCGGCCGCTTCCCCCAGCCTCCGGCCGGCTTCGCCGACTACGCCGTCGAGGTGCCCTCGCAGGGCGACCGGTTCGCCCCGTTCGCCCCCGTGGACCCGAACGCCCCGGCGCTGGTCGTGGGAGGCCGGGAGCTGACGGGCGCGCAGGTGGTCGAGCAGGCGCGCACGGACGCCCGCCAGCACGGCCTGGGCCCGGGCTCCCGGCTGCTGTCGGGGCTGCCGTACGACCACTGGGAGGGCCTGTCGGCCGGGCTCTTCGCGCCGCTGGCCGCGGGCGGCTCGGTGGTGCTGTGCCGCCACCTCGACCGGCTCTCCGGCGGCGGCCTGGAGAAGCGGCGCGAGAGTGAGCGCGTCACCGTGACGGCCCACTGACGCTGCCGCCGCGCGCGTCCCGGGCGATGATCGGCGAGTACGCCGGCAACCGCCGAGGAGGGACGCAGCGCAGCCGTGACCCACAGCCCTGGCCCGCCCCCGTGGCCGGACGACTTCTTCGCCCCGGAGCCGCCCGGCCCGCCACCCGCGCCCCGGCGGCGCCGCTGGGCGCGCCGGCTGGCGCTGGTCATGGCGCTGCTGGTGCTGGTGGTGGCCGGGGTCGGCTGGGTGCTCTACGAGCGGCTCAACGACAACATCACCACCGACACCGAGACGGAGGAGGAGCTGCGCCGCTGGGAGAAGGAGCGCCCCAGCGCGCTGGTGGCGGGCGCCCAGAACATCCTGGTCATCGGCTCGGACACGCGCAGCGGCTCGGGCAACGGCCGGTACGGCGGGGACAGCGGCAGCCAGCGCTCGGACACCACGATCCTGCTGCACGTGGCCGCCGACCGCAGCCGCGCGACGGCCGTGAGCCTGCCGCGCGACCTGATGGCGACGATCCCCAGCTGCCGCCGGCCGGACGGCACGTACACCCGTGAGCGCTTCGCGCAGTTCAACTGGGCGTACGAGCTCGCGGGCACCGCCTGCACCATCCGCACCGTCGAGAGCATCACCCGGATCCGGATCGACCATCACATCGTGCTGGACTTCAACGGGTTCAAGGGCCTGGTGGACGCGATCGACGGCGTGGAGGTGTGCCTGAAGCGGCCGGTGGACGACCGCGAGGCGCGGCTGAAGCTCCCCGCGGGCCGTCAGGTGCTGCACGGGGAGCAGGCGCTGGGCTACGTCCGGGCCCGCTACAGCATCGGGGACGGCAGCGACACCGAGCGGATGGGGCGTCAGCAGCAGTTCCTGGGCGCCCTGGTGCGCGAGATGCAGAGCGACGGGGTGATGCTCAACCCGACGCGGCTCTACCCCGTCCTGGACGCCGCCACGCGGTCGCTCACCACGGACTCCGGGCTGGACTCGATCAGGAAGATGTACGACCTGGTGCGCACCGTGCGGGGCATCCCCACCGACCGGGTCCAGTTCCTGACGGTGCCGCGCCGGCCGTACCCGTACAACAGCGCCCGCGACGAGCTCGTCCAGCCGGACGCGGACCAGCTCTTCCAGCAGCTGCGCCTGGACCGGCCGGTGGCCGTGAGCGCCCATGTGCGCCCGGCGGACGACAAGCCGCGCTCGCGGTGGGAGCCGGGGCCGGGGCCGGAGGAGTTCGACGGCACGGAGGGGCCGGATCCGTCCGTTGTGCCCGGTGTGCCGGAATCCGTGCCGCCGCCGTCCGTGCCATCATCTGTGTCGCCGTCCGTGTCGCCGTCGCCGCTGCCCACGACGCCGCCGACCTACGAGGGCACCACCGCCGCGCGGGGCGTCTGCGGCTGACACCACCGGCTCGCCGGCAAGCACTCGCCGGCAAGCGGTCGAGAAACGGCCGGGAACTCGCCGGAAACCCGCTGGAACCCCATCAAACGGTACGATCATCATTCCGTACCGATGTTCGCTCCGACGCCCTTCTCCGCGAAGGGATTGGGCAGATTGCCCAGTTGTAGGGGAGTGCAATTTGTCACGGGCGTCGCTTGACGCTGAACTGGGCGGATAGTGTGAGCGATCCGGTGCGCACGGCCGGGCTGACCGCGCACTGCAAGTTGACATGATCGAGCGCCTCGGGGGGGTAGGCGCCGCGTGGCACCGACGGAGGATTCAAGCGACCGTGGACGCGCAAGGCCGTGGGCGAGCGGGCGATATCGACCCCGCCGACCAGTGGGTGTTCGACCCCAAAACCGGCAGCTACGAGCTGCGCCTGGACCATGCCGGGGAGCCGGTGACACCGGCCGGACACACCCCTGCCGCGACACCGTCGCCCGGGCCCGGGAAGCGGGCCGCCGCGTCGGCCGCGCCCCGGCCCAAGCCGAAGCCCAAGCCGGGCGCCGGCGGGGGTGGCGGCCGGGCCGTGCCCGGACAGCGGAGCACCGGCGGCCGCCGGGCCGCGGCCAAGGCCGCGGCGACGGGACGCCGTAAACCCAAGCCGAAGAAGTCGGGCAAGAAGAAGGCCCTGATGTGGACCGGCGGCACGGTCGGCGTGGTGCTGGTCGTGGCCACGGTGGGCGGCTACCTGCTCTACCAGCACCTGAACAACAACATCGACAAGGTCGACGTCGGCATCAACAACGGAGCCGTCACCAAGGGCCCGGTGAACATCCTGGTCATCGGCACCGACAAGCGCTCCGGCAAGGGCAACACCGGCTACGGCGACGCCGGCAGCGTCGGACACGCCGACACCACCCTGCTCTTCCATGTCTCTGAGGACCGTACGAACGCCACCGCGCTGTCGATCCCGCGCGACATGATCACGGACATCCCGGACTGCCCCACCAAGCAGAAGAACGGCTCCACCAAGACCATCCCCGGCTCCAAGGGCGTCCGCTTCAACGAGAGCCTGGGCCAGGAGGACCGTGACCCCGGCTGCACCTGGCGGACCGTGGAGCAGCTGACGAAGCTGAAGGTCACTCACTTCATGATGGCCGACTTCAACGCCGTCAAGGAGCTGTCCTCGGCCGTCGGCGGTGTTGAGGTCTGTGTGGCCAAGGACATCAACGACGCCGACTCGCACCTGAAGATGAGCAAGGGCCGGCACACCGTCGAGGGCGAGGACGCGCTGGCGTTCGTGCGCACGCGGCACTCGGTGGGCTTCGGCGGCGACCTCAGCCGGATCGAGCTGCAGCAGCAGTTCCTCAGCTCCATGATCCGGAAGATGAAGTCCGGTGACACCCTCACCAACCCCAAGAAGCTCTACGAGCTCAGCGACGCCGCGACGAACTCCCTCACCGTCGACACCGGCATAGGCTCCATCACCAAGCTGACCTCGCTGGCCAAGGAGCTCAGCAAGGTCAACACCAAGAACATCACCTTCGCCACCGTGCCCGTCCTCGACAACCCGGCCGAGGGCAAGGACCACAAGACGGTCGTTCTGGACAAGTCGAAGGCCGAGCCGCTCTTCGCCATGGTCCGCCAGGACGTCTCCCTCACCGAGGTGAAGGAGAAGGAGGAGAAGGCCCAGGAGGAGGCGGACGCCAAGCAGGCGGCCCTGCTCAAGGGGACGCGCGCCGCGCCCGCGACCGTACGCGTCAAGGTGCTCAACGGCAGCGGGCGGATGGGCGCCGCCGGGGAGACCGTCGCCTGGATGCAGAACTCCAAGGGCATGCGCCGCACCAGCAACGGCGGCAACGCCTCCGGCGGCAAGAAGGACAAGACGGTCCTGGAGTTCGCCCCCAACCAGGCCGACCAGGCCCGCCGGCTGGCCGACGAGATGGGCCTGCCCGTCGACGCCCTGAAGCAGGGCTCGAGCAACGCGGCGCCCACCGCGGAGATGACGCTGATCCTCGGCGAGGACTTCAAGGGCGCCGGAACCCCGGTCTCCGCCCCCAAGAAGGCCCCGGAGGGCATTCAGAAGGTCGAAGCGGACGACAAGAACATCTGCGCCAAGTGAACCCCCCTGCCGGGCTTTCGCATCTCATTACGCAGTAATACTCATCAGGTACGACATGCCTGCCCATCGGGCCGGACGCACCATTCAGGGGAGGCCCGATGCGGCAGAGCAGCGGCGTGCAGGAAGAGCAGGCCGCGCAGTCCAAGGACGGCAAGGCCAAGGGCGACACGCCCAAGGCCGAGGAGTCCGAGGACACGAAGGACGCCGACGGATCCATAGCCGGCGGCCGGCGCCGCCGCATCGGGCGCATAGCCCGCTGGGCGGCGCTCGGCCTGGCCGTGCTCGTCCTCGGCGTCTCCGCCGCTGGGTACTTCTACTACGAGCACCTCAACGGGAACATCAGGAAGAACAAGCTCAACCTCGGCGACAAGCAGCTCGACCGCAGCGCCGCCAACGCCGACGGCCAGCGTCCCCTCAACATCCTGCTGCTGGGCTCCGACAGCCGCAACAGCAAGGCGAACCAGGACCTCGGCGGCGCCCGCGACGACGCCGACCGGCCCCCGCTGGCCGATGTGCAGATGCTGGTGCACGTCTCGGCCGACCGCAGCAACATGTCGGTCATCAGCGTCCCCCGCGACACCCGGGTGACGATCCCCAAGTGCACCGACCCCGAGAACGGCAAGGTCTACCGCGGGACCAACGGCCAGATCATCAACACCAGCCTGGGCAACGGCGGCCCCGGCTGCACCGTGGCCACCTGGGAAGAGCTCACCGGCATCCCCGTCGACCACTTCATGATGATCGACTTCGCGGGCGTGGTGAGCATGGCCGACGCCGTCGGCGGCGTGCCCGTCTGCGTCGACAGCAACATCTACGACGACAAGTCCGGCCTGCGCCTGCTCAAGGGCAGCCGCACGGTCAAGGGCGAGCAGGCCCTGCAGTGGCTGCGCACCCGGCACGGCTTCGAGGACGGCAGCGACATCGGCCGTACCCACGCCCAGCACATGTACATGAACGCGATGGTCCGTCAGCTGAAGTCCGGCACCAAGCTCTCCGACCCCGGCCAGCTCACCGACCTCGCCGAAGCCGCCACCAAGGCGCTCACGGTCGACAAGGACCTCGGCTCGGTCAAGAAGCTCTACAACCTCGCCGACGACATCAAGCGCGTGCCCTCCGGCCGGATCACCATGACGACCATGCCCTGGGTCTCCGACCCGCAGAACCCGGACGCGCATGTGATCCCCAAGCCCGGCGACGCCGACAAGCTCTTCTCCCTGGTCCGCAACGACATCGCGCTGGACGGCAAGGACAAGAAGAAGGACCCGAAGTCCCTGCCCTCCGCGCCCCCGGCCGCACCGAAGAAGGACATCGCGGTCACCGTGTTCAACGGCACGGGCACCGTCGTGGAGCCGCCGGTCACCGGCCGTGGCTCGGACATCGCCTCGTTCCTG
Organism: Streptomyces sp. C36; assembly: GCF_040932295.1. Lineage (NCBI taxonomy): Bacteria > Bacillati > Actinomycetota > Actinomycetes > Kitasatosporales > Streptomycetaceae > Streptomyces > Streptomyces sp. C36. The sequence goes on along the minus strand of NZ_JBFQGI010000011.1, from coordinate 150,117 downwards.
GTCAAGCAGGGCTTCGCCAAGGTCACCTCCGACTCCACGCCGCGCGCCCAGGCCGACACCACGCTCACCTACCCGCGGGCGACCCAGCGCGGCGACGCCCTCGCCGTGGCCAAGGCCCTGGGCCTGCCGGAGACGGCGGTACGGCACTCCCCCGAGGTCCAGCAGATCACCCTGGTCATCGGCGGCGACTGGAAGGGCGGCACGTCCTATCCCAAGGACGGCGGCGAGGACGAGAGCACGGACCCCTCCTCCACGCCCTCCGCGAAGGACGGCAAGGACGGCAAGGGCGCCGGGGACGAGAAGACCGGACAGGACGGCAAGGCCGGCAAGGACGGGCAGAAGGACGACGGCAAGGGCACGAAGAAGCCCGACGACAACAAGGCCCCCGAGAGCTCGGACCCGCTCAACGGCGACGACAAGACGGCCTGCATGAAGGTCAACCCGCTCAACCGCTTCTGAGCGGGGCCGCTTCCGAGCGGGGCCGCTTCCGAGCGGGGCCGCTTCCGCTTCCGAGCGGCGCCCGTGAACGCGTCGGGGCCCGCGGCCGGTACGGCCACGGGCCCCGATGGGCGTCGTACGCCCGTCAGCTCGTCCGGACCGCCGGGCGGCGGCTGGCGATGACCTTCTTCGCCAGCGAGCGGGGGCTGGTCAGGAAGCCGAAGCCCCACGACATGTGCATCGTGGCCAGCGCCACCGGGATGCGCGCCCGGGCCGCGAGGGGCAGGCCCTTGCCCGCGGGCACCGAGCCGGCCGTGATGGCCGCCAGGTAGCCGGCCGGAACGATCAGGCCCCACGGGGTGACCGTGGCGCCGGCCACCAGGCCGGCCGCGATCGCGACCACGGCGGTGGGGGCGGCGAGGTAGCGCAGGTTGATCGAGCCCTGGTGGTAGCGGGCGACGACGTGCCGCCAGCGGCCGTAGTCCTTGTACTGCTTGGCGAGCGCCTTGACGTTCGGGCGCGGCCGGTAGGAGACCAGCAGCTCGGGCGAGAACCAGATCAGCCCGCCGGCCTCCCGGATACGGAAGTTCAGCTCCCAGTCCTGGGCGCGGATGAACTCCTCGTTGTAGCCGCCCTGCGTCTCCAGCGCCTCACGGCGGAAGACGCCCAGATAGACGGTCTCGGCCGGGCCGGCCGCGCCGCCGGTGTGGAAGGCCGCGTTGCCCACGCCGACCTTGGACGTCATGGCGGCGGCCACGGCCCGCTCCCAGGAGTTCTCGCCCTCGGCGTGCATGATGCCGCCCACGTTCTGGGCGCCGGTCTCCTCCAGCAGCCGCACCGCCGTCGCGATGTAGTTCGGCGAGAGCATCCCGTGGCCGTCGACGCGTACCACGATCGGGTGACGTGATGCCTTGATCGCGGCATTGAGCGCGGCAGGGGTGCGACCGGTGGGATTCGGCACGGTATGGACCCTGGAGTCCTCCCGGACGAGCTCCGCGGCGATCTCGTCCGTACGGTCCGTGGACGGACCGAGGGCGATGACCACCTCCAGTTCACCGGCATACTCCTGCTCCAGGATGTGCCGCACGGAGGTGCGCAGATGCCGCTCTTCATTGAGCACCGGCATGATCACGGAAACGGCTGGCGGCTGCTGATCGTGCATGGTTCCTCGGGGGTACGGGGGTCGGGGTCACCCCGCGGCGGACGGCTGGTTCGTCGGTCTCCCCGGCCACGTTACCGCCAATGGGGGACACGCTTCCGCCCCGGCCGGGTGGCGGGGCCGCCGGCGACGGCGTGGGGCCGCAGACAGATCATCGTATTGGCCTACCGTGTTCCCGGTCTCTCCCCCGTCAGGGACCCGATCGTCGCGGAGGTCTCGCAGTGACCGCACCGACCCGCTCCCCCCGGCCGCGCCCGAACCCGCGCCCCTCCCCCGCCGGCCGCCCCCGCTGGGGCATGCGACTGGCCACGGGCGCCGCCGTGGCGGTGCTGGGCGCGGGCGGCATCGGGCACGCGGTGGTCCATGGCATCGAGGGCAACATCGGCCGGGTGGACCCCTTCGAGGGCCTGTCGAACCGGCCCGGCAGCGGGCGGGGCATGAACGTCCTGCTCGTCGGCACGGACGGCCGCGACAAGATCACTAAGCGGGACCGCGACCGCTACCACCTCGGCGGCGCCCCCTGTCACTGCACCGACACGATGATGCTGGTGCACCTGTCCGCCGACCGCGACCGGGCCACCGTGGTCGGCCTGCCCCGCGACACCTACACCGAGATCCCCGAGCACCCCGACGGCACGGGCCGCACCCGCCCCGCGCACCCCCTCAAGCTCAACGCCGCCTACGCCGAGGGCGGGCCCAGCCTGACCGTACGCTCCGTCGAACGCCTGACCGGCGTGCACGTCGACCACTACATGGAGGTCGACTTCAGCAGCTTCATGGAGACCGTCGACGCGGTGGGCGGGGTGCAGGTGTGCACCGTGCGGCCGCTCAGGGACGCCTACACCGGCCTGAACCTCCCGGCCGGCACCAGCACCCTCGACGGCGGCAAGGCCCTGCAGTACGTCCGCTCCCGGCACCTGGACGGCGCCGCCGACCTGGGCCGGATGCAGCGGCAGCAACGGTTCCTCGCCTCGCTCATCCACAAGGTGGCCGACGGCGGGGTGCTGCTCAACCCGGTGAAGTTCCAGGAGGTGTCCTCGGCCGTGGTCGGCTCGGTCCGCGCCGACCGGGGCTTCGGCAGCGACGACCTCGTCGAGCTCGGCCGGGCGCTGCGGAACCTGACCCCGGCGTCCGCCGAGTTCACCTCCGTACCGATCGCCACCGCGAACTTCCCCGTCCCCGGCATCGGCTCGACCGTGAAGTGGGACGAGCCGGCCGCCGGCAAGCTCTTCCAGGCCCTGCGCGAGGACCGCCCGGTCAACACCGCCCCGCACGCCCCGCACCGGGCGCAGGACGCCAAGCCGCCCGGCGGCCCCGGCCCGCGGGCGAGGACGGTGGACGTGGCGCCCGAGCAGGTCAAGGTGCAGGTCCTCAACGGCAGCGGCCGTGACGGCCTCGCCCGCTCGACCGACCTGGCGTTGCGCGCCACCGGCTTCGTCACCACCGGCTCGCCCGTCGACGCCCCGCGCGTGGTGCGGCACACCGTGATCACCTACGACCCGCGCTGGGACCGCTCGGTCCGCTCGGTGGCGGCCGCGCTGCCGAACGCCGAGCTGCGGCCCGTCCCCGGGCAGGGGCCGGTGATGAAGGTGATCCTGGGGAAGGACTTCACCGAGGTGCGCCCGGTGCGCGCCGAGACCCCGCCGCAGCAGGCCGGGGGCATCCCGGTGGTCACCGGGGACCAGGTGGTCTGCCCGGAGCAGGGGTAGCGGGTGGCGGAGGGCGGCCTCAGTCCTCGATGCCCTCGGCGGCCCGCCGCTCGCGCAGCTCCACGATCGCGCGCCGCCGGGCGAGCCGGTGCGTACGCCGGATCTGCGCCTCCTGGTAGCGCCGGCGGTCGCGCTCGGTCTCGGGCAGCACCTCGGGGACGCGCCGGGGCTTGCCCTCCCCGTCGACGGCGGCGAAGACAAGGTAGGCGCTGCCGACCTGGACGGCGGGCGTGGACTCGTTCCAGCGTTCGGCGAGCACCCGCACGCCGATCTCCATCGAGGACCGCCCGGTCCAGTTGACCTGCGCCTTCACATGGACGAGGTCACCGACGCGGACCGGCTCGAGGAAGGCCATCTCGTCCATCGAGGCGGTGACCGCGGGGCCGCCGGAGTGCCGCCCGGCCACGGCGCCCGCGACGTCGTCCACCAGCTTCATGATCACACCGCCGTGCACGGTCCCCAGCAGATTGGTGTCATGGGCGGTCATGATGTGGGAGAGCGTCGTACGGGAAGCCGAGGTGGGCTTGCCGGATATGTCCGCCTCCGGGCTCCGGTCCTGATTGGTCATGCCCACCACTGTATGCGGGGCCCGGGGCGGCGGCCGGGTTTGCATCAGCTCTGCAACAGCACCGCCACGGTCCCGTCCTCACCCTGCGGGTCGGCTGCCCCCACAAGGCACACTCGATGACATGAACGATTGGCCCGAAGGGCGGACCCCCGGCCGCCGCGACCGGTACGGGGCCGGCAGCACCAGTGCCGAGCCGGAGAGCGCCCGTCCCCTGCCGCACGTCCGGCGCGACGGCCCCCCGCCGCAGTACCGGCCGCCCCAGGGCTACGACTCCCCCGGCGCCCTGCGGAACGACGCGGGCGGTGACGGATACAACACCGGACAGGTCTACGGGCACGGAGGCGGCGCCTCCGGCGGCACCGGCGGGCCCGCCGGACGCGGCCGGGCGCCGCGCGCGGGCGCACCGGACTGGCGCAAGCGCGCCAAGATCGGGGCGATCGCCCTCGTCGCCACGCTGCTGGCCGTCGGCGGCGGCACGTACTTCTGGGCCGACGGAAAGATGCGCCGCGAGGTCGACCTGGGTCAGGTCAAGGACCGCCCGCAGGCCGGCGAGGGCACGAACTACCTGATCGTCGGCTCCGACAGCCGCGAAGGCCTGTCGGACCAGGACAAGAAGGACCTCCACACCGGGTCGGCCGAGGGCAAGCGCACCGACTCGATGATGATCCTGCACACCGGCGACAACGGCACCACGATGCTCAGCCTGCCGCGCGACTCCTATGTGACGATCCCCGCCTTCACCGGCAAGGAGTCCGGCAAACACTTCCCGGCCGCCACCCACAAGCTCAACCAGGCCTACGCGGACGGCGGCGCCGAGCTGCTGACGCAGACCGTCGAGTACAACACCGGCCTGCGCATCGACCACTACGCCGAGATCGGCTTCGGCGGCTTCCGCAACCTCGTCGACGCGCTCGGCGGGGTGGAGATGTGCCTGGACAAGCCGCTGAAGGACCGGGACTCGGGCGCGGACTTCAAGGCGGGCTGCCAGGAGCTCAACGGCGCCCAGTCGCTGGCGTTCGTCCGCCAGCGCCACCAGGAGGCCGACCAGGACCTGGGCCGGATGCGCAACCAGCAGAAGTTCCTGAACACCCTCGCCAAGCAGGCCGCCTCGCCCACCACGGTCCTCAACCCCTTCCGCCTCTACCCCGTCATCGGCTCCGGGCTCGACACCCTCATCGTCGACAAGGACATGGGCCTGTGGGACCTGATGGACATGTTCTGGGCGATGAAGGGCGTCACCGGCGGGGACGGACAGCAGACGACCGTGCCGATCGCCAACCCCAACCTCCCCACCCGCACCGACGGGGTGGCCGTGAAGTGGGACATGACCAAGGCGAAGCAGCTCTTCGGCCAGCTGCGCGACGACAAGAAGGTCACCGTCACCGGCGGGTCGCAGTGACCCGCCGATGACGCCGCGCGGGGCCGGCCGTCAGCCGGCCTCGGGCGACGGCCCCGTCGCGTTGATGAGGGCGAACACCGCTCCCTGCGGGTCCTGCACGACCGCCATGCGGCCCGCCACCATGTCGAACGGCGGCTTGAGGACGTTGCCGCCGGCCTTGACCAGCGCGTCGACGGTGCTGTCGGTGTCGTCGACGGAGAAGTACGTCAGCCAGTGCGACGGCGACCCGGGCGGGGACTTCTCCAGGTCCTGCATGCCGCCGACCACCCGGCCCTTGGCCTTGAGGGCGAAGTAGCCGGGGGCCTCCTCCATGGGCTCGGTCGTCACGTCCAGGGCCTCCGAGTAGAAGGCGGCGGCCGTGTTGGGGTCGGCGGTGTTCAGCTCGTTCCACACCACCGAGCCCGGCTCGTTGACGACCTGCGAGCCGATGAACTCCCCGGCCTGCCAGATCCCGAACACCGCGCCCGTGGAATCGGCCACGACGGCCATCCGCCCGAGCGCGAGCACGTCCATCGGGCCCGCCAGCGACGTGCCGCCGCTGCTCGTGATCTTGTCGACGGCGCCGTCGGCGTCGCCGACGGCGAGGTAGGTGGTCCACGCGGGCGGCGGCTTGGAGCCGCCCTCCTGGGCCATCGAGGTCATGATCCCGGCGACGGCCTTGCCGTTGAGACTGCAGACCGCGTACCCGCCGGTCTCCGGCGGCCCGGGCTCGCCCTGCCAGCCGAAGAGGTCCCGGTAGAAGTCGAGCGCCTCCCGCTGGTCGGGAACCACCAGATCCACCCAGCAGGGCGTGCCGGGGGTGTAGGGCTTGGTTACCTCGGGCATGACGCGGGCCTCCCTGGCAGTACGGACTTACCCCCGACCACCTTCACCCGCCGTGCGGCGGCCCGCCACCGGGAGACGACGAACGGCCCCCGGGGGCCGTTTCGTCGCCGTGATCACCTGCGGCAGAGGCGCCGCCATCGCTGGTCAGCCCAGGGATGCCACCGCTTCCGCGATGAGGGCGCGGGCCGCCGCTCCCCTTACGGCCTGCTGCGAGAGACCTTCGAAGGCACGGGCGTACAGCTCGACCTGGCTGGGCTGTGTGAGCGTGGAAGCGGCATCCAGCGTGTCCGCGTGCACCCTGCCTTCATCGAAGATCGTGAAGGTCGGCATGGGCCACACGGTCCGTTGTGTCGAGAACGGGACGATGCCCACGGCGACGTTCTGAAGGTCCATGGCCCCGAGCAAGTGGCCGAGCTGTGCCGCCATGGTTTCAGCGCTGCACGGCCGGTACCGCAAGACCGACTCCTCCAGCACGAATGAGAACCGGTGTGCACCACTGGTCAGCACCGCGTTACGTCTCATGCGGGCCTCCACGGCATCGCTCACATCATCCGGAGTGCCCCGGAAACCCGCGATGGACGACAGTAGAGCAGCGGCGTATCCGGAGCTCTGGAGAAAACCGGGGATCACGTCGGAGACATAGACCCGGAAGGTCTTGGTTCGTCGGTACAGGTCCCCGGTGGACTCCTGCAGGCGCCGGAGACCGGTCCGCTGGAGGCGCTTCCACTGCACATGAGCATCTGCGGACTGCCTGTTTGCCGCGATCAAGTCAGGCGCCTGATCGCCGGAGGCGCAGGCCCGGCACCACGCTCGGATGTCCGTATCGGAGGGAGGCGTCTTGGCGTTCTCGATCCGGGACGACTTCGACTCCGACCAACCACACCTGACGGCCAGCTCCCGTCCGCTGATCCCCGCGTCCTTCCGAATCTCGCGCAGACGCCCTGCAAGATCCTCGCGTGCCTTCTGGACGCGTGAAGAGGGGTGCGGGGGCATGGAGCCGGCTTTCCTCAGACCTGGTACCGGTGGTGCGGGATCGCTCGCTCCCAAACCGCTTCGAAGGCGGTGGAGCACAGCTTCACGGCTTCCGCGTCCCCCGTGATCTCGTCCTCCACCACCGCGCCGTCACCTGAGAAGTGGTGCACCCGGAGCAGCGCATCGTCGAACAGCCAGAAGTCATTCCCCGGCAGGGCGATGGCCGTGGCCAGCCGCCGTGGCAGCCAGCGGACCTCCTCACCGGCCGTGACGTTGGCATGAGTGACGTAGTGCTCCCACCGGATGTAGTCCGATACCGGCTCGGAGATCACCCGAGCCCTGCGGATCACCACGCCCCTGGACACGGTGTCCGCGATCAGCTGGTCATAGGGATGCCACCAGGACTCGCGATCCTCCCAATCGATCCGCTCGCCACGCTTCCACGCCTCGAACCGGTCCGTGGCAGCGTATGAGTCACGAAGTTCCAGGTGGACGGCGGATCGCCGACACTGGCCAAGCAGCTCAGCGAAGCTGGGCACGCTCGACGGCATCACACGCCTCCCTGATCATCGGAATCATGCGGGCCGGGATCCTGACGATGGCCTCGTTGTCAGGCACCGGACCGTTTGCAGGGCTGGTTCCTTCGCACTCCGCCTGAGTCTCCAGGGTCGGCCGCCACCCCTGCAGCAAGATCTCCTGAGCTTCCGCGTCCGCCCACACGGTGGGGCAGTGGTCCCGGTCGGTGTTGGGGTCGATCCCAACGAACTCAACGGCCATGGCGGGCTCCCCGGTCTAGGTACTTGCTCGGGCTTGCATCAGCTTCTTCGACCTGGAGAGATGGCGTCAATACCGCCATGAGTCACGCCAATTCGCGTGCAAGCTCATGCAAGTTTGTGGAGCCCGACGCTCCCCGGTTCCTACGGTCGTCGCATCGACGTGGAATCGATCAGGAGGGCAGCCATGGTGGGTGGCAGCGAGGCGCACGACATCGGACCGGCTGACCACATGAGCAGCGGGGAAGCGAGGCACTTCCTGTCGCAGCTCTCCGGGGCCTTCGGCGTCGGCGGGGTGTTGCTGGTGAGTAAGGCCGATGCGGGCGGTCCCGAGGGTGGCAGCCTCGCCCCGAGCGATGGCCTGGAGTGGCCTAGATGTGAATGCGGCAGTCCGCGGTGCCCGGACGGCAAAGCCCCAGCGGTGCGGCCGACCGAGGAGCTGACCGCCAAGGTCGCAGAAGCCAACCGGCGAAGCCGCAGGGGTGGGCTGTGAGCGTCAAGGCAACCATGCGGTACGTGGTGCACCGGATCACCGAGCACCCCGATACGGACGTGACCTTTGAGGCCGAGTGCCTGCACTGCAAGTGGAAAGCGACGCCTGCCGAGGACTCGGCGGCCGTCGATGTGGAGTGCATGAGCCACACGGGCAGGGCCGGTCACGCTGGTTTTCGGCGCATCCGTACGTCGTTCGCGATGGTGGTTCGCGCCGAGTAGAGACCCTCGCCCTGATGGTGGACCCCTGGACAGGCCGAGTCGCCGGGGCGGGCTGCACGACGGCACAGGGACGGCTCTCTGTGCTCTGGCGACGAGGACCGCGAAGGGAAGTAACGCCCGTGATCCACGGCGAGCACCTGGCGAAGGACCTGCGGCGCGATCACGGCTTCGTTCACGTCGGACGCACCGGGGACGGTAACGCCGTGGTCATGCGCAAGGGCGAGAGGTGGACCGTGGTCCCCCTCCGCTGGCTCACCGAGGAGGCTGTCGACACCATCAAGACCCAAGCCGGAATCGGCCTCGCGTGAGCGTCCAGTGACACAGCCCCCGGCGCCACGCCGGGGGCTGTCTCCTCTGACCTGCGAGAACGACTTACGGGAGGTTGCGGGCCATGACGATCCGCTGGACCTGGTTCGTGCCTTCGTAGATCTGCGTGATCTTGGCGTCGCGCATCATGCGCTCCACCGGGTAGTCACGGGTGTAGCCGTAGCCGCCGAGGAGCTGGACGGCGTCCGTGGTGACCTCCATCGCGACGTCCGACGCGAAGCACTTCGCGGCGGCGCCCAGGTAGGTGAGGTCGGCGTCGAGGCGCTCCGAGGCGGCGGCGGCCTGGTAGGTCAGGGCGCGGGCCGCGGAGATCTTCATGGCCATGTCGGCGAGCATGAACTGGACGCCCTGGAAGTCGCCGATCGGCTTGCCGAACTGCTTGCGCTCCTGGACGTAGCCCTTGGCGTAGTCCAGGGCGCCCTGGGCGATGCCCAGCGCCTGGGCGGCGATGGTGATGCGGGTGTGGTCCAGGGTCTTCATCGCGGTGGCGAAGCCCGTGCCCTCCGCGCCGATCATGCGGTCGGCGGGGATGCGGACGTTGTCGAGGTAGACCTCGCGGGTCGGCGAGCCCTTGATGCCGAGCTTCTTCTCCGGGGCGCCGAAGGAGACGCCCTCGTCGGCCTTCTCGACGACGAAGGCGGAGATGCCCTTGGAGCGCTTCTCCGGGTCGGTGACGGCCATGACCGTGTAGAAGTCGCTGACGCCGGCGTTGGTGATCCAGCGCTTGACGCCGTTGAGGACCCAGAAGTCGCCGTCGCGGACGGCCTTGGTCTTCATGCCGGCCGCGTCGGAGCCCGCGTCGGGCTCGCTGAGGCAGTACGAGAACATCGAGTCGCCCTTGGCGAGCGGGCTCAGGTACTTCTTCTTCAGCTCCTCGGAGCCGGAGAGCGCGACCGGCAGCGAGCCGAGCTTGTTGACCGCCGGGATCAGCGAGGAGGAGGCGCACACGCGGGCGACCTCCTCGATCACGATGACCGTGGCGAGGGCGTCCGCACCGGCGCCGCCGAAGGCCTCCGGTACGTGCACCGCGTGCAGGTCGGCCGCGACGAGCGCGTCGAGCGCCTCCTGCGGGAAGCGGCCCTCCTCGTCCACCTCGGCGGCGAACGGTGCGATCTTCGCCTCGGCGAGCGAGCGCACGACCTTTCGGAGCTCGTCGTGCTCCTCGGACGGCCGGTACAGGTCGAAGTCCTTGTTTCCCGCCAAGGCGTACTCCCCAGAGAGTTAACTACTGTTTAGTAACCACGATTCTAGGGTCGCGGCCCCGGCCGGGGATACGTGAGCTTGCCGACAACGGGTGATCACCCGGGATTCTTCCCGGCCGGGCCCCGACTATGCTCGGGCAACGCAATCCGGCCCGGCGGCCTTATAAAGGCAGAAGGTCCTCGAGGACCGCCGGCCACCCCGTCAGCACCTGGAGCACCGCATGGCCCTCAAGATCACCGTGATCGGCACCGGTTACCTCGGCGCCACCCACGCCGCGGCCATGGCCGAGCTCGGGTTCGAGGTGCTGGGCCTGGACGTGGTGCCCGAGAAGATCGAGACGCTCTCGCGCGGCGAGGTCCCGATGTACGAGCCGGGGCTGGAGGAGCTGCTGCGCAAGCACGTCGCCGGCATCGAGGGCTCCACCGGACGGCTGCGCTTCACCACCTCCTGGGAGGAGGTCGGCGAGTTCGGCGATGTGCACTTCGTCTGTGTGAACACCCCGCAGAAGCACGGCGAGTACGCCTGCGACATGTCGTACGTCGAGAGCGCGTTCGCCTCCCTGGCCCCGCAGCTGCGCCGCCCGGCGCTGGTCGTCGGCAAGTCGACCGTCCCGGTGGGCAGCGCGGCGCACCTCGCGGACCTGCTGACGCGGCTGGCGCCCGCGGGCGCGGACGTCGAGCTGGCCTGGAACCCGGAGTTCCTGCGGGAGGGCTTCGCCGTCCAGGACACGCTGCACCCCGACCGCATCGTCGTGGGCGTGGCGGGCGAGCGCGCCGAGAAGCTGCTGCGCGAGGTGTACGCCACGCCGGTCGGCGAGGGCTCCCCGTTCGTGGTGGCCGACTATCCGACGGCCGAGCTGGTCAAGACCGCCGCCAACTCCTTCCTCGCCACGAAGATCTCCTTCATCAACGCCATGGCCGAGGTCTGCGAGGCCGCGGACGGCGACGTGGTGAAGCTGGCGGAGGCCATCGGGCACGACGAGCGCATCGGCAAGAAGTTCCTGCGGGCCGGCATCGGCTTCGGCGGTGGCTGCCTGCCGAAGGACATCCGGGCCTTCATGGCCCGCGCCGGGGAGCTCGGGGCCGACCAGGCGCTGACGTTCCTGCGCGAGGTCGACTCCATCAACATGCGGCGCCGCAGCCACATGATCGAGCTGGCCCGCGAGAGCGTGGGCGGCAGCTTCCTCGGCCGGCGGGTGGCCGTGCTCGGCGCGACGTTCAAGCCGGACTCGGACGACGTCCGCGACTCCCCCGCGCTCAACGTCGCCGGTCAGATCCACCTGCAGGGCGGCCAGGTGACGGTGTACGACCCCAAGGGCATGGACAACGCCCGCCGCCTCTTCCCCACCCTGGCCTACGCGCCGAGCGCCCTGGAGGCGTGCCGCGGGGCGGAGGTGGTGCTGCACCTGACGGAGTGGTCGGAGTTCCGGGAGCTGGACCCGGAGCGGCTGGGCGAGGTCGTCGCGGCCCGCCGGGTGCTGGACGGCCGTAACGCCCTGGACGCCGCCGCCTGGCGGGAGGCCGGCTGGGTCTTCCGCGCGATGGGCCGGCCCCGGGCGTAGTCCCCGCCGTCGCCGCGACGGCCGGGCCGTCGCGGCGGGCGTCACCGGGTGGATCGACGGGTGCCGGGCCGGGTCGGGCGCCAGGTCAGGCGCCAGGTCGGGCGCCAGGTCGGGCGCCGGTCAGGCGTCGGTGCCGTCCAGCTGGTCGATCGTGGCGATGGACGGGCCGCGCGTCGCGGACAGCTCCCGTGCCACGTCCTCCGCGGCCCGCAGCACGCGCACCGCGTTCTGCCAGGTCAGCTTCGCCAGGTCCGCCTCGGACCAGCCGCGCCGCAGCAGTTCGGCGATCAGGTTGGGGTAGCCGGAGACGTCCGGCAGGCCGTCGGGGGTGAAGGCCGTGCCGTCGTAGTCGCCGCCGAGGCCGATGTGGTCGACGCCGGCGACCTCGCGCATGTGGTCGAGGTGGTCGGCGACGGTGGCGGTGGAGGCCCGCGGGCGCGGGTTGGCCTCCTCGAAGGCGTGGTGGACGGCCATCGCCTCGGGGGTGGTGTCGAGGGCGTGGAGGCCGTGCGCGCGCATGTTCTCGTCGGCCGCCCGCATCCAGACCCCGGCCTCCGGCAGGATGAACTTGGGCACGAACGTCGCCATGGCCAGGCCGCCGTTCGCGGCGAGCGAGCCGAGCACGTCGTCCGGGATGTTGCGGGGGTGGTCGCAGACGCCACGCGCCGAGGAGTGGGAGAAGATCACCGGTGCCTCGGTGACGCGCAGGGCGTCCCGCATGGTGTCGTCGGCGACGTGGGAGAGGTCGACGAGCATGCCGACGCGGTTCATCTCGCGGACGACCTCCTCGCCGAAGCGGGTGAGCCCGCCCACCGCCGGTACGTCCGTCGCCGAGTCCGCCCACGGGATGTTGTCGTTGTGGGTGAGGGTCATATAGCGGACGCCCAGCCGGTGCAGGGCGCGCAGCGTGGCGAGCGAGCAGTTGATGCTGTGGCCGCCCTCGGCGCCCATGAGGGAGGCGATGCGGCCCTCGGCCCGGGCCGCCTCCATGTCGTCGGCGGTGAACGCCAGGCGCAGGTCGGCGGGGTGGCGCTCGGCCAGCCGCCGGACCACGTCGATCTGCTCGAGGGTGGCGCTGACCGCGTCGTCGCCGGCCATGTCGGTGCGTACGAAGACGGACCAGAACTGGGCGCCGACGCCGCCGGCGCGCAGCCGGGGCAGGTCGGTGTGCAGGCCCGCGGCGCTCTGGTCGACGGCGATGTCGCAGCGGTCGAGGTCGTAGCGGACGTTCTGGCGCAGCGCCCAGGGGAGGTCGTTGTGGCCGTCGACGACGGGGTGGTCGGCGAGGAGCTCGCGGGCGCGGGCCAGGGTCGCGTCCGTCCGGCTCACGGCGCTCACTTCCCGAAGCCGAAGCCGGCGGCGCCCTGGACCTTGGCGCGCAGCCGCCGGCCCTTCTCGGTGGCCTGTTCGTTGAGCTCGTCCTGGAAGGTGCGCATGCGCGCGAGCAGGTCCTCGTCGTGCGCGGCGAGCATGCGGACGGCCAGCAGACCGGCGTTGCGCGCGCCCGCCACGGAGACGGTGGCGACGGGCACCCCGGCCGGCATCTGCACGATGGACAGCAGGGAGTCCATGCCGTCGAGGTACTTCAGCGGTACGGGCACGCCGATCACCGGCAGCGGGGTGACGGAGGCGAGCATGCCGGGGAGGTGGGCGGCGCCGCCCGCTCCGGCGATGATCGCCTTGAGGCCGCGGCCCGCGGCCCGCTCCCCGTACTCGACCATCTCGCGCGGCATGCGGTGCGCGGAGACGACGTCGACCTCGTAGGGGATCTCGAACTCGTCCAGGGCCTTGGCGGCGGCTTCCATGACGGGCCAGTCGGAGTCCGAGCCCATGACGATGCCGATGAGGGGGGTCGCCCCGGCAGCTGCGGTCATTCCGTGATCGTTCCTCGCAGGTATCCGGCGGCGTGGCTCGCGCGCTCGCGCACATCCGCCAGGTCGTCGCCGTAGGTGTTGACGTGTCCGACCTTGCGGCCGGGCTTGACGTCCTTGCCGTACATATGGATCTTCAGGCCCGGGTCGCGTGCCATGCAATGGAGGTACGCGTAATACATGTCCGGATAGTCGCCGCCGAGAACATTGGCCATCACGGTCCACTTGGCGCGCGGCCGCGGGTCGCCCAGCGGCAGGTCCAGCACGGCCCGGACGTGGTTGGCGAACTGCGAGGTGATCGCGCCGTCCTGGGTCCAGTGGCCGGAGTTGTGCGGGCGCATCGCCAGCTCGTTGACGAGCACCCGGCCGTCGCGGGTCTCGAACAGCTCCACCGCCAGGTGGCCGACCACGCCCAGTTCCTTGGCCACCCTGAGGGCGAGCTGCTGGGCGTGCGCGGACTGCTCCTCGGAGAGCCCGGGGGCGGGGGCGATGACGGTGTCGCAGACGCCGTCGACCTGGACGGACTCGACGACGGGGTACGAGACTGCCTGGCCGTGGGGGGAGCGCACGACGTTGGCGGCGAGCTCGCGGACGAAGTCGACCTTCTCCTCCGCGAGGACGGGCACGCCCGCCCGGAAGGGCTCCTCGGCCTCCTTCGCGGAGCGCACGACCCAGACGCCCTTGCCGTCGTAGCCGCCGCGCACGGTCTTGAGGACGACGGGGAAACCGTCGCCTTCCGCCGCGAAGCGTTCGACGTCGGCGGGGTCCGCCACGATGCGGTGCCGGGGGCAGGGCACCCCGATCTCCATGAGCTTCGCCCGCATCACGCCCTTGTCCTGGGCGTGCACGAGGGCGTCGGGCCCGGGCCGGACGGGGATGCCGTCCGCCTCCAGGGCCCTCAGGTGCTCGGTGGGCACATGCTCGTGATCGAAGGTGATCACATCGCAGCCTCGTGCGAAAGCACGAAGGGTGTCCAGGTCGCGGTAGTCGCCGATGACGACATCGCTGACCACCTGGGCCGCCGAGTCCTGTGGGGTATCGCTGAGCAGCTTGAACCTGATGCCGAGGGGGATGCCCGCCTCGTGGGTCATACGGGCGAGCTGGCCGCCGCCGACCATGCCGACTACCGGGAACGTCACGCCCCCAGGGTATCCGTACGCACGAACCATCCCTACCGCCTATGGATGTTCCTCCAAGTCCGGAGGGTTTCGCTCCCCCTACGATTCGCCGACGAAGGGGTGTCGATAAGGACCGAAAAGCGCGCCTTCGCCGTTCGTTCACCGACTCTCCAGGTCGGCCGCCCGGGCCGCTGGTTAGCATGAACGTCATGACTCAACGGCGCACAGTGCGTTCCCGGCTGGAGCGGCTGGCCCGCGAAATCGCGAAGTTCGGCGCTGTGGGCGCCATCGGCTTCGTGGTCAACCTCATCGTCTTCAACATCTGTGTCCACGGCTTCGGCCTCGCCGTGGTGCGCTCCGGCGTCATCGCCACGGCCGTCGCCATCGCCACCAACTACGTCGGCAACCGCTACTGGACCTACCGCGACACCGACAAGAGCGGGCGCAGCCGTGAGCTCTCGCTGTTCCTGCTCTTCAGCGGCATCGGCCTGGTGATCGAGAACGGCATCCTGGCCCTCTCCCACTACGGCCTGGGCCTGACCTCCTCGCTCGCGGACAACATCGCCAAGAACGTGATCGGCCTCGGCATCGGCACGGTCTTCCGCTTCTGGTCCTACCGGACCTGGGTGTTCCAGACGCCGCCGGCCCACGAGGCCGTCCAGACCGCCGAATCGTTCCTGGCCGACGCCAGGCCGCAGCGCGTGGACGCGGGTAAGTAGGGGACGCGGGTAAGTAGGGGTCGTACGCCCCTCGGGCGGCGGCCCGCCCGGCCTAGAAGTCCGCTTCCGCTTCTCTGCTGAGGAACAGCGCGAACACCGGCGGGTGCTGCTGCAGCAGCTCCAGCCGGCCCCCGTCCGCCTCCGCCAGGTCGCGCGCGAGGGCCAGCCCCAGGCCCGTGGAGTTACGGCCGCTGACCGTCCGCTCGAAGACCCGTGCCCCCAGGTCGGCCGGCACGCCCGGCCCCTCGTCGGAGACCTCGACCACCGCCTGGTTGCCGGTGACGCGGGTACGGATCGCCACCGTGCCGTCGCCGTGCATCAGCGAGTTCTCGATCAGCGTCGCCAGCACCTGCGAGACCGCGCCGGGGGTGCCCACGGCCCGCAGCCCCTGCTTGCCGGAGCGCACCAGGGCCCGGCCCGCCGTGCGGGTGGCGGGCCGCCACTCCTCGATCTGCTGCTTGACGACCTCGTCGAGGTCGAAGGTGACCGCGGAGCCCGTCTGTGGGTCTCGGGAGTTGGTCAGCAGCCGCTGGACGACGTCGGTGAGCCGCTCCACCTGCGCGAGGGCGATCGCGGCCTCCTCCTTGACCGTGTCGAGGTCGTCGGTGACCGTGATCTCCTCCAGCCGCATCGACAGCGCGGTCAGCGGCGTCCGCAGCTGGTGCGAGGCGTCGGCGGCCAGCCGCCGCTCCGCCGTGAGCATCCGGGCGATGCGCTCGGCGCTGGCGTCCAGGACGTCGGCCACCCGGTCCAGCTCCGGCACGCCGTAGCGGCGGTGCCGGGGGCGGGGGTCGCCGGAGCCGAGCCGCTCGGCGGTCTCGGCGAGGTCGGTGAGCGGGGCGGTGAGCCGGTTGGCCTGGCGCACCGCCAGGAAGACGGCCGCGACCACGGCCAGCAGGGCCACCGCGAGGATCACCAGCAGGGTGCGGCCGACCTCGCGGCTGACCGTGGAGCGGGACTCCTCGACGCGGACGGTCTCGCCCTGCTCGCCCTTCTGGGTCGCGGTGATGACCCCGCCCTCGGGCCGGCTGCCGATCTCGATCGACTGCCGGCCGGGGATGTCGATGCGCGCGTACCGCTCAGGGGTGATCTGCTCGCGCAGCACCTCCGACTCCACGCGCTCGCCGCCCGCCAGCCGGCTGTCGACGATGCTCACCAGGCGCACGGCCTCGGACTGCACGCTCTCCTGGGCGCTGCTCTCGATCGTGCGGGTCTCGACGATGACCAGCGAGATGCCGAAGACGGCGATCACGACGAGGACGACGGCGAGCGTGGAGTTGATCAGTCGGCGGCGCACGGTGCCTGTCTCTTCTTTCCGAGGCCCTGAGAGAGCCTCAGCTCTTCTCGAAGCGGAAGCCGACACCCCGGACGGTGGCGATGTAGCGCGGGTTGGCGGCGTCGTCCCCGAGCTTCTTGCGCAGCCAGGAGATGTGCATGTCCAGGGTCTTGGTGGAGGACCACCAGGTGGTGTCCCAGACCTCGCGCATCAGCTGGTCGCGGGTGACGACCCGGCCGGCGTCGCGCACCAGCACCCGCAGCAGGTCGAATTCCTTCGCGGTCAGCTGCAGTTCCTCGTCGCCCATCCAGGCGCGGTGCGACTCGACGTCAATGCGCACGCCATGGGTGGCCGGCGGCTGCTGGTGACTGTCGGCGGTGCCGCGCCGCAGCAGGGCCCGTACGCGGGCGAGGAGTTCGGCGAGCCGGAAGGGCTTGGTGACGTAGTCGTCGGCGCCGGCGTCCAGGCCGACCACGGTGTCCACCTCGTCGGCGCGGGCCGTGAGCACCAGTACGGGGAAGCCGTGACCCTCCGTGCGGAGTCTGCGGCAGACCTCCAGACCGTCCATACCGGGCAGCCCGAGGTCGAGGACGAGCAGGTCCACGCCTCCCTGAAGGCCGGCGTCCAGCGCCGTGGGCCCGTCTTCGCGTACCTCCACCTCGTACCCTTCGCGACGCAAAGCGCGTGCGAGCGGCTCCGAGATGGAAGCGTCATCCTCGGCGAGCAGTACTCGGGTCATGCAGAGATGGTAGTCCGCTCGGGCGCACGTCAGAGGTGTGCGGAGGGCTACCTAGGGCAACACTTCACCGAAAGTGCTATCACCTTCGAATATGCATAAACGGTTCCGGAAAACCGTGTGATCCATGTCTCAACGGCTTTCATTACGGGGCAGGGTGTGACGTATGGTGACCCGACGTCTGTAGCACTACCGAGGGACCTTCGGCTTGTCCGACGCGCCGAAGGTCTCTGTTGTGCGCAGGGCTGGACCCCCAGTCTTGTTTCACAGTGAATGACCTGTCGGCCGGGTCCGTCGCGCGAAGGTGCGCGGGGGCGTGGATCCCGGTCTACGGCCGTCCTGCCGGCTCTCCGCAATCCGTGGGGCCGAACCCCTCGGGCGTGGGGGCGGACGGCGCGTAGCCGGTGCCGGCCAACCCCCACCCGGGCGCACACTCGCTCCACCGCGCGTCCCGAGACACAAGGATTGACCATGGCGTCCAGCCTGACGAAGGACGAGGCGGAGCGGGAGAAGACCTCTCCGGCCTCCGACACGAGGTTCTTCGGCCACCCCATCGGCCTGGCCCCCCTCTTCCTGACGGAGATGTGGGAGCGCTTCAGCTACTACGGCATGCGCGCCCTTCTCGTCGTGTACCTGATCGCCGGCGGCCCGGACGCCAAGCCCGACAGCCAGGGCGGCGGTCTGGCGATGCCCGAGGCCAGCTCGGTCGCGATCTACTCCGTCTATGTGGCGATGGTGTACCTGCTCGCCATGCCCGGCGGCTGGTTCGGCGACCGCGTCTGGGGACCGCGCAAGACGGTCACCATCGCGGCCAGCACGATCATGGTGGGCCACCTGGCGCTGGCCATCCCCGGCAAGCCCTCCTTCTTCGCGGGCCTGGCGCTCGTGGCGATCGGCTCGGGTCTGCTGAAGGCCAACATCTCGACGATGGTCGGCCACCTGTACGACGGTCCCCAGGACCCGCGCCGGGACGGCGGCTTCACGCTCTTCTACATCGGCATCAACCTCGGTGCCTTCTTCTCGCCGCTGGTCATCGGCACCATCGGCCAGGAGGTCAACTGGCACCTCGGCTTCAGCATCGCCGCCGCCGGTATGGCCATCGGCCTGGCGTGCTTCCTGTGGGGCACCCGCCACCTGAACCCGAAGAGCAGCGTCGTTCCCAAGCCGCTGACGGCCGCCGAGAAGAAGTCGACGCTCACCAAGGGCCTGGTCTGGCTCGCCATCGCGGCGGTCTTCTACGGCATCGTGGGCGGCACCGGCCACTTCACCCTGAACTGGGCGCTGATCCCGATCACGCTCGCCGGTCTGATCATCCCGATCACCGTGCTCTTCCGCATCAAGCGGGACAAGGAGCTCTCGGCGACCGAGCAGACCAGGGTCAGCGGCTACATCTGGTTCTTCGTCGCCGCCGCCGTGTTCTGGATGATCTTCGACCAGGCGGGCTCGACGATGTCGACCTTCGCCGAGAAGAAGACCGCGGACAACGTCTTCGGCTTCGGCTTCCCCTCCACCTGGTTCCAGTCGGTCAACCCGCTGTGGGTCATGGCCCTGGCCCCGGTCTTCGCCTGGCTGTGGCTGTGGCTGTCCCGCCGCGACCGCGAGCCGAGCACCACGGTGAAGTTCGCGATCGCCATGGTCGTCATCGGCGCCTCGTTCTTCGTCTTCGCCGTCCCGATGGGGATGGCCGGCGACGGCACCAAGGTCAGCCCGGCCTGGCTGCTGATGATCTACATGATCCAGACCATCGGCGAGCTGTGCCTCTCCCCGGTCGGCCTCTCGCTCACCACGAAGATGGCGCCGCAGAAGTACGCCAGCCAGATGATGGGCGTGTGGTTCCTCGCCGTCACCGCCGGTGACTGCACCACGGGTCTGCTCTCCATCGCGGAGGTGGACCTCAACGGCACCGGCATGATCCTGCTGCAGGCGGCGCTCGCCGCGCTCGCGGGTGTCGCGGTGTGGATGTACCGCAAGAAGATCGAGGCCCTGATGGGCGACGTGCACTGACGCCGACCCGATCGGCCCGTACATGAGAAGTGCCCCCGGCGCGAGGACGCGCCGGGGGCACTTCTGTTTTCCCCTCTTTCCCCTCTTTTCTCGCACCCCCTACCCCGCGCCCTCGCGCCCCTCGGGCGGCCCGGCGCGCGGGTCCGCCGTCGGGGTGAACCAGGGCAGGGAGGGGGCGGCCGCTCCCGTGCTCTTCTCCGCCTCCGGCGCTCCTCCGGGCGTACGCGGCCGGACCCGGTCCACGACCGCCATGCCGGCGCGGAAGACGGCCAGCGGGACCACCACGCCCAGCAGGATCCAGAAGAGCGTCACGCCCCAGGGGCGGCCGACGGCCCACGGCTGCTCGACCAGCGTCCTGCCGCCGTACGCCAGCGAGACGGTGTAGTCGCCGTACGCGCCCGCCGGCAGCTCCACCTCCAGCGCCACCCGCTCCCTGCTCCCGGCCGCCACCGTCCCGCGCCAGGGCCGCTCCTCCCAGGAGGGGGCGAGCACGCCGCGCGCCACCCCGACCCGGAAGACCGGATCCCTGGCGGGGGCGGGGCCCAGATTGGCGACGGTGACGACCAGGCGGCGCCCGGCCGGCGCGCCGAACCACGTCAGCAGCCCGCTCGAGCCCTCCAGGCCCGCGTCCAGCACGCTCAGCCGCTCACCGCCCGGCTGCTCGGGCAGCGCGGCCACCGGGTGGCCCGTGACGGCCAGCGGCGCGTCCGCCGCCGCCGCGTCGCCCGTGACGGTCGCCACGTGCACGACGCACGGGCACGGCATGGGCGGGGCCACGACCGGAAGGTCCCGGCGGAAGGTGCCGTCGGGGGCGGTCGTCACGGCCCGGCCGTCGGCGTTCGCGCAGGCGTTCGTTCCTCCGATCATGTTCTGCCCGCACAGCAGGAGCGTGAGCAGGGCCCCCGGACGCCAGCCGGCACCCGTCACGGTGACGGTGCCGCCCCGGGGTGCCTCACCGCGGTCCACGGCGACCGTGGGCGCTCGGGGCGGCGGCGCGGCCGCCACCGGTGCCGCCGTGGGCAGGGCCGGCAGCAGCGCCGCCAGGACGGCCGCGGGCCACGCCCGGACGCCGCCGCTCACGTGGAGCTCCCGCGGCGCCGCAGGAGCCGACGGGCCACGGCCGCGGCTGCCAGGGCGCCGAGCCCGGCCAGGGCCGGGCCGAGCCACGGCAGCGGGGCGTACGAGCCCGAGGCGGCGGCCCGGGTGCCGTCCGGGGCCGTGGCCGTGACGCGGACCGCCGCCCGGTCCAGGCGCGGGGCCCCGGGCCAGCGTTCCTCCAGCCGTACGCTCCGGCCCGGTGGCAGCCGGTCGGGCACCCCGCTCGCCGGCCGGCTCAGCAACTCCCCGAACAGGCCCTCGGCGCGGATGGTCAGGCGCGGGGCGAGCGCGGTGTTGCCGCGGTTGACCAGGGCGTAGCGGATCACCGCGCTCCGGCCCGTACCGCTGACCCGCACGTGCTCGACCGACAGCGCGGACAGCGCCGGGCCGCCGACCCGTACGGCCATCGGCACCCGGACCCACCGGCCGCCCCCGGAGACGACCACGGCCGCGGAGTGGTCACCGGGCGGGGTGCCCGCCGGGACGGTCACGGTGAGGGGGACGTCCGCGCGGGTGCGGGGCGGTACGTCCACCCGGCGGGCGGCCAGGGAGATCCACGGGCCCGTGCCGCGCAGCTCGACGGTGTGCGGCCGGTCGCCGGGGTTGCGGACCGACAGCTTGTCCTCGAGGACCGTGCCCGGCGTGCCCTCGAGGTAGAAGGCCGAACGGCTCTCCTGCGGGCCGCGTCCGCCCCCGCCGCCGCCCTTGGCGCCGGGTACGGGCGCCGCCGTCCACGGCGCCGCGTCCGCGGCGGCCGGGACCGGCGGCGCGGCGAGGACGGCGAGGGCGGCGAGGAGCGGGGCGGCGGCACGGGTGCGGGGCGTCATCGGCGGCTCCCTGTGCGGTGGCGTGGGCGTACGGCGGTCAGCCGGCGGTGCGCCGCCTCCGGGTGAGCCAGAGGGTGCCGGCGACGCCCGCGAGGAGCACGGTGCCGCCGAGGGTTCCCAGCGCGATGGCGGAGTCGGATGGCCCGGTCTGCGGGAGCTGGCCGCCGCCGGTGGCCGAGGAGCCGCCGGTGGCCGAGCCGCCGGTCGAGCCGGCCGTGGTGCCGCCGCCGGTCGTGGTTCCGCCGCCCGTGGTGCCGCCGGTCGAACCCTCGGTCGAGCCGCCGGTGGAGCCGGCCGTCGAACCTCCTGTGGATCCGCTGGTGGATCCACCCGTCGTGCCTCCCGGCGCCTTGACCTCGAGGGTCAGGGAGGGCTTGGGGTTGTTGCTGGGGTTGCAGGTGGTCGTGGTGCCCAGGGCGAGGATGGTGAGGGTGCCCGCGGTGAAGGTGACCTGACCGGCCTTCTTGGGGGTGTAGGTCCCCGAGAGGTCACTGATCTTGATGGGCGTGTTGGCCGGAATCGGCGCGTCGTTGGCGGGCCCGGAGACCGCCACCGTGCCGGAGTCCGCGCCGCCGAGCTTGATCACGGCACTTGGCCGCATCGCGCCCTTGCCGAGCTCGACGGGGCTGGAGGAGACGCCCTTCTGGAAGGACATGGTGAGTTTGTACGTGTCGCCGCTCGCCACGGCCTTGATGTCGATGGGCGAGACGGCGCTCTTGTCACCGATCGGGGTCTTGCAGGCGTAGTTGACGTCGACGACCTCGGCGTGCGCGACCGGCGCGACCAGCAGGACCGCGCCCGCGGCCAGGGTCGCCGAGACCGTGAGCGCGCCGGCGCGCCGCGCGGAACGGCGTGACATGGGGGACACCTGGGGCTCCCTTCGCATCCGGTGCCGCCACCGAAGAAAACTGACGACACATCAGATCGGACGCCGAAGGTACGCCCGGGACCGTGGAGAGGGAAGACGGTGAACCGGCCCGATCAGGCGGGCGGACCGGCTTTACGACGGTCCGGCCAGCTCCGCCCAGACCGTCTTGCCGATCCCGGCCTCGCTCCGCTGGACCCCCCAGTCGAGGCAGAGCCGCTGCACGATGAACATGCCGTGACCCCCGGGCCGCCCGGCGCGGTGCGGGGTGCGGGGTGCGGGCGTACCGGCGCCCAGGTCGGCGACCTCCAGGCGCAGCACCTTGCCCGCACGGCTGACGCGCAGCTCCTCGGGGCCGTCGGCGTGCAGGCAGGCGTTGGTGACCAGCTCGGAGACGACCAGCAGGACGTCCTCGGCGGCGGCGCGGTGATCGGCCGTCGCGGCGGGCAGCCAGCCCCAGTCGTGGAGCGCCTGGCGGGTGAAGTCGCGGGAGAGCGGCACGGCGCCGCTGACCCCCACCAGACGCAGCCGGCGACTCTGGGCGCCCGGCGGCGGTGAGCCGGCCGAGGCGGCGCCCTCCGCCTCCGGACCGGGGCCGTCCGGCGGAGGGAACGCCCGGGTGGTGCTCATCAGCGCTTCACCTCACCGATTCACCGATTCGTACACGAACATCTTCCACGGATTAAGCAGACTCCTGCCCGGCGAAATCGTGAGAACACCCACGGATTCACCCCGAGTCCTGTGACACGGGCAACGGAGGCCGTTCGGACAGGTCAGTCGGCCAGGGCCGATTCGAGGGTGTCGTGCACGGTGAAGACCGCTCCCGCCCCTGTGATCTCGAAGACACGGGCGACGACGGGGGTCATCGCGGCGAGGTGAATCGCGCCACCCGCCGCGTCCGCCTTCAGCCGGGCACCGAGGAGGACGTTCAGGCCCGTGGAGTCGCAGAACTCCAGCCTGGAGCAGTCGACGACCACGCGCGCGTCGCCCTCCCGGACACATCCTTCGAGCGGCTCGCGCAGCAATTCCGCCGTGTGGTGATCGAGCTCACCCGCCGGCGATACGACGGAACTCACACCGTGGCGCCGGACCTCCACCTGCAGCCGGCCCGTACTCGCGTTGCCGACCATCCCGCGATCCATGCGCTTCCCTTCGTGCCCTTCGTAGTTGTGCCCACGTGGCGCACGCGAAACCCTACGCCTTCCTTACGGCCGCCTGGAAGCCGAACCTCCGCCAATCAAGGATGTATAGGGACAAATTGGACTTGCCTTGATACGGCAAAGCCGGGTAGGGCTAGTAGGGACACATCCGCCACGGACGGCTTTGGAGGCGCCGCAAACCGCAGCAAAGGGTCACGGCATCGGCGGCCATGCGCCGAGAATGATGGAGGAGACCATGTCACCCCGGCTCGACGAAAAGCGTTCCCGCACCTCTCTCGAGGCCCACGAGACCGCCTCGTCGGCAATCCCGCCCGAGCACACCGATCCCGGCCTGCCCGGCCTTCCGGAGATCCCCCCGTACGACGAGGTGGGAGCGGTCGACGCGCGTGCTCTGTCCAAGACTCTCTTCGCGCGCCTCACGTCGCTCGAGGAGGGCACCCACGAGTACGCCTACGTCCGCAACACCCTGGTCGAACTGAACCTGGCACTGGTGAAGTTCGCCGCCTCGCGGTTCCGCTCCCGCAGCGAGCCGATGGAGGACATCATCCAGGTGGGCACGATCGGCCTGATCAAGGCCATCGACCGCTTCGAGCTGAGCCGCGGGGTCGAGTTCCCCACCTTCGCCATGCCGACGATCATCGGCGAGATCAAGCGCTTCTTCCGCGACACCAGCTGGTCCGTGCGCGTGCCGCGCCGCCTGCAGGAGCTGCGGCTCGACCTGGCCAAGGCCGGCGACGAGCTCTCCCAGCGCCTGGACCGCTCCCCCACCGTCGGCGAACTCGCCGAAGCCCTGGGGCTGACGGAGGACGAGGTCCTGGAGGGCATGGCCGCGAGCAACGCGTACACCGCGAGCTCGCTGGACGCCCAGGCGGAGGAGGACGAGACCGAGGGCGCGCTGTCGGACCGGATCGGCTACGAGGACCACAGCCTCGAGGGCGTCGAGTACGTCGAGTCCCTCAAGCCGCTGATCGCCGAACTGGGGCCGCGCGACCGCCGCATCCTCTCGCTGCGCTTCGTCGCCAACATGACCCAGTCCGAGATCGGCGACGAGCTGGGCATCTCCCAGATGCACGTCTCCCGCCTGCTCTCCCGCACCCTCGTGCGGCTGCGCAGGGGCCTGCTGAGCGAGGAGTAGCGGGCCCGGGCCGGGTGGCCCCTCCCCCTATGCCTATGCCGCGCGCGCCGCACGGAATCCCGTACGGCGCGCGCGGCATGTCCGCCGGGTCTCAGACCTCGCGCACCCCGCGCCGCCAGACCGCCGAGACGAGCGGGACGCCGGGGCGGTAGGCGAGGTGGACGTGGCTGGGCGCGTCCAGCAGGGCGAGGTCCGCCCGGGCGCCCGGGGTCAGACGGCCGACGTCGGTGCGGCGCAGGGCGGCCGCGCCGCCCGCCGTGGCGGCCCAGAGGGCCTCGTCGGGGGTCATCCCCATGTCGCGGACGGCCAGGGCGACGCAGAACGGCATCGAACTGGTGAAGGACGAACCGGGGTTGCAGTCCGTGGACAGCGCGACGGTGACGCCGGCGTCCAGCAGCCGGCGGGCGTCGGGCCACTGGGCCCGGGTGGAGAACTCGGCGCCGGGCAGCAGCGTGGCGACGGTGTCGCCGTCGGCCAGGGCGGCCACGTCCGCGTCGCTCAGGTGGGTGCAGTGGTCGGCCGAGGCGGCGCCGACCTCGACGGCCAGCTGGACTCCGGGCCCGTGGCCCAGCTGGTTGGCGTGCACGCGGGGGACCAGGCCGTGCCGCATGCCGGCCTCGAGGACCGCCCGCGCCTGGTCGCCGTCGAAGGCGCCCCGCTCGCAGAACACGTCGACCCAGCGGGCGTGCGGGGCACAGGCCTCGAGCATCTCGCCGGTGACGAGCTCGACGTAGGCCGCGGGGTCGTCGGCGAACTCCGGGGCGACCACGTGCGCGCCGAGGTAGGTGACCTCGTCGGTGTGGGCGGCGGCGATGCGCAGGGCGCGGGCCTCGTCGTGCGTGGTCAGGCCGTAGCCGGACTTGGTCTCGAAGGTCGTGGTGCCCTGGCGCAGGGCCTCGCCGAGATAGCGGGTGAGGTTGGCCTCGAGCTCGGCGTCGGTGGCCGCACGGGTCGCCGCCACCGTGGTGCGGATGCCGCCCGCGCTGTAACTCCGGCCGGACATCCGCGCGTTGAACTCGGCCGTCCGGTCGCCCGCGAAGACCAGGTGCGAGTGGGAGTCGACGAAGCCGGGAACGACCGCCCGTCCGGCGGCGTCGACGGCGTTGTCAGTGGCGGGTGCTTTGCTGGTCTCACCGATCCAGGCGACGCGGTCGCCGTCGATGACGACGGCCGCGTCCTGGAGCAGACCGAGGGGGCCTTCGCCGAGGGAGGGGTCGTTGGTGACCAGACTGCTGATGTTGATGATTGCCGTGCTCATGCTTGCTCCGGTCCTCGGCGTCAGCCGCTCAGGGCGGCGATGGAGTCGGCCAGTGCCCGCGGCACGTCCGGTACGAGCTGGTGGACCCCGTCGCGTACGACGTGCCGGCCACCCACGACCGTATGGCGGACGTCCGCGCCCGTCGCGGCGAATACGGCCGTCTCGGCCCCGTGCCGGGGGGACGGCCCCGCGGTCCGGACGGAGTCCAGCGCGACCGTGGTGAGGTCGGCGAGGGCGCCCGGCTCGATACGGCCCGCGTCGCCCCAGCCGAGGGAGGCGTGGCCGTCCTCGGTGGCCGCGCGCAGCAGCGCGGCGGCGGTCCAGTGGCCCCGCGTGCGGCTGCGCAGCCGCTCGTCGAGCTCCATGGCGCGCGCCTCCTCCAGCAGGTCGATCACGGCGTGGCTGTCGCTGCCCAGGGACAGCGGGCTGCCGGCTCGCTGAAGGCTGACGGCCGGGCCGATGCCGTCGGCGAGGTCGCGTTCGGTCGTGGGGCACATGCAGATGGTCGAGCCCGCGCCGCCGAGGAGGCTGATGTCCTCGTCGGTGAGGTGCGTGGCGTGCACGGCGGAGGTGCGCGGCCCCAGCACGCCGTGGTCGGCGAGCAGCTGCGTGGGCGTGCGGCCGTGGGCCGCGTGGCAGGCGTCGTTCTCGGCCGTCTGCTCGGAGAGGTGGACGTGGAGGGGGGCCTCGCGGTCCTTCGCCCAGCCGGCGACGGTCGCCAGCTGGTCGGCGGGCACGGCGCGCACGGAGTGGACGGCCGCGCCGATCCGGGCGTGACCGGCGGGCTTCAGGGCGGCCGCGCGCTCGGCCCACGCGTCGGCCGTGCCGTCGGAGAAGCGGAGCTGGTGGTGGTTGGGGGCCTGGCCGAAGCCGGCGGAGAGGTAGGCGGTGTCGAGGAGGGTGATGCGGATGCCGGCCTCGGCGGCGGCCGCGATCAGGGCCTCGCCCATGGCGTTGGGGTCGGCGTAAGGAGTGCCGCCGGGGGCGTGGTGGACGTAGTGGAACTCCCCGACGCAGCTGATGCCGGCGAGGGCCATCTCGGCGTACGTGGCCCGGGCGAGCGCGAAGTAGCTGTCGGGGGTGAGCCGGTCGGCGACGCCGTACATCACGTCGCGCCAGGTCCAGAACGTGCCGCTGCCCACCTGGGTGCGGCCGCGCAGGGCACGGTGGAACGCGTGGGAGTGGCTGTTCGCCATTCCCGGCAGGGTCAGCCCGCGCAGGGCCACCGCCCCCGGCGGCGGGGAGGGGACCTCGGTGCGGACGGCCGTGATCCGGCCGTCCGTCGTCTCGATGGCCACGCCGGGCTCGACATGGGTGCCGAGCCAGGCGTGCTCGGCCCAGTAGGTCACCTGCACGCGAGGCCCTCCAGAACATCGGCGAGTGCGGTCACGCCGGCCACACAGTCGTCCTCCGCCGCCGTCTCGGCCGGGGAGTGGGAGACGCCGGTGGGGTTGCGTACGAACAGCATGGCGGTGGGGATCACGCCGGACAAAATACCCGCGTCGTGCCCCGCGCCCGTGGGCAGCACGGGCACGCCGCCCAGCAGCTTGGCGAGCTCGTCGCGCAGGTCGTGGGCGAACTCCACGACAGGGGTGAAGGACTCCCGGGTCACCCGGACGTCCACCCCGTCGCGGGTGCCGCGCTCGACGGCGGCCCGCTCGATCTCGGCCACGACGTCGGCGAGGGTCTCCTCGTCGGCGGCGCGGGAGTCCAGCCAGCCGCGCACGAGGGAGGCGATGGCGTTGACGCCGTTCGGCTCGACGCCGACCTTCCCGAAGGTGGCCAGGGCCCCCGCCATGCGGGCCTTCTTGCGGGCGGCCAGCACGGTGTTGGCGTAGGTCAGCATCGGGTCGCGGCGGTCCTCGATGCGGGTGGTGCCGGCGTGGTTGGCCTCGCCGTGGAAGTCGAACCGCCAGCGGCCGTGCGGCCAGATCGCGGAGGCCACACCGACGGCGTGCGGGGTCTCCGCCAGGGCGCGGCCCTGCTCGACGTGGAGCTCCACGAAGGCGCCGATGCGGGCCAGGCGTTCGGGGTCGGGCCCGATGGCCTCCGGGTCGTATCCGGCGCGCTCCATGGCCTGGGCGAGGGAGATCCCCTCGGCGTCGCGGAGGGCGTGGGCCTTGTCCACGGTCAGCTGCCCGGCGGTCAGCCGGGAGCCGACGCAGGCAAGGCCGAAGCGGGCGCCTTCCTCGTCGCCGAAGTTGACGATGGCGAGGGGGCGGCCCGGCTTCGCGCCGCGCGAGCGCAGCTCGTCCAGCGCGGCGAAGGACGACACGACGCCGAGCGGCCCGTCGAAGGCGCCGCCGTCCGGGACGGAGTCCAGGTGGGAGCCGGTGACGACGGCGTCACCGGCGGTGGGGTCGCCGAGCCAGGCCCACTGGTTGCCGTTGCGATCGAGCTCGTAGGTGAGCCCGCGGGTCTCGGCCTGTGCCTTGAACCATTCACGGCAGTCGGTGTCGGCGCCGGTCCAGGCGAAGCGGCGGTATCCGCCGCTTTCGGAGTTCCGGCCTATGGGCCTCAGGTCGGCCCACATTTCATGGAACGAGGAGGTCGAGGGCAGTCGTTCCGCCGGGGCGGGACGATTGCCCGCGGCCTCGCTCACGAGTCCTCCCGCATCGGGACGCGAACCCCGCGGTCCTCCGCTACGGACTCGGCGATGTCGTAGCCGGCGTCGACGTGGCGGATGACGCCCATGCCGGGGTCGTTGGTCAGGACGCGGCGGATCTTCTCGCCCGCCAGGGCGGTGCCGTCGGCGACGGTGACCTGGCCGGCGTGGATGGAGCGGCCCATGCCGACGCCGCCGCCGTGGTGGAGGGAGACCCAGGAGGCGCCGGAGGCGACGTTGACCATGGCGTTGAGCAGCGGCCAGTCGGCGATCGCGTCGGAGCCGTCGAGCATGGCCTCGGTCTCGCGGTACGGAGAGGCGACGGAGCCGCAGTCGAGGTGGTCGCGGCCGATGGCGAGCGGGGCCTGCAGGGTGCCGTCGGCGACCATCTCGTTGAAGCGCTCGCCGGCCTTGTCCCGCTCGCCGTAGCCGAGCCAGCAGATGCGCGCGGGCAGGCCCTGGAAGTGGACGCGCTCGCCGGCCATCTTGATCCAGCGGGCCAGCGACTCGTTCTCGGGGAAGAGGTCGAGCATGGCCTTGTCGGTGGCCGCGATGTCCTTGGGGTCACCGGAGAGGGCCGCCCAGCGGAAGGGGCCCTTGCCCTCGCAGAAGAGGGGGCGGATGTAGGCGGGCACGAAGCCGGGGAAGTCGAAGGCGCGGGTGTAGCCCGCGAGCTGGGCCTCGCCGCGGATGGAGTTGCCGTAGTCGAAGACCTCGGCGCCCGCGTCCTGGAAGCCGACCATGGCCTCGACGTGGCGGGCCATGGACTCCCGGGCACGGGTGGTGAAGTCGGCGGGCTTCTCGGCGGCGTAGGCGGCCATGTCGTCGAAGTCGATGCCGACCGGGAGGTAGGCCAGGGGGTCGTGGGCGGAGGTCTGGTCCGTCACGATGTCGATGGGCGCGTTCATGGCGAGCAGCTGCGGCACGAGCTCGGCGGCGTTGCCGAGGACGCCGATGGACAGCGGGCGGCGGGCGTCGCGCGCCTCGACGGCCAGCTGCAGGGCGTGGTCGAGCGAGTCGGCCTTCACGTCCAGGTAGCGGTGCTCGATGCGCCGGTCGATGGCGCGGGGGTCGCAGTCGATGCAGAGGGCGACGCCGTCGTTCATGGTGACGGCGAGCGGCTGGGCGCCACCCATGCCGCCGAGGCCGGCGGTCAGGGTGATCGTGCCGGCGAGGGTGCCGCCGAACTTCTTCGCGGCGACGGCGGCGAAGGTCTCGTAGGTGCCCTGGAGGATGCCCTGGGTGCCGATGTAGATCCAGGAGCCGGCCGTCATCTGGCCGTACATGGTCAGGCCGAGGGCCTCGAGGCGGCGGAACTCCTCCCAGTTGGCCCAGTCGCCGACGAGGTTGGAGTTGGCGATCAGGACGCGCGGGGCCCACTCGTGGGTCTGCATGACGCCGACGGGGCGGCCGGACTGGACGAGCATCGTCTCGTCCTGCTTGAGCGTCTGCAGGGTGCGCACCATGGCGTCGTACGAGCGCCAGTCGCGGGCGGCCTTGCCCGTGCCGCCGTAGACGACGAGCTTGTCGGGGTGCTCGGCGACCTCGGGGTCGAGGTTGTTCTGCAGCATCCGCAGTGCGGCTTCCTGCTGCCATCCCCGGGTGCTGAGCTCGATGCCTCGCGCTGCTCGCACGGGTCGCGGTCCTGACATGGGCGCTGCCTCCCTGGCTCTCTGGCGCGTTCTGAATAGAACACTGCACAGTGTGTGTCTCTGAATAGCGCTAGTCAACAGGCGAACCGGACACGTCCGGGGCATGGCACGGGCCGCCCCGCGGTGGTGGAGTGGGCCCATGGGCCTCGGTGAGAGCGCGAACGGTGCCTGGCGGGACGCGGCGGTGCGGGAGGCGGTGCGGCAGGGCCTGGTCACGGCGGAACGGCCCGTCGCGGGGCTGCTGGACGTGCGCGGCGTCCGCGCGGCGGCGGCCGGGCTGCGGGCGGCGTTCGGCGGCGGCGAGGTGCTGCACGCCTTCGCCGTGAAGGCCGCCCCGCTGGTGCCGGTGCTGCGGCTGCTGGCCGACGAGGGGCTCGGCGCCGAGGTCGCCAGCCCCGGCGAGCTGGCGCTGGCCCGGGCGGCGGGCGTGCCGACCGAGCGGATCGTGCTGGACTCCCCCGCCAAGACCGCCGCCGAGCTGCGCGAGGCCCTCGCCCTCGGCCTCGCCGTCAACGCCGACAGCCGCGAAGAGCTGGCACGGCTGGACGCCCTGCTCGCCGCCCCCGGGGCGCCGAAGGCCCCGGCCGTCGGCATCCGCGTCAACCCGCAGGTCGGCGGCGGCAGCATCGGGGCGCTCAGCACCGCCACCGAGACGTCGAAGTTCGGTGTGCCGCTGCGCGACGAGGGCGCACGGCGCTGGCTCGTGCGTGCCTACGCCGAGCGGCCGTGGCTCACCCGGATCCATGCCCACGTCGGCTCGCAGGGCTGCCCGTTGGAGCTGATGGCGGCGGGCGTGCGGGACACCTACGAGCTGGCCGAGGAGGTCAACCGCGCCGTGGGCCGCCGGCGGATCCGCACGGTCGACATCGGCGGCGGCCTGCCGGTGAACTTCGCGTCCGACGACGTCACACCCACCCACCACGACTACGCGCGGCTGCTGGCCGCCCGGGCGCCGGGTCTGTTCGACGGCCGCTACCGCCTGGTGACCGAGTTCGGCCGGTCGCTGCTGGCCAAGAGCGGGCTGATCCTGGCCCGGGTGGAGTACACCAAGTCGGCCGGCGGCCGGCGGATCGCGATCGCGCACGCCGGCGCCCAGGTGGCCGTGCGCACCGTCTTCGCGCCCGCTTCCTGGCCGCTGCGCGTGGCGGTGTACGACGCGCGGGGGCTGCCGAAGAGCGCGGAGCCGGTGCCGCAGGACGTGGCGGGGCCGTGCTGCTTCGCGGGCGACCTGGTCGCCGTGGACCGGATGCTGCCCCGCGTCGAGGCGGGGGACCATGTGGCGCTGCTCGACACCGGCGCGTACTACTTCTCGAACCACTACGCGTACAACACGCTCCCCCGCCCGGGGGTTTACGGCTGCGTCGACGACCGACAGGCGGACGGCTCACCGGGCGTGCGCTTCGCGACCGTCCGGCCGCCCCAGACCCTCGACGAGCTCGTGGCCGAGGGCGGCGCCGCCCACGCCGGGGACCTCAGCGCGCTGCGCTGACCGCGGCCCCGCCCGGCGCCACCCTGCCCCGGCGGCGTGCGCCGCCCGGCAGGGCGTCGCCCGCGCCGATGCCGGTGGTGAGGTAGCCGGGCACGCCCTTGCCCGCGGGACCGCCCCGCACCCAGTCGGTGCGCACCCACAGCAGGGCGTCCGCCCGGCGCTCCAGGCCGCCCAGCCACAGGGCCTTGGCCCACAGGCCCGTACCCGCGCCCGCCAGCGCCAGGCCGGCCGCGGCGGGCACCGCGAAGGAGGAGCCGACGGCGGCGAGGAAGCCGGCCGCCAGCCACCAGCGGCGGGCCCGGCTCCAGTTGCGCACGGTCACGGCGCGGTCCTGCAGGAAGACCGATCGGCCGGCCCGCGACGCGCCGCCCGCCAGCTCGGCGTAGCGCCCGCGCCGCGCCAGGAAGGCGGCGGCCGCCGCGGCGACGAACAGCACCGCGCCCGCCGTCAAGCCGATCCGGCGTCCGGTCAGCCCCGGCACCAGCGCCCCCACGCCCGCGCCCAGCACGCCCAGCGCCCACAGCCTGCGAGCGGGGGCTCGTACGATCACGGCCACCCGCGCCACCGCATATGCTCCGCGCCCCACGTCGGACCTCCTCGTTTCGCGTCTCGCCCGGCACGCTAGCCAACGAATCTGAGTGCGGCCTGAGAACCGTCCGGCCGTCACCCGCCCTCGGTGTCATACCCCGGTATCAGGCGCGAGTTGGCCCCTGCGTATGTCGTATCCGCGCATGAGTGGCCCCTAAGGTCATCGCACCATCGGCGGGGCGACGGGAGGAGCCGGAATGCGGGTCGACGATCGGGGACTGAGGCGACGGGCGCTGCTGGCGGCGGGGGCGCTGGCGCTGACGGGCCTGATGAGCGCCTTCGTGCCCCGGGCCGACGCCGCCGGCGCCGAGGGCGCCCTCGCCCGGCTGCCGGCCCCCACCGGGCCGTACGCCGTGGGCACCACGACCCGGCACCTGGTCGACACCGCGCGCAAGGACCCCTGGCGCCCGGAGCGCGGCCACCGCGAGGTGATGGTGAGCTTCTGGTACCCGGCCGACCGTGCGGAAGCGCACGCCGGACGGCCCACCGCACCCCACATGGAGGAACGGGCGGCCACCCACTTCGGCTCCTCGGACGGCGCGGGCCACCGGGGGTACGGCGTGCCGGCCGGGGCGGCCGACTGGGCCGGAACGCGCACGCACGCGCGCGTGGACGCTCCCGCCGTGCGGGGCGGCGGGTCGCACCCGGTCGTGCTGTACTCGGCCGGCCTGGGCGACCCGCGCACCTGGAACACCTCCCTGGTGGAGGACCTGGCCTCGCGGGGCTACGTGGTCGTCACGGTGGACCACACCCACGACTCCTCCGAGGTGGCCCTGCCCGGCGGGCGGCTCGCGACGTCGGTCCTGCCGGAGCTCGCGGAGCGGCCCGGTACCGACGCCGCGGCGGTGCTGCGCACGGCGATGAAGGCGCGGGTGGACGACACCCGCTTCGTGCTGGACACCCTGGACGGCCGGGCGCACCGGCCGGTGCTGCCGCGCGGTCTGGCGGACGCGATGGACCTGCGTCACGTGGGCATGGTGGGTCACTCGGCGGGCGGCTTCACCGCCCTGGAGGCCCTCCACGACGATCGGCGCATCTCGGCCGCCGTCAACATGGACGGCACGATGGAGTACCCCGGGGAGGGTGACGTCGCCGACCGGCTGGGCGCCGCGGCGCGCGACGGCGTGGACCGGCCGTTCCTGCTCATGGGGACGGACGCCGAGGACTCCGGCGAGTACGACCGGCAGCCCTCGTGGAAGGCGCTGTGGCAGCACGCGCGCGGCTGGCGCGGCGACGTCACGCTGACGGGCTCTCAGCACGGCTCGTACACCGATGCCTCGGCGCTGCTGCCGCGGCTCGCGCGGCAGGGGGCGGTGCCGTGGGAGACGGTGCGCAAGGACATCGGGACGGTCCCTCCGGAGCGGGCGACCGCCGCCACGCGGGCCTATGTGGCGTCGTTCCTGGACCGCTTCCTGCGCGGCACGGACGACCACCTGCTGGACGGGCCGTCCGCCCGCTTCCCGGAGATGCGGTACGCCCGCTGAGGCGGCCGGGCGGCCCTCACTCGACGAACAGCCCCCGGGTCGCCGCCTTGGCGTCGAACTCCTCCAGGCGCGCCTGGGCCTCCGGCAGCGCGTCGCACATGGCCTCCAGCAGCACCCTGCCCAGCAGCATGGGGGCGCAGGCGGTGTCGAAGGCGAGGCCGGTGCCGACGGCGGCCGGCAGCAGGAGGTCGCTGTGCCGGGCGACGGGGGCGAACGTGGAGTCGGCGACCGTGACGACGGTCAGGCCGGCGCTTCGCGCGTACTCCAGGGCGTCGACGACCTCGCGCGGGTGGCGGGGCAGCGCGAAGCACAGCAGTGCGGTGGCGCCCGCCCGTACGGCGGCGTCGACGCGGTCGACGAGCAGCGTGCCGCCCTCGTCGAGGAGCCGCACGTCGGGGTGGACCTTGCGGGCGAAGTAGGCGAAGCCGGCCGCCTGGGCGCCGGCCGCGCGCAGTCCGAGGACGGGCAGCGGGCGGGAGGCGGCCAGCAGCCGGCCGGCGCGCGAGACCGGGGCCGGGTCGGCGAGCAGGGAGGCGAGGTGGCGGAGGTTGTCGATCTCGGCGTGGACCGCCTGCTGGTACTCGTTGAACGAGCTGTCGGCCGGCGCCTCGACGGCGGGGACCACGTCCCGCAGGTGCCGGCGCAGCGCCGGGTAGCCGTCGAAGCCGAGGGCGACCGCGAAGCGGGTCACGGACGGCTGGCTGACGCCGGCGAGGTCGGCCAGCTCCACGCTGGAGAGGAACGGCGCGTCGGCGGCGCGGCGCACCATGCAGTGGGCGATGCGGCGCTGGGTGGGCGTCAGCCGGTGCCCCTCGAAGAGCTTCTGCAGCCGTGCGATGGCTTCCGGTTCGCTCCCGGTCTCGCTCATGACCCTCCTTGGCCATTCAATCCACCCGTACCCTGCATGAAAGTATGCAGGGTACGGGAGGCCGTCCGCCGCTCACAGGGGCGGCAGCAACTTCTTCTGCGGCTTGCCCATCGCGTTGCGCGGCAGCGCGTCCAGGAAACGGATGCGGCGCGGGCGTTTGTGGACGGAGAGGTGCCCCGCCACGAAGTCGATCAGCGCCCGCTCGCTCACCCCGTCGGCCACCACGTACGCCACGATCTCCTGCCCCAGGTCCTCGTGCGGCAGCCCGACGACCGCCGCCTCGCTGACCGCCGGGTGGTCCAGCAGGGCGTTCTCGACCTCGCCCGCGCCGACGCGGTAGCCGCCGGACTTGATCAGGTCGGTGGAGGCGCGCCCCACGATGCGGTGGGAGCCGTCCTCGTCGAGGGCGGCGATGTCGCCCGTGCGGAAGAAGCCGTCGGCGGTGTACGACGCCGCCGTCGCCTCCGGCCGGCCGAGGTAGCCGGAGAACAGCGTCGGCCCGGCCACCTCCAGCTCCCCGATGCCGCCCTCCTCGCCCGTGGCCACCACCCGGGTCCGTACGCCCCGGATCGGCACCCCGACCGAGCCCTGGCGGCGCTCGCCGTCCGCCCGCGTCGAGACGGTGATCAGGGTCTCGGTCATGCCGTAGCGCTCGACGGGCCGCTGCCCGGTGAGCGCCTCGAGGTCCCGGAAGACCGGCGCGGGCAGGGCGGCGCTGCCCGACACCAGCAGCCGGGCGCCGGCGAGCGCCCGTGCGGCGGCGTGGTCCCGGACGACGCGCGACCACACGGTCGGCACGCCGAAGTACAGGCTGCCGCCCGCCGCCGCGTACGCCTCGGGGGTCGGCCGGCCGGTGTGCACCAGGCGGCAGCCGGTGCGCAGCGCGCCCAGCACGCCCAGCACCAGGCCGTGGACATGGAAGAGCGGCAGACCGTGCACGAGGGTGTCCTCGGCCGTCCACCGCCACGCCTCGGCGAGCCCGTCCAGGCCCGCCGCGACGGCGCCGCGCGGGATGAGCGCGCCCTTGGGCGCCCCGGTCGTGCCGGAGGTGTAGAGCACGAAGGCGGTCGCCTCCGGGTCCGCCTCGGGGCCCGACCACGAGCCCCGCTCGGCCGTGTCCACCGGCACGTCCTCGCCCAGGACCAGCTCGGCGCCGGAGTCGCGCAGGATGTGGTCGCGCTCGGCGGGCCCCGCGTCCGGCGGCAGCGGCACCACGGGCACCCCGGCGAGCAGGCCGCCGACGACGGCCACGACCGTCTCGGGCGTCGCCTCGGCGCGTACGGCCACCGACGCGGCCCCGGCGATCCGCGAGGCCACCGCGCCCGCCGCGCCCAGGAGTTCCTCCCGGGACAGGGACCGCCCGGCCACGGTCAGGGCGTCCGCCCGGTCGCCGGCGTCCGGCGCGAGGAGGGACGTCAGCAGGGGCGGGGGCACCGCGTTCCCGCCGCCGGCGGGCGCGCCCGGCGCCCTCGTCCCCGGCCCCATGGCCTCGGGTGCGTCGCTCACGGTCTGCTCCTTCCCCGGGGGCTCGCCCCGCTCGGGGGGCACCCCCTCCGCGGATACGGGTGCTGGCCCCAGCGACCCGGGGCCCGAGGCGACCGTACCGTCGTAGGCATGATGGCCCGCGACACCGACCTGAAGAAGGACCTCGACGCGACCCTGCAGACCCGCAAGGAGCTGGGGCCGGAGTACGAACAGGAGCTCCTCGACTCGTTCCTGGAGAGGGTCGAGCAGCACATCGAGCGGACGCTGGACGCGACCGCCGAGCGGCAGGTGCGCCGGCATCTGGCGGAGCGCCGGATGGCCGTCGCCCGGGGGCGGACGGCCGACGACCTGGGCACCGGCACCTTCGGCGAGCGCTTCGGCTTCGCGACGCTCTCGCTGGTACTGGCCGTACCGCTGTCGGCGATCGGCGCGGTCAACGCCGGACTGCCCGGCCTGCTGGTGACCTGGGCGGGCATCGTGGGCGTCAACGTCGCCCAGGCGGCGGGCGGACTGCCCTGGCCGCGCCGCGCCCGCGAGGACCGGTCCGAGGAGTGGAGCCGATAAGTGGAGCCGACGCGGCGCCGGTGAGCGCCGCGCCGCGGGCCGATCGACGCGGGACCGCCGCACCCCGGCCGGAGCCGGGGTCGGGACGACGGCGGTCCCACGTGGGGCGCGGGGCGGACCCGAAGGCCTGCCCCCGCGTCCGACGGCCGGGTCCGGGAGCCGCTCCGAAGGCCCGGCCGTCGCGATCGGGACGCCGGCCCGGGCGGGTACCGCCCTCGCCGACGTCCCTCACTATGCCGGGCCCGTGTTAAGCCCACGCTGCGCGCGCGTGACGCGCGCGTGCCTTTCGCGGGCCGTCCGGCGACGCGCCGGGAAACCCGTCCCGCACCACGTCACGGCCCGTCAGGCGACGTGCGGCGCGGCCTACTTCGCCGCGCCGTTGTGACCCTCGGCCAGGAAGGCCAGCAGGTCCTGACGGCTCACCACGCCGGTCGGCTTGCCCTCGACGATCACGATCGCGGCGTCCGCGCTGCCGAGCACGGCCATCAGGTCCGCGACCGGCTCGCCGGAGCCGACCTGCGGCAGCGGCGGGCTCATGTGCTTCTCCAGCGGGTCCTCGAGCGAGGCGCGCTGCGCGAACAGCGCGTCCAGCAGGTCGCGTTCGACGACCGAGCCGATGACCTCGGCGGCCATGACGTCGGGGTGGCCGGCGCCCGGCTTGACGATCGGCATCTGCGAGACGCCGTACTCGCGCAGCACCTGGATCGCCTCGCCGACGGTCTCCTCGGGGTGCATGTGCACCAGCGAGGGCAGGTCGCCGTCCTTGCGCTGCAGGACGTCGCCGACGCGCGCGGCGTCGCCGGGCTCCTCCAGGAAGCCGTAGTCGGCCATCCACTCGTCATTGAAGATCTTGCTCAGGTAGCCGCGGCCGCTGTCCGGCAGCAGGACGACGACCACGTCGTCCGGGCCGAGGCCCTCGGCCGCGCGCAGGGCGGAGACGACCGCCATGCCGCAGGAGCCGCCGACGAGCAGGCCCTCCTCCTTGGCGAGGCGGCGGGTCATCTGGAAGGCGTCCTTGTCGGAGACCGCGATGATCTCGTCGATCACCGAGCCGTCGTAGCAGTCCGGCCAGAAGTCCTCGCCCACGCCCTCGATCAGGTACGGACGGCCCGAACCGCCGCTGTAGACCGAGCCCTCGGGGTCGGAGCCGATGATCTTGACCCGGCCGTCACTGACCTCCTTGAGGTAGCGGCCGGTGCCGCTGATGGTGCCGCCGGTGCCGCAGCCCGCCACGAAGTGGGTGATCTTCCCCTCCGTCTGCGCCCACAGCTCGGGACCGGTCGACTCGTAGTGCGAGAGCGGGTTGTTGGGGTTGCTGTACTGGTTCGGCTTCCAGGCGTTCGGCGTCTCGCGCACGAGCCGGTCGGAGACGTTGTAGTACGAGTCCGGGTGCTCGGGGTCAACAGCGGTCGGGCAGACGACGACCTCTGCCCCGTACGCCCGCAGTACGTTGATCTTGTCCTGCGAGACCTTGTCCGGGCAGACGAAGATGCACTTGTAGCCCTTCTGCTGGGCCACGATGGCCAGACCCACGCCGGTGTTGCCGGACGTCGGCTCGACGATCGTGCCACCGGGCTTGAGCTCCCCGGACTTCTCGGCGGCCTCGATCATGCGCAGGGCGATGCGGTCCTTGACCGAGCCGCCGGGGTTGAAGTACTCGACCTTGGCCAGCACGGTCGCCTGAATGCCTTCGGTCACGCTGTTGAGCTTCACGAGCGGGGTGTTGCCAACGAGCTCAATCATCGAATCGCGATACTGCACGGTGATCTCCGCGGTCGGGGGCACTAGCGGTCGTCGCGTGCCCATACCGCCAGCCTATTGCGCGTCCGACTGCACCAGTGGCGGTTGCACGCGGCCGCTCACGGGGCAACCTGCTGGTAACGCGCTCCGGCAAAGGGCCCGCGCGGTTCGTGAAGCTTTTATGAAGCGTTTATAAAACGGCTTGTGATCGGGTTTTCGTGGCGCGAAGGAGGCCTGCCGATGTCCATGCAGAGGGCGAGGGTCGCGCGGCGGATCGCGGCGGCGGCGGCGTACGGGGGAGGCGGCGCGGGCCTGCTGGGCGGCGCCGCGCTCGGCGTCCTGCTCACCGAGGTGGCCCTGGCCCGGCGCGTGGTCGGCGGCCACAACGACAGCCCGCCGCACGCGGACGGCCGCTACGGCTCCGCCTTCGTCCACCACCTGGGACGCGAGCCCCTGCTGCTGGGCGTCCTGGGCGACTCCACGGCCGCCGGCCAGGGCGTCCACCGCCCCCGGCAGACCCCCGGCGCCCTGCTGGCCTCGGGCCTGGCGGCGGTGGCCGAACGCCCCGTGGAACTGCGCACCGTGGCGCTGTCCGGCGCCCAGTCCTACGACCTCGAGCGCCAGGTCACCCAGATCCTCTCGCTCCCCGACCGCATCCCCGACGTCTGCGTGATCATGATCGGCGCCAACGACGTCACCCACCGGGTGCCCTACGCCCGCTCCGTGCGGCTGCTGTCGGAGGCGGTGCACCGGCTGCGCGACGCGGGCTGCGAGGTCGTCGTGGGCACCTGCCCCGACCTGGGCACGATCGAGCCGGTCTACCAGCCGCTGCGCTGGCTGGCCCGGCGGCTGAGCCGCCAGCTGGCGGCGGCGCAGACGATAGGGGTGCTGGAGGCCGGCGGGCGCACGGTCTCGCTGGGCGACCTGCTGGGCCCGGAGTTCGCGTCGAACCCGCGCGAGCTGTTCGGCCCGGACAACTACCACCCGTCCGCCGAGGGCTACGCCACGGCGGCCATGGCCCTGCTGCCCACGCTCTGCGCGGCGCTGGGCCTGTGGCCCGAGGACGAGCGGCCGGACGCCGCCCGCCGCGAGGGCATCCTGCCGGTGGCCACGGCCGCGGCCCAGGCCGCCGCGGAGGGCGGCACGGAGGTCACGGCGACGGCCCGCGGCCGCTGGGCGCTGCTCAAGCACCGCAAGCGGCGCCGGCTGCCCGCCCACACCGAGGCGGCCGAGCCCCACCCCGCCCGGCCCGCCCCCGGACGTACGCTGTGAACACGACGAGTGAGCAAGCGCTTAGAAAAGAGGCCCGCATCACAGCCCGCAGATCGTGACCAAGAGGCTACGGGCGGGTAACTTCCGGGAAGTCGTCCCTCGTCACTTGGAGCCGTGTGATGCCCGAAGCCGTGATCGTCTCAACCGCCCGCTCCCCCATCGGCCGCGCCTTCAAGGGCTCGCTGAAGGACATGCGGCCCGACGACCTCACCGCCACGATCATCCGGGCGGCGCTCGACAAGGTGCCCGGCCTCGACCCGCGCGAGATCGACGACCTGATGCTCGGCTGCGGCCTGCCCGGCGGCGAGCAGGGCCACAACCTCGGCCGGATCGTGGCCGTGCAGATGGGCATGGACCACCTGCCCGCCACCACGATCACCCGCTACTGCGCCTCCTCGCTGCAGACCTCGCGGATGGCGCTGCACGCCATCAAGGCGGGCGAGGGCGACGTCTTCATCTCGGCGGGCGTCGAGACGGTCTCCCGCTCGGTCAACGGCTCCTCCGACGGCATGCCCGGCACCCACAACCCTCTCTTCGCCGACGCCGAGGCCCGCACGGCCGCCCGCGCCGAGCAGGGCGGCGAGGGCTGGCACGACCCGCGCGAGGACGGCCTGGTCCCCGACGCGTACATCGCGATGGGCCAGACCGCCGAGAACCTCGCCCGCCTCAAGGGCATCACCCGCGAGGAGATGGACGAGTTCGGCGTCCGCTCGCAGAACCTCGCCGAGCAGGCGCTCGCCAAGGGCTTCTGGCAGCGCGAGATCACCCCGGTGACGCTCCCCGACGGCACGGTCGTCTCCCAGGACGACGGCCCCCGCGCGGGCGTCACCCTCGAGGGCGTGGCGGGCCTCAAGCCCGCGTTCCGCCCGGACGGCATGATCACGGCCGCCAACTGCTGCCCGCTCAACGACGGCGCCGCCGCCCTGGTGATCATGTCCGACACCAAGGCCCGCGAGCTGGGCCTGACCCCGCTCGCCCGCATCGTCTCCACCGGCGTCTCGGCGCTGTCGCCCGAGATCATGGGCTACGGCCCGGTCGAGGCCAGCAAGCAGGCCCTGAAGCGGGCCGGCCTGTCGATCGGCGACATCGACCTGGTCGAGATCAACGAGGCGTTCGCCGCGCAGGTCATCCCCTCCTACCGCGACCTGGGCATCGACATCGACAGGCTCAACGTCAACGGCGGCGGCATCGCGGTCGGCCACCCCTTCGGCATGACGGGCGCCCGCATCACCACCACGCTGATCAACTCCCTCCAGTTCCACGACAAGCAGTTCGGCCTGGAGACGATGTGCGTGGGCGGCGGCCAGGGCATGGCGATTGTGATCGAGCGCCTGAGCTGAGCCGCAGCGGAGGGCAGGGGTCACCTGAGGCACGAAGGCGGCACCTGCCCGCAGCGGAGGCGAAGCTCAGCGCGACCATGAACGCGCGCGCCTGAGCTGAGCCGCAGCGGAGGCGAGGCTCAGCGCGACCGTGACACGAGCGCCTGAGCCGATCCGGCACCGGCCGGCGTGACCGCCGGGCAACTGCCAGCAGCACCAGGCACGGACCTTGCCAAAACGTGACCGAATCTCCCCCAGGATGTGACGAACATCCCGGGGGAGATTCGTTTCCGCAGGTCAGAGTGGTTGAAGGTACAACGTCCGGGACCGAAGTCCCGTCCGGTTCATGACGTTTCGCCCTGCGGGACTCCCAGGACGTGCGCGAAGCTGAGGTAGGAATTCGGGGGATCCATAGCAACCGGGAGTTCGCCAGTGAGCGCCATGTCTCTTGCCCTGCTGCTGGCCGCTGCCGCCGCCACGGCCGCGGGCGTCGCCGCCCTGCTCGGTA
This sequence comes from Streptomyces sp. C36, assembly GCF_040932295.1. Classification (NCBI taxonomy): domain Bacteria; kingdom Bacillati; phylum Actinomycetota; class Actinomycetes; order Kitasatosporales; family Streptomycetaceae; genus Streptomyces; species Streptomyces sp. C36. The sequence continues at coordinate 108,828 of NZ_JBFQGI010000011.1, read as the reverse complement.
CGCGCGGCCTGCGTCGCCAGCTCACCGAGCTGCGCGCCGATCTGGCGGCCGCGACGGCGGAGCGCGAGACGCGCACCGCGGCGGTGCCTCCCGCCCGCAGCGCGCCGGTCGCCGAGCTCTCCGAGATACGGGCGGCGGTGGCCGACGCCCTCGCCGAGGAGCGCGAGCGGGAGCTGGCCGAGGCCCGCGCGTTCTGGGCGGCGCAGGAGGCACGCGACCTGACGAACGCGGCCGACGCCCCCTCCCTGCTGGGCGGGCTGCCGGGCCTGGGCGACGAGCCGCTCCTGGAGAGCCCGTACGGCGGCTTCTACCTGCCCCGCCAGGTCGACCCGGCCGACGAGGCGGAGGCCGCGGACTCCCCCGAGCTGGCCGCCGCGCGCCGCCGGCACCCCTCGCACCCGGACTTCTCGCCGGTGGCGGCGGCCGCGACCGACCACGAGCACACGGTCGAGCTCCTCGAGGAGCTGGCGGAGGCGGAGATCCCGCTGGCGGACGTCCGCCCCGGCCCGCTGGGCACGCTCGACGTCTACGTCTTCGCCGACGGCACCACGGTCTGCATGACCCCCGGCCACCGCGAGACCGCCGAGCGCCTGGCCGAGGCCCTGCGCGCGGGCGACGCGCCAGTACTGCTGGGCGGCTCGGGCGTCTCGGGCGCCTACGCCCTGACCTTCCGCTGCCGGACGGGCAGCGTCTACGTCCTGGCGGACCGGGTCATAGCCTCGCTGTAAGAAGCCGCACCCGAGGACAGGCCGGAGGGGCGGGACGGGCAGCGCCTACGCCCTGGCGGACCGGGTCACAGCGTCACCGTAAAAAGCCGCACCCGAGGACAGGCCGGAGGGGCCAGGGCCGGACCGGCAGCATCTACGCCCTGGCGGACCGGGTCACAGCGTCACCGTAAAAAGCCGCACCCGAGGACAGGCCGGAGGGGCCGGGGCGGGACGGGCCGGGCCCTGGCAGGGGCGTAAGGGTTATTTGCGGCGACGTGCGGAGCACCCTCACGGCAGAGGGGGGCCGTAAATAATCCAGCCCCGGAAGGGCCCGGCCCGTCCCGCCCCGGCCCCGCCCCACCGACGACCCCGCCCCCTACAGCCCGCAGCGCCGCTCCGCAGCCCGCACGAGCGACACGGCCTCCGCCGCCCCCTCGGCCACACCGCCGGAGGCGATGAGCGCTTCGGCCAAATCATGGCCGGCCACCGCCACTTGGTCGGCGACCGCGAACATCCCGGCGTCCGGCATTTCCCTCAGCTCGACGGCCCCCGGCTCCTCGATCCGCTGGGTCCAGGCGGCCAACTCTCGCGCCAGGGCCAGCGCTTCCGCCGCCGCCCCGCGGCTGAGTCGGGACTGGGGAAGGGTCCGCAGCCGGTCGGCGAAGCTGTCCACGGCGGCCAGGAGAGGCGTCACATCATCCACGCCACGAGCCTATGCGCCGCCCACCGACTGTTGCCAACGCTTGAACACTCGGGCACGGTGACATGAAGGACCATCATTCCACGCGTCCGGAGGCGCCGATGTCCCACGTCTTCTCCGACGAGACCCACCGGAACCTGCTCTCCCGAATCCCCCACTGCACCGGCCGCGAAGTAGCCGACTGGCTGCGCACGGTCGAAGAAGGACCCTCTCTCTTCCGCTTCGAGGAGAAGGTCAGCTGGCTGCGCGGAGAGCACAATCTCGCTTACGGCCACGCAAAGGCGATCGTCCACGAGTACGACCTGCGACGCGCGGCGCGGAAGCTCCGGTAGCGGGCGCCGCAAACACGACGGGGCCCGGGAGGACAAAGTCCTCCCGGGCCCCGCCACCGGCCGGGGATCCCCCGTCACCGGTTATGCATTTATGCGCGCCAGTCGGGCGCCGGCCGTCGCGCCAGCCGTCGCACTAGTCGTCGCGCTAGTCGTCGCGTTAGTCGTTATTCAGGATCGCGATGAGCCGGAGGATCTCGGTGTAGATCCACACCAGCGTCATCGTCAGACCGAACGCCGCCAGCCACGACTCCTCGCGCGGAGCGCCGTACCGCACGCCGTCCTCGACCTGCTTGAAGTCCAGCGCCAGGAACGCCGCACCGATCACGACGCCGATGACGCCGAAGACGATGCCCAGGCCGCCGGTGCGCAGGCCGAGCCCGTCACCGCCGACGAAGACGGCGACCAGAACGTTGACCAGCGACAGCAGCACGAAGCCGATGGCCGCGCCGATCACGAACCGCATGAAGCGGGCGTTGACCCTGATGATCTTGGCCCGGTAGGCGATCAGCACACCGGCGAAGACGGCCATCGTGCCGAGCACGGCCTGCATCGGGGCACCCTTGGCGACCTCGTTGTAGGCCTGGCTGATGACGCCGAGGAACAGGCCCTCGAAGAGGGCGTAGCCCAGGATGAGCGCCGGGGAGACCGTGCGCCGGAAGGACTGGACGAAGCCGAGCACCATGGCCACGAGGCCGGCCGCGAAGCCGACGCCCACGGGCAGCCGCAGCGCCCAGGCGGCGCCGGCGGCGAGGACCACGAGGCCCAGCGTGATGGAGGTCCGCGCGACGACGTCGTCGATCGTCATGCGGTCGGCGGCGCGCGCGGGCGCCTGCGGGGGGTAGCCCTGCTGAAGGTCCGGACCGCCCTGGGCGTACGGGTTGGCCGCGTAGGGGTTGGCGGGCTGGCCGTAGGGGTTTCCGGCGTACGGGTTGGCCGCGTACGGGTTGCCCTGGGCCTGCGCGGTCCCGGCCTGCGGGCCCGCGTCGAAGCCCGCGTGACCGCCGCTGAACCCCCGTCGCGAGAAGACCGGGTTCCTGCTCCTCATCTCACTCCTCCATGGCCACACGGCGCGGCCTTGGGCTCAAGGGTAATAGGTAGGCAAAAGAACGACTCTCCTGCTTCGGGACGATCTTTTCTTACCGCACTCCGTACCGGATGCCTACCGGATGCCCACCGGATGTCTACTGGATGCCTGCGGATACGTACCGGACAACGCGAACGGGCGGCGATCGGTTCCGCGAAGGCGCGGGAAAGCGGGTATTCCCGCGTGACGCCCGGTCCGCGCGATACGGAAGGGCGCCGAGGCGGCGGGTGAAGCTGCACGGAAGCGGAGGGGGAAGTGCCCGGAGCCGGACTTGAACCGGCACGGCCCGAAGGGCCAGCGAGGTTTAAGCTCGCCGTGTCTGCATTCCACCATCCGGGCGGGGGCTCTCGGGCAGGAGCGGGCGGAGAGGTGCGCGAACCTCCACCGCGAGGAGAGCAGGACGAGCCTAGCCGGGCAGCGCCCCCCAATCAGCGGAACGATGACCCGAGGTTGTCTTATTTTAATGGCAACTGAGCCCCCATCAGTGCAGGGATGACGCCTTTGGCACATGCCAGAGGCCCATCTCCCCCGTTCACCACCCCACCCCCGGGGTGAAGCGGAATTGTCGCAATCTCGTCGCTCTCGGTAAGCACCCGTCTCCTACCCAGGGATGACGGGGCCGCCCTCGCGTACCTCCCGAGACTGCCCCGAGAACCGGAGCTCCGGCTGATCCGCGCCCCGTGTCCGCACAGGACCATGGAGTACGTCCCCTGACATGCCGTCCCGACAGGAGCGCTCCACCGTGACCACCACCCCCTTCGGCGCCCCGACCGCCGTCCGCAGCACCGCGGTCGCAGCCCGCGCCACGGATCTCACCAAGGTCTACGGACAGGGCGAGACGCAGGTGGTCGCGCTGGACGCGGTCTCCGTGGAGTTCCGGCAGGCCGAGTTCACCGCGATCATGGGCCCGTCCGGCTCCGGCAAGTCGACCCTCATGCACTGCATGGCCGGCCTCGACTCCGTCTCCGGCGGCTCCGCCCGCATCGGCGACACCGAGCTGACCACCCTCAACGACAAGAAGCTCACCCGGCTGCGCCGCGACAAGATCGGCTTCATCTTCCAGGCCTTCAACCTGCTGCCGACGCTGACCGCCCTGGAGAACATCACGCTCCCCATGGACATCGCCGGTCGCAAGCCCGACAAGCAGTGGCTCGACATGGTCGTCGACACCGTCGGCCTGTCCGGACGGCTCAAGCACCGCCCGAACCAGCTCTCCGGCGGCCAGCAGCAGCGCGTGGCCGTCGCCCGCGCCCTGGCCGGCCGCCCCGAGATCATGTTCGCCGACGAGCCCACCGGAAACCTCGACTCCCGCTCCGGCGCCGAGGTCCTCGGCTTCCTGCGCAACTCCGTGCGCGAACTCGGCCAGACCGTCGTCATGGTCACCCACGACCCCGTCGCCGCCTCCTACGCCGACCGCGTCGTCTTCCTCGCCGACGGCAGCATCGTCGACGAGATGCGCGACCCCACCGCCGACGCCGTCCTCGACCGCATGAAGCGGTTCGACGCCAAGGGCCGTACGAGCTGATCACCGCCGGACTCGATCTCCAGGACTGACCCCGAAATGTTCCGTACCGCCCTGCGCAACGTGCTCGCGCACAAGGCCCGGCTGATGATGACGGTGCTCGCCGTGATGCTCGGCGTGGCCTTCGTCTCCGGCACCCTCGTCTTCACCTCGACCATCTCCGCCGCGTACCAGAAGAGCTCCGAGAAGGGCTTCACCGGCGTCGACGTCGCCGTCGAGCCCCACCGGGCGGCCGGCGACGAGGACAAGCCCGGCCGGACCCCCAAGCTCGGCCAGCGGCTGCTCGACCAGGCCGGCAAGGTCCCCGGCGCCGCCTCCGCCACCGGCTCGGTCACCGGCTTCGCCGCCGTCGCCGACAAGAACGGCAAGCTCGTCGGCGAGGGCTTCAACTCCTCCGGCGCCAACTACTACGCGGGTGGCGACGGCAAGGACGCCCGCTACCCCATGAAGAGCGGCCGCGCGCCGCAGGGCGCCGGCGAGATCGCCCTCGACGCCAAGACCGCCGAGCGCGCCGGCTACAAGGTCGGCGACACCGTCCGGGTCTCCGTCGACGGCCCGGTCCTGCGGCAGAAGCTCACCGGCGTCTTCACCACCGACGACGGCAACGTCTCCGCCGGCGGCAGCCTCGCCCTCTTCGACACGCCCACCGCGCAGAAGCTCTACGGCCGGCCCGGCGAGTTCGACCGGATCGACGTGAAGGCGGCGGCCGGCACCTCCCAGGCCGCGCTGAAGGCGTCCGTCGAGAAGATCCTGCCCAAGGACGCCAAGGCCACCACGGCCAAGGAGCTCGCCGACGAGCAGAGCCGGGTGATCGCCCAGGGCATGGACGGCATGCGCACCAGCCTGCTGGTCTTCGCGGGCATAGCCCTCTTCGTCGGCGTCTTCATCATCGCCAACACCTTCACCATGCTGGTCTCCCAGCGCACCAAGGAGCTGGCGCTGCTGCGCGCGGTCGGCGCGAGCCGCCGTCAGGTCACCCGCTCGGTGCTCATCGAGGCGTTCGTCGTGGGCTCGGTCGCGGGCGTCACCGGTCTGGTCGCGGGCATCGGCATCGGCGCCGGCCTGCGGGCGCTGATCAGCGGCACCGGCGCCACCATCCCGGACGGCCCGCTGGTGATCGCCCCGAGCACGGTCCTGGTGTCCATGGTCGTCGGCGTCGTCGTCACCATGCTCGCCGCGTGGCTGCCCGGCCGCCGCGCCGCGAAGATCCCGCCGGTCGCCGCGATGAACAGCGTGCACGCGGTGGCCACCACCAAGTCCCTGGTGGTCCGCAACTCCATCGGCGGCGTCATCACCGCCATCGGTGCCGCGATCGTCCTGACCGCCACCAGCTCGACCATGATGGGTCTGGGCGCGGGCCTGGTCCTCATCGGCGTGTTCGTGCTGACGCCGCTGCTGTCCCGCCCGGTGATCGCCGCGGCGGCCCCGATCCTGCGCCCCTTCGGCATGACCGGCAAGCTGGCCCGGCAGAACGCGGTCCGCAACCCGCGCCGCACCGCCGCCACCGCCTCCGCGCTGATGATCGGCCTCACCCTGATCACCGGCCTGACCGTGATCGCCGGCAGCGTGCAGCAGGCCATCGACAAGATGGCCACCGGCTCCATGAAGGCCGACTACGTCGTCTCCATGGCCAGCATGACCCCGCTGTCCACCGACGTGGAGAAGAAGCTCTCCACGCACCCGGACGTCGTCGCCGCCAGCCCGCTGCGCAGCTCCTGGTCCATGGTCGCCGGCGAGCACAGGGAGCTCATGGGCGTCAACGGCGCCACCATCGGCAAGCTGATGAACCTCGAGTTCACGTCGGGCTCCTTCGCCGGCCTCTCCGGCCGCAACGTCGTCATCGACGACGCCACGTCCCGCACCAACCACTGGAAGACCGGCTCGTCCCTCGACGTCACCTTCGAGGACGGCAAGAAGGCCAGGCTGACGGTCTCCGGCGTCTACAAGGGCAACGACCTGATGCGCGGCATCATGGTCGACACCCAGACGCTGGCCCCGCACCAGAGCCAGATCGACGACCGCCAGGTGCTGGTCAAGACCAAGGCCGGCACCAGCGAGGCCACCAAGGACGCGCTGGGCAAGGCCCTCGGCGACAACCCCGCCATCCAGATCCAGACCAAGCAGGACATCTCCGACGGCATCTCCAAGGGCATCAGCCTGCTGCTCAACATGCTCTACGGCCTGCTGGCCATGGCCGTGGTCGTCGCCGTCCTCGGCGTCGTCAACACCCTGGCGATGTCGGTCTTCGAGCGCCGGCAGGAGATCGGCATGCTGCGCGCCATCGGCCTGGACCGCAAGGGCATCAAGCGCATGGTGCGCCTGGAGTCCCTGATCATCTCGGTCTTCGGCGGTGTGATGGGTGTCGGGCTGGGCGTCTTCTTCGGCTGGGCCGCGGGCGACCTCATCAAGAAGGGCATCAGCACCTACGAGCTGGTGCTCCCCTGGGAGCGCATGGGCGTCTTCCTGCTGCTGTCCGCCCTGGTGGGCGTGCTGGCCGCGCTGTGGCCCGCCCGCCGGGCGGCCAAGCTGAACATGCTCGACGCCATCAAGGCGGAGTAGCCCGTACGCGCAAGCGGAAAAGCGGAAAAGCAGCGAAGGGGCCCGGTCCATGCGGACCGGGCCCCTTCGCGCGTCCCGCCGCTAGCCGCGCCAGTCGCGGGTGCGCAGGGACAGGCCCGGCTCGCCGGACTCCGGCGTGCGCACCGCCAGCACCTGGTTCACGCCGATGCGGTTGCGCTCGAAGGACAGGGCCGAGGCGGCCATGTACAGCCGCCAGACGCGGGCCCGGCCCGGGGAGGTGAGCCGTACGGCCTCGTCCCAGTGGGTCTCCAGGTTGGCCACCCACTGGCGCAGCGTCAGGGCGTAGTGCTCGCGCAGGGCCTCCACGTCCCGGACCTCGAACCCGGCCTCCTCCAGCTGGGCGACGGTCCGCCCGACGGGGGCGAGCTCGCCGTCGGGGAAGACGTAGCGGTCTATGAACTCGTCGACGCGGTAGGCCTCCTCGTCCTTCAGGGGGCGGCGCGCGATCTGGTGGTTCAGCAGCCTGCCGCCGGGCCGGAGCAGGGCGTAGAGGTCGGCGGCGTACTCGGCGTAGCGGGCGGAGCCGACGTGCTCGGCCATGCCGACGGAGGAGATGGCGTCGTAGGGCCCGTCGGAGACCAGCCGGTAGTCCTGGACGCGGATCTCGATACGGTCCGTCAGGCCGGCCTCGGCGACGCGCTTGCGGGCGTAGGCGGCCTGTTCCTCGGAGAGGGTGATGCCGACGGCGCTCACCTCGTACTCGCGGGCGGCGTGCAGCACCATCGAGCCCCAGCCGCAGCCGACGTCCAGCAGGCGCCGGCCCGGCCCGAGGTCGAGCTTGCGGCAGATGAGGTCGAGCTTGGCGTGCTGGGCGTCCTCGAGGGTGGAGCCGGGACTTTCCCAGTAGGCGCAGGAGTACACCATGGAGGGGCCGAGGACCCGCTCGTAGAAGGCGTTGCCGACGTCGTAGTGGTGGCTGATGGCCTGCTTGTCGCGGCGCAGGGTGTGCAGCGGGCCGCCGGTGCGGCGGGCCTCCTCGGGCGGTGGTGCGGGCGGCGCCCAGGGTCCGGCGAGCGCGATCAGCTCGCGGCCCGCGGCGCGCAGCACCGGGTCGCGCAGGGCGCCGAGGAGGGCGGCGGGGCCGGCGGGCCGGGCGGCGTCCTCGGCGCGCTCCCACAGGGAGCCTGCGAGCAGGTCCAGGGCTTCGTAGAGATCGCCCTCGACGTCGAGGTCGCCGGCGACCCAGGCGCGCGCCAGGCCGAGTTCGCCCGGCTTCCACAGCAGGCGGCGCAGGGCGCGGCGGTGCTTGATGATCAGGACGGGAGTGCCGGGCGGTCCCGACTCGCTGCGGTCCCAGGCGCGCAGGCGGACGGGGAAGGGCTTCCCCAGTACCTGCTCGGCGAGCGCGGTGAGCCGCGAGGCGGCCTCGGCCATGTCGCACACCTCCATGATGAAGTGTCAGGAGATAGTTTCACCTGACACCTGAACACCAACAGGTCGTGCTGTAGTCCTTCTGCCGATCCAGATTAGGTCAACTTCGCGCTCCGGGTACGCCGAAGGGCGCCCACCCCACGGATTTGGTGGACGCCCTGCGGTCGATGCCGTGCTTAGGAGGCCTTCGCCTTCTGACCCTGGTTCGCGTCGGCCTTGGCGGCCGGCTGCGGGGCCGGCTTGGCGGCCTCGTAGAACTCCTCGCGCGGGTTCTCCATGGCGCGCAGGGAGACGACCTCGCGCTTGAGGAACATGGCCAGGGTCCAGTCCGCGAAGATGCGGATCTTACGGTTCCAGGTCGGCATGGCCATGCCGTGGTAACCACGGTGCATGTACCAGGCCAGCCGGCCCTTGAGCTTGATCTTGGTCTTGCCCATGACGATCATCGCGACGCCCTTGTGGAGGCCGAGGCCTGCCACCGCGCCCTTGTTGGCGTGCGAGTACGTCTTCTGCGGGAAGCCGCGCATGCCGGACAGGACGTTGTCGCCGAGGACCTTGGCCTGGCGCAGCGCGTGCTGGGCGTTCGGCGGGCACCAGGCGTTCTCGTTGCCCGCCTTGCGGCCGACCATGTCCGGGACCTGGGCGTTGTCGCCCGCGGCCCAGATGTAGTCGGTGCCCTGGACCTGGAGGGTCTCGGAGGTGTCGACGTGACCGCGCGGGCCCAGCGGCAGGCCGAAGCGGGACAGCGCCGGGTTGGGCTTGACGCCCGCGGTCCACACGATCGTGTTGGAGTCGACCTCGAGGCCGTTCTTCAGCACGACGTGGCCGTCGACGCAGGAGTCCATGGAGGTCGAGAGGTAGATCTCGACGCCGCGGCTCTCCAGGTGCTTCTTGCCGTACTCGCCGAGCTTCGGACCGACCTCGGGGAGGATCTTGTCCGCAGCGTCGACGAGGATGAAGCGCATGTCCTCGCGCTTCACGTTCGGGTAGTACTTGGCGGCGTCCCGCGCCATGTCCTCGACCTCGCCGATCGTCTCGGCGCCGGCGAAGCCGCCACCGATGAAGACGAAGGTCAGCGCCTTGCGGCGGATCTCCTCGTCCTTCGTCGAGTCGGCCTTGTCCAGCTGCTCGAGAACGTGGTTGCGCAGGCCGATGGACTCCTCGATGCCCTTCATGCCGATGCCGTTCTCGGCAAGGCCGGGGATCGGGAAGGTACGGGAGACGGCGCCGAGCGCGATCACCAGGTAGTCGAAAGGCAGCTCGTACGCCTCGCCGACGAGCGGCGCGATCGTGGCGACCTTGCGGTCCTGGTCGATCGTGGTGACACGGCCGGTGAGAACCTCCGCCTTGGGCAGGACGCGGCGCAGCGGCACCACGACGTGGCGCGGCGAGATGCTGCCGGCGGCTGCTTCAGGGAGGAAGGGCTGGTACGTCATGTACGAGCGCGGGTCGACGACCGTGACGGTCGCCTCGCCGTAGCGCATCTTCTTCAGGATGCGGCGTGCCGCGTACAGGCCGACGTACCCACCGCCTACTACGAGGATCCGTGGACGCTCCGTGGTGCTCATGATTCGAGTATCCAGCACTCCCCGCAGGGGTGCTCGTGAGCCCCTTCACAAGAGCCCGAGGGGGGTCTGCTACACTCCGCCGCCCCCGTGACCGACGCCATAGCCCCATGAGGGAACCAGGCCGTCCCGCCGGGCGTTGATCACCCCTGCTGAACTGGCCTTGCGGCCTCGCGGTGGACTGGACCACTGCGCCCGGGGCTTCCGCATAAGCGTTTCTTTAAGACGGCGAAAACCACACGGTTTCCGGCCGCCAGGGGCCGACGGACCCCGGAAGGGGGCCAGAAGGCCTCCCTCCGGGGTCCTAGGACCGCTATTTCATGTGAAGGATTTCACGAACATTCTCCGGCGGACGCCCTCAGGCGATGCTCCAGCCGATCCCATCCAGGATGTCGTGCTCGCTGACCACGACCTCCCGGGCCCCGGAACGCTCCATCACGCACTGCAGGACGAGCGCTCCGGCGGCGATGACGTCGACCCGGCCGGGGTGCATCACGGAGAACGCCGCGCGCTGCTCGTGCGTCGACTCCAGCAGCATGGCCGTGATCTCGCGGACCCGCTCGAGGGAGACGCGGCAGTGGTGGATGGCCTCGGAGTCGTACGCGTCCAGGCCGAGCGCGATCGCCGCGACCGTGGTGACCGAGCCGGCCAGGCCGACGAGGGTACGGGCCTCGGTGAGCGGGACGCTCTCCTCGGCCAGGTCCAGCGCGGCCTCGACGTCGGCGCGTATCGCGGCGATCTGCTCCGGCGTCGGCGGGTCGGTGACCTCGCCGTCCACCACGAGGTGACGTTCCGTCATCCGGACGCAGCCCACGTCGACGCTGCGCGCCGCCCGCACGTGGTCGTCGCCGACCACGAACTCCGTCGAGCCGCCGCCGATGTCCACGACCAGATACGGCTTCGCCAGGTCGTCCCGGCCCGTGAGCTCCTTGGTGGCGCCGGTGAAGGAGAACTCCGCCTCCTGGTCACCGGTGATCACCTCGGGCTCCACGCCGAGGATGTCCACGACGCCGCGCACGAACTCCTCGCGGTTGGACACGTCGCGGGACGCGGACGTCGCGACGAAACGCACCCGCTCCGCGTTGAGCGCCCGGATGACCTCGGCGTACTCCCGGCAGGCGGCGAACGTCCGCTCGAGCGCCTCCGGCGCGAAGCGGCCCGTACGGTCGACCCCCTGGCCGAGCCGCACGATCGTCATCCGCCGGTCGAGCTCCTTGAGTTCACCGGTCGCCGGGTCGGCGTCGGCGACGAGCAGCCGGATGGAGTTCGTGCCGCAGTCGACGGCGGCGACCCGCGTCATGCCCGCTCCTCGCCGCATTCGCCGGCGCCGCCGCAGGGGGTGACGCACGGGCCCTTGCTCCACCACTCCGGGAGCAGGGCGATGGCCTCGTCGCCGAAGGGGTTCACGCCCGGGCCCGCCGCCAGCGAGTGGCCGACGAGCACGTGCAGGCACTTGACCCGGTCCGGCATGCCGCCGGCGCTCGGGAAGCCCTCCAGGACCTCGATCGCGTCGCGGCGCGCGATGTAGTCCTCGTGCGCGGCCCGGTAGGCGGCCGCCAGTTCGGGGTCGGTCGCCAGCCGGTCCTGCATCTCCTTCATCAGGCCGGAGCCCTCGAGCGTGCCGATGGCGCCGGCGGCGCGCGGGCACGTCAGGTAGTACAGCGTCGGGAACGGCGTGCCGTCCTCCAGCCGCGGCGCGGTCTCGACGACGTCGGGGTTGCCGCACGGGCAGCGGTGCGCGATGGCGCGCAGGCCGCGCGGCGGGCGCCCCAGCTGCTCCTTGAACGCGGCGATGTCCGCGTCGGTCGGCTCGGTGGGCTCGGTCTTCGGAGGAGGCGTGTCCATGTGCTCGCTCGTGCTCGTTGATGCTCGGTCTGGTTCGGATGCGGTGCGCGGGGGGGGCGTCAGGGAAGCGCTCGGCGCTGCTGCCCGTCGGAGGAGTCGATGTCTTCCCAGAGGTTGCTGTACCAGGGGCGGTCGGCCGCGCCCCGGTCCCTGGGCGGCTTGGTGGGACCACCGCCGCCCACCACGCTGTAGCCGGTCTCCCCCGGGCGGAGGTAGTGCAGGTGCTCGCGCGCCTGCTGCTCGACGTACGCGGGGTCCTCCAGCCGGGCCTTCTCGTCGCGCAGCCGCTTCACCTGCTCGCGGGCGTTCTCGGTCTGGCGCCGCTGGTCGGCGATGTCCGAGCGCTGGGTGACCCACTGGCGCATCGGATAGGCGAGGGCGACGACGAGGGAGCAGACGACGAGCGCGAGCAGCGCGGCGCGTCCCGTGAGCCGGCTGCGCCGCTGCGGCCGCGCCCGGTAGACCCGCGCGACGGCGGGCCCCTGCACGATCGCCGTGCCGAGCGCCTTGAGCCTGGTCGCGGTGGAGAACCGGTCCGCGCCCACGTCGCCTCCCCAGTGAGTCCTCGGAGTCCTCTACGAACGTACGTCCCCGGACACGGTACGGGACCGCGGCCGGGGACGTACGGAGACTGGCGAGAGCTCAGCCCTTAAGGCTCAGCCCGTGGAGCTCAGCCCTTGAAGCGCGGGAACGCCGAGCGGCCCGCGTACACCGCGGCGTCGTCGAGGATCTCCTCGATGCGCAGCAGCTGGTTGTACTTGGCGACGCGCTCGGAGCGGGCCGGGGCACCGGTCTTGATCTGGCCGCAGTTGGTGGCGACGGCCAGGTCGGCGATGGTGACGTCCTCGGTCTCGCCGGAGCGGTGCGACATCATGCACTTGAAGCCGTTGCGCTGGGCCAGCTCGACGGCGTCCAGGGTCTCGGTCAGCGAACCGATCTGGTTGACCTTGACCAGCAGGGCGTTGGCGGAGTTCTCCTCGATGCCACGGGCGAGGCGCTCGGGGTTGGTGACGAACAGGTCGTCGCCGACGAGCTGGACCTTGTCGCCGAGCTTCTCGGTGATGGTGTTCCAGCCGGCCCAGTCGTCCTCGAACAGCGGGTCCTCGATGGAGACCAGCGGGTACGCCTCGACGAGCTCGGCGTAGTACTCCGTCATCTCGGCGGCGGAGCGGTCCTTGCCCTCGAACTTGTAGACGCCGTCCTTGTAGAACTCGGAGGCGGCCACGTCCAGGGCGAGCGCGACGTCCTGGCCGGGGGTGTAGCCGGCCTGCTTGATGGCCTCGAGGATGAGGTCGAGGGCCTCGCGGTTGGAGCCCAGGTTCGGGGCGAAGCCGCCCTCGTCGCCGAGGCCGGTCGACAGGCCCTTGGCCTTCAGGACCGACTTGAGGGTGTGGTAGACCTCGGTGCCCCAGCGCAGGGCCTCGGAGAAGGACTCCGCGCCGATCGGCGCGATCATGAACTCCTGGATGTCCACGTTGGAGTCGGCGTGCGAGCCGCCGTTCAGGATGTTCATCATCGGAACGGGCAGCAGGTGCGCGTTCGGGCCGCCGAGGTAGCGGAAGAGGGGGAGGTCGGACGCCTCGGAGGCGGCGTGCGCGACGGCCAGGGAGACGCCCAGGATGGCGTTGGCGCCGAGCGAGCCCTTGTTATCGGTGGCGTCCAGGTCGAACATGGCCTGGTCGATCAGGCGCTGCTCGGTGGCGTCGTAGCCGACGAGCTCCGGGCCGATCTGCTCGATGACGGCCAGGACGGCCTTCTCGACACCCTTGCCGAGGTAGCGCTTGGGGTCGCCGTCACGGAGCTCGATGGCCTCGAAGGCGCCGGTGGAGGCGCCGGACGGCACGGCGGCACGGCCCGTGGAGCCGTCGTCGAGGCCGACCTCGACCTCGACCGTGGGGTTGCCTCGCGAGTCGAGGATCTCGCGAGCTACGACGACGTCGATGGACGGCACGAGGGTCTCCTTCGTGTGTGCTGGAGTTCTGCAGCACGAGCCTAACGGGCGCCGGAGGCTGCGCCCGCCCTTGGATCGATCAGCGGACCGAAAATTGGCACAAAAGCCAAGATCAGCGGATGAATCGCCGGTGTGTTCGCTCAACGGGGACGGCCGGCACGGGGTTCCGGAGGCGGGAACGACGGAGCCCCGCTCCGATGCGGCTCGGGGGGTAGGCGCATCGGAGCGGGGCGGTCCGTCGGATGAGCGGAAGGCTCGTCCTGGCGGTGGGACCGTCCGGGCGTCCGGACGGGGTCCGGCGGCGGTCAGCTGAGGTGCAGCATCTGCCCGGGGTAGATGACGTCGGCGTCGTCGATGATCTTCTTGTTGAGGTCGTAGAGCTTCGCCCAGCCGCCCTTGACCTTCTTGGCCGTGGCGATCGAGCCCAGGGTGTCGCCCTGCTTGACCTCGTACTCGCCGTCACCCTTCTTGAAGGTCGGGGTCTTGGCGTGCTTGCCCGGGGTCTGCTTCTGCGCGGGCGTCTCGGTGCCCGAACCCGGCTTGGCGTGCTTGCCCGAGGGGCGCTCGCCGCGGTCGGCGTGGGTCTTGGTGGAGGTGTCGCGGTCGCCGGTGGACTTCGACGGCTTGGACGGCTTGGGCTTCGAGGAGCCGCCGTCGACGTCGGGTGCCGGGCCGCCACGGGTCAGACCACCGCCACAGTTGGGCCAGGCGCCCGGACCCTGCAGGGCGAGGAGGCGCTCGCCGACGAGGATCTGCTGGGCCTTGGTGGCCTGGTGCGGGTACGCGGCGTACTTGCCGCCACCTGCGGCGTCCCACGATTCCTTCGAGAACTGCAGGCCGCCGTAGTAGCCGTTTTGGGTGTTGATGGACCAGTTGCCCCCGGCCTCACACTGGGCGACCCTGTCCCAGGCCTGGACAGGGGCGGCGTTGGCGGAGGTCGCGACCATCAGAGGGGCGGCGACAGCCGCGCCGGTGACACCGGCGAGGGTGACGATGCGGACGGCCTTGGACGGACGACGGTGCTTGCCCTTGGACATAAGTCGGTTTCCTCACCGACGCCTACGAGGTGAGCTGTCGGGTTCGGGCTAGTGAGTTCGCCCGGCCCGGTCCGCTCGCGCGCACCGGGCTTCACCCCAAGCCGTCCCGTCCCGTCGGTCGTTGACCGTCGGTGCGTGCCGGCGCCCTACCTGGTTCCCCCGCTCCTGCCAACGGCGCTTGCGCGACGACTCCCCCGACCGCCGGCAGGATTCGGCGTGGCGGTCGAGGTGCCCGCGGTAGCGAGCGGAAACGACGTTAAACACAGGCGGCCGACAGGTTCAAACCCCACTTTTCGGCCACAGTTGCTGGTTACGGCCTACCGAGAACGATCATTCTCGCAGGTGGGAGCGGGTACAAGAGCAACGGACGGGGACACTCCGGGCGTCGGGCGACGAGACCCATGTCTCACTTTCGACTGGAACGGACATTCGGCCCGAACCGGCCCGCTACTTACGGATGTCGAGGCGCTGACCGGGCTGGATGAGGTCCGGATCGGATCCGACCGCCTTTTGGTTCTTCTGATAGATCGTCTTCCATCCGCCGTCGACCGCGTGCTCCGATGCGATGGCTGACAGATTGTCACCCGGACGCACGGTGTAGTCGGACGGGCCCGCCGGGTCCGTCCGCGCGTCGCCGCGCGAGGAGCGCTGGGCCTCGTCGCCCGAACGCGACGGCTCGGCACGGTGCTTGCCGGCGCCCGTCCCGGTGCCCGCGTCCGCGCCGGGGGTGGCGCTGTCGGACGGGGTGCCGGGCGTCGGGGAGCCGGAGGGCGCCGGGGAGGTCCCGGGCGTCTGCGACGGGGTCTCCGAGGGCGTGCCGGAGGGCGTGCCCGAGGGGGTCGCCGTGCCGCCGGAGGGCTCCGTGGACGGGTCCTTGCGGTGCTTGCCGCCCTCGCCGGTGCCGGGGCTGCCGGACGGGGTGGGCGTGCCGGGCGTCTGCGACGTGCCGGGCGTGGGCTCGGTGGTGCCGGAGGGCTTGTCGGACGGCTTGCCGGACTCGTGCGCCGGCGTGGAGGGCGTCGGGCGCTCCTTCGCGGACCCGCGCGTGGGCTCCGGCGCGGGGGCCCGGGTGGTGCCGTCGGCGCCGCTGCCGGGGTTCACCTCGGGCGCCGGGGCGTCCTTCTGCAGGCCGGAGCTCACGGCGCAGCTCGGCCACGCGTCGGGGCCCTTGGACTTGAGGATCTGCTCGGCCACGGCTATCTGCTGCGAGCGGCTGGCGAGGTCGGGGCGCGGGGCGTAGGTGGTGCCGCCGTTCTGCTCCCACATCTCCTGGGTGAGCTGGAGCCCACCGGAGTAGCCGTTGCCGGAGTTGGCGCTCCAGGTTCCGCCGCTCTCGCACTGGGCGACCTTGTCCCAGGTGTCGGTGTCGGCCGCGGAGGCGCCGGAGGCGGCGAGCAGCGGCATGGCGATGCTCGCTCCCGTCACCCCCGCCGCGACCACGATGGCGGGTACCTGGCGGGGGCGGCGATGTCTACCGGACCCTGAGCGCATGTGCTGGCCTCTCGTGTGGCGGCTGATGTGGTCGTCGAACATAGCGACGGCGCCGATGAGTCACAAGCCGGTGTAGCGCAGGTCACGTTCGGATCACGTGGTTTGATACCGCGTCACGGGGTAGGAGCCGGGGTTATGCGTGTTCGGTTCCCTCGGGAGTGAATTCCACGGGCAAAGTGCGCAATCCACGCATGATCAGGCCTCCGCGCCACCGCAGGTCGTCCGGATCGGCGGCCAGTCGCAGGTCGGGCAGCCGGCGCAGCAGGGTGGCCAGCGCCGTCTGCCCCTCGAGGCGGGCGAGCGGGGCGCCGAGACAGTAGTGGATGCCGTGCCCGTAGCCCAGGTGCTGGTTGTCGCGCCGGGAGAGGTCGAGGGTGTCGGGGTCGGCGAACCGCTCGGGGTCGCGGTCGGCCGCGGCGAGCACCACGAGCACGGGGTCGCCCTCGGCGATGCGCTGTCCGCCGATGGTCAGGTCCCGGGTGGCGAACCGCCAGGTGGCGAGCTCCACCGGGCCGTCGTAGCGCAGGAGTTCCTCCACTCCCGTGGCGAGCAGGCCCTCGTCGCCGGCGGCGAGCGCGCGCTGGAGGCGCTCGCGCTGCCCGGGGTTGCGCAGCAGGGCGTAGACCCCGTTGCCGATCAGATTGACGGTGGTCTCGAAACCGGCGAAGAGCAGGATGAAAGCCATGGCCGCGGCCTCGTCCTCGGTGAGGTGCTCGCCGTGGTCACTCGCCCTGATCAGTCCCGAGATGAGGTCCTCGCCGAGATCCTCCCGCTTCCGGTGGATCAGTTCCGTGAGATAGCCCCGCATCTTCTTCACCGAACGGGCCACTCCGCCGCGCGGCCCGCCGCCGTGGCGGATCATCATGCCCGCCCAGTCCCGGAAGTCGTCCTGGTCCTCGCGCGGGACGCCCAGCATGTCGCAGATGGCGTAGATGGGCAGGGGAAAGGCGAACTCGTGGATGAGGTCCGCCTCCCCCGTCCCGGCGAAGCCGTCGATCAGCTGGTCGGTCAGCTCCTGGACGCGGGAGCCGAACTCGGCGACCCGGCGCGGGGTGAACGCCTTCGAGACCAGCCGGCGCAGCCGGGTGTGGTCCGGCGGGTCGATGTTGAGCAGGTGCGTCATCAGGTTGGCGCTGCGCTCGCCGGGGATGCCGACCTTGCCCTTGCCGTGGGCGCTCTCGGAGTGGTGCACGGGGTTCTTCGACAGCCACTGGTCGGCCAGCGCCTGCCGGGCGTCGGCGTACCGCGTCACCAGCCAGGCCTCCACCCCGCTGGGCAGCGCGGTGCGGTGGACGGGGGCGTGCTCGCGCAGCCAGGCGTACGCGGGGTACGGATCGGCGGCGAATTCCCAGGTGAACAGGGGCGGGGCAGGGGGCGTACGGTTCTCGTGCACGCCCCGACGCTACCTAGGGAGTGTCCTAGGTGTGGCTGCTGCCGCCGCTGCCGAAGGAGCCGCTGCTGCCCGGGCTCCACTTCTTGCGCTCCTCGGACGGCTCCTCGGGGTGGCTGCCGGGGTTGTGGATCTCGTGCGGCAGCACGCGTTCCCCGTCGGCCTCCGTCTGCAGACGGTCCGACTCGCGGTGCTCGGTGACGTAGTCGATCTTGCCGTTGTCGTCGTTGTGCCCCGGGCCGTGGTCGGGCGAGGTGGGACCGGTGCCGTGTTCCGCGGGCGTCTGCCAGGCCCCCTGGCGGCGCTGCGGCTGGCTCGGCGGCGGGGGCTCCCGGTCGCGCCACCGCTGCCCGTAGACGAAGGCCGCGAGCAGCAGGCCGACGACGAACAGCCCCACGATGAACGGGGCGATGCCGCCGAACCAGTGGGGCAGGGCGAGGTCCGTGTGCTCAGTACGCATGGGATGCGGGTACCCGCCCGCGCCCCCGTCAAGACCGTCACTGGGCCGAACGGGTGTCCGTCACTCGCTCGCGCGGGCAGCCGCCTCGGCCTCGAGGATCGCGTCGCGGTACGTCCGGGCCGCGGCCCGCAGGGCGGTCTCCGGGTCGGTGCCGGCCGCCTCGGCCCGCGCGGCCAGGGCCAGCAGCTCGTAGCCGGTCCCCTCGCCGGCCGGGAGATCCACGGGCAGGCCCTCCGAGCGCACCCGGGAGGCGAGCTTGGCGGCGAGGGCCAGGGCGGGCTGGCCGAGCGGCACGCCCTCGGTGACGGACTCGCGGCCCTTCTCCGCCGCCTTGGTCCGCGTCCAGTGCTCCTTGACGTCCTCGGGCGTCTCGGCGCTCTCGTCGCCGAAGACGTGCGGGTGGCGGTGGATGAGCTTGTCGACGATGCCGCCCGCGACGTCGTCGACGGAGAACGGCTCGTCCGGGTCGTCCTGGGCGATGCGGGCGTGGAAGACGACCTGGAGCAGTACGTCGCCCAGCTCCTCGCGCAGCGCCTCGCGGTCGCCGGTCTCGATGGCCTCCAGGAGCTCGTACATCTCCTCCAGGCCGTACTTCGCCAGGTCCTCGTGGGTGCGGATGCCGGTCCACGGGCAGGAGAGGCGGATCCGGTCCATGACCTGGACCAGGTCCAGCAGCCGGGCGCCGGGCAGGTCGTAGGAGCCGGGCAGCAGTTCCAGCGCCGGCATCGACTCCCGGCCGGAGCCGGCCAGCCGGGCCAGGCCGTCGGTCAGCGCCGACTCGCCCTCGGCGGAGGTGAGGACCACGGCCGTGCGCCCGCCGTCCGCGCAGTAGTCGACCAGCTCGCGGGCGGTGGCGGCCGCGTGCTCGACCGTCACGCCGGCCTCCCGCAGATACGGCAGCTGCGGGTGGCCGGCGTCGGCGCACAGGACCCGGTCGGCCTCGCGCAGCGTCCGCCAGGCGGGCCACGACAGCATTCCGGGGGCGACCCGGTGGCTGGTGGTGAGCAGGACGATGCGGCCGCGGGAGTCGTTCAGGTCGTTCACACGGCCGAGCCTAGGCGAGAGGCCGGGCGGCGGCTCACGCCGGCTGCCCCGGGGCGGGCGGCTCCGCCGGGCGCAGCCAGGGCTCGAGCGCGGACCGGGCGGTGCCGCGCCGGGAGTCCCAGGTGCCGTAGCGGGGGTTGACGTCCACCCGCAGGGCGTCGGAGGTCCGCCTCAGGACCTCGTTCGTGCGGGCCTGGCCCAGCTTGCGCTCCAGCTTGGAGCGGACCAGACCGGTCCGCAGCTCCTGGTCGACCTGGCCGGGGGCGATGCCGGCCGCGAGGAAGCGGCCCTCGACCGCCTCGGGGCCGCCGAGCATCCGCTCGACCTGCTGGCGGCGTTCCTGCAGCTCCCGGCGGGTGACGTCCACGCCGTTGTCCTGCCCGGCCTGCTCCACGATCCGGTACTGCACCAGGCGGACGAGGGTGTCCTGGCCGAGCCGGGCGCCGGCGGCCAGCAGCTGCGGGCCCTGCGGCGAGGAGCGCTGCGCCTCGCGCACGTCCTCGACCTCCCGCTGCAGCTGGGAGACGGTGATGCGGTCCTTGCCCACGACGGCCGCGGCCCCCGGGTGCGGTGCCGACCCGCACGCGGTGAGCAGCGGGGCCGCGGCGAGCAGAGCGGCGGCGGAGACGGAGAGCGCTGTCCTGCGGCGGATCATGAAGCCTCCCGGCAGAGATCACGAACAAACAGGGGCGGGGCGGTGATCGATGTTAGGCACTCGACGTGACCCGGGCCACTGATTCGGCCAACGAGCGTGCGGATGTCGGGGCACGTGGCCCACTCGCTCCCCGGGCCGGCCACCGCGCCGACCGCCGGCCACGGCCCGGCGACGCCGCATACTGCAAGACCGGCCGACGTGCCGGGCGGAAGAAAAGCGGCTGAACCGGACGGTCCGGTCGCTCGTCTTCGAAGGGGAGGCCGAACCCGCACCGGCCTCCGCATATCGTTCGTCCCGTCGGCCCGGCAGGGGCCGCGGACCCGCACCACACCGGAGGACACCGCTCATGGACTCGGCCACCGCCGCCGTTCCGGCTCCCGGCCGCGGCACGGACGAGGCCACGCCCGAGAGGCCCACCCGCCGCTCGCGCCTGCGTGCGCCGGGGCTCGACCCGTACTGGGTGGGCGGCGTCCTGTTCGTCCTCTATACCGCGCTGTCCCTCAGCCGCCATCTGCGGATGCTCACCATGTCCTGGGACCTGGGCATCTTCGAGCAGGCGATACAGGCCTACTCCCGGCTCCGGCCGCCCATGGCCGACCTCAAGGGGCCCGGCACCAACATCCTCGGCGACCACTTCAGCCCCGTCACCGCGCTGATAGCTCCGCTCTACCGGCTCTTCCCCGGCCCGGTGACGCTGCTCGTCGTCCAGGCCGCGCTGTTCGCCCTGTCCGCCGTGCCCGTCACCCGCCTCGCCGCCCGCCTGCTCGGCCGGGGCCGCGGCCTCGCGATCGGCGTCGCCTACGGACTGTCGTGGGGAGTGCAGCGGGCGGTCGACTTCGACTTCCACGAGATCGCCTTCGCCATGCCGCTGCTGGCCTTCTCGCTGGAGGCCGTGGTGACCCGGCGCTGGCGCGCCGCCGCGCTGTGGGCGGCTCCGCTGGTGCTGGTCAAGGAGGACCTCGGGGTCACCGTCGCCGCCATCGGCGTGCTGATGCTGATCCGCCTGCGCGGAGGCCGCCGCGAGAAGGGGGCCACGGCGCTCGCCGCCGCACTGGTCGTCTTCGGGCTCGCCGCCACCGCGATCGCCCTCGGCCTGATCATCCCCGGCTTCAACAGCGGCGGCTCCTACGACTACTGGAACAAGATCGGCGGCGGGGACGGGCCCGCCCCCGTCATCCCGGCCGAGACCGCCGTCCGCACCCTGCTGTGGGTGCTGCTGCCCACCACCGGCCTGCTGGCCCTGCGCTCACCGGTGCTGATCGTCGCCCTGCCCACCCTCGGCTGGCGGTTCGCCTCCCACGAGGAGCACTACTGGGGCACCGACTGGCACTACAGCGCGGTCCTCATGCCCGTCGTCCTCATCGCCCTCACCGACGCGCTCGCCACCGCCCGGCACAGCCGACGTCCCTGGCTGCGCCGCTACGCCCACCAGCTGCCGGCCGCCGTGGTCGCCGCCGCCCTCGCGCTGAGCGCCTCGCTGCCCGTCTACAGCCTCACCCAGCCCGACACCTACCGCGTGCCGCAGAGCGTCAAGGACGCCGAACGCCTCCTCGCCCGCATCCCCGACGACGCCACCGTCGAGGCCGACGTCGCCCCCATAAGCCGGCTCGTCACCCGCTGCCGGGTCTTCTGGATAGGCGACACCCGTGGCATCGTCCCCGACTACATCGCGCTGCGGATCACCGACGGCAGGACCGCGAAGGACCTGACCGAGGACGCGCAGCGGCGGCACCCGGGGGCGACGTTCAGGGTGCTCGGCGTCGAGAGCGGCTACGCGGTGCTCAAGCACGTCGCGTAGGGGCGGTCCCGGCCATTCCTCCGAGCGTTCCGGCCATGGGGCAACTGCCTCCCCCGCCACTCGCGTACTCCCCCATGACTGTGGTTTCGGTCAATCAGCTACGGCTCATGGGGGAAGCACATGCCGAGGAAACTGACCAGGACCGCCTGCGCGGTCACCGTCACCACCGCACTGACGCTCGGCGCGGCGCCACTGGCCCTGGCCGCCGAGCGGCCCGATCCGGCCACGTCGACGGCGCCCGCCACGGCCCTTCCGGCCGCCGACACCGCCGCGCTCGCCCGGATCGCCGAGGGCTATCTGCAGCAGCGCGCCGACACCGTGACCGCCACCGGGCGGAGCCGGATCACGCCCGCCGTACCGCAGCAGGCCGAAGCGGCGCTGCGCACGGAGCTCCGCAAGGAGTTCACGGGACTGGCCGAGCAGGGCCGCGCGTATGTGAAGGCCAGCGGCGGCTACACCCACGCGAAGGTGAAGATCACCCCGGGCGCCGCGGAGCTGCGCGGGGACACCGCCACGCTCAAGATCACCGAGGACACGAGCCTCTTCTACCCGGACGCGCCCGAGGACGCCCCGGAGGCGGAGGAGTACTCCCTCACCCACACGCTCACGTTCAAGCGCACCGCCGCGGGCGCGTGGCTGCTGGCCTCCGACAAGCCGGACATCGACACGGGCGACGTCACCACCTACCTGGCGACGCCCGCCGAGGGCCGTACCGAGCCCGACTCCGAGGACAAGGGCGCGCCCGCCGTCCGGGCCTCGCTCGCCCGTCCCACGACGCCGCCGGAGCCGAAGGCGATGGCGTCGTACAACTACTCCAAGATGGTCGCCTACGCGAACAAGTACTGGAAACACCCCAACGACGACTACCGCACCTACGGCAACGACTGCACCAACTTCATCTCCCAGTCCATGTACGCCGGGGGCTGGAAGCCCGTGGGCGGGTCCCTCCTCGACCGCAAGAAGAACAGCAAGTGGTTCTACGGCCCCCAGCCGTGGACCAGCTACACCTGGGCCGGCGCCGAGAACTGGTACTTCTTCGCCCAGGTGCACTCCAAGCGCACCAAGCCGCTGCGCGACATCTGGGCCCTCGGCACCGCGGACGTCCTGCAGGCCGACTGGGGCCCGCGCCCGAACAACAACATCGACCACAGCATGATCGTCACGAAGATCACCCGCACCGAGCGGTACCTCACCTACCACACCGGTAATACGCACAACCGGAAGCTGAGCAACCTCATCGCCAAGCGTCCCGACGCCTGGTACTACGCCCACCGCACCTGATCCGCTCCGCCCGGCCCTGGGGGCACAGATGACGGCACGTCGAACGGCCGCGCTCGGCGCGGCGGCCCTGACCACCGCGACACTGCTCGCCCTGACCGGCTGCGGCGCGGGCCAGGGCGAGGCGAGATCGGAGAAGGAGACCGCCTCGGCCTACGTCGAGGCCCTCAACGCCCGGGACGCGGACGCCCTGGCCGGGCTGGGGCGCCCCGGCGACCAGGGCACGGAGCAGGAGGCCCGGGCCCTCGTCGCCCGTGAGGGCGGCCGGCGGGTGAAGGTCGGCGGCATGACCGTCCACCACGAATTCGGCCCCGACTTCGCCGACGTCGTCATCGAGGGCACCGACGGCGAGGGCCGCCGCTACCGGCAGCGGCTGGCCCTCGAACGGACCGGGAAGACCTGGTACGTCCCCCTGGGACGGGCACCGGGAACGCCCAAGCCGACCGCGGCGACCACCCGCCCCTGACGGCGGCGGGCCCTCGGCCGCCCGGTCGTTCCAGGCGGGTGGCCGAGGGCCCGGAAGGCGGCTGCTAACCGAGGATCGTGGTCAGGAACTCGCCCGTCCACGCCAGCAGCTCCCGGCCGACCAGCGGCTTGCCGCCGATGGGGCGGGTCGCCGGGCGCGGCACCAGGATCTGCTGGGTGGCCGGCTTCATGACCGTACGCGGGTGGAGCCGCTTGAGCCGCAGCTCCTGCGACTCGCGCAGGTCCACCGGGCCGAAGCGCACGTTGGCGCCCTGCAGCGTGATGTCGGAGACCCCGCAGGAGCGGGCGAGCATCCGCAGGCCGGCCACCAGCAGGAGGTTCTCCACCGGCTCGGGCAGCTTGCCGTAGCGGTCGGTGAGCTCCTCGCGGACGGCCTTGATGTCCTCCTCGCTGGTCGCCGAGGCGATGGCGCGGTAGGCCTGCAGGCGCAGCCGCTCGCCGGGGGCGTAGTCGTGCGGGACGTGCGCGTCGACCGGCAGCTCGATCTTGACCTCGAGCGGCGGCTCCTCCTCCGCGCCGCCTTCCAGCGAGGCCCGGTAGTCCGCCACCGCCTCGCCCACCATGCGGATGTAGAGGTCGAAGCCGACGCCCGCGATGTGCCCGGACTGCTCGCCGCCGAGCAGATTGCCCGCGCCGCGGATCTCCAGGTCCTTCATCGCCACGTACATGCCCGCGCCCATCTCCGTGTGCTGGGCGATGGTGGCCAGCCGCTCGTGGGCGGTCTCGGTCAGCGGCTTCTCCGGCGGGTAGAGGAAGTAGGCGTAGCCGCGCTCGCGGCTACGGCCCACACGGCCGCGCAGCTGGTGCAGCTGGGAGAGGCCGAAGTTGTCGCCGCGCTCGACGATGAGGGTGTTGGCGTTGGAGATGTCGATGCCGGACTCGACGATCGTCGTCGAGACGAGCACGTCGAACTTCTTCTCCCAGAAGTCGACCACGACCTGCTCCAGGGCCGACTCCGACATCTGGCCGTGCGCCGTGGCGATGCGCGCCTCGGGCACGATCTCGCGCAGCTTGGCGGCCGCCCGGTCGATGGACTCGACCCGGTTGTGGATGTAGAAGACCTGTCCCTCGCGCAGCAGCTCGCGGCGGATGGCCGCGCCGATCTGCTTCTGCTCGTAGGGGCCCACGAAGGTCAGCACCGGGTGCCGCTCCTCCGGCGGGGTGGTGATCGTCGACATCTCGCGGATGCCGGTCACCGCCATCTCCAGGGTGCGCGGAATGGGCGTGGCCGACATCGTCAGCACGTCCACGTTGGCGCGCAGCTTCTTCAGCTGCTCCTTGTGCTCGACGCCGAAGCGCTGCTCCTCGTCGACGATGACCAGGCCCAGGTCCTTGAACTTCGTCTCGGAGGAGAAGAGGCGGTGGGTGCCGATGACGACGTCGACCGAGCCCTCGCGCAACCCTTCCAGGACGGCCTTCGCCTCGGCGTCCGTCTGGAAGCGGGAGAGCGCCTTCACCACGACCGGGAACTGGGAGTACCGCTCGGAGAACGTGCCGAAGTGCTGCTGCACCAGCAGCGTGGTGGGCACCAGCACCGCCACCTGCTTGCCGTCCTGCACCGCCTTGAAGGCCGCGCGGACCGCGATCTCCGTCTTGCCGTAGCCGACGTCGCCGCACACCAGGCGGTCCATGGGGACGGACTTCTCCATGTCCTCCTTGACCT
Source organism: Streptomyces sp. C36 (assembly GCF_040932295.1). Classification (NCBI taxonomy): domain Bacteria; kingdom Bacillati; phylum Actinomycetota; class Actinomycetes; order Kitasatosporales; family Streptomycetaceae; genus Streptomyces; species Streptomyces sp. C36. The sequence continues at coordinate 83,869 of NZ_JBFQGI010000011.1, read as the reverse complement.
CGGCGATGGTGGTGAGCTGGTCGGGCGTCTCCGCGTAGGGGAAGGCGTCCTCCAGCTCCCGCTGCCAGGGGGTGTCGGGGCCGAAGACATGGCCGGGGGCGGCCATGCGGGCGGAGTAGAGCTTGATCAGGTCGGCGGCGATCTCCTTGACGGCCTTCTTGGCGCGCGCCTTGGTCTTCGTCCAGTCCGCGCCGCCGAGCCGGTGCAGGGTGGGCGCCTCGCCGCCGACGTACTTGGTGACCTGCTCGAGCTGGTCGGTGGGGATGTAGAGGCGGTCGCCGGGCTGGCCGCGCTTGGCGGGCGCGTACTCGACGAGGAGGTACTCGCGGGTGGCGCCCTGGACCGTGCGCTGGATCATCTCGAGGTAGCGGCCGACGCCGTGCTGCTCGTGGACGATGTAGTCGCCGGCCTGCAGGGTCAGCGGGTCGATGGTCTTGCGGCGGCGCACCGGCATCCGGCCCAGGTCCTTGCTGGCGGACTTCTGGCCGGTCAGGTCGGCCTCCGTCAGCACGGCGATCCTCAGGCCCGGGTCGACGAAGCCGGTGTCGATCCCGGCGCACGAGACGTGCACGAGGGACGGGGACAGCTCCGCCAGGTCCGCGTCGAGGCGGGCGGGGATGCCCTCGCCGCCGAGCACCTCGACGGTACGGGCGGCCGGTCCGTGGCCCTCGGTGAGGAAGACCGTGCGCCAGCCGTCGGAGACCCAGCCCTTGGTGTCGGCCAGCGCGCGGGCGGTGTCGCCGCGGTAGGTCTCCGGGGCGTGCATGCCGAGCTTGAGGGTGTCGCCGTCCCCCGCCGCGCCGACGGCCGATGTCAACGTCTCGTCCGCCGCGAAGGGGCTGATGGACCACCACATCATGCCCAGCTCGCGGGCGCGGTCGCGGACGTCGGCGATGCCCCGCAGGGAGGCGGCGTCCACGTCGATGGGCGCCTCGCCGCCGCCGGCCGTGGCGGCCCAGGACGCCTGCAGGAACTCCTGCGAGGTCGCCACCAGGTCGGCGGCCCGGGTGCGGACCCGCTCCGGGTCGCAGACCACGGCCATCGCCCCGGCCGGCAGCACGTCCAGCAGCAGCTCCATGTCGTCCACCAGGACCGGCGCGAGGGACTCCATGCCCTCCACCGCGATGCCCTCGGCGATCTTCCCGAGCAGCTCGCCGAGCTCGGGGTGCTCCTCGGCCAGCGCCGCGGCCCGCTCCCGGACCGCGTCGGTCAGCAGCAGCTCACGGCACGGCGGCGCCCACAGGCCGTGCTCGGCGATCTCCAGCGACCGCTGGTCGGCCACCTTGAAGTAGCGGATCTCCTCGACGTCGTCGCCCCAGAACTCGACCCGCAGCGGGTGTTCCTCGGTCGGCGGGAAGACGTCGAGGATGCCGCCGCGCACCGCGAACTCGCCGCGCTTCTCGACCAGTTCGACCCGGGCGTAGGCGGCCGCGGCCAGCGCCTCGGTGACCTCGCCGAGGTCCGCGCCCTGCCCGCTGCGCAGGCTCACCGGCTCCAGGTCGCCCAGGCCCTTGACCTGGGGCTGCAGCACGGACCGTACGGGCGCGACGACGACGCTGACCGGGCCCGCCGCGGGGTCGTCCGCGCTGGGGTGCGCCAGCCGGCGCAGCACGGCCAGGCGGCGGCCGACGGTGTCCGAGCGCGGGGAGAGCCGCTCGTGCGGCAGCGTCTCCCAGGAGGGGTACTCGACGACGCGGTCGGCGGGCAGCAGGGAGCGCAGGGCGGCTGCCAGGTCCTCCGCCTCCCGGCCGGTGGCGGTCACGGCGAGCACGGGCCGCTGGGCGTCGCGCGCGAGCGCGGCGACGGCGAAGGGCCGTGCGGCGGCCGGCCCCACGAGGTCGATGTGCGGCCGATTGCCGTCGCCCGCGGCCTTCACCGCTTCGGCGAGCGCCGGATCATTGACGACGGCGTCGAGCAGACCGTGCAGGCTCATGAAGGCTTTCCCGTCCCGGGGGTGGACAACGCGAACGGCCCGGCGCGTGCCGTACGGGCCGAGCCGGGGGTCTCCAGACTACGACGGTGGACCGACGCCCGCCGGTGCGTAGCGGGGCGAGCTCCGTTCGCCACCGTCGGTCACTCGGGGTGGGCCCGGGAAATGCCGGACGGCCCGGACGCGCACCCCCGTGTCGCGTCCGGGCCGTCCGAGCCTTCGGGCGGCGGCCCCGCTAGTCGGTCGCGATGGCGTTCAGGACGTTCATCCGGCCCGCCCGGAACGCCGGGATCAGGGCGGCGAGCAGGCCCACCACCGCGGAGCCGACGAAGACCGCGATGATCGTCGGCCAGGGGATGTCCAGGACGCCGAGGCCCTGGAGGGCCAGCAGCTTCTGGGCCGTGGTGCCCCAGGCCATGCCGAGGCCGAGGCCCAGCAGGGCGCCGAAGAGGGCGATGACCACCGACTCCAGCCGGATCATGCGGCGCATCTGGCGGCGCGAGAGGCCGATCGCCCGCAGCAGGCCGATCTCCCGGGTGCGCTCGACCACCGACAGGGCGAGCGTGTTCACCACGCCCAGGACCGCGACGATGATCGCGAGGGCCAGCAGGCCGTAGATCATGTTGAGCAGCTGGCCGACCTGGTCCTGGATGAGCTTCTTGTAGTCGGACTGGTCACGGACCTTGACCTGCGGGTAGTCCTCGACCGACGCCTTGAGCGCGGCGGCGGCCTGCTTCGTCTGCCCGTCGGCGGCCTTGGCCAGGACCATGAAGTCCAGCGGCATCTTCCCGGCCGGGAGGTAGCTGCGCGCGGTGGCGATGTCGGTGTACATCGCGCCCTTGTCGATGCTGGTGTCGTCCGAGGTGACGGCCTTGACCGTCAGCTTGGCCGTCCGGCCGTCGACCATGGCGACCGTCAGCCGGTCGCCGAGCTTGACGCCGTGGTCCTTGGCGAAGCCCTCCGGCACGGACATGGCGTCCTTGGCGTAGGCGTCCTTCAGGTCGCCCTCGACCGTCTCGGCGCGCACGTCGTCGGCGTAGGTGGGGGTCACCGCGGACAGCCGCTGGGTGCCGCTCCTACCGTCCGGGGTGGTGATCTTCGCGTTGACGACCGTGTATTCCGTGACGTGCTCGACGTGGCCGGCGGACTTGATCGCCTTGACCACGGCCGGGCTCAGCGGCTGCTGGTTCTCGGACTGGACGATGAAGTCCGCGCCCACCGACTTGTCGAGCTGCTCGGTGGCCGAGGCGACCATGGAGGAGCCCACCACCGACAGGGCGGCGACCAGCGCGAGGCCGATCATCAGCGCCGAGGCCGTGGCGCCCGTGCGGCGCGGGTTGCGCAGCGCGTTGCGCTCGGCGAGCCGTCCGACGGGCCCGAAGGCCCGCAGCACCACCGCGCTGATCGCGCGGACGACGAACCCGGCGAGCAGCGGGCCGACGACCACGAAGCCGACGAGGGTGAGGAGGACGCCGAGGCCGAGCATCCCCGAGCCCGCCGCGGCGTCGTCGGACTGGCTGGCGCCGGCCAGCGCCAGCCCGCCCACGGCGGTCAGCACCAGACCGATGGCGGCGCGCACCTTGCCGGCCTTGCCGTCGGCCGGGGTGCCGGCGTCGCGCAGGGCGGCCATCGGGGAGATCTTGGTGGCCTTGAAGGCCGGCAGGAAGGCGGAGAGCACGGTGACGAGCACGCCGATGGTCAGGCCCACGATCGGCGTCGCGGCCTTGATGGTCAGCTCGGAGGTGTCGAGCTTCATGCCCATGGAGCCCATGAGCTCCATCAGCCCGACGGCCAGCGCCACGCCGCCGCCGATGCCCAGGACCGAGCCGACGACGCCGAGCAGTACGGCCTCCACCAGCACCGAGCGCAGGATCTGCGGGCGGCTGGAGCCGATGGCCCGCATCAGGCCGATCTCCCGGGTGCGCTGGGCGACCAGCATCGAGAAGGTGTTGACGATGAGGAAGACGCCCACGAGGACGGCGATGCCGGCGAAGGCGAGCAGCGCGTACTTCATGACGTCCAGGACGGAGCCGATGTCCTTCTTGTTCTCCTCCTTGCTCTCGGCGGCGGTCCGCAGGGTGTAGTCGCCGGCGGAGGAGCCGAGGGCGGCGGAGACCCGCTCCTTGAGCTGCTCGTCGCTGACGCCGGAGGCGGCGGTCAGCCCGTAGCCGCTGAACTCGTCGGTGCTGCCGAGGAGCTTGGCCTGGGCGGTCGGGGTGTCGAAGTAGAAGACGGCCGCGCCGGGGTTCGTGGTCTTGTACGTGGCGATGCCGACGACCTTGACGGTGAAGTCGCCCGGGACGGCGATCACCCGGAGGGCGTCGCCCGTCTTCACGCCGTGCTTGTCGGCGGTGTCGGAGTCGAGGACGACCTCGGCCGGGCCGTGCGGCTCGTGGCCGCTGGTGATCTCGACGGACTTCTTCGCGCCCTCGTCCCAGTTGACGCCCACGGTGGGGGCGCCGGAGGTGGGGCCGAGGCTCTTCTTCCTGCCGTCGACGACGGTCAGTTGCCGGCTGTCGGCCGACGGCTCGACCTTGGCGACGCCGTCGACCTTGGCGAGCTTCTCCCGCAGCGAGGCCGGGACCGTCGCCGGCCTGCCGGCCTGCTGCGCGTCGTCGTTCTCCTTCGGGCCGACGGAGACGTCCGACGCGACGTTGGCGAAGAGCTTGTCGAACGTGGCGTTCATGGTGTCGGTGAAGACGAGCGTGCCGCAGACGAACGCCACCGACAGCAGGACCGCGGTGGCGGACAGCGCCATGCGGCCCTTGTGCGCGAGGAAGTTGCGCAACGAGGTCTTGAGAACGGTCACGACACCCGGCCCCGGGCGTCGAAGTTCTTCATCCGCTCGAAGACGGCCTCGGCGGTCGGGGAGTGCATCTCGTCGACGATCCGGCCGTCCGCGAGGTAGAGCACGCGGTCCGCGTAGGAGGCGGCGACCGCGTCATGCGTCACCATGACGATGGTCTGCCCCAGTTCGTCCACCGAGCGCCGCAGGAAGCCGAGCACCTCCGCGCCGGCCCGCGAGTCCAGGTTTCCGGTCGGCTCGTCACCGAAGATGATCTCGGGGCGGGCGGCCAGGGCGCGGGCGACGGCCACGCGCTGCTGCTGGCCGCCGGAGAGCTGGTTGGGGCGGTGCTTCAGACGCCCGGCCAGGCCCACGGTCTCCACGACCTGGTCCAGCCACTGCTGGTCGGGCTTGCGGCCGGCGATGTCCATGGGGAGCGTGATGTTCTCCAGGGCGTTGAGCGTCGGCAGCAGGTTGAACGCCTGGAAGATGAAGCCGATGCGGTCCCGGCGCAGCCGGGTCAGGTGCTTGTCCTTGAGCCCGGTGATCTCGGTCTCGTCGATGAATATCTGCCCCGAGGAGACGCTGTCGAGGCCGGCCAGGCAGTGCATCAGGGTCGACTTGCCGGAGCCGGAGGGGCCCATGATGGCCGTGAACTGCCCGCGGGCGATGTCCACGTCCACGTGGTCGAGCGCGACGACGCGGGTCTCCCCGGACCCGTACGCCTTCAGGACCTGACGGGCCCTCGCCGCGACGGCCGCATGCCCTCCACTGCCCCCGGTCCTGGGAATCGATACAGCCGTTGTCACGGTGGGTTTTCTCCTAGTGATCGTGTGAGGTCCGCCCGGTGGCGGGGGACGGGATCAAGCCTGTGGCAGACCCGGTGGCGGACGCGATGGTGCTCGTCCGTGTCCTGGGGTGGGGTCAGCCCCACCCGGCGCCCCCCGGCCGCCCCCATGAATCTAGACGCGGCTTTCCGGCCACTCGTCCTGCTGCGGTACGAACCGCGAGGAGGAGAACGTAAGGAGCGTCCCCTAGGGGAAGCCCTCCCTCAGCACGATGACTTCTCAGGGTCGGGTACGTACATCGACGGAGAAACCGACCCTTGAGGGGTAACGAACGGCGAAGAAACCGTGAAGCCGGTCCCCTGACAAGACAATTGGGGTTGGAGAGAATTAGTGTTCGGGTCTATGGCCGTGGGGGGCTGACGTGCGACCCCCCGATGGGAACGGCCGCCGGTCTCCCGAGGAAGCAGTCTCCGTGAAGATACGTGGTACACGCGCTGCCAGCGTCTCCCGTCAGGGACTGTGCGCTGCTCTGCTCGTCGCCAGCCTTACCACGGCCGCCGTCGGGGCCACTCCGCACAACGCCGCCGACGGCGACCCCTCCCCCGGCAACGACAGCCCGCAGAGCCGCCCGCACGGAACCCCCAACCTCACCCTCCCCGACCTCCGTCCGAAGCCCGGCGCCACGGGCAAGCCCGGCGAGTCCGCGCTGCCGTCCGGCGGCGAGAACTCCGGCATCCCGGCGACCGCACTGGCCGCCTACAAGAACGCCGAGGCCATCGCCAAGGAGAAGTACCCGAGCTGCCACATCCCCTGGCAGCTCGTCGCGGGCATCGGCAAGGTGGAGTCGCAGCACGCGGCCATGGGCGGCCGGCTGAACGCGGACGGGACGACGGAGAGACAGATCCTCGGCCCCCGGCTGACGGGCGGCGAGTTCGCGAAGATCACCGACACCGACGGCGGCCGCTGGGACGGCGACAAGCTCTACGACCGGGCCGTCGGCCCGACCCAGTTCATCCCCGCCACGTGGACGGACTTCGGCGCCGACGGCAACAACGACGGCGTCCAGGACCCCAACAACATCTTCGACGCCGCCGCCGCGACAGCGCGCTACCTGTGCTCCGGCAACAAGGACATGACCCGCGCCGCCGACCTCGACAAGGCGGTGCTGAGCTACAACAACTCCCGCGAGTACGTGAACGCGGTCCTCGCCTGGATGCGCAAGTACTCCGACGGCCAGGTCGGCGTGGTGCCGGACGGCCCGGGTCTGCCGCCCTCCCCGTCGGGCAACGCCCCCTCGGGCACCCAGCCCACCCCCTCGTCCCCGTCGTCCCCCTCGTCCCCGCCCGCAACCCCCGGCGGCGGTTCCACCACGCCCCACAAGCCGGGCAACACCGGTAACACCGGCAACAACGGCGGCAGCAACAAGCCGGCCCCCGAGAAGCCGGGCGGCGGCGAGAAGCCCGGCGGTGGCGGCACCGACAAGCCCACCCCGCCCGCGCCCGCCCCGGTCACCCGCCTCGACCGGGTGAGCGAGCGCAAGCTGGAGGCCACGGCGGGCGAGGACTTCACCGCGCAGCCGCGCGTACGGGCCCTGACCGGCGCCGGAAAGGCCGCCCCGGACGGCACCCGCGTCCGCTTCGAGATCATCGGCGACACCGAGGCCCGCTTCCCCGGCGGTGCCAAGGAGGCCACCGTCCGCGCCAAGGCGGACGGCACCGCCACCGCGCCGACGCTCCACGCCGGCGACTGGCCCGGGCAGTTCACCGTCCGCGCCACCGTCGTGGGCCGCGACGTCGCCCCCGTCGACTTCGACGCGACCGTCAAGAACGCCCCCGCGCCGCGTGCCGACAAGCTCCAGCGCGTCGGCGAGGGAGACCTCAAGGCCGCGCCGAAGGCCACGTTCACGCAGAAGATCCAGATCAAGGCGCTCGGCAAGGACAAGCCGGTGTCCGACACGGCGATCACGGCCACCGTGCTCGACGCCGACGGCAAGCCCCTCACGAAGGCCGGCCCCTACTTCAAGGACAAGGACGGCAAGCCCACCCGCACGCTCGCCCTGCCCAAGACGGACAAGGACGGTCTGGTCACGCTGCCGGAGCTGTTCACCGACGAGCGGACCGGTACCTACACCCTGCGCCTGGCCACCGGCGACGGAACGGTCCTCGTGCTCCAGCTGACCGTCGCGGCCCCCGCGCCGGAGAAGCCCGAGCCGTCGAAGCCGGCGGGCACGCCCACGCCGGCCCAGTAGGTCACGGACGTCCCGCCCGCCCCCGGCGGGCGGGACCACGTGTCTCCCGGCGGCCCGGGACCGGCCGGATCAGTCCGCGGCGCCCGCGTCCTCGACCACCGGCTTGCCCGTCAGCGCCGCCAGGCTGTGCCGCACATGCGCCATGTGCGACTTCAGCTCCTCGCGCCGCTCCTCGTGCTCGCGCAGCACCCGCTCGGTGTCCCGCGCGATCCGCTCCTCCCGCACCCGGGCCTGCGCGATCACCGCGGCGGCCTGCGCCTCGGCGTCCTCCTGCCCGTGCCGCGCCGCCTCCTCGGTGTCGGCGTACCGGCGGCGCGCGTCGCCCAGCGCCGTACGCGCGTACTCCTCGAGCGCCGCCACGCGCGCGTCCATCGCCGCCTCGCGCTCGGCGATCTCACGGCCCGCCGCGTCCCAGCGCTCGGTGTGCTCCTTCTCCTGCTCGGCCAGGACGTGCGTCGTGCGCTGCCGCATCTCCGTCAGCGCCGCCAGCGACTCCTCACGGCGCTTCTTGACCTCCTGGGTCACGGTCGTGCACACGTCGTCGGCGACGGTCTCCGCGGCGAGCAGCGCCTGCCGCGCCCACTCCTCCGCCTCCGCCCGTACCGCCACGGCGTACTCGTGCGCCGCGTCGCGCAGGTTCCGCGCGTGCGCCTGGGAGCTCTCCTGCGCCTCCGCCGCCTCGGCCTCCGAACGCTCCCGCAGGCCCGCGGCCTCCAGTTCGGCCGTCGTCACCAGGCCCTGGGCGCGCGGGCCGAGGGACTCGTACGTCTGTGGAGGCATCTTCGCGACGACCTGCTCCAGGCGCCGTACCTCGTCCTCCATCTCGCGGGCGAGGACGGTCAGCCGCGCCGCCCGTTCCCAGGCGGAGTCGCGCTGACGGGCGAACTCCGCCAGCGTGCGGTCGACCTGCTCAGGCCGGTAACCGCGGCCTCGTACGACAGCGAAACCGTCAGGAGACAGCGATGAACTCATCCTTGTAGCCCCTTATATCCGGAAATCCGGTATGCGACAGGTCCGGCGTACATCATTCCCGTACGAGCGAAGTGCCCTTGCCGCGACACTCCGCGGCGCGGGGTGCCCGCCCCCCGTCCCGGGGTGGGCGCCCCGCGCCGTCCGCGCACGTCTCGGCCGGCCGCTAGAAGAGACCGTCCCACATCTGCTCCAGCAGCACCGCCCACCAGTTCTCCGGCGACGACAGCGCCGCCGGGTCCAGCGCGGCCAGCTGGTCCTGAAAGTCCACGGTCCAGCGCCCGGCCTGCTCCGGCGTCAGCCCGTAGCGCCACCGCCACATCTTGCCGAGCAGCGCCAAAGAGCGCACGAACTGAGGAAGGCTCGTGTTGACGAACTGCGGCGGCGCCGGCTGACCGTCGGGCGACTCCATCGGCACGGCCACGATGTGGGCCGTGCCGTACTGGACGCACAGCTGACGGCCGTAGTCGCTGCCCATGACGAGGTACGAACCGGCGTCCGCCGCCGCCCGCACCCCGCGCTCGGCCGCGAGCTCCGCCAGCGTCGGCACCGGGCGGCCCGGCTGGGCCTGGCCCCAGAAGAACGGCCCGAAGTCGGCCGGAAGCCCCGCCCAGACCAGCGTCTGCGCGACGATGTCCGGCACGCCCTGACGGGAGACGGCCCGCTGGTCGAAGCGGAACACCTGCGGCCCGAAGGCCTCGGCGAGCTCCCGCCCGATCACGTCCGGCCCCACCGGCGGCGCCATCTGGATCTGCTGCGGGTGCGGCAGCGGCACCCGGTTCGGCGCGGGCCGCGCGGGCCCGTCCGCCACCTGGTGCAGCTCGCCCTGGTGCTCCACGAGGTGGCGCACGCCCTGCTGGCGGGTGGCGTGGTCGCGCCCGTAGGCGGCCGTGTGACTGATCCTCACCTGCGGCCACGTCTCGCGGATCATCCGCGCGCAGTAGCCGCCGGGCAGGTCGCACGACTCCAGCTCGGTGTGCAGCTCCAGCACCTGCTGCGGCGGCACGTTCATCGCCCGCAGCTCATGCAGGATCTGCCACTCGGGGTGCGGGGTGCCGGGCGCGCTGCGGCGGATGATCTGCTGCTCGGAACCGTCGTGGGCGCGGTAGCGCAGCACGGCCATGTAGCCGGGCCCGACGGTGGGCAGGCCCGTGGGGGCCTGGGGGTAGCCGTACGCGGGCGCCGGGGCCTGCGGCGGCTGCGGGACCTGGGGCGCGGCGGGCACGCCGGGGGCCTGCGGGGCACCCGGGCCGCCGGGGCTCGCGAGCATCGTCGCCGCCGCGTGCACGGGGCGGGCGCCCTGCGGCGCGGCCGGGACACCGGGTACGCCCGGGGCCTGCGGAGCCTGAGGGGCGTGCGGGGCGGCCGGAGGCTGGCCCGGAGCCGCGGGTGCGCCGGGCGGGGCGGGCGGCACGGGACCGCCGGGGCTCGCCAGCATGGTGGCCGCGGCGTGCGCGCCACCGGTCGCGGGCGGCGCGGCGGGCGCCTGCGGGGTCGCGGGAGCCGCCGGGGCGGCCATGACGGGCTGACCCGACTCGTCCAGCTGCGCGACCATCTGCGTCCGTACGTACCCACCGGCCGGAGCGCCGGGCGCGGCGGCCGGAGCGGCGTTCGGCGCGGCGTTCGGTACGGCGGGGGCGGCAGGCGTCACAGGAGTGGCGGGGGCCACGGGCGGGGTCGCGGGAGCGGCCGGGCCGCCGACCGCCGGGGCGATCGTCGTGCGCGGCAGGGCGCTGCCCTGCGGCATCAGCGCCGTCTTCGCCTCCGGCCGGACGCTCGGCGCCGGGACGTCGTCGACGTCGACGCCCGACAGCGCGGGCGTCAGAACCGTGGCGGGCAGCCCCACCACGTGGTCGTCGCCGTCGTCCCCGGACACGTCGGCACCCGCCCACGGCTCGGCACCGGCCGGCGCCTCCGACGTGTCACCGCCCGAGGGCCACTCCACGGGGGCCTGCGCGGCTTCCGGGCTCGCCGGTGCGTCGGCCGACACGTCGGCGGACGGCTTGGCGAACATGTCGGCACGCTCCTGCGGTTCCGGGACCACCGCGTCGGCGGGCGCCCCGGCTTCCGGCACGTCACCAGGCGTACCAGCCGCCGGATCGGACGCTTCCGCGTCGCCGGCGTCGGTCGCGACGGCGGACGCCGCCCGCTCCGGCGCCTCGGAAACCGGCGCCGGCTCAGGTTCAGGCACAGGCACGGGCTCGGGCTCGGGCTCAGGCGCGGCCACCGGACCGGCGGCCGCGTCGTCCGCACCGGACGCCGCGGCGGCATCCGCCGCGTCCTCGGCCGGGGAAGAGCCGGACGAGGACCCGGACGACGAGGACCCGGACGAGGGCCGCCGGTCCGGGATGCCCATCGCGTCCGCCGCCTCCTGCAGCCACTCCGGCGGGCTCAGCAGGAACGACGTCGCGTTCAGGTCCACCCGCTTCGGCGGCTCCGGCGTCTCGTTCACCGGTTCCTCCACGGCCCCGTACTCCTCCTCGTACCGCCGGATCACCTCGCCGACCGGCAGGGCGGGCCACAGCGTGGTCTCGCCGCTGTCGCGCGCGATGACCATCCGCAGCCGGCCGCCGTCGCCCGTCGGGCCGTCCTCGCGGTCCTCGGCCCAGACCACGAAGCCCAGGTCGAACTCCCTTACGCACACCTCACGCTGGAGATAGGCCGGCACGTCTCCGTTGACCCAGCGCTCCGCGCGCTCCTGCGCCTGCGCGAATGTCACCATGGCGCCGCTCACTCCTCCACCGGGACGGCGTACGCGAATCCGCCGTCCACCATCAGGTTGGCCACCGTCTCCAGCTCCGGCGGTCCACCCGCCAGACGCGACAGGAACGCGTCGAAGTCCTCGCCGCAGGGCAGCAGCAGCCGCTCCACCCGCTCCTGCACGGCCCAGCCGTCACGGTCCCGGGCGTCGTCGTAGGGGCAGAACCACACCGAGCCGATCGCCTCGCCCTTGACCTTCACCGCCAGGACGCCGCCCTGCACGAAGGCCACGCCCAGATAGTCCTTGGTGAAGTGGTCGCGCAGGCACTTGTTGATGTAGACGAGGTCGTTGACCGCGGCGTCGTCGCGCACCGTGAAGAACGGCTGGTCGAGCAGCAGCCCCAGGTCCGCGTCCAGCGCGGCGCCCACCGGGGCGCAGCCGCCGGCCGCCTTCAGGAACGCGCGGTAGGCGCCCGGCAGGCGGTAGCCGAGGTCCTCCTCGACGCCCTGCACCTGCTCCTCCGTCACCGGCAGGTCCCGGGGCGGCAGCGCGAAGTGCACCGGACGGGTCTCCTGCAGCGGGCGCGTGCCGCGCTTGTCCTGGTCGACGGCGGCGGTCGCCAGGCCGCCGTGGTGTCGCAGCAGCGCCTTCACCTCGGCCGGGACCAGCTCCAGCCGGCGCGTCCCCGCGACGTGGTGCCAGGTCCAGCCGTGCGGCGTCGCCACCGGCGACAGGCTCGCCCACAGCTCGTGGCCGGCCGCGTGCTGGGCCGCGTTGGCCGACACGTAGTCGGTCAGCCGCAGCTCGTCGACGCCGAAGCCCTCCGGCGGCTCCGCGATCTCCGCGGCCGCCCGGGCGTACGGCGAGAAGTCCGGGAAACCCCGGTCGTCCACGCGTACGCCCTTGGGATAACGGCCGCGCCGGACCGGGTCCGGGAAGTGCACGACCTGCCCGGCATAGGCCGCGTTCGGTGGCGCGGCTTGCTGCCCGAGCCGACCTGTCGTCATGGCGGAAGCCCCCTGCTGACTGTGTCTCCTACAGGACTACTGAAGACCCGGACATGCGGCGGACGCCGGGAACACTCGTGGGCGACAGCCTATGCGCTGTCGCGGGCGAGGGTCCCGGCCGCCGCCCGGCCCCGCCTCCGCACAGCCCGTGCACACGCTTGCAGATGCGTACGAACCCCCACCAGCCCCTGCCCCGTCACGCACCGCCCCGCGACAACTCGTAACCCCACAGTGATCATTCATCGCAGGAGCACCACGCAAAACAGACCTGGCTTTCACAGCGGCCTCCCCATTTGGCAGTCTGATCCCCGCAACAGGGGGATTGCACGGGAGGGAAGAAGCGTCATGCACACCACTCAGGACCGGCACACCGACAGCGGCACACCCGGCGACCCCCGGCTCACCTGGAGCTCCGCCGACGAGGCCGACCGGCCGCCCGCCCTGCTGCGCCGCCGCGACGGCATCCTGCCGACCGTCGCCGCCGCCCTCTCCGTGCGCGGCGAGACGCTCACCTGCACCGCCGGCAAGTCCGGTCAGCCCCCCAGACTGCATCCCCTCGTCCAGGACTTCCTGGACACCCTCACCATCGAACGGCGCGAACGCTTCACCGGCCGCTGCCCCGAAGCCGTCCTCCTCACCCGCTACCTGACCGCCCACGAGCCCGCCCGCAGCAAACGCGCCTCCCGCAAACCCCTCACCCACAGCGACGCCCGCCGCGCCCTCAAGGGATCCAAACTGACCGCCCGCCACATCCGCGAGGACGGCGATCCCCGCCACGGCGCGTACGCCCCGCCCTGCCGCTCCTGTACGGCCCTCCTCGACCACTTCGGCGTACGGCCCGTCGACCCCGGCGCCCCGTCCCACGGCAGGAACTGACGACCACCGATGCGCGCATTCGACCGCACCGCCGCCACCCGTTTCCCCGTCGCCGTCGACGCCGCCCTGCGCGAGGCCGGCTGGCAACCCGGCCGCTGGGACATCAAGGCCGCCGAGCGCTGGGCCGACGCCCTGCGCGCCCACACCAGCCCCGCCGGGCACCGGCACACCGTCTTCCCCGCGGCCGTCGAGGCCTGGGCCGAGTTCGGCGGACTCCACGTCACCCCGCCCGGACCGGGTCGGCACATCGCCCCCACGCCGTTCCACATCGACCCCCTGCACGGCCTCCACCTCGCCCGTACCGTCGCCGACCTCGGCCGCGCGCTGGGCACCGAGATCTGCCCCCTCGGCCAGGAGCTGGACGGCCAGGCCCTCCTCGCCATCGACGCGCACGGCCGCGTCTACAGCCTGGACCACACCGGGGACTGGTACCTCGGTTCCGACATCGACCACGCCATCGGCGCCCTGGTCACCGGAACCCGGCCCTCCCGCCTCACCGCCCCCGGCCCCGCCTAGGGCACGCCCTGGACCCCGGCCGGCCCCGCCCGGCTAGGGAGTGTCCGGTATCACCGCGGAGACCCGGAAGCCCCCCGCGTCCGTCGGGCCCGACACGAACACACCGCCGAGCGCGGCCACCCGCTCCCGCATCCCGACCAGCCCGTTCCCGCCGCTCGGCAGCCCCGGGCCGGCGTCGGCGCCGGCGTCCGAGGGGCCGTTCTCCACCTGCAGCGCCACCTCGGCCTCCCGGTGCGCCAGCCGCACCAGCGCCTTGGCGCCCGGAGCGTGCTTGTGGACGTTCGTCAGCGCCTCCTGCACCACCCGGTACGCCGTCCGCTCCACCCGCGGCGCGTACGTGCGCTCGTCCCCCATCACCGACAGCTCCACGGCCATGCCGGCGTCCCGCGACTGCCCGACCAGATCCTCCAGCCCGTCCAGGCACGGCCCGCCGTCCCCGGCGTCCGCCGCGCCTTCGGCCGCGGCACCCGCCGCGACCCGCACCCGGGCCGACGCCGCCGTGGCCACCGCGGCCAGCCGTTCCGAGTCCACCGCGCCCTGCGGCCGCGCCGCCCCGTCCGAACCCGAACGCAGCACGCCCAGCATCTCGCGCAGCTCCGTCAGCGCCTGCCGGCCCATGTCCCCGACCAGCGCCGCGTTCCGCGACGCCTTCTCCGGGTCCTTGAGGGCCACCGCCTGCAGCGCCGCCGCGTGCACCACCATCAGCGACACCCGGTGCGCCACCACGTCGTGCATCTCGCGCGCGATCCGCGTCCGCTCCTCGTTGCGGGCCCACACCGCGCGTTCCTCGGCCCGCTCCGCCAGCAGCGACAGCTCCCGCTCCAGTCCGTCCGCGCGCTCCCGCAGGCTCTCCACCAGCCGGCGTCTGGCCCCCACGTACAGCCCCAGCAGCACCGGCGGCGCCGTCAGCCCCAGCGCCATCACCAGCGAGAACACCCACGTCAGCCAGTAACCCGGCTGGTAGCCGTCCTGCGCCATGTCCCGGTGGAACCGCGCGAAGGTCACGATCAGCGTGCCCACCAGGGACGCCCCGGCCAGCACCGCGATGATCCGTCGCGGCACCTCGGACGCCGCCAGCGTGTACATCGACACGATGCCCAGCAGCACGCCCATCTCGGCGGGCAGGATCGCTATCGACACCAGCACCACCGCGACCGGCCACCGCCGCCGCAACAGCAGCGTGGCCCCCGCCGGCAGCCCGACCAGGCCCCCGAGCACTCCCGGCAGCCCCGCCTCCTGGGCGAAGCTCACCCCTTCCAGCGCACACTCCAGGGCCGACACCATGGCCAGCACCGCGTCCAGCACCAGACTCCGCCGGCGCACCCACCACCACGGCCCGACGGGCGCGCCTCGCGCGCCCGCCTCCGCGATTGCCCCCGTTGTGGTCATACCACCCAGACTACGGGCGGGCGCCACCGTATTTCCTGGGCGTGCCACGGCCTGCGGCGGCCTGCGACGCGCCGGACGAGGTCCCGGAAAGGGTGCGCGGGAACGGGGTCCGCGGCTCTCGTGGCCGCCTCTCCGCCCCCTCGTCGCGGGCGTACCGAGAAGCGCCGAGCCGTACCGTCGCATTGAGGGCTGGTGGTACGGCATAGTGGTGGGAGCCAGCTCGACGATCTAGACGATCTGTCCGGTTTGGCAATCTTTGCCATCCCCTGTGGTGTAATTGGCAACACTACGGTTTTTGGTGCCGTCTTTCCAGGTTCGAGTCCTGGCGGGGGAGCTCAAAGTTCGAATATCGGGTCCTGACCTCGCAGGTCAGGACCCGCGCGCGTTTCCCCCCTCTTACGCCCCGGTATCCTGCGGGTGTCCACCCCCTCGAAGCCGAAGGGCACACCCGTGAGCGCCAACCGCCCGGCAGCCGTCGTCGTCCTCGCAGCGGGTGAGGGCACCCGCATGAAGTCGGCGACCCCCAAGGTCCTGCACGCGATCAGCGGCCGCTCCCTCGTCGGGCACGTCGTGGCCGCCGCCCGGGAGCTGGACCCCCAGCACCTCGTCGTCATCGTCGGGCACGCCCGCGAGCAGGTCTCGGCACACCTGGCCGAGATCGACCCGGACGTCCGCACCGCCGTGCAGTACGAGCAGAACGGCACCGGCCACGCCGTGCGCATGGGCCTGGAGGAGCTGTCGGGCAACGGCATCGTCCTCGACGGCACCGTGGTCGTCGTCTGCGGCGACACCCCGCTGCTGACCGGGGAGACCCTGCGGCGCCTGTCGGACACCCACGCCGCCGACGGCAACGCCGTGACCGTGCTCACCGCCGAGGTGCCGGACTCCACCGGCTACGGGCGCATCGTGCGGGACGAGGCGACGGGCGCGGTGACCGCGATCGTCGAGCACAAGGACGCCACGGACGCGCAGCGCGCGATCCGCGAGATCAACTCCGGGGTGTTCGCGTTCGACGCCCAGCTGCTGGCGGACGCGCTGGGCAAGGTGCGTACGGACAACAGCCAGGGCGAGGAGTACCTCACCGACGTACTGGGGATCCTGCGCGAGGCGGGTCACCGGGTGGGCGCGGCCGTGGCCGCCGACCACCGGGAGATCCTGGGCATCAACAACCGGGTCCAGCTGGCGGAGGCCCGTCGGCTGCTCAACGACCGACTGCTGCACGCCGCGATGATGAGCGGTGTGACGGTGGTGGACCCGGCCACGACCTGGGTGGACGTGACGGTGACGTTCGAGCCGGACGCACTGGTGCAGCCGGGCACCCAGCTGCTGGGCGCCACCCACGTGGCGACCGGCGCCGAGGTGGGCCCGAACACCAGGCTGACGGACACCACCGTCGGCGCGGGCGCCCGCGTGGACAACACCGTGGCGGACTCGGCCGTGATCGGCGAGAGCGCCACCGTGGGCCCGTTCGCCTACTTGCGGCCGGGCACGCGCCTGGGCGCGAAGTCGAAGGCCGGCGCCTACGTCGAGATGAAGAACGCCGAGATCGGTGAGGGCACGAAGGTGCCGCACCTGTCGTATGTGGGTGACGCCACGATCGGCGAGTACAGCAACATCGGCGCGGCGAGCGTCTTCGTGAACTACGACGGTGTCAACAAGCACCACACGACGATCGGCTCGCACTGCCGCACCGGATCGGACAACATGTTTGTGGCTCCGGTCACGATCGGGGACGGCGCGTACACCGCCGCCGGCTCCGTCATCACCAAGGATGTGCCCCCGGGTTCGCTCGCTGTCGCTCGTGGCCAGCAGCGGAATATCGAGGGTTGGGTGGCCCGTAAGCGCCCGGGAAGCGCAGCCGCTCAGGCCGCTTCCGCAGCTCGCCGGGAGACCGACGGCGAGCAGTGACCGTGACACCGGCACGCCGTGCGGGGCGTACCGTGATAAGCGCACACAAAGCGACATCCAAGGAGAATGTGCTGTGACCGGGTTCAAGACGACCGGCGAGAAGAAGCTGATGCTCTTCTCCGGCCGCGCCCACCCCGAGCTTGCCGAGGAGGTCGCGCACCAGCTGGGCGTCTCTCTCGTCCCGACCAAGGCATTCGACTTCGCCAACGGCGAGATCTACGTTCGCTTCCAGGAGTCGGCCCGTGGCGCCGACTGCTTCCTGATGCAGAGCCACACTGCTCCGATCAACAAGTGGGTCATGGAGCAGCTGATCATGATCGATGCTCTGAAGCGGGCCTCCGCCCGGAGCATCACCGTGATCCTTCCCTTCTACGGCTACGCCCGTCAGGACAAGAAGCACCGCGGTCGTGAGCCCATCTCCGCCCGCCTCATCGCGGACCTGATGAAGACGGCCGGTGCCGACCGCATCCTGACGGTCGACCTCCACACCGACCAGATCCAGGGCTTCTTCGACGGCCCGGTGGACCACCTGTTCGCGCTGCCGATCCTCGCCGACTACGTCGGCGCCAAGGTCGACCGCGACAAGCTGACCGTCGTCTCCCCCGACGCCGGCCGCGTGCGGGTGGCCGACCGCTGGTGCGACCGTCTGGGCGCGCCGCTGGCGATCGTGCACAAGCGGCGCGACAAGGACGTGGCGAACCAGGTCACCGTTCACGAGGTCGTCGGTGACGTCAAGGGCCGCGTCTGCGTGCTCGTCGACGACATGATCGACACCGGTGGCACCATCTGCGCCGCCGCCGACGCGCTGTTCGCCCATGGTGCGGCGGACGTCATCGTCACGGCCACGCACGGTGTGCTCTCGGGCCCGGCCGCGGACCGCCTGAAGAACTCGAAGGTGAGCGAGTTCGTCTTCACCAACACGCTGCCGACCCCGAACGAGCTCGAGCTCGACAAGATCACGGTGCTCTCCATCGCGCCGACGATCGCCCGCGCGGTGCGCGAGGTGTTCGAGGACGGCTCGGTCACCAGCCTCTTCGACGAGCTGGGCTGAGCGGAGTAACGATCTTTCACTGATCGATTTCTGGACGGCCTCCCCCGCCGGGTAGACTCCTCGAGTTGCTCGGCGAGGGAGGCCGCACCGTTTTCACGGTGCCGGCGGTCCGTTATCGACGCGCTCTTCGTAGCAGGCCTTTCGTGGGCCGGGTAACCGTCCACAACCACTGCTCACGAGGAGTGCACCATGGCTGAGATCCAGCTCACCGCCGCCGTCCGCACCGACTTCGGCAAGGGCGCCGCCCGCCGTATCCGCCGCGCCGACCAGGTTCCCGCCGTCATCTACGGCCACGGCGCCGAGCCGGTCCACGTCTCCCTGCCGGGCCACGAGCTGATGATGGCGCTCAAGAACGCCGGCGTCGAGCTGACCCTGGACATCGAGGGCCGCACCGAGCGCGTCGTCCCCAAGCAGGTCCAGCGCGACCCGCTGAAGGGCTTCCTCGAGCACGTCGACCTGCTGGTCGTCAAGGCCTGATCCTCGGGCTCGCGGGATTTTTCTCTTCGACCGCCGTCCCGCTCCACCGGAGCGGGGCGGCGGTTGGCTATGAAGGAGACATGCAGATGACGGACGACTCGAGTCCCTGGCTGATCGTGGGCCTGGGCAACCCCGGCGGGGAGTACGCCGGCAACCGCCACAACGTCGGCTTCATGGTCGCCGACCTGCTCGCCGAGCGGCTGGGGGCGAAGTTCAAGGCGCACAAGGCGCGGGCGCAGGTGGTCGAGGGCCGGCTGGGCGCGCCGGGTCCGTCGAGCCGCCGGGTGGTGGTCGCCAAGCCGATGTCGTTCATGAATCTGTCGGGTGGCCCGACGGCCGCGCTGCGGGACTTCTACAAGGTGCCGGTGGAGCGGATCGTCGCCGTGCACGACGAGCTGGACATCGACTTCGGGCAGCTGCGGCTGAAGCTGGGCGGTGGCGACAACGGCCACAACGGCCTGAAGTCGATCACGAAGACGATGGGGCCGGACTACTGCCGGGTGCGGTTCGGCATCGGCCGCCCGCCGGGCCGTATGCAGGTCGCGGACTTCGTGCTGAAGGACTTCTCCTCCACCGAGCGCAAGGAGCTGGCGTTCGAGGTGGACCGGGCGGCGGACGCGGTGGAGACGCTGATCGTGGACGGTCTGGAGCGCGCGCAGGGCACGTACAACTCCTGACCGCGGATGCCGGTGCCCCCCTCGCCGCACGGCGAGGGGGGCACCGGTGTGTCCGGGGGTCCGCCGGGTCAGCCGGTGTTGCGCAGGCCGGCGGCGACGCCGTTGACGGTCAGCAGCAGGGCCCGGGCGAGCAGCGGGTCGGGGCTCTCGCCGCGTTCGGCGGCCCGGCGCTGCCGGTCGAGAAGGGTGACCTGCAGGTACGAGATGGGGTCGAGGTAGGCGTCGCGGATGTGGAACGTCTGGCGCAGTACGGGGCTCGCGGCCAGCAGCTCGTCCTCGCCCGTGATGCGCAGCACCTCCCGCACCGTCAGCTCGTGCTCGGCCTTGATCACGTCGAAGACGGGCTTCAGCTCGTCCGGGACCAGCGTGTCCACGTAGTGCTGCGCCACCCGCAGGTCCGTCTTGGCCAGCGTCATCTCGACGTTGGACAGGAAGTTCTGGAAGAAGTGCCAGTGGTCGTGCATCTCGTCCAGGACGGTGTCCAGGCCGGCCTCGCGGGCGGCCTTCAGGCCGGAGCCGACGCCGAACCAGCCGGGGACGATCTGCCGGGACTGGGTCCAGCCGAAGACCCACGGGATGGCCCGCAGCCCGTCGAGGCCAGCGCCGGAGTCGGGGCGGCGGGAGGGGCGGGAGCCCAGGTGCAGCTCGGCGAGCTGGTCGACCGGGGTGGAGGCGAAGAAGTAGGCCGGCAGGTCCGGGTCCTCGACCAGGCGCCGGTAGGCGCGGTGGGCGGCGTCGGAGACGGTGTCCATGGCCGCGTCCCAGCGGGCGAGGGCCTCGTCGGACTGGCGGGGCGCGGTGTGCAGGGCGGAGGCCTGCAGCGTCGCGGCGACGGTCAGCTCGAGGTTCTCCCGGGCGAGGGCCGGCAGGAGGTACTTGTCGGAGATGACCTCGCCCTGCTCGGTCACCTTGATCTCGCCCTCGAGGGTGCCCCAGGGCTGGGCGAGGATCGCGTCGTGGGTGGGGCCGCCGCCGCGGCCGACGGTGCCGCCGCGGCCATGGAAGAGGCGCAGGCGTACGCCGTAGCGGTGGGCGACGTCGCGCAGCCGGCGCTGGGCGCGGTGGATCTCCCACTGGGAGGTGGTGATGCCGCCGAACTTGGAGGAGTCGGAGTAGCCGAGCATGACCTCCTGCACGTCGCCGCGCAGGGCCACCAGGCGCCGGTAGGAGGGGTCGGCGAGCATCTCGTCGAGGATGCGGTCGGCTTCCTTGAGCTCGTCGGTGGTCTCCAGCAGCGGCACGATGCCGATCTTCGCCCAGCCGGCGTGCAGGTCGACGAGTCCGGCCTCGCGGGCCAGGACGGCGGCGGCGAAGACGTCGTCGGCACCCTGGCACATCGAGATGATGTACGACTCGACGACCTCGGGGCCGAAGGTCTGCAGCGCCTCGCGCACGGTGTGGAAGACCCCGAGGGTCTTGGCGCCGGCCGCGTCGAGGGGGGCCGGGCTGGGGGCGAGGGGGCGCCGTGAGCGCAGCTCCTTGGCCAGCAGCTTGCGGCGGTATTCGCGGGGCATGTCGGCGTAGCGCCAGGACTCCTCGCCGAGGCGGTCGAAGAGCTGGCCGAGGGCGTGGTGGTGGGCGTCGGCGTGCTCGCGGACGTCCATGGTGGCCAGGTGGAGGCCGAAGGCGGCCAGGGTGCGGATGGCGCGCTCGAGGCGGCCGTCGGCGATGAGCCGGCCGCGGTGGGCGCGCAGGGAGTCCTGGATGAGCTGGAGGTCGGCGAGGAGCTCGCCGGTGCCGAGGTAGTCGCGGCCCTCCTGGTGGGGGGTGTTGCGGGCGAGGCGCTCGCGGGTGTTGACGAGCTTCTGCCGGACGCAGGTGGCCTTGAGCCGGTAGGGCTCCTCGGCGTTCAGCCGCTTGTAGCGGGGGCTGATCTCGGGGAGCAGCTCGAGGTCGCGCTGCAGGGAGGTGAGGAGCTCCTCCGTGGCGCCGCTGTTGCGGATGGAGTTGGAGAGGGCGCCGCGCAGGTCGTCGACGAGCTCGACGGCGTCGGTGATGCCGTGCTCGTGCTGCAGTATCAGCACGTCCCAGGTGACGTCGGGGGTGACGTTGGGGTTGCCGTCGCGGTCGCCGCCGATCCAGGTGCCGAAGGTGAGCGGGCGGGTGGTGGCGGGCAGGGCGACGCCGGCCCGGTCGAGCTCGGCGGCGAGGTCCTCCAGGACGTCGCCGACGGCGCTCGCGTGGAGCTCGTCGAGGTAGTAGATGGCGTTGCGGGCCTCGTCCGTGGGCTCGGGGCGGGCCACGCGCAGCTCGTCGGTCTGCCAGAGCAGGTCGATGTTCTCGGCCAGGCGGAGGTCGGTGCGGCGCTTCTCGCCGGTGCCGGCGTCGGTGGCGTCGAGGAGCTCGGCGATGCGGCGGAGCTTGTTGAGGACGCTGCGCCGGGCGGCCTCGGTGGGGTGCGCGGTGAAGACGGGACGTACGCCGAGGTGCTCGACGGTGGCCCGCAGGTGCTCGGGGTCGGCGTCCTTGAGCTGGTCGGCGGTGCGGGCGAGGATCGAGCCCTCGGCCTCGCGGCGGGCGCGCAGCTCGCGGCCTCGGTGCACCTGCTCGGTGACGTTGGCCAGGTGGAAGTAGGTGGAGAAGGCCCGCACGAGCTTGGCGGCGGTCTCCGGGTCGGTGGCGCTGAGGAGCTCGGCGGCGGACTCGCCGTCCGTACGGGTCAGGGCGCGCACACGCTCGACGAGGTCGAGAAGCTCGTCACCCTCCTGGCGGACCAGCGTTTCGCCCAGAAGATCCCCGAGGCGGCGGATGTCGGCGCGCAGGGCGGCGTTGGTGTTGTCGGCACTGCTCACAGGTGCGGCTCCTTGCGGTGTTTCCGAGCACGTCTGGAGGGGTGGCGGACCGCGCTGTCCGACGCCCCCAGCATAGGTCTCCGCACGACGCGCGGTTGGCCACGGCCTCTTGCCCCGGCGCCGAGCCCTGCCATACTTACGAAGCCGTAGGTTACGGAACCGTAGCCAGAGATCGCGGTCAGAGATCGCGGTCGGAGACCGTGGCCAAGCCCCGACCCCCTGAGGGAACCCATGACTGCAAGCCCCGACGTGATCGAGAACGCGCCGCAGGCCCAGGAGAGTGCACTGCCGTCCGCCACGCTCGGAGGTGAGCAACGCCGGTCGGTCGAGCAGATCACCCTGCTGGCGTTCATCGTCGTTCCGTTCGTCGCGTTGCTCGCCGCAGTGCCGCTGGCCTGGGGCTGGGGGGTGAGCTGGCTGGATCTGGGGCTGATGGTGGCGATGTACTACATCGGCTGCCACGGCATCACGATCGGCTTCCACCGCTACTTCACCCATGGCTCCTTCAAGGCGAAGCGGCCGCTGCGGATCGCCCTGGCGGTCATGGGCTCGCTGGCGGTCGAGGGACCGGTGGTGCGCTGGGTGGCCGATCACCGCAGGCACCACAAGTTCTCCGACGCCGAGGGCGACCCGCACTCCCCCTGGCGCTACGGCGAGACCGTGCCGGCGCTGATGAAGGGCCTGTGGTGGGCGCACGTCGGCTGGATGTTCGACCAGGAGCAGACCCCGCAGCAGAAGTACGCCCCGGACCTGATCAAGGATCCGGTCGTTCGGACGATCTCGCGGCAGTTCGTGCTGTGGACGACGGTCTCGCTGCTGACCCCGCCGCTGGTGGGCGGCCTGGTCACCTGGTCGTGGCAGGGGGCACTGACGGCGTTCTTCTGGGGGTCGCTGGTCCGGGTGGCGCTGCTGCACCATGTGACGTGGTCGATCAACTCGATCTGCCACGCGGTGGGCAAGCGCCCGTTCAAGTCGCGGGACCGCTCGGGCAACGTCTGGTGGCTGGCCGTGCTCTCGTGCGGCGAGTCCTGGCACAACCTGCACCACGCCGACCCCACGTCGGCGCGGCACGGTGTGCTCAAGGGGCAGCTGGATTCCAGCGCCCGTATCATCCGCTGGTTCGAGAAGGCGGGCTGGGCGTACGACGTGCGCTGGCCGGACGCGGGCCGTATCGAGTCGAAGCGGAATTCCCAGGGGAAGGAAGATGCCGTTCACGCGGCATGATTGACAGCGTGGCGATCGACAGCAATACCACCAGTGACAAGGACCTGCCCGCGGCTCCGGCGCCCCGGCGCGCCCGGCCCCGCCGGGTGCGGATGACCGGCGCGGAGCGCCGCGAGCAACTGCTGGACATCGGTCGCACGCTCTTCGCCGAGCGGGGGTTCGAGGGGACGTCGGTGGAGGAGATCGCGGCGAAGGCCGGGGTCTCCAAGCCGGTGGTCTACGAACACTTCGGCGGCAAGGAGGGGCTGTACGCGGTGGTCGTGGACCGCGAGATGCGGCAGCTGCTCGACATGGTGACGGGGGCGTTGACCGCCGGCCATCCCCGGGAGCTTCTGGAGCAGGCGGCGTTCGCGCTGCTGGACTACATCGAGAAGTCCACGGACGGCTTCCGCATCCTGGTCCGCGATTCGCCGGTGGCGCAGTCGACGGGCACGTTCGCGTCCCTGATCAGCGACATCGCCACCCAGGTCGAGGACATCCTGGGCCTGGAGTTCAAGGCCCGCGGCTTCGACCCGAAGCTGGCACCGCTGTACGCGCAGGCGCTGGTGGGCATGGTGGCGCTGACGGGCCAGTGGTGGCTGGACGTCCGCAAGCCGAAGAAGGCGGAGGTCGCGGCCCACCTGGTGAACCTGGCCTGGCACGGCCTGGACGGGCTGGAGGCCAAGCCGCGGCTGGTGGGCCACCGCAAGAACTGACGGCTGTTACGCAGGGGGGCGGTGCGCGCGCCAGGGCGCACCGCGCCCTTCAGGGGCGCGCGCTCGCCTCGGCGATGACACCGGCCACGCGAGTGTCTTGACATCAAGAGACTTCATGTCGACAGACCAACTACACTGATCCCATGGAGGACGAGGTCGATCGGCTGGTCGCGGCGTGGCGCCGAGAGCGCCCCGACCTCGACGTGGAACCACTCGAGGTGCTCAGCCGGGTCAGCAGGCTCGCCCGCCACCTCGACCGGGCCCGGCGGCTGGCGTTCGCCGAGCACGAGCTCGAGCCGTGGGAGTTCGACGTGCTCACCGCGCTCCGCCGTGCCGGGGCGCCCTACCAGCTCTCCCCCGGGCAGCTGCTGACCCAGACCCTGGTCACCTCCGGCACCATGACCAACCGCATCGACAGGCTCGCCAAGAAGGGCCTGGTCCAGCGCGAGCCCGACCCCAGCGACCGGCGCGGCGTGCTCGTCCGGCTGACCACCGAGGGCCAGGACCGCGCCGATCAGGCGCTCGCCGGGCTGCTCGCCCAGGAGCGGGCGATCCTCGCCGAGCTGTCCTCCGCACAGCGCGGCGAACTGGCCGGTCTGCTACGCCAGTTGACCGCCCCGTTCGACAACGTCCCCGGCTAGGTCCACCGGCCCCACCCCGGCCCGCCGTGCCAGCGCGACGGCGGCCAGCGTGGAGTGCACCCCGAGCTTCCCCAGCACGTTCTGCATGTGCGTCCGCACGGTGTGCGGGGAGAGGTAGAGGCGCTCGGCGACGGCCTTGCGGCCCAGGCCCGCCACCATGCAGCGCAGCACCTCGCGCTCGCGCGGGGTCAGCGACTCCACCAGCCGCTCGCTCTCGGTGCGGTGCTTGCGCGCGGCCGTCAGCTCCCGCAGCACGCCCGTCAGCAGGGCGGGCGGCAGATGCGTCTCGTCCCGCAGCACGCCCCGTATCACCGCGAGCAGCCGCGAGAGCGAGCAGTCCTTCGCGACCCAGCCCCCGGCGCCCGCCTGCAGCGCTCCCGCCGCGCGGCGGGGGTCGTCGCGCTCGGCCAGCACCACCGTGCGTACGCCCGGGTGGCCCGTGCGCACCCGCGCCACCAGCGAGATGCCGTCCACCACACCTTCGGCCTGCCCGGGGCCGTCCACCGCTCCCGGCGCCCTCAGCTGACCCGGCGGCTGTGCGCCGTCCGGGCCCACGGTGCCGAGGTCGGCGTCGATCAGCAGGACGTCGAAGCGCCGCCCTTCGCCCGCCGCGCGCTCGAGCGCGCGCAGGGCCGCCGGCCCGCTGCCGGCCGCCGAGACGTCCACGTCCTGCTCGGCCGCGAGGGCGGCGGCGAGCGACTCGGCGAAGATGCGGTGGTCGTCGACCACCAGTACCCGAATACGTGCCACAACCACCCCCATATCCCGGAAAGCGAGGGCAGTGCGGGTACGGCGCCCGATCCGGAGCCGCCGCCAACGCGCGCACGGCCGCCGCCGTGCCCTGACAACCACCCCGCCCCGGGCGTCGTACCTGCCTGTCTCGCCCCCTGATCAGCGTCGGCCCCCACCGACGCTGTGCATCAGGGTACGGCCGGGGTCCGGCGACGGAAGGCGATTGGCAAAACTGCTTGACCCCGGTGTTTATCGTGAGCTTTATGTTCAGTATTGGGGCGGTGAACGACTCGGAACGACGGCATGCCGAACATCAGCCCACCCGTCGGGCGCCCTCCCCCGGCACCACCGCGAAGATCCGCGGCGGGCGGTAACCGGCGGCCTCGAAGGCGTCGGCGACGGCTCGCCGGACCGCCCCGTCGTCCGCCTCCTCGGCCAGCACAAGCGCCGAGCCCCCGAACCCCGCCCCGGTCATCCGGGCCCCCAGCGCGCCCGCCCCGCACGCCGCCGCGACCACCAGGTCCAGCTCCGGGCACGAGACGCCGAAGTCGTCGCGCAGCGACGCGTGACCCGCGGTCAGCAACGGCCCGGCCGCCCTCGGGTCGCCCGCCTCCAGCAGCGCCGCCACGGCGCCGACGCGGTGGTTCTCGCCGACCACGTGCCGCACGAGCGGCAGCAGGCCCGGATCGTCGCGCAGCGCGTCGAGGGCGGCGGGCAGATGCGCGTACGGCACATCGCGCAGGGCGCGCACGCCGAGCGCCCGCGCGGCCGCCGCGCAGCCCGCGCGCCGCCGCGCGTACTCGCCGTCGCCGAGGGCGTGGGCGACCCGTGTGTCGACGACCAGCAGCCGCAGGCCGTGGGCCGCCGGGTCGAAGGGGATCTGCCGCCATGTCAGGTGGCGGGTGTCGAGGTGCAGCGCGTGGCCCGCGACGCAGCACGCGGCGGCCGTCTGGTCCATGGCGCCGCAGGGGACGCCCACGAAGGCGTTCTCCGCGCGCCGCGCCAGCCGGGCGAGCCCGGGCGGGTCCATGCGGGGCCCGTACAGCCCGTCCAGCGCGAGGGCCGTGGCGACCTCCAGCGCCGCCGAGGACGACAGCCCGGCCCCGGCCGGCACGTCGCTCTCCACGTGCAGGTCCGCGCCTCCGGCCGGGTGCCCCGCCGCGCGCAGCGCCCACAGGACGCCGGCCGGGTAGGCGGCCCAGCCGCCCACCGTGCCGGGCGCGAGCCGGTCCGCGCGCAGCTCGACGACTCCGCCGCCGACCGCCGCCGAGTGCAGCCGCAGCAGCCCGTCCCGGCGCCGGCGGGCGGCCACCCAGGTCAGGTGCGGCAGCGCGAAGGGCAGCACGAAGCCGTCGCTGACGTCGGTGTACTCGCCGATGAGGTTGACCCGGCCGGGCGCCGCCCACACGCCCTCGCACGGGGCGCCATGGACCGCTTTGAAGGCCTCGGCGGCCCGCCGGGCGCTCACCGGCCTCCCCGGGTCCGCCGGGCGAACTCCCAGGCGTCCGCGACGATCCCGGACAGGTCCCGGCGCTCGGGCCGCCAGCCCAGGAGTTCGTGGGCCCGTTCGGCGGAGGCGACCAGCACGGCCGGGTCGCCGGCCCGGCGCGGGGCGGGGGTCTCGGGGATGGGGTGGCCGGTGACCGCGCGGGCGGTCCGGATGACCTCGCGGACGGAGAAGCCGTCGCCGTTGCCGAGGTTACAGATCAGGTGGTCGCCGGGGCGGGCGGCGCCGAGGGCGAGCAGGTGGGCCTCGGCGAGGTCGGCGACATGGATGTAGTCGCGTACGCAGGTGCCGTCGGGGGTGGGGTAGTCGTCGCCGTAGACGGAGACCGCGTCCCGCTCGCCGAGGGCGACCTGCAGGACGATCGGGATCAGGTGCGACTCGGGGTCGTGCCGCTCGCCGTGCCGGCCGTAGGCGCCCGCGACGTTGAAGTAGCGCAGCGAGACGGCGGCCAGGCCGTGGGCCGCGCACTGGTCGCCGATCATGTGGTCGACGGCGAGCTTGGTGGCGCCGTAGGGGTTGGTGGGGCGGGCGGGGGCGTCCTCGGTGAGGGGGACAGCGTCCGGCTCGCCGTAGGTGGCGGCCGTGGAGGAGAAGACGAGCGTCCGCACGCCCGCCTCCCGCATGGCGGCGAGCAGCTCGAGCGTGCCGCCGACGTTGTTGCGCCAGTACTCCTCGGGCCGCGCCACGGACTCCCCCACCTGCGAGAACGCGGCGAAGTGCAGGACAGCGTCGTAGGAGCCGTCCAGGTGGCGTGCGGCGTCCTGGACGCGCCCCTCGATGAAGCGCGCGCCCTCGGGAACGGCGGCCCGGTGACCGGTGGAGAGGTCGTCGAGCACCGTCACGGTGTGACCGGCCTCCAGCAGACGCGCCGCGACGACGCCGCCGATATAGCCCGCACCACCCGTGACCAGGCAGTTCATGCCGTTCATTCGCTCGCTACCTCTCGCAGTCGCAGCGCCGCGGCCTCGGGCGGCACATCGTTGATGAACACGTTCATGCCGGATTCCGAACCCGCGAGGAACTTCAGCTTTCCGGGAGCGCGGCGAATGGTGAAAAGCTCGAGGTGAAGGGCGAATTCACTCCTGTGGGGGTGGTGGAACGGCGCCTGGTGCCAGGCGGCGATGTACGGCGTGGGGGGCTCTCCGGGGCCGAAGATCCGGTCGAAGCGGCGCAGCAGCTCCAGGTGGATCCGGGGGAGCTCGGCGCGCGCCGGGTCGTCGAGGGCGAGCAGGTCGGGCACCCGGCGGCGCGGGTGGAGGTGGACCTCGTAGGGCCAGCGGGCGGCGTAGGGCACGAAGGCCGTCCAGTGCGCGCCGGCGAGGACGACGCGGCGGCCGTCGGCGAGTTCGCCGGCCACGGTGTCGTCGAAGAGGTTCCGCCCGCCGGTGCGGGCGTGGTGGGCGGCGACCGAGGCGAGGACGCGCTCGGTGCGCGGGGTGACGAAGGGGTAGGCGTAGATCTGGCCGTGCGGGTGGCCGAGGGTCACGCCGATCTCCGGGCCGCGGTTCTCGAAGCAGAAGACCTGCTCGACGCCGGCCCGCGCGCCCAGTTCGGCGGTCCGGTCGGTCAGGGCGGCGAGGACGAGCGCGGCCCGGTCCTCGTCGAGGTCCGCGAAGCGGGTGTGGTGGTCGTCGGTGAAGCAGACGACCTCGCAGCGGCCGGCGTCGCCGGCCAGGGAGGGGAAACGATTCTCGAAGACGGCGACCTCGTAGTCGGCGGCGGGGATCTCGGTGGGCCGCCCGGGCCGGGAGGGGCACAGCGGGCACCGGTCGGGCGGCGGGTGGTACGTCCGCGCCTGGCGGTGGGAGGCGATGACGACGTCGTCGCCGAGCAGCGGGTCGCGGCGGACCTCGGTCGTCGAGCGGGACGGCCGTGCCGGCCGCGGGTCGGCGGCGTCGCGCACGGCGTCGTCGCGGGAGTCGTAGTAGAGCAGCTCACGACCGTCCGCGAGCCGGGTCGCCGTCTTCTTCACGCCGCCTCCTCATACACCACCACTCAGAAGCGAACACAAAGAATCACGACCGGACAACCCGGTCAACGGTGCGTGCGGGGCTACGGCGTCCCCGGAACGCCGCGCGGCGGCGCCTGCGTCGGGATCCGGCCCCCGCCGCCGCTTGTGGCCCGGTCCAGCAGGCCCGTGCGGGCGGCCAGGGCCGCCGCCTCCAGGCGGGAGCCCACCCCGAGCTTCATCAGGACGCGCTGGACGTGCGTACGGGCCGTGCTGGGCGCTATCCCCATGCCCGCGGCGATCAGGCGGGTGTCCTCGCCCTCGGCGACCCGCACCAGCACCTCGACCTCACGCGGGGTCAGCAGCTGCAGCAGCCGGGCGCCCTCGTCGTCGGGCTGGGCGGCGGGGTTGAGCAGCTCGGCGAAGGAGCCCTGCAGCAGCTGGGGGTCGACCGCGGCCTCGCCCGCCCGGGCCTTCATCATGGCGCGCTCGACGCCCTCGATGCGTTCGTTGTGCCGTACGTAGCCGGAGGCGCCGGCGGCGAAGGCGGCCGCGATGCCCAGCGGGCTCGGCACCGGCCCCAGCACGACGACCGCGACCTGCGGCCGCTCGCGCTTGATGCGTACGACCGGGTCGAAGGCGCCCGGCTCGGCCGGGGCCGCGGTGCCCAGCAGGCAGACCTCGGGGGCCCGGCTGATGACCAGGTCGGCCGCTCCGGCGCTGGGCGCGGCCGCGGCCAGCACGCGGTGGCCGCGCAACTTCAGTGCCGAGGCGAGGGCCTCGGCCAGCAGACGATGGTCGTCGACCACCATGAGCCGCACGCCCATGCGTTTCCCCCCTGTCGCCCGCTGCCGCCCTCTGCCCGCCCGCCCACGGTCTTCCGGCACCCTCTTGCCCCCGGAAGCTACACGCTTGTTCGACGTTCCGCGCCCCTTACCGGTGAGAAGTCCCCCGGAATGCCGAAATCCCTGCCAATCACGTGTACTTCGCGACTGAAACGGATCGTTCAGGCATGTACGCGCGATGGACAGGGATACGGCTCGAGGCGTTCCTCAAACGATCAGTATCAGCTCCCGCCGAAGACCATCGTCAGGTAGTCCTTGCCCAGGCTGTACGAGCTGGGCTTGTTGGCGTAGCTGCCGCCCAGGTAGAGCCGGCCCTGGGCCCACAGGCCCTGGTGGATGGAGGGCGAGAGCCGCCCCTCGGTCTCGGCCGAGGAGTCCGGATTGCGCAGCAGCACATCGGTCTTGAACGTCTTGGGATCGATCCGGACCACGCTGCCGCCCTTGCGGTACGTCGGCTCCTGGTAGGCGATCGGGTAGCCGTCCTTGTCCAGGCCGAGCGGCACCATCGTGGAGCCGGGGACGCCGTCGGTCTTGCCCTTGGACTGGCCGGTGGCCAGGTCGAAGCCGACGATCTCGTTGATGCGGCCGGGCTGCTGGGAGTTACCGCTCTGGTGGTCCTCGGTGGGCAGGTAGAGCGTGTCCTTGGTGACGGCCAGCTTCTGGCAGCCCTCGACGTCCGTCGAGGGGCACTTCGGCGTGAACTTGCCGTTCTGCGTGGAGATCTTGCTGCGCAGCTTGCCTTCCTTGGCGCTGTCGTCGATCACCAGGAAGTCGGAGGCCGCGCTGCCGGTGGAGTCGCCCGCGTCGACCGCGATGATCAGCGGGTCGGTGGACGCCACGTGCACGTACGACAGGCCGGCCGGGACCTTGTACTCCGACTGGATCGCGCCCGACTGCGGGTTGACGGTCTGCACCAGCATCTGGGGCTTGCCGTAGTCCCCGCAGCGGCGGACCGCGACGAGCTTGGAGCCGCCGCCGTAGCCGTCGTCACGGCAGCTCTCGCCGCCCTTGGGCTTCCACAGCTCCTTGCCCTCGGCCAGCGTCCAGGCGGCGCCGCCGCGGATGCCGCCCGCGGCGACCGTGCCGCCGCCGATGGTGACCTCGTCGAAGATGACGTCGCGGTCGCCGTCCTTGACGGTCTGCTGCCAGACCTTCTTGCCGGTGTTGATGTCGAGCACGACGACCTGGGTGCAGGGACCGCCGTACTTGTGCTCGGC
Source organism: Streptomyces sp. C36 (assembly GCF_040932295.1). Classification (NCBI taxonomy): domain Bacteria; kingdom Bacillati; phylum Actinomycetota; class Actinomycetes; order Kitasatosporales; family Streptomycetaceae; genus Streptomyces; species Streptomyces sp. C36. Next base: position 52,946 of record NZ_JBFQGI010000011.1, on the reverse strand, counting down.
GTTCGGCTTGCCGTCCTTGACCACCAGCGCGATCTTGCCGTCGGGCGAGGTCTGCTTGGAGCCCCAGCACAGCTCGCCGTCGAGCGGGTACTCCCACTTCTGGCCGCCGGACAGGCCATAGCCGTTGATCTTGTAGACGTCGGCCTTGGCGAAGGCCTTGTCGCTGACCCACATGCCCTTGACCGTGATCAGGTCGTCGACCTTGGGCGACTCGACGCTGAACAGCAGCTTGCCGTCGACGGTCTTGGGCGCGGGCTTGCCGCCGTCGGCGCCCTGCTTGCCGCTGCCCTGGCTGTTGGAGCCGCCGCCCTTGGCCTCGTCGTCCTTGTCACCGCCCTTGGTGAGGAAGAAGAAGCCGGCGCCGGCAACCAGCACCAGCGCGACCACGGCGGCGATGATGATCATCATGCGCTGCCGGGCCTTGCCGTCCGGCGCGCCGCCCGGGGCGCCGGACGGGAACTGGGCGGTGGGCGGGTACATCCCGAACTGCTGCTGCGCGGGCGGCGGGGCCGCGCCGAAGGCCTGGGTGGGCATGTCGGGGCGGCCCGGGACGCCGGGTCCGGGCTGCGCGGGATAGCCGTAACCGCCCGGAGGGGGCGGCGGGGTCTGGGGTGCGCCCGGCGGGGCCGGCGGAGCGCCCGGCGGGGGCGGGGGCAGGGGCGGGCCCTGCGAGGCCGCGCCCGGCGGCGGGGTCTGGGGGTAGCCGTAGCCCGGCTGCGCGGGCGGCGGGGTCTGGGGATAGCCGTAGCCCGGCTGCGCGGGCGCGCCGGGCGGGGCGGGGGGAACCTGCGGCGGGGCGCCGAAGCCGGGAGGCGGTGCCTGCGGCGCGCCGAAGCCTCCGCCCGGCGGGACCGGAGGGCCCTGCGGTGGCTGTGGGGGCTGGGGCGGCTGTGACATCAGCTTCCTCTTTACGCGCGGGTCCAGGACATGAATCCCGCCAGTGTGCGGCAGGCGAGCGAATGTTCTTTGTACCACCCGTCGCTGACAGCCCAAGGGCCGATCTCAGACCTATCCACCACCTGAGACCGGCCCGTGACGAGACTGTTGCGCTGGACGACTCCGTGCGCGCGCGAGCACCCGTCAGGCGTCGTCGGCGAGTTCGAGCCAGCGCAGCTCGAGCTCGTCACGCTCGCCCGCCAGTTCACGCAGCTCGGCGTCCAGCTTGGCGACCGCCTCGAAGTCCGTGGCCTGTTCGGCGATCCGGGCGTGCAGCTTCGCCTCCTGCTCGCTGATCCGGTCCAGCCGCCGCTCGATCTTCTGCAGCTCCTTCTTGGCCGCGCGGGCGTCGGCGGCCGGCTTGGCCTTCGCGGCCGCCGGAGCGACGGCGGGAACGGCCGCCGCCGCGGCCTCCAGCACACGCTGGCGCCGTTCCAGGTACTCGTCCAGGCCGCGCGGCAGCATCCGCAGCGCGCGGTCGCCGAGCAGCGCGAACACCCGGTCCGTGGTGCGCTCGACGAAGTACCGGTCGTGGCTGATGACGACCATCGAGCCGGGCCAGCCGTCGAGGAGGTCCTCCAGCTGCGTCAGCGTCTCGATGTCCAGGTCGTTCGTCGGCTCGTCCAGGAACAGGACGTTGGGCTCGTCCATCAGCAGCCGCAGGATCTGCAGCCGCCGCCGCTCACCACCGGACAGGTCGCCGACCGGCGTCCACTGCTTCTCCTTGGTGAAGCCGAACTTCTCGCACAGCTGCCCCGCCGTCATCTCCCGGCCCTTGCCGAGGTCCACGCGGTCGCGCACCTGCTGCACGGCCTCCAGGACCCGCTTGGTGGGGTCCAGTTCGACGACCTCCTGCGAGAGGTAGGCCAGCTTCACGGTCTTGCCGACGACGACCTTGCCGCCCGCGGGCTGCTTCTCGCCCTCGGTGGCGGCCGCCTCGGCGAGGGTGCGCAGCAGCGAGGTCTTGCCCGCGCCGTTCACGCCGACCAGGCCGATCCGGTCGCCGGGGCCCAGCTGCCAGGTCAGGTGCTCGATGAGCGCCTTGGGGCCGGCCTGGACGGTGACGTTCTCCAGGTCGAAGACCGTCCGGCCCAGGCGCGAGCTGGCGAACTTCATCAGCTCGGCGCTGTCGCGCGGCGGCGGCACGTCGGCGATGAGCTCGTTGGCGGCCTCGATGCGGAAGCGCGGCTTGCTGGTACGGGCCGGGGCGCCGCGGCGCAGCCAGGCGAGCTCCTTGCGCATCAGGTTCTGCCGCTTGGCCTCCTCGGTGGCGGCGATCCGCTCCCGCTCGGCCCGGGCGAAGACGTAGTCGCTGTAGCCGCCCTCGTACTCGTGGACCGTGCCGCGCTGCACGTCCCACATGCGGGTGCAGACCTGGTCGAGGAACCAGCGGTCGTGGGTGACGCACACCAGCGCCGAGCGGCGCTGCTGGAGGTGGCGGGCGAGCCAGGAGATGCCCTCGACGTCCAGGTGGTTGGTGGGCTCGTCGAGGACGATGAGGTCCTGCTCGGCGATCAGGAGCTTGGCCAGCGCGATGCGGCGGCGCTCGCCACCGGAGAGCGGGGCGATGACGGTGTCCAGGCCCTGCGGGAAGGACGGCAGGTCCAGCCCGCCGAACAGCCCGGTCAGCACGTCGCGGATCTTGGCGCTGCCCGCCCACTCATGGTCGGCCATGTCCCCGAGGACCTCGTGCCGCACGGTGGCGGCGGGGTCGAGGGAGTCGTGCTGGGTGAGCACGCCGAGGCGCACGTGGCCGGCGTGGGTGACGCGCCCCTTGTCGGCGTCCTCGAGCTTGGCGAGGATGCGGATCAGAGTGGTCTTGCCGTCGCCGTTGCGGCCGACCACACCGATCCGGTCGCCCTCGTTGACACCGAGGGAGATGCCGTCGAGAAGGGCACGGGTTCCGTACACCTTGTCGACGGCTTCCAGGTTGACCAGGTTGGCTGCCATGGCGCTGCCGCTCCTTGATTCGTGGGACTCCTCCCAGGATCCCACGCTCAGGCCGGGCGCCCGGCCCGGGGCCGGTGCTGTCCGCGGCCCGCGGCCCGGCCCGCCGCCTCCACCAGCAACCAGCCGGCCGCGGTCATGACGACGGTGGCCGGGGCGGTGACGCGCACGGCCACCAGGACGGCCGTGCGGCCCTGAAGGAGCCCGCCGAAGCCGACCAGGGACAGGCCGAGGACGCCGAAGAGGGCGAGCGTGACGCCGAGCGCCGCGGCCGGCCCGGACAGGCGCCGGGCGCCGGCGGCGCTCCCGCCGCCGACGGGCCTCTCCGCCGCGCGGAAGACGGCGACGAGCGCGGCCGTGACGGCCGCGGCGGCGACGACACGGACCGGGACCTGCGCCCACCACGCGGGGCTCGCGGGGGCGGGCAGCGGGACGTCGAGGGCGAGCAGGGCCCCGTACACGCCCAGCATGGCGGTCAGGTGCCACAGGAACGCCGTCATGGCGATGCCGTTCGCCGCGACCACACCGCGCCACACGCGGGGGCGGGCGACGAGCCGGGCGCCGGGGCCGCGCAGCAGCTCGACGGCGCCCACGAGCCACAGGCCGTGGCAGAGCAGGGCGACCGTCGGCGGCGCCATGTTGCTGACCTTCTCCCCCGGCATGCCGACCATCGACAGCGGGTACGGGCCGAGGGCCACCAGCGCCCCGGCGCCGGTCAGGCCGGCGACGGCCAGCGCGGCGGGCACCCGCGGCGGGCGCAGACGGCCGTCGGCGCGCAGGAAGCCCAGCTGGTGCACGGCCAGCCAGACGAACGCGAAGTTCGCGAACTCCACGAACGGCACCCCGGCCGCGAAGCGCAGCGCGTCCACGGCCACCGCCGCCGCGGCCAGCGCGGCGAACGTGCCCCAGCCGTAGCGCTCGTGGAGGCGCAGCAGCGGCGGGGTGAAGGCGACCATCGCGAGGTAGACGCCGATGAACCACAGGGGCTGGGCGACGAGCCGGGCGGCCACGTCCGTCAGGGCGCCGCCAGCGCCGAGGAGTTGTGCGGCGAGGGCGCCGGCGCTCCAGACGGCGATGAAGACCATGGTGGGCCGCAGCAGGCGCTGCAGCCGGGCCCGCAGGAAGGCGGCGTAGGCGGGGCCGCCGGCCCGGCGGGTGAGGGAGCGGTAGGACAGGGCGTGCGAGAAGCCGCCGACGAAGAAGAACACCGGCATGACCTGGAGCGCCCAGGTCATCAGCTGCAGCCTCGGCTCGACGGCGAGCAGGTTGCCGGCCCGGGCCCGGCCGTCCCCGGCGGTCACGGTGGCCATCAGCCAGTGGCCGAGGACGACGACGGTGAGGGAAGCGACGCGGAGCAGGTCGATGTAGCGGTCGCGGCTTGCCGGGGTCGCGGCGACGACGTCTCGCGCACGGATGTTCGAGGCCATGCGCGTACCCTCGCGCACGGCGTCGGGAACCCACAGGGCGGGGCTACTCATGCGGTGCCTGAGTACGTCCCCGTCCGGGGCCCCCGGGGGTCTCAGCCCCGCAGGACCGTCGCGCCCGGCGCCGGGCCCGATGTCACGCGTACCGCCCGGCAGGTCCCGGAGTCCCGCAGCGCGTCGGCCACCTTCTCGGCCTCCGCCTCGCCGGCGACCAGGAACGCCGTCGTCGGGCCGGAGCCGGAGACCATCGCCGCCAGCGCCCCGGCCCGCGTGCCGGCGTCGAGCGTCGCGGCCAGCGACGGGCGCAGGGAGACGGCGGCGGCCTGCAGGTCGTTGCTCATGGTGGCCGCGAGGGCCGCCGCGTCCCCGGCCGAGAGGGCGGCCGTCAGCGCGGCCGACGGCTCGGGGGCGGGGACGTCCGTGTCCGCGCGCAGGCGGTCGCACTCGGCGTACACCGCGGGCGTGGACAGGCCGCCGTCCGCGACGGCGAAGACCCAGTGGAAAATCCCGCCGGTCTCCAGCGGCGTCAGCAGTTCGCCCCGGCCGCGCCCGAGCGCGGCCCCGCCGACCAGGCTGAACGGCACGTCGCTGCCCAGCTCGGCACAGATCTCCAGCAGCTCTTCGCGCGAGGCGCCCGTTCCCCACAGCGCGTCGCACGCCACGAGGGCGCCCGCGCCGTCCGCGCTGCCGCCCGCCATGCCGCCCGCGACAGGGATGTCCTTGTCGATGTGGATGTGGACGTTCGCGTCCCGGCCGTGGCGCCGGGCCAGCGCCAGGGCGGCACGCGCGGCGAGGTTGGAGTCGTCCAGCGGGACCTTGTCCGCGTCCGGGCCGGAGCACGTCACCCGCAGCTCGTCCGCCGGCGTCACCGTGACCACGTCGTACAGACCGACCGCCAGGAAGACGTTGGCCAGGTCGTGGAAGCCGTCCGGGCGGAGCGGGCCGACCGCGAGCTGGACGTTGACCTTGGCGGGGACGCGAACGGTCACGGACACGGAGCGGGCTCCTCGGGTCGTACGGGAAACGGAAAGGGCACCCCCGATCGTACGGGGGTGCCCGGAAGGCCGGAGGCCTACTCCTCCTCCGCCTCACCGACGAACGGCCGGAGGAAGTGCAGGCTGAACGCCTCGTTGGGGGAGCCGTCCTCGGGGGCGAGCTTGATCTGCGCGCCGATGTGGTCGGCGCGCAGGGCGAGGCCCTTGTCCGAGAGGATGTGCATCAGCCCTGCTTGTTCTCCGCGATCGCCGCGAACTCGTACACCGTCAGCGACTCGCCACGGGCCTGGGGCGAGATCCCGGCCGCGACCAGCGCCGCCTCGGCGGCCGCGGCGGAGCCGGCCCAGCCGGCGAGCGCCGCGCGCAGCGTCTTGCGGCGCTGGGCGAAGGCGGCGTCGACGACGGCGAAGACCTCTTCGCGCGTGGCGGTGGTCTCGATCGGCTTGTCGCGGCGGATCAGGGAGACCAGGCCGGAGTCGACGTTCGGGGCGGGCCAGAAGACGTTGCGGCCGATCGCGCCGGCGCGCTTGACCTCGGCGTACCAGTTGGCCTTGACCGAGGGGACGCCGTAGACCTTGTTGCCGGGCCGGGCGGCGAGGCGGTCGGCGACCTCGGACTGGACCATCACCAGCGTGCGCTCGATGCTGGGGAACCGCTCCAGCATGTGCAGCAGCACGGGCACGGCGACGTTGTAGGGCAGGTTGGCCACGAGCGCGGTGGGCGGCGGGCCGGGCAGCTCCTGGACGTGCATGGCGTCGCTGTGGACCAGCGAGAAGCGGTCGGCGCGGACGGGCATGCGGGCGGCGATGGTGGAGGGCAGGGCCGCGGCGAGCACGTCGTCGATCTCGACGGCGACGACCCGGTCGGCGGCCTCCAGCAGGGCGAGGGTCAGCGACCCGAGCCCGGGGCCGACCTCCACCACGACGTCGTCGGGCCGTACCTCGGCGGTACGGACGATGCGCCGGACGGTGTTGGCGTCGATCACGAAGTTCTGGCCGCGCTGCTTGGTGGGGCGGACCCCGAGGGCGGCGGCCAGTTCGCGGATGTCGGCCGGGCCGAGGAGGGCGCCGGAATCGTCTGTGCTGGGGCTGGAGCTCACCCGTGAAGTTTACGGCCGCACACGGGCCACGGGCTCGCCCCCCGGCTGACGTACAGCTTCTTGGCCCGCGAGGTCTGCTCGGCGGCCGAGGCGTCCTGCGGACGGCCGCTGCCGCCGAGGGAGTGCCAGGTGTGGACGTCGAACTGGTACAGCCCGCCGTAGGTGCCCGAGGGGTCGACCGCGCCGGGGCGCCCGCCGGCCTCGCACTGGGCGAGCCCGGACCAGTTCAGGCCGTCGGCGCCCTGGACGGAGACGGGACGGGCCTTGGTGCCGACCTTGACGATCTGGGTGCGGGGCTGCCTGACGACCTCCGAGGAGATCTTGCGGGGCTTCTGCCGGACGCCGTTGACGGTCCGCAGGGCGTAGGTGACGCGCTCGACGCCCATCTCGCCGTGCTGGGCGACGACCTCGGTGCCCTTGTAGAGCGCGGGGTCCTCGCGGCGCTCGGTGCTGTAGGCGATGGGCTCCTCGCGGGCCTCCTCGCCTCCGGTGATGCGCATGACGGAGATCGTCTGGCCCTCGCGCGGGAAGCTGTCGGGGTCGACGGAGGTGGTGTCCTGGCCGTGCAGGGTGATGCCGGCCGCCTCGATGGCCTCGCGGACGGTGGCGGCGTTGGTGCGCACGGTGCGCTCGCGCCCGTCGGCCACGAAGGTGACGGTGCGCTCGGTGCGGACGTGCAGGTCCAGGCCGTGGCGACCGATGGGGGCGGAGCGGGAGGCGGAGAGGTAGGCGCCCTCGGCGCGCACGCCGAGCTGGCGCAGGGCGCCGTCGACGGTGCGGGCGGTGGTCCACACCTCGCGGCGTTCGCCGTCGAGGGTGAGGGCGACGGGGCGGCCGTAGCGGACGATGACGCGGTCGCCGGAGGCCAGGTCGTGGTGCCTGCCGGGGGCGACGATGTCGTGCTCGCCGACGGTCATGCCCTCGTCGGCCAGCAGTTCCCCGACGTCGCCGGCGAAGGTGTGCAGGGTGCGGGGCTTGCCGTCGACGCTGAGCTGGACGGCCTTGTCGCTGGCGACGAAGGCGGAGGTGCCGCCGGCGAGGAAGGCCACCACCAGGGCCTGGGGCAGCAGCCTGCGCAGCGGCTCGGGGGCGCGCTCGCGCGGCTTCTCCCGGGTGCGTTCGCGGGTGGCGGTGCGCTTGCGGCGGTCGCCCGCGGCCGCCCGGCGGGCGGCGGCCCGGCCGCCGGTGACGGGCGGCTCGACCTCGGGGTCGAGGTCGGGCAGCGCGATGTCGACGGGGGCGTAGAGGGTGCGGGCCGGGGGTTCGTGGGGCAGGACGGGCGGCGGGCCGTAGGAGGGCCCGTAGGGGTTCTCGGTGCCCGCCCGGCCGGGCGCGACGGCCTGCCGGGGCAGCCGGTGCTGCCCGAAGGGCTCGTACGCCTCGTACGGCGGCGCGAACGCCTCGTGCGGCTCGTACACCGCCCCGTGCGGCTCGAAGGCCCCCTGCGGCTCGGGCGTCACATACGGGTCGTGCGGCGCGTACGGGTCGTACGGCTGCGTCTCCGTCGCGGCGCGGGACGAGGCGTGGGGACTGCCCTGTGCATGACTCACGACACTCCATGGGTCCGGCTAGGCCCGGGACTGTAGCGGAGCGGCCCTCACCCTCCAAAGTCGCATAGTCACACGGTGTCGCGAATTCCGGGGTCAGTACCCGAAGGCGCGTGCGGTATTCGCGGCGACTGCCGTGGCCAGGGCGTCCTCGTGGACGCGCTTCGTCTCGGCCATCGCCCGCAAAGTGACCGGAATGAGGTAGGGCGCGTTGGGCCGTCCGCGATACGGCATCGGGGTGAGGAAAGGTGCGTCGGTCTCCACGAGCACCCGCTCGAGGGGGGCCACGGCGAGGGCGTCGCGCAGGTGCCCGGCGTTCTTGAAGGTGACGTTCCCGGCGAAGGACAGGTAGTAGCCGCGCTCGGCGCAGACCTTGGCCATCTCGGCGTCGCCGGAGTAGCAGTGGAAGACGACGGTCTCGGGCGCGCCCTCCTCGGCCAGCACCCGCAGCACGTCGTCGTGGGCGTCGCGGTCGTGAATGACCAGGGCCTTGCCGTGCCGCTTGGCGATGTCGATGTGCCGGCGGAAGGAGTACTCCTGGGCGGCCATGCCCTCGGGGCCGGTGCGGAAGTAGTCGAGGCCGGTCTCGCCGACACCCCGGACCTGCGGGAGTGCGGCGAGCCGGTCGATCTCCTCGAGCGCGGCGTCCAGCGCGGCGTCGCCGCCCGGGGTGCGGACGCCCTGGCGCGACCAGCCGTCGGGGTCGCCGAGGACGATGCGGGGGGCCTCGTTCGGGTGGAGGGCCACGGTCGCCCAGACGGCGTCGTGGGCGGCGGCCGTCTCGGCCGCCCAGCGCGATCCGGCGAGGTCGCAGCCGACCTGGATCACCGTGGTCACACCCACGGAGGCCGCCTTCGCCAGCGCGTCCTCCACGGTGCCCGCCTGCATGTCGAGGTGGGTGTGGGAGTCGGCCACGGGCACGTTCAACGGCTCCGGGAGCGGCGGGGGGACGTCCTTGTCGTCGTTCTTCTTCCGCTCGCCGCTGACCGGGCCGTTGTTCGATGCTGTTGCCGCCATGAGCGCGATTCTAAGTACCGCGCGCGGCCGGGCTCACTTGCGGTGGAAGGGTTTGAGCAGGTCCGACAGGTGCCAGTGGTGCCGGTCCTCGTGCGGTTCGTGCGATCCGCCGTTCTGCAGCGGGCCGGCGGTCGCCTGGGGGACGACCGTACGACCGGGCAGGTGCAGGGCATCGGCGATCTGGGACACCTGCCCGGATTTCATGATGCGCACCACGTGCTCGCCGCAGTTGGAGCAGGTCGGGCGGGTCAGCGGGGACGGCACGCGCTCGCCGTCCGCGTAGTAGAGAACGAAGGGCCGGCCCTCCGCGTCGATGTGGTGTTCTATCGCGTACGACTGTTCCCAGCCGTACCCGCACCTCATGCAGGCGAAGGCATATGACTCGTGCACCGTCTCGAGCGCGCCCGCACCCTGCTGGGTGAGGGTGCGCGTCACGGGGGCGGGTTGAACACCGCTCGAGGCTCCTGCGGTCTCGCTCATGGCAGCTCCTCTTGTCCGCTGGACAAGTCTCTCCGGGATCGGACGTCCCACAACCAGGGAACGCCCATCCCGTCGATGGCGCAGCAGCCCGACCCGCGAATTGGGGCAAACTTGGCGACCACATGCCCTGAGGCGCCGGCTGCCATGCCTAAGCTTTGCTTTTCAGATTAGCCCTTTACTTTACGGTCGATCCTGCTGTGCGGCATTTTTTGCCGCTACGACCGCGTCGAACACCTCGCGCTTGGGCAGGCCGGTTTCGGCCGCGACGGCCGCGATCGCCTCCTTGCGGCGCTCGCCCGCCTCCTCGCGCACCCGCACCCTGCGCACCAGCTCGGCGGGGTCCAGCTCGGCCGGGCCGCGCTCGGCGGCGCCCTCGACGACGATCGTGATCTCGCCGCGCACGCCCTCGGCGGCCCACTCGGCCAGCTCCTTCAGCGGGCCGCGCCGGACCTCCTCGTAGGTCTTGGTCAGCTCCCGGCACACCGCCGCCCGGCGGTCCTCGCCGAAGGCCTCGGCCATGGCGGCGAGGGTGTCGTCCAGCCGGTGCGGGGCCTCGAAGTAGACGAGCGTGCGGCGCTCGTCCGCCACCTCGCGGAGCCGGCCCAGCCGCTCGCCCGCCTTGCGCGGCAGGAAGCCCTCGAAGCAGAACCGGTCCACCGGAAGGCCCGAGACCGCCAGCGCCGTCAGCACGGCCGAGGGGCCGGGCACGGCCGTGACCTTCACGCCCTGCTCGACGGCGGCCGCGACCAGCCGGTAGCCGGGGTCGGACACCGACGGCATCCCGGCGTCGGTGACCAGCAGCACCCGGGCGCCGCCGACGAGGGCCTCGACCAGCTCGGGCGTACGGGCGGACTCGTTGCCCTCGAAGTAGGAGACCACCCGGCCGGTGGTGTGCACCCCCAGGGCCTGGGTGAGCCGGCGCAGCCGGCGGGTGTCCTCGGCGGCGATCACCTCGGCGGCCAGGAGCTCGGCGGCCAGCCGTGGGGGCGCGTCGGCGACGTCGCCGATGGGGGTTCCTGCGAGTACGAGCGTTCCAGTCACCCCTCCATCCTCGCAGGACCCCGGCGGACACCCCTTTAGGGCCCGGCGACGAGCGTGATCTCGCGTTCCGGGGCGATGGTGAGGAAGTGCGGCAGCGGGATGCCCTGCCGGTTCTTCCTGAACTGCATCAGCATGCCGTCGGCACGGGCCGCGCCGGCCCGGTAGCGCATGCGGTAGGGGAGGGAGGCGTGGCGCCAGCGGTGGTCCTTGCCGTCGCAGGTCGCGGTGGAGCCGCCGATGCCGTTGGTGGCGCTGTCGTTGATGCTGCCCTGCTTGATGTTGCTGCCGATGTAGACGGTGCCGGCGGGCGGAGCGAGGGGGGCGCAGCGGTAGGTGCCGGTGAGGGTGACGGTTCCGTCGGGGGCGAGGTGGCCGACGTGGTCGATGGTGAGGTGGTCCGGCGGGCGGACGGGTGCGGCCGCGGCCTGCGGGGCGGTCCCGGTGACGGCGGCGATGGCGGTCAGGGTGGCGGCGCCTGCGGCGATGCCGATCGCCTCACGGATGCGCATGGGCTCGGTATCCCTCCATTTGGAATGGAATGCCAGGAATACCCGAGTCGGCGGCCCCGGTGGTCGCACGTCACCCGCCCGGCGGCGCGTCAGGGGGCGCGGCGCGCCCGCGCGTTCAGCCGGAGTGCAGCATCAGGCCGATCCCGACGACCATCAGCCCCGCCGCCGCGATCCTGGGGCCGCCGAAGCGCTCCTTCATGAACAGCGCGCCGATCGCCGCGCCCGCCAGGATCGACGACTCGCGCAGCGCCGCCACCGGCGCCAGCGCCGCCCGCGTCTGGGCCCACAGCACCAGGCCGTAGGCGAAGACCGACAGCAGGCCGCCGAGCAGGCCCCGGACCGCGAACGGGCGGATCTCGGCGAGAAAGCGGCCGCGCCGCGTGGCCACGGCCCAGGCCGGGATCACCAGCCCCTCGAGGATCATCAGCCACGCGATGTATCCCAGGGGCGAGCCGGAGGCCCGTACGCCCAGGCCGTCGACGACGGTGTACGCGGCGATGGCGAGCCCCGTCGCCGCCGCCGCGCCGACGGCCGCCCAGTCGGGCCGGGCGCCCGAGCCGTGGATGCCCCACAGCGCGAGGCCGACCAGGCCCGCCGAGGCCACCGCGACGCCGGCCAGCTGCTGCCCGCCGGCGAACTCGCCGGCGAAGACGGCGGCCAGGGCGGTGACGGCCAGCGGCGCGGTGCCGCGCGCGATGGGGTACATCTGACCGAAGTCGCCCAGGGTGAACGACCGCATGAGCAGGGCCTGGTAGACGATGTGCAGCACGGCCGAGCCGAGCAGGTACGGCCAGGCCGCGTCCGCCGGCGGCGCCACGAACGCCAGCATCGCCAGTCCGCACACCGCACCGCCGCCGCCCACCAGCGTGAAGGCGAGCAGCTGGTCCCTGATGCCGTGCGCGATGGCGTTCCAGCCGGCGTGGGTGACGGCCGCGACGAGCACCGCGGCGACGACGAGCGGGGTCACGCTAGTCCGCGCGCAGGACCGCGGCGACGATCGGCCCGGCCGAGTCGCCGCCGTGCCCGCCCTGCGGGACGACCGCGGCCGCCGCGACGTCGCCCCGGTAGGCGGTGAACCAGCCGTTGGGCGCGCTCTGGCCGTCGACCTCGGCGGAGCCGGTCTTGGCGCCGACGTCCCCGCCCAGCCCGGACATCGCCCGCGCGCCCGTACCGGAGACGGCCGTCAGCCGCATCATCGAGCGCAGGTCCCGGGCGGCGGACGGCGACAGCGACCGGGCGGCCTTGGCCACCTGGCGGTCGTCCAGCGCGGGGTCCACGAGGTAGGGCTGGTGGAACGAGCCGGTGCGCACGGTCGCGGCGACCGAGGCCATGTTCAGCGGGCTCATCTGCACCCGGCCCTGACCGATCATCGCGGCGGCCTTGCCGGCGCCGGCGTCGGCGGGCACCTTGCCGTCGAAGGCGCCCACGCCGACCTTCCAGTCGAGCCCGAGGCCGAAGACGTCCCGGGCCTGGGCGGCGAGCGCGTCGTCGCCGACCTGGCCGGCCAGCGAGATGAAGGCGGTGTTGCAGGAGGCGGCGAAGTCCTGGGCGAAGGTGGCCTTGGGGTTCTCGCTGTCCTCGACGTTGTGGAAGGTCATGCCGTAGGTGGCGTTCTTCGGGCACGGCAGCGCCTTGCCCGGCGCGGCCTTGCCCTGCTCGAGCAGCAGCGCGGCGGTGACGACCTTCATCGTGGAGCCGGGCGCCGTCTGGCCGTTGAGCGCCGGGTTGAACTCCGTCTTCTGCGCGTTGGCGATCGCCAGGATCTCGCCGGTGCTCGGCTTCACGGCGACGACGGAGGCGTCGGAGCGGCGGGAGACGGCCGACTCTGCGGCCCGCTGGACGTTCGCGCTGAGGGTGGTTTTCAGCCGGGCGGCCTTGCCCTGGGAGACGGTGTGCAGGGTCCGGGCGGCCGTGGCCCCGGGGGCGCCGGCCCGTACCTCGACCGCCGGCTCGCCGCCCGCCTTCTCGCCGAAGCGCTTGCGCAGTTCGGGCAGGAGGTAGGTCAGCGAGGGGTAGGCCTTGACGTCCAGTTCGGCTCCGTCGCGGTCGACGACGGTGACCGGCGGCGCCCCGACGGCGCCGGTCGTCAGCGCCTGGCCCGGCGCGAGGTCCGGGTGCAGGACCGTGGGCCGCCAGCCGACGACCGGGCGGCCCCCGGCGCCGCGGACGACGGCCAGCGAGGCGTCGTACGTCCAGGTCGAGCGCTGCTTGCCGTGGACGACCTCGGCGGTGACGGCGTACGGCACCGTGGCGCCCGTGGCCGGTCCCTGCTTGAACGTCACCTTCTGGACGTGGGCGGCGTCGTGGTAGCCGGTCAGCGCCGCCGTGGCCGCCCGCGAGTCATTGGTCAGGCCGGCGGCCTTGTCGGCGTCGCCGGCCGCCCACGCGGCGAGGAACGCGCGCGCGGTTCTCTCGGTCTCGGCCGCCGTGGGCGGACCGGTCGGCGCGGGCGCCGCGCGCGTGCCGCCCGAGTCGTTGCCGCCCGCGACGGCGTCCACCAGGTTGTAGGCCCCCAGTCCGGCCGCCCCCACGATCGCGACGGTGACTCCCCCGACGGCGATCTTCACACCAGTGCGCATCTCCCCAGTCCCTCCCCCGGGTTTTAATCATCCGATTAAAACCCGGGTCGCACTGTACGGGACCTCAGTGACGCATGGGAGTGAATTGGCCGGAAACAGACCCTTGCGCGGGGGTCAGATCCAGGTGTCGAACCACATCCGGTTGCGCCAGGCGTCCAGCGGAATCGCCTGGCCGGTGTAGAGCGGGAAGAAGTAGACGAAGTTCCACGCGATGAGCAGGACCAGCGTGCCCGCCCCGACCGCGCCCACGACCCGGCGCCGTTCCGAGGCCTCCTTCGGCCCCAGCACCGCCCCGATCATCATGGCCACCGCCAGACACAGGAACGGCACGAAGACCACCGCGTAGAAGACGAAAATCGTCCGCTCCTGGTAGAGGAACCAGGGCAGGTAGCCGGCCGCCACCGCGCACAGGATCCCGCCGGCGCGCCAGTCGCGCCGCAGCGCCCACCGGTAGAGCAGGTACAGCAGCGCGAAGCACGCCGCCCACCACAGCAGCGGGGTGCCCAGCGCGAGCACCTCGCGCGCGCACTTGTCGCCGGCGTCCACCGGGCAGCCGTCGCGGCCGGGGCCCGGGGACTCGTAGAAGTACGACACCGGCCGGGACTGGACCAGCCAGCTCCAGGGGTTCGACTGGTAGGTGTGCGGCGAGGTGAGGTTGGTGTTGAAGTCCCACACCTGCTCCTCGTAATGCCACAGGCTGCGCAGCGGGTTGAGGATCCCGGCGAGGAAGCCGTCGGGGCTGTAGCCGCCCTCGGTCTCCGCCCAGTGCCGGTAGTAGCCGCTCTTCTGCCAGCCGGTGGTCTCGCCGTACGTCCCGCTGTTGGCGAACCAGCCCGTCCAGGAGGCGACGTAGACGCCCAGCGCCACCGGCACGGTGGACGCGAACGCCCAGGGCACGTCCCGCCGCAGCGTCGAGCGCCACGGCCGCCGGGCCCCCGCCACCCGCCGCGAGCCCACGTCCCACAGCACCGTCAGCAGCCCGAACGCCGCCAGATAGACGGCGCCGTTCCACTTGGTGGCGAAGGCCAGCCCCAGGCACACCCCTGCCGCCAACCGCCAGGGCCGCAGGCCCAGCCGCAGCCGGTCCCCGACGTCGGCGTCCGGCAGCGCGTCCGGGCCGTCGGCGAGCTCCGCCGCCAGGCGCCCGCGCGCCGCGTCCCGGTCCACGAGCAGGCACCCGAAGGCGGCCAGCACGAAGAACATCAGCACCGAGTCCAGCAGCGCCGTGCGGCTCATCACGAAGTGCAGCCCGTCCACGGCGAGCAGCGCGCCCGCCAGGCACCCCAGGAACGTCGACCGGAACATCCGCCGCCCGATGCGGCACAGCATGAGCACCGACAGGGTGCCCAGCAGCGCCACCATGAAGCGCCAGCCGTAGGGGTTCAGCCCGTGCAGCCACTCGCCGGCGGCGATGACCCACTTGCCGACGGGCGGGTGGACGACATAGCCGATGGCGTCCGGGACGTCGGTATGACCGGCGACGATCCGGTCGTTGATGTCCTTGTCCTTGCCCCAGTCGGCCTCGTAGCCGTTCTTCAGCAGGGCCCAGGCGTCCTTGGCGTAGTACGTCTCGTCGAATATGACGGCCTTGGGGCTGCCGAGGTGCCAGAACCGGATCCCCCCGGCCAGCAGCGCCACCAGCAGCGGACCGGCCCACCCCATGGACAGCGCCAGCAGGCGCGCGGCCGCCGGGGAGGCACCCATCGCCGCCCACAGCCGCGTGCCGGGCTCGGGGTACGGCGGCACCAGCCGCTCGCGCACCCCGGTCAGTGCCGTCGCGTGGCGGGGGCCCGCGTAGCCGAAGCGGCGGAGTCTGCGCTGCCACGGAGGCGGCTGCTCGTCCGTCGGTCGGCCCTGCCGGGCATGCGTCGCGGTGTCACTGGTCACCGCGCCATCGTAGGGAACGAGCCTGTGGGAGTCCCGGGGGCGCCGCGCGGTCGGGGGCGCGGGCCCGGCGCGAAGCGGACCGACGTGGCGTACGCCATGAATTCGCCATGAAGGGGAACCACGAACGTCCGTGCGGGCGTTTTTACGGGTCCACACCTGTGGACGCGGTCGGGGGGCGCGTGCGTGAAGAAAGGGCTCCGCGTTGAACCTGATCGATCTGCTGCTGTTGCTGATAGTCGTCGGCTATGCCGTGTCCGGCTACCGGCGCGGCCTGGTGGCCAGCGCCGTGCTGCTCGCCGGGTTCCTCGGTGGCGCCGTGCTGGGCGTGTGGGCGCTGCCCTACGTGCTGCGGCCCTTCGAGGCGGGGACGGCGACGGCCGCGATCGTCGCGGTGCTCGTCGTGCTCGTCCCGGCCGCCATGGGCCACGCCCTGGCCGCCCGCCTCGCCTGGCGGCTGCGCTCGCGGCTGACGTGGGCGCCCGTGCGGGGCGTCGACGGGGTGGGCGGCGCGGTGGTCAACTCGCTGGCCGTACTGCTGGTGGGCTGGATGGCCGCGAGCGTGCTGGTCTCCGCGAACTCGACGCTGCTGACCCGGGAGATCAAGGAGTCGGCACTGCTGGGCGCGGTGCAGAAGTCCATGCCGGAGCAGGCCCCCACCTGGTTCAGCCGCACCACGGACGCGCTGGCGGGGGCGGGCTTCCCCCAGGTCTTCAACCCCTTCGAGAGCGAGCCCGCCACGAGCGTCGCCCCGCCGTCCGGCGACGCGGTCACCCCCACCGCGACCCAGGCGGCACGCTCGAGCGTCGTCAAGGTCGAGGGCGTCGCGGACGTCGGCGGCGGCCGGCGCGGCCAGGAGGGCAGCGGCTTCGTCTTCTCCCACGAGCATGTGATGACCAACGCGCACGTGGTCGCCGGCGTGAACGACCCGACCGTCAAGGTCGGCGGCGTCGGGCGCGCCTACCGCGCGAAGGTGGTCCTCTTCGACCCCAGGACGGACGTGGCCGTCCTCGACGTGCCGGGGCTGCCGGCGCCCGTGCTGCCCTTCGACAAGAGCGCCAAGCGCGGCGACGCGGCGGTCGTCGCGGGCTTCCCCGAGAACGGCGGCCTGGACCTGCGGGCCGCCACCGTCGCCAACGAGGTGCGCGCCAAGGGCCAGGACATCTACGGCGACGGCATCACCACCCGCGAGGTCTACTCCGTGCGCTCCACGGTCCGCCCGGGCAACTCCGGCGGCCCGCTGCTGACGACGTCCGGCAAGGTCTACGGCGTCGTGTTCGCCCGCTCCACCGCCGACGCGGAGACCGGCTACGTCCTGACCGCCGGCCAGGTCGCGTCCGCCGCACGGCGTGCGGCGGACGCGACGACCCCGGTGAGCACGGGGAGCCGGGCGGCGCTGTGACCTCTCGGTCCGCCCCGCCCGGCGCCCGCTAAGGACGACCGGCGGTCAGCACTTGCCGAGGATCTGCAGCAGCTTCTCCTTCTCCGCCGGGGTGACGCTCAGCCCGTAGTAGTCCTTCACCGCGACCCACGCCTGGCTGTAGGGGCACTCGGCGCCCTTCGGCAGCCACTGCTCCGGGCCCTTGTCGCCCTTGGTGCGGTTGCTCCAGGTGGACACCACGATCAGCTGCGGCGCGGCGGTCATGTCGTTGGCGAACTCCAGGCGCTTCTCGGGCGACCAGTTGTTCGCCCCCGAACCCCACGCGTGCCGCAGCGGCACGATGTGGTCGACGTCGACGTGCATCGGGTCGATGATCTTCCGGCCGTCGTACTCGCTGCGCCACTCGCCGCCGACCACCCGGCACGGGCCGTCGAGCGTGGCGGGCACGACGGACTGGTGCTTGAGCGCGAGGTCACGGGTGGTGCACCGGTTGGGGCCGTGCAGGGCCCAGCAGGAGGCGCCGCCGAAGTGCTTGCGGTCGTAGCCCTTGCTGTTGAAGGGCTTGACGTCCAGGTCCTGCAGCAGGCGCGTGGCCTCGTCACGGTCCGGGACGTTCTTGGGCCACTTCGCGGGGAAGCTGCGGTAGCTGCCATGGGCGCCCGGCGCGGCCGGTGCGGCCTTGGCGGGGTTCGCGGCGGCCTTGGCGGGGTTCGCCGGGGTCTTGGCGTGCGTGTCGGGCGCCGTCTTGGCGGGCATGTCCGCAGTGGCCTTGGCAGGATCCGCCGGGGTCTTCGCGGGCGCGTCCGACGCCGCCTTGACGGGCATGTCCGCCGGGGCCTTGTGGTGGTGCGCGTTCTCGTCGTGCTCGGCCTTGGGGGCCGCGTGCTCCTTGCTCTCCTTGCTCTCCTTGCTCTCGTTGTTCTCCTTGCTCTCGTTGTTCTCCTTGGTCTCCTTCGGCTCCTTGGGCGCGACCTTCGGGGGCGTCGTGTAGATGTCCCCCTCCCATGCCGACGGGCCCTCGCAGTCGACCTCCTCGTAGTCCATCGGCCGGGCCGCCTCCAGCGGCCGCACGGAGAGTCCGTGCACGAAGTCCGGGCCGGGCGGAGGGAGGGCGTGGGCGTCGGTGGCCGGGAGCGCCGCCAGCACCAGGGCGGCGGCCGCGGTGAGGGACGCGAGGATCGGACGGCGGTACCGGCGTCCGGATATGTCCTGGGAACGCATGCAATCTCCTTTTCGGACGACAAGCCGATGCAGCTGCTTGAGGAGTGCGCTCAAAAAAGCCGTATACACCGCAGAGATGATGAATTCACCCGCCCGGCCCTGATGCTTGCCGACCCCTCACACGCCCGTCCGGTCCCGCGCGTGCTCGTCCTCCTCCAGCAGCCGTTCCGCGAGGTTGTCCAGGGCGCGGTCCATGCGCGCCCGGTCCTCCGGGTCGGCGACGTCCCAGTCGTCGAGGTGGTCCGCGAGCCATGAGCGCCAGGCCGCGCCCAGCCGGTCGAGTTCCGCCTCGCCGGCGGGCGTCAGGAGCAGCCGGTCGCCGTCCACGCGCGCGTACCCGGCGGCGGCCGTCCGGGCGAAGGCCGGCTCCAGCACCTCCGGCGGCATCCGGTGGGCCGTCGCCACCGACGCGAGGCTCGCCTCGCCGCGCACGCGCAGCCGCCAGTGGATCTGGCCGAGGGTCCACGCCTCGACCGGGCCGAGCCGGCTGCCGGACGCCTCGAGGACCTGCAGGCTGACCGGCCCGTCCTTGGCCGTGCGCATCACACCGGCCACCGCGCGCTCCAGCTGCCGGTCGGCCTCGGCCGAGTCCGGCGCGGCGAACGCCTCCCCCATGTCCGAGGCGCCCGCCCGCGCGCTGTCGCGCAGCGGCACCTCCTTGAGGAACCAGGCCACGACAAAGCCGAGCAGCGCGACCGGCACGACCCACCGGAAGACGTAGTCCACGGTCGCCGCGTAGGCGTCGATCACCGGCGCGGCCAGATCGGGCGGCAGCGCCCGCAGGTCCTGAGGGCTCAGGACGGCCGAGACGGGCACGCCGGGCGCCCGGCTGAGCGCGTCCAGCAGGTTGGGCTCGAGCCGGCCGCTGTAGAGGGTGCCGAAGACGGCCGTGCCGAAGGAGCTGCCGAGGGTGCGGAAGAAGGTGACGCCGGAGGTGGCCGTGCCCAGT
This sequence comes from Streptomyces sp. C36, assembly GCF_040932295.1. Taxonomy (NCBI): domain Bacteria; kingdom Bacillati; phylum Actinomycetota; class Actinomycetes; order Kitasatosporales; family Streptomycetaceae; genus Streptomyces; species Streptomyces sp. C36. Next base: position 33,937 of record NZ_JBFQGI010000011.1, on the reverse strand, counting down.
TCGCGGTACGCGACCGTGTTCTGCACGGCGATGGTCAGCACCTGCATGGCCAGGCCGATGCCGAGCCCGAGGACGAGCATGTACAGCGACTCCAGCCACACGCCCGTGGTCCGGCCCATCGTGGACATCAGGTACAGGCCCAGGGCCGTCACGGCCATTCCGGCGACCGGGAACCAACGGTAGCGGCCGGTGCGGCTGACGACCGTGCCGGAGAGCATCGAGGTGCCCAGCAGTCCGGCGACCAGCGGCAGGGTCCGTACGCCCGACATGGTGGCGGAGACCCCGTCGACGTACTGCAGGTAGGTCGGCAGGTAGGTCATCGCCCCGAGCAGCGCGAAGCCCACGATGAAGCTGAGGATGGAGCAGACGGTGAAGACGGGGTTGCGGAAGAGGTGCATGGGGAGCATGGGCTCCTTCGCCCGGAGCTCCACGAGGACGAAGGCGGCGAGCAGCAGCACCGCGCCCACAAGCAGCCCGATGATCACCGACGAGCCCCAGGCGTACTCGTTCCCGCCCCACTCCAGGGCCAGGACCAGCCCCGAGGAGCCGAGGGCGACGAGCACGATGCCCGCGTAGTCGACGACCGGGCGGACGGCCGAGCGGACGACCGGGATGTTCCGGGCGGCCATGACGACCATGACGATCGCCACGGGGACGTTGACGTAGAAGCACCAGCGCCAGGTGGCGTGGTCGGTGAAGACGCCGCCGAGGGTCGGCCCGACGACGGTGGTCACGCCGAACACGGCGCCGAGGGCGCCCTGGTACTTGCCGCGCTCGCGCAGCGGGATGACGTCCGCGATCAGCGCCATGGCCGTGACCATCAGCCCGCCCCCGCCGACGCCCTGCACGGCGCGGGCGGCGATCAGCATGGGCATGGAGGTCGCGGCGCCCGCGAAGACCGAGCCGCCGACGAAGACGACCGCGCTCACCTGGAAGACCACCTTGCGGCCGAACAGGTCGCCGAACTTGCCGACCAGGACCGTGGAGACCGTCTCGGCCAGCAGGTAGGCCGTCACCACCCAGGCCATGTGCCCGCCGCCGCCCAGGTCCGCGACGATCGTGGGCAGCGCGGTCGAGACGATCGTCTGGTCGAGGGCGGCGAGCAGCATGCCGAGCACGATCGTGACGAAGACGAGGTTGGTGCGGCGGCGGCCGAGCGCCGGGGGTGCGGGCGGGGCGGTTGCGGTGGCCGTGGTCATCGTGACGTACCTCCCGTGCCCAGCATTCGGTCAGCCGCCCGGCCGCGCCACCTCTGGCGGGCGCGGGGTCGAGCCAGGGGCGCGCAGTCGCGTGTCGCACGCTCTTGCCACTTGTTCGCAGCTGCCCCCTATCATCGAGCGCTCACGACGAGCGGTTCACGCGAGGAGTGGAAACGCCTGGACCAGTGACGAAAGCGCAAACGGACGGAGCACCGCCATGCACGTACCCGACGGGTTCATCGACGCCCCCGTCTCCCTGGCCGCCGGTGCCGTCGCCGCCACGGCCGTCGCGGTCAGCCTGCGCGGGGCACGGCGGGAGCTCGACGAGCGGACGGCCCCGCTGGCCGGGCTCGTGGCCGCGTTCGTCTTCGCCGTCCAGATGCTGAACTTCCCCGTCGCCGCCGGCACCAGCGGGCATCTGCTGGGCGGCGCGCTGGCGGCGATCCTCGTCGGCCCCTATACCGGCGTCCTCTGTATATCCGTGGTGCTGCTGATGCAGGGCGTGCTGTTCGCGGACGGCGGTCTCACCGCGCTCGGCGTGAACGTCTGCGACATGGCCGTCGTCACGACGGTCGTCGCCTACGCCCTCTTCCGGCTGCTGGCGACCGCGCTGCCGCGGCGGCGCTCCTCGGTGACCGCCGCCGCGTTCGTGGCCGCTCTGGTGTCCGTACCGGCCGCGGCCGGGGCCTTCACCCTCCTGTACGCGCTGGGCGGCACGACGGACGTGCCGATCGGCAAGGTGTTCACGGCCATGGTCGGCGTGCACGTCCTCATCGGCCTCGGCGAGGCGGCGATCACCGCGCTGACCGTGGGCGCGGTCGTGGCCGTGCGGCCCGACCTGGTGTACGGCGCGCGCGGGCTGGCCAAGCCGCTCGAGCTGCGCAGGGCCGACGGAACGGTGATCGAGCCCGTCATCTCGCCCGTCGCCCCGCGCCCGGTCCGCCGCCTCGCGCTCGTCGGCCTCCTCGCCGCCCTCGCCCTCGCCGGCTTCGTCAGCTACTACGCCTCCACCAGCCCCGACGGCCTGGAGAAGGTCGCCCACGACAAGGGCATCGACAGCAAGGCCGAGGAGCACGCCGCCAAGGACTCGCCGCTGGCGGACTACCAGGTCAAGGACGTCGGCGACGAGCGGATCTCGGGCGGCCTGGCCGGCGTGATCGGCGTGGGGGCGACGCTGGCGGTGGGCACGGGCGTGTTCCTCACCGTCCGCCGGCGCCGCTCCCGGGCCGCGGCCGCCCCGGCGGGATCCGAGGCCGTCTGACATGGGAGCGGGTCACGCCCACAAGCTCTACCGGCACGCGCGCTCGCCCGTGCACGCCCTGCCGCCGCACTGCAAGATCGCGGCCGTCTTCTGCTTCGTGCTCGTCGTGGTCGCCACCCCGCGCGAGGCGCTGTGGGCCTTCGGGCTGTACGCGCTGCTGCTGGCCGTCGTCACGGCCGCGGCCCGCGTCCCGGCGGCCTTCCTGCTGCGCCGGCTGCTGATCGAGGTGCCGTTCGTGGCCTTCGCCGTGCTGCTGCCGTTCGTGGCCCAGGGCGAGCGGGTGACGGTCTGGGGACTGTCGCTCAGCGAATCCGGCCTGTGGGGCGCCTGGAACATCCTCGCCAAGGGGACGCTGGGCGTCGCCGCGTCGGTGCTGCTGGCCTCGACGACCGAGCTGCGCGCGCTGCTGCTGGGGCTGCAGCGGCTGCGGATGCCCCCGCTGCTGGTTCAGATCGCGTCCTTCATGATCCGCTACGGCGACGTGGTCACGGACGAGATGCGCCGCATGCGCATCGCCCGCGAGTCCCGCGGCTTCACCGCGCGCGGCGTACGCCACTGGAGGGTGCTGGCCACGTCGGCGGGGGCGCTGTTCATCCGCTCCTACGAGCGCGGCGAGCGCGTCCACCTGGCCATGGTGAGCCGGGGCTACACGGGCACGATGCCCGTGATCGACGAGGTGACGGCGACGCGTGCGCAGTGGACGTACGCCGCCGCGCTGCCGCTGGCCGCGCTGGCGGTCCGCCTGACCGGATGGATCCTGACATGACCCCTGCCACGCCCCCCTCGCTCGAGGTCTCCGGCCTCGCCTTCGCCTACCCCGACGGCCACCAGGCCCTCTTCGGCGTCGACCTGTCCGTCGGGCGCGGCGAGCGCGTCGCCCTGCTCGGGCCCAACGGCGCCGGCAAGACCACGCTCGTCCTCCACCTCAACGGCATCCTCGGCGGCGGCGCGGGCTCGGTGCGGGTGGCCGGGCTGCCCGTGGACAAGCGCCACCTCGCCGAGATCCGCCGCCGCGTCGGCATCGTCTTCCAGGACCCCGACGACCAGCTCTTCATGCCCACCGTGCGCGAGGACGTGGCCTTCGGCCCGGCGGCGGCCGGGCTGCGCGGGGCGGAGCTGGCCGCCTGTGTGGACCGGGCGCTGGCCCGGGTCGGCATGTCCGGCTACGCCGACCGGCCCCCGCACCACCTCTCCTTCGGCCAGCGGCGGCGGGTGGCCGTGGCCACCGTCCTGGCCATGGAGCCGGAGATCCTCGTCCTCGACGAGCCGTCCTCCAACCTCGACCCGGCCTCCCGCCGGGAGCTCGCCGACATCCTGCGCTCCCTGGACGTCACCGTGCTGATGGTCACCCACGACCTGCCGTACGCCCTGGAGCTGTGCGAGCGTTCGGTGGTGCTCAGCGACGGCGTCATCGCCGCGGACGGCCCCACGCGGGAGCTGTTGTGCGACGAGGAGCTGATGGCCGCGCACCGGCTGGAGCTGCCGTTCGGCTTCGACCCGCGCTCGGTGGCCCTGCGGGGCTGAGCACCCCCCTGGTCCCGAGCACCCCCGGTCACGATGCACCATGGTGGATGGATTTGTTGTGATCGGCACGTGGGAGCGGGAAACAGTGGCGGACGGGGACGTGGACGTGGACGTCCAGGGCACGGTGGCGGACGGTTTCGAACCGGTCCGGGACGCCTTCGCCGACAACTTCGCCCGGCGCGGTGAGCGCGGCGCGGCCCTGACCGTCTACCGGGACGGGCGCAGGGTCGTCGACCTGTGGGGCGGCGCGCGCGACGCCGACGGGGGCACGGAGCCGTGGCGGCGCGGCACCGCGCAGGTCGTCCGCTCCGCCACCAAGGGCGTGGCCGCCGCGGTCCTGCTCGTGCTGCACCAGCGCGGGCAGGTCGATCTGGACGCGCCGGTGGGCACGTACTGGCCGGAGTTCAAGGCGAACGGCAAGGACCGCGTCCTCGTGCGGCACCTGCTCGCGCACCGCGCCGGGCTGCCCGTGCTGGACACCCCGCTCACCCCCGCCCAGGCCGTCGACGGCGTCAGCGGGCCGCGGGCCGTCGCCGCGCAGGCCCCGGCCTGGGAGCCGGGCACCGACCACGGCTACCACGCGCAGACGTACAGCTGGCTGCTCGGCGAGCTGGTGCTGCGGGTGACCGGGCGGAGCATCGGCGAGTGGGTGGCGGAGGAGATATCCGGCCCGCTGGGCCTGGACCTGTGGATCGGCCTGCCGGACGCCGAACGCGCCCGGGTCGGCCGCGTCGCCCCCGTCACGGCCCCGGCCGCCCCCGCCTCCGCCGGCCTGCGCGTACGCCCCAAGGCGTCGGTCGCCGACGCCTACCGCGACCCGCAATCGCTGACGCACCGCGCGTTCGCCGCGATCGAGCCGCCCGCCGACGAGAACGACCCCGCCTACCGCGCCGCCGAGCTGCCCGCCTCGGCGGGCATCGCCACGGCCGACGCGCTGGCCCGCTTCTACGCCTCGCTCATCGGCGTGGTGGACGGCGGCCGGCGCCTGTTCGCCCCCGCCACGCTGACCATGGCCCGTACGGAGGAGTCGGCCGGCCCGGACCGCGTCCTGGTCGTGAACACCCGCTTCGGCCTGGGATACATGCTCCACGGCCCGGCCTCGCCGCTGCTGGCCCCCGGCTCGTTCGGCCACCCGGGCCGCGGCGGGTCGCTGGCCTTCGCCGACCCCGAGTCGGGGATCGCGTTCGGCTACGTCACCAACGGCATGCAGAAGAACGTGACGGCCGACCCGCGCGCCCAGGCCCTGGTGCGGGCGGTTGGCAGGGCGCTGGCGGGGTAGTGCTCGCCGCATGGCGGCGACGGGGCGTTTCGAGGGCTACGCGGTACTGATCACGGGCGCGGGGCGCGGCATCGGGGCGGCCACGGCGCGCCGCTTCGCGTCGGAGGGCGCGGGGGTGCTGCTCACGGACGTGGACGGTGAGCGGGCCGCGAAGGCCGCGGCGGCGCTGCGCGCGGACGGGCTGGGGGCCGAGTCGGTGGCGTGCGACGTCGCCGACGACGCCGCGGTCCGGGCTGCGGTGGCCCGCGCGGTGGACCGTTTCGGCCGGCTGGACGTCCTGGTCAACAACGCCTTCTCCTGTCAGCCGGACCCGCCGCTGGTGGAGGACTATCCGGACGAGGTCTGGGCCCGGGACCTGGACGTCACGCTGACCGGCGCCCTGCGCTGCGTACGGGCGGCCATGCCGCACCTGGCGGCGGCGGGCGGCCGGGGCTCGGTGGTGGGCGTCGGCTCGGTCAACGGCGAGCAGGACTTCGGCAACCACGCCTACAGCGCGGCCAAGGCGGGCCTGGCGAGCCTGACCCGCACCCTGGCGGGCCAGTGCGCGCGCCGGGGCGTGCGGGTGAACCTGGTGGCGCCGGGCACGGTGCACACGCCCAACTGGGACGGCCGCGAGGAGGCGCTGGAGCGGGCGGCGGCCTTCTACCCGCTGGGGCGGGTGGGGCGGCCGGAGGACGTCGCCGCGGCGGTGGCGTTCCTGGCGTCGCCGGACGCCGCCTGGATCACGGGGATCACGCTGCCCGTCGACGGCGGGATCCTCATCGGGAACGTGGGGCTGCGGGCCGCCCTGCGGGGGCCGGGTCAGGACCGCGGCGGGAGTTCCGGCCGCCTCAGACTGGGCACGCCCGAATAGTCCGGCGGTTCCGTCGCACCGTGCCGCTCCAGCAGGTCCAGGGCCACGCGCACCGCGTCGTCGAGCTGCTTGTGGCGGCCCTCCGCCCAGTCCAGCGGGGTGCGGTCGACCTCGATGTCGGGTTCGACGCCGTGGTTCTCCACGCTCCAGCCGTACTCGTCGAACCACGCCGCGTTCATCGGCACGGTGATCGAGGTGCCGTCCACGAGCCGGTGGCGGCCCGTCATCCCGACGACGCCGCCCCAGGTGCGCAGGCCGACCACCGGCCCGATGCCCTGCAGCCGGAACGCCGCGGTGATCATGTCGCCGTCGGAGGACGTCATCTCGTCGGCGATGGCGACGACCGGGCCGCGCGGGGCGTTGGAGGCGTACGACACCGGCTCGGCGTCGCGGGTGAGGTCCCAGCCGATGATGGTGCGGGTGAGCTGCTCCACCACCAGCTCGCTGATGTTGCCGCCGGCGTTGCCGCGGACGTCCACGATCAGCGCCGGCATGGACATCTCCCGGCGCAGGTCGCGGTTGAACTGCGCCCAGCCGGAGCCGCCCATGTCGGGGATGTGGAGGTAGCCGCACCGGCCGCCGCTGACCTCGCGGACCACCGCGCGGCGCTTGGCCACCCAGTCCTGGTAGCGCAGCGGCCGCTCGTCGACCAGCGGCACGACCGCGACCCGGCGTTCGTGCCCCTCGCCCTCGGGGCTGGTGAAGGTCAGCTCGACCGTCGTGCCGCCCGCCGCCGACAGCAGCGGGGACGGGCCGGTGACGGGGTCGACCGGGCGGCCGTCGACGTGGGTGAGCACCGCGCCCTCGCGGATGCCGGAACCGGCCAGCGGGGAGCGGGCCTTGGAGTCGGAGGAGTCGCCGGGCAGGATGCGCCGCACGGCCCATGAGCCGTCCTTGCGGTGGGTGAGGTTGGCGCCGAGCAGGCCGATGGCGCGCTGGTAGTGCGGCGGGCCCTCGTTGCGGCGGGCGGGGGTGACGTAGGCGTGGGAGGTGCCCAGCTCGCCGAGGACCTCGCGCAGCAGGTCGGCGAACTCGTCGGGCGAGGCGACGCGTTCGACCAGCGGACGGTACTGCTCCAGCACCCCGTCCCAGTCGACGCCGCACATGCCCGGCTCCCAGAAGTACGCCCGGACGATCCGGCCCGCCTCGGCGTAGGCCTGCCGCCACTCGGCGGCCGGGTCGACCTCGTGCAGGATGCGCCGCATGTCGATGTAGACGGTCGTGTCGCTGTCCCCGGGGTCCGTGGCGGGCACCGCCCGCAGGTCGCCCTCGTCGTTGAGGACCAGGCGGGTGCCGTCGCCGCTGACCGCGAACCAGTCCACGGAGGAGGTGAGTTCGCTGCGCTTGGCCTTGACGAGGTCGAAGTGCTCGAGCGTGGGGCGGCCGGAGGTGTCGGCGGGGTTGGCGAAGGTCTCGCCCAGCGCGCCGGAGATGGGCCAGCGCAGCCACACCAGGCCGCCGCCGTGGACGGGGTGGAGGGAGGAGTACTTCGAGGCGGCCACCGGGAAGGGCGTCACCCGGCTCTCGAGCCCCTCCGCCTCCACGGTCACCGCGCCCTCGGTGTCGCCGGCGTCCTCCAGGTCCAGGCCGCCGCCGGCCGGGCGGCCCTCCGTGGAGAGCGCGAAGGGCGAGGGCGTGGCGGAGGAGAGCGGGACGAGGTAGGGGCGGCAGCCCAGTGGGAACGACAGGTCGCCGGTGTGCACGTCGTAGACCGGGTCGAAGCCGCGCCAGGAGAGGAAGGCGAGGTAGCGGCCGTCACGGGTGAAGACCGGCTGCTCGTCCTCGAAGCGGCCGTCGGTGACGTCCACGACCGTCCGGTCCGAGAGCCTGCCGACCTTGATCTGCCGCAGCGAGCGCCCGATGCCCGGGTGCGACCAGGTCAGCCAGCCGGAGTCGGGCGAGAAGGCGAGGTCGCGCACGGGCCCGTTGGCCGACCGGACGAGCTCGGTGACCTCGCCGTCCCCTTCGGGGGTGGCGTCGACGAGCAATAGCCGCCCGTCGTGGGCGGCGACGGCCAGGCGTCCGCCGTCCGGGGCGGCGATCAGCTCGTGCACCCGCCCGATGCGGCCCGCGGCCAGGCGGCGCGGCGCGGAGGGGCCGGCGGCGCGCGGCAGCTGGGCGATCTCGACGGCGTCCTCGCCGTCGGCGTCGGTGACGTAGGCGATGCGGCCGGTCGCCCCCAGCATCTCCGGCAGCCGCACCCGTACGCCCGGGGTGTCGGCGAGGGCCCGGGCGGGGCCGTCGCGGTGGGTCAGCCAGTACAGGCCGCCGCGCACCTGGACGGCGCTGGCGCGGCCCGTACGGTCGACGCTCAGCGACTGGACGTGGCGGGAGGCCTGCACCTGGTACGTGCGCCGCCCGGCGCGCGGCCCGCCGAGGCGGATGCCGAGCCGGCGCGGGGTGCCGTCGGCGGAGAGGTCCTCGGCCAGCCAGACGTCGCCGGCGCACTGGTAGACGACGCGCCGGCCGTCGGTGGAGGCGTGGCGGGCGTAGAAGTCGGCGTGATCGGTGTGGCGGCGCAGGTCGGAGCCGTCGTGCCGGCAGGAGTAGAGGTTGCCGATGCCCTCGTGGTCGGAGAGGAAGGCGATGCGGTCGCCGACGAACATCACCGAGTCGAGGTGGCCGCCGAGGTCCGGCAGCAGCCGGGTGCCCCCCAGCCACAGCCGGCCCGTCGCGCCGCCCCGGTAGCGCTTCCAGGAGGCGGGCTCGTGCGGGGGCTTGCCGGTGAGGATCAGGGTCTTGTGCTCGCCGCCCACGTCGGCGACGGCGATGTCGGACAGCGGCCCCCAGGGCTGCTTGCCGCCGGGGTCGCCGTCGGTGGGCACCTTGTAGGCCCAGGAGTAGTACGAGAACGGCTGGCCGTGCGAGCTGACGGCGAGGACGTGGGAGACGCCGTTCTCGGGGGGCGTCCAGCCGCAGACCCGGGTGTCGGTGCTGCCCCAGTAGGTGAGCCGGCGGGCCGGGCCGCCGTCGACGGAGGCGAGGTGGATCTCCGGGTCGAGGCTGCGCCAGCTGGTGAAGGCGATGTGCCGCCCGTCGGGGGAGAAGCGCGGGTGCCCGACCCTGGTGCGGTCGACGGTCAGCCGCCAGGCCCGCGCGGCGCCGTCCCCGGCGGCGGGCAGCGGGGCCAGCCAGAGGTCGTCCTCGGCGGCGAAGCAGAGCCGGTCGCCGTGCAGATGGGGGAAGCGGAGGTAGGCGTCGTCGCTCACGCATCCCATGGTTTCGGCGCCCGGGGGCCCCGGCAACTCGGTTCGTGACGCAGAACACCATCGAAACGATGTCGTTTCGATGAGCCGCGGGACGTCGCGGACGTATCCTCGTATCGGTACGAAACCGTTTCGTACGACTTCACGCGAGGGGGGCGGCATGTCCACGGAACCACCCAAGCCGGCGGCGCGCCGCACCCGTTTGACCCCCGAGCGCGAGGCCGAGCTCTACGAGGCGGTGCTCGCGCTCCTGCGCGAGGTCGGCTACGACGCCCTGACCATGGACGCCGTGGCCGCGCGTACCCACTCCAGCAAGGCGACCCTCTACCGCCAGTGGAACGGCAAGCCGGAGCTGGTGGCCAAGGCCCTGCGGCACAACAAGCCGGGCGGCGTCGAGGGCATCGACACCGGTTCGGTGCGCGGTGACTTCCACGCCATGGTGTGCCAGGCCGATGCGGAGCAGCTGGAGAAGGACACCGCCCTGCTGCGCGGGCTCGGCCACTCCGTGCACACCAACCCGGAACTCCACCGGGCGCTGCGCGAGTGGCTGATCGAGCCCGAGCTGGTGTGGCTGGATTCCATGCTCCGGCGCGCGGTCGAGCGCGGCGAACTGGCGGCGGACAACCCCGCCATCCCCTTCGTCGCGCACATGGTGATCGGCGGCTTCCTGGCCTGTCCGCTCATCGAGGACCGGACGCCGGACGCCGGCTATCTCTCCCGCTACATCGACGCCGTGATCCTCCCCGCTCTCGGCGTCTGATCACCACCACCCCCCACTCACACCCCCACTGAGGCCCCACCTGACGCACCGCTCTCGTCGGGCTGGTTCCGCATTCCAGTTCTCACGTATCCGATTCATCACGAATCCGACCCGACAGGGAGCACCACACTCGTGGCCACGTTCCTCTACCGACTCGGCCGGCTCGCCTACCGGCGGCGCTGGTACTTCGCCCTGATATGGGTGTTGCTGCTGGTGCTGGCCGGTGTCGGCGCCGCCACGGCGTCCAAGTCCACCAACAACGACTTCTCGATCCCCGGCACGGAGGCGCAGCAGGCGTTCGACCTGCTGGAGAAGCGTTTCCCCGGGAACACCGAACAGAACGCGAGCGCCCGCGTCGTCTTCAAGGCCCCCGACGGCCAGAAGCTGACCGACGCGAAGAACAAGAAGGCCGTCGAGCGGGTCATCGGCGAGCTCCGCAAGAGCTCCCAGGTGGCCGGCGCCGCCGACCCGTTCGAGGGCAAGACCGTCAACAAGGACGAGACCATCGGCTACGCGTCCGCCGCGTACAAGGTCAAGTCCACCGACCTCACCGAGTCCTCGCGCGACGAGCTCAAGGACGCCGCCCAGCACGGGCGCGACGCCGGGCTGACCGTGGAGGTCGGCGGCAGCGTCCTGCAGCAGATGCCCGAGGGCGGCTCGGAGATCATCGGCATCGCGGTGTCGGCGGTCGTCCTGGTCATCACCTTCGGCTCGCTGATCGCGGCCGGCCTGCCGCTGCTGACCGCCATCATCGGCGTGGGCATCGGCGTCTCCTCGATCGCCGCGCTGGCGCCCGTCCTCGACCTGTCCAGCAACACCTCCACGCTCGCCATGATGATCGGCCTCGCGGTCGGCATCGACTACGCCCTCTTCATCGTCTCCCGCTACCGCGCGGAGCTCGCCGAGGGCCGCGAGCGCGAGGAGGCCGCGGGCCGCGCCGTCGGCACCGCCGGCTCCGCGGTGGTCTTCGCGGGCCTGACGGTCGTCATCGCGCTGGCCGGCCTCGCGGTCGTCAACATCCCGATGCTGACGAAGATGGGCATGGCCGCGGCCGGCACGGTCACCATCGCCGTGCTGATCGCGCTCTCCCTCATCCCCGCGCTGCTGGGCTTCGCGGGCAAGCAGGTCCTCGCCCGCAAGACCCGCAAGGCCGGACCGGACGCGGCCGCCGGGGACAAGCCGAACATGGGCACCCGCTGGGCCCGCCTGGTGCTGCGCCGGCCGGTGCTGGTGCTCGCGGCCGGTGTGCTGGGCCTGGGCGCGATCGCCGTGCCCGCCGCCTCCCTGGAGCTGGGCCTGCCCGACGACGGCGCGGCGTCCAAGAACACCACCCAGCGCAAGGCCTACGACCTGCTGTCCGAGGGCTTCGGCCCGGGCTTCAACGGCCCGCTCATCGGCGTCATGGACCTGTCCGGGGCGAAGGACGCCAAGGGCGCGGCCCAGCGGGTCCACGACACGCTGGAGAAGCTGGACAACGTCGCCACCGTCACCCCGGCCCAGTTCAACAAGGCCGAGGACGCGGCGATGCTCATGGTCGTCCCGAAGTCCAAGCCGACCAGCACCGAGACCGAGGACCTCGTCCACGCCATCCGTGGCGAGAGCGCCTCGCTGAAGTCCGAGACGGGCGCCAAGGTGCTGGTCACGGGCGCGACGGCGATGAACATCGACGTCTCGCAGAAGCTCAACGACGCGCTGCTGCCCTACCTGGCGCTCGTCGTGGGCCTGGCCTTCCTGCTGCTGATGGTCGTCTTCCGCTCCGTGCTGGTGCCGCTGAAGGCCGCGCTGGGCTTCCTGCTGTCGGTCGTCGCCGCGCTCGGCGCCGTCGTCGCGGTCTTCCAGTGGGGCTGGCTGGGCGGCCTCTTCGGGGTCGAGGAGACCGGCCCGATCATGAGCATGATGCCGATCTTCATGGTGGGCGTCGTCTTCGGCCTCGCCATGGACTACGAGGTCTTCCTCGTCACGCGGATGCGTGAGGCCTACGTCCACGGCGAGCGCCCGGACGAGGCCGTCGTGACCGGCTTCCGGCACGGCGCGCGGGTCGTCACGGCGGCCGCCGTCATCATGATGAGCGTGTTCGCCGGCTTCATCGGCTCGTCCGAGCAGATGATCAAGATGATCGGCTTCGGCCTCGCCATCGCCGTCTTCTTCGACGCGTTCGTGGTCCGCATGGCGATCGTGCCGGCGGTGCTGGCGCTGCTGGGCAAGACGGCCTGGTGGCTGCCGCGCTGGCTCTCCAAGGTCCTGCCGAACGTGGACGTCGAGGGCGAGGGGCTGCAGAAGCACCTCGCGCCGGCCAAGCCGGCGGCGGCGTCCGGTGACGCCGACTCCGACGCCGACCCCGACCTCGACGGGAAGCGCGAGCCGGCCCGCGTCTGACGCGTGATCGTCGTGACGTGACAGTCGCGGCATGACAGTCATGGCATGGCAGTCGTGACATGACAGAGGGGCGCACCCTGCTCGGGTGCGCCCCTCGACCGCGACCGGGAGCGACTCAGAGACGGTCGTCCAGGTCGTCCTGGATGTCGTCGATGGAGCTCTGGCGGCCCTGCTGTTGCTGCCGGAGGCGCTCCTGCTCCTGCTGGCTCTTCTGCTGGCTCTTCTGCTGGCCCTTCTGCTGACCCTGCTGCACCTTCTGCTGGGCCTGCTGCCCCTTCTGCTGCGCCTGCTGCTTGGTCTGCTCGGCCTTCTGCTTGGCCTTCTGCGCCTTGTTCTGCATCTCGTCCTTGATGCCCATGCGTGTTCACTCCTAGGGGAGATCGGGGAATCGGGGCCGCGATCAGCCTCACACGCCGGGACGAACCGCGCATTTCGATCAGTGACGCTCTGTGCCCGCCCCCGCGTCGGCGGCCCCGCCCGCTCCCACCAGGCCCACGCGCACCCCGCCCAGACGGGGTTCCACGCGCCGCATCTCGCGCGGGCCGCCCAGGGCGGCGAGGCCCGGCAGCGCGCCCCGCAGCGGCTGCACCGCGCGCAGCCAGGGCTGGGCGTAGACGTGCGCCGAGCGCCGCTCGATGCCCGCCACCAGCCGGTCCACGGCCGGGCCCGCCGGATACGTGCGGTTGGCCGGCCACGGCAGCCGCCGGCGCATCTCGCGCATCACCTCGAACTCGTCGGCGCCGCGCACCATGTCCGTGTCGGTCCAGCTCAGATACCCGACCCCGACCCGTACGCCCTTGTGCGCGACCTCGGCGCGCAGGCTGTGCGCGTACGCCTCGACGCCCGCCTTGGACGCGCAGTACGCCGTCATCATCGGCGCGGGGGCGAGGGCGGCGAGCGAGGCGATCTGGAGGAGGTAGCCGCGGCTCTCGGAGAGCACGGGCAGGAAGGCGCGGCCCGTGACGGCGCTGCCGACGAGGTTGACCTCGATGACGCGGCGCCATGCGGCGAGGTCCGACTCCGCGAGCGGACCGCCGGTGGCCACGCCCGCGTTGGCGACGACGACGTCCACCTTGCCGAACCGGTCCTTCACCTCGCCCGCCACGCGCTCCATCGCCTCGTGGTCGGTGACGTCGGCGTGCCAGTGGGCGGTGTCGGAGCGCAGCGTCCCCGCGACCCGGCGCAGTTCGTCCGGCTCGAGCCCCACCAGCGCCACGCTCGCCCCCCGCGCGGACAGCTTGCGGGCCAGTAACTCCCCCACGCCGCGGGCGGCCCCGGTGACGACGGCGACCTGGCCGGCGAGGCTCGTACGGGGCCTCATCGCGTCGCCTCCTTCGCGGCGGCCGGCGCCCGTCGCGCTCCGGGCAGCCGCATGATCTGGTACTCGGCGAGGTCCAGCCGCCGGGTCTCCTTGCGGAACTCGGACGTCGTGCCGGGCCACAGCGTGGTGTTGCGGCCGTTCGCGTCCAGGTACCAGCTGCTGCAGCCGGTGCTCCACACCGTCCGCTCCATGCGCTGCTGGACCCTGCGGTTCCAGGCGCGGACGGCCGAGGGGCGGGCGTCGAGGGCGGCCCGGCCGCCGAGGGTGTCGAGTTGGCGGAGGAAGTCGGCCAGGTAGTTCAGCTGGGACTCGATGATGAGGATCATCGAGCTGTTCCCCAGCCCGGTGTTGGGGCCGACGACGGTGAGGAAGTTGGGGAAGCCGGCGGCGCTGGCGCCGCGCAGGGCCGCCATGCCGTCCTTCCACTCCTCGGCCAGCGTGGTGCCCTCCGCGCCCGTGATGCGGTCGGCGATCGGCAGGTCGGTGACGTGGAAGCCGGTGCCGAAGACGATGGCGTCCGCCTCGGCCTCGGTGCCGTCGGCGGCCACGAGCGTGGAGCCGCGCACCGCGGCGAGGCCGGAGGCGACCACGTCGACGTTGGGGCGGGTGAGCGCGGGGTAGTAGTCGTTGGAGAGCAGGATGCGCTTGCAGCCGATGCGGTAGTCGGGTGTGAGCCGGGCGCGCAGGGCGGGGTCCTTGACGGCCTTGCGCAGATGGGATCTGGCGGTGCTCTCCACCAGCCGCAGCCGGTCCGGCCACTTGGTGAAGAGCCCGACCTGCAGCTCCCGGATGCCCCACACGGTGCCCCGGCGCAGCGCCGCGGTGGCGGGCACCTTCGCGTGCAGCCACTGCTCGGCGGCGGTGATCCTGCGGTCGGAGCGCGGCAGGACCCAGGGCGGGGTGCGCTGGAAGAGCGTGAGCCGGCGGACCTCCGGCTGGATGGCGGGCACGATCTGGATGGCGGAGGCGCCGGTGCCGATCACGGCGACGCGCTTGCCGCGCAGGTCGTAGTCGTGGTCCCAGCGGGCGGAGTGGAAGACCTTGCCGGGGAAGCCGTCGATGCCGGGCACGTCGGGGACGCTGGGGTCGGACAGCGCGCCGGTGGCGGAGACGACGACGTCGGCGGTCCAGCCGGGGCCGTCGGCGGTGGCGATCTCCCAGCGCAGCTCGTCGGCGTCCCAGCGCAGGGCGGTGACCTCGCAGTTCAGCCGCAGGTGCGGCCGCAGCCGGAAGGTGTCCACGATGTGCTCGAGGTAGCCGCGGATGGCGGACTGGCCGGAGAAGGTGCGCGGCCACTCGGGGTTGGGGGCGAAGGAGAAGGAGTACAGGTGGGAGGGGACGTCGCAGGTGCAGCCGGGGTAGGTGTTGTCCCGCCAGGTCCCGCCGACGGCGCCGGCGCGTTCCAGGACCACGAAGTCGGTGACGCCCTCGCGGCGCAACCGCACGGCCGCCCCCAGCCCTCCGAACCCGGAACCGATCACCGCCACGCGTACGTGCTGACGCTCATGCTCGGCCATGCCGCAGCCTCCCGGTCGACACACTCGACACAACGGTGCCAGCGATTACTGGCACAGTGGCGAGCGTAGGGGAGAGGCCTACCGGCCGTACATGGTTGTGGACAACGGGAGTTACCGCGGGTCGCACCTCCGAGGGCCGGGGCCCCCGGAAGGGTGAGCGCTACGCGCCGAAGACCGCCGTGACGGGGGCGTGGTCGCTCCAGCGCTCCGTGTGCGTGGCGGCGCGCTCCACGTGGGCCTTGAGGGCGCGGTCGGCGAGGCCGGGGGTGGCGGCGAGGTAGTCGATGCGCCAGCCGGAGTCGTTGTCGAAGGCGCGGCCGCGGTAGGACCACCAGGAGTAGGGGCCCTCGACGCCCGGGTGGAGGGCGCGGACGACGTCCACGTACTCCGTGAAGACCTTGGTCAGCCACTCCCGCTCCTCGGGGAGGAAGCCGGCGCTCTTGCGGTTGGCCTTCCAGTTCTTCAGGTCGGCCTCGGTGTGGGCGATGTTCCAGTCGCCGCAGACCAGCACCTCGCGGCCGTCCGCCGCGGCCCGGGCCTTGAGGCCGACGAGATAGGGGAGGAACTCCGCCATGAAGCGTTCCTTCTCGTCCTGGCGCTCCGTGCCGACCTCGCCCGAGGGCAGGTAGAGGCTGGCCACCGTCACGCCCGGCAGGTCGATCTCGGCGTAGCGGCCGCTGCCGTCGAACTCCGCCGAGCCGAATCCCACGCGCACCGCGTCCGGCTCGCGCCGGGAGTAGAGCGAGACGCCCGCCCGGCCCTTGGCCGCCGCCGGGGCGTGCACCACGTGCCAGCCCTCGGGCTCGCGCACCTCGTCGGGCAGCTGGTGGGCCTCGGCTCGGACTTCCTGCAGGCAGACGACGTCGGCCTCGGTCGCGGCCAGCCACTCCACGAAGCCCTTCTTGGCGGCGGCGCGCAGTCCGTTCACATTTGCGGTGGTTACGGTCAGGTTCGACATTCCCGGCACGATACCCACTCCCGAAAACCGGTGCCGACCACCGGCTCCCCGACCCTACGCTGCCGCCATGAGGATCTTGCCTGTCCCCGTTGATCATCCCGACGCCGCAAAGCTCGATGACCAGGTGCAATCGGAGTACCTCGAGCGCTACGGCGACACCGATCTCGCCCATATGGACCCCGCGCAGTTCGCCCCGCCGCGTGGCCTGTATCTCATCGCCTACGGCCCCGACGGCACGCCTTTGGCGTCGGGCGGCTGGCGGTCGATGGAGCGGGACGAAGAGGAGTACGCGGACGGTGACGCCGAGGTGAAGCGGATGTTCGTGGTCCGCGAGGCGCGCGGCCAGGGGCTGGCCCGGCGGATCCTGGCGGCGCTGGAGGACAGCGCGCGGGCGGCGGGCCGTACGCGCATGGTGCTGTCGACCGGGGACCGGCAGCCGGAGGCGATAGCCCTGTACCGCTCCAGCGGCTACGAGCCCGCCGTGCCGAAGTTCGGGTTCTACCGCACCTACGACTCCAGTCTCTGCTTCGCCAAGCCGCTCACCGGAGGCTGAGGGGTTGAGGGGGCCGAGGGGCCGGCGGGCACGGCCTACGAGGCTCCGCCGTGTCCCGCGATGGCCGCCTCGACCTCCTCGCGGATCTTCTCCGCCGGGTAGCGCCGCACCTCGCCGTACGGCGCGAGCGCACCGTCCGCCACCGCGTGATCCTCTTCGCGGACCTCGGCCATCAGCACCGTGCTGCCCGGCGGCACCTCCGCCGCCAGCATCTCCAGGGCGGCGTTGGAGGCGGTGGCCCGGCGGGCGTCGTGGGCGCCCCCGATCAGCCCGCCCGCGCCGAAGCCGACCAGGACGCCGAGCGGGCCGCCGAGGATGCCCAGCAGCCCGCCGAGCAGGCCGCCCATGGCGAAGGCCGTGGCCGTGCCGGTGTTGTCGACGGCGTCGGGGAAGTCCAGGACGCCTTCCGCGTCCCGCGCGATCACCGCGCCCTCGCGCAGGGTCAGGCCGCCGCCGGTGTGCGCCTGGCGCAGGGCGTCCAGGGCGCGGTGGCCCTTGTCGGCCGAGGACACGGACAGGAAGAGGACGTTGTCGTTCATGGCGTCCACTCTTGTGCCCCGGCCCGCGCCCCGCACCTCAGCCGCCGCCCTCCGGCGGAGCCGGCCGCACCGCGTCCCTCAGGTCCAGCGTCGCCTCCGCTCCCCCGTCCCGGAGGTTGGCGAAGGTCAGCCGGGCGCCCAGCACCCGGGCCTGGCCCTGGGCGATCGTCAGGCCCAGGCCGAGGCCCGCTCCCGAGCCCGTGCGGAAGCGCTGCGGGCCGCCGGCGAGCAGGTGCCCGGGGAAGCCGGGCCCTTGGTCGCGCACCCGTATGACGCCGTCGTCGACCTCGGCGACGACGGGCCCGGCGCCGTGCCGGAAGGCGTTGGTGACGAGGTTGGCCAGTATCCGTTCCACGCGCCGGGCGTCCGTCTCCACCAGGCAGTCGCCGGTGATCCGCACCTCCGCCGTCTCCTGCCCGTCGCCGGCCGCCGCCCGCACCGCCCGCCGGGTCAGCTCGCCCAGCGCCCGTACGTCCGTCTCGGCGCGCTCGTCGGCACCGTCGAGGCGGGCCACCTCCAGGACGTCCTCCACCAGCGACCGCACCCGCTGGGCGCGCTCGCGGACCATCTCGGCGGGGCGGCCCGGCGGCAGCAGCTCGGCGGCCGCGACCAGCCCGGCGACGGGGGTGCGCAGTTCGTGGGCGATGTTGGCGGTGACCTCGCGCTCGGCCTGGAGGCGGGCGGCGAGGGAGTCGGCCATCGTGTTGACGGCGTGGGTCAGCCGGGCGATCTCGTCCTTGCCGCCGCGCGGCCGCAGCCGGGCGACGAGGTCGCCGCCGGCGATGCGCTCGGCGGTGCGCGCGGAGGCGTTGAGGCGGCGGCCGGCCACGGTCGCCAGGCCCACCCCGACGACGCCGGCGAGCGCGGTGCCCACGCCGCCGGCCAGCCAGAGGTCCTCGTCGAGGCCCTGGAGGTTGCGGGTCTGGCGGAGGTAGGAGTGCTTGAGCACGACGATGTCGTCGCGGACCTTCATCGCCGCCCACAGGACGGGCTCGGGGCCCGAGCGGTCCAGGTAGGTGGCGCGCTTTCCCTGCTCGGCGGCCCGGCGCAGGGGCGCGGGCAGGCGATAGGGGTTGAGGATCACGCGGGGGCGGTCGACGCCGGCGGCGTGGTCCTCTGCGGCCGAGACCAGGCGCTGGTCGAGGCCGTCGCGCGCGGTCTCGAGCTGGTTGACGGCGGTGCGGTGGTGGACGACGAGGCCGATGAGGACGGCGACCAGCGCGGCGGTGGCGGTGATCGCCACCCCGATCTTCGTGCGCAGTCCCATAAGCCCGTCTTCTCCTCGGCTGCGGCGCTGCTAGCGCTGGGGGACGAAGAGCCGCAGGTCGCGCAGCTCGCGGTGCTGTTCGGGCGGGAGCCCGTCGGCCACGACCTCGGCCCGGCCGTAGTAGGCGGAACGGTCCTTCCGGACCAGGCCGCCGAGCGTGACCCTGGCCTGGTAGGGGGTGGCGCGGCAGGCGGGCAGGCACCAGTTGCCGGACACCTCGCCGGTGGCCTCGGCGGTCGGCCCGCCCCAGGTGCGCCAGCGCAGGCCGGTCAGCCGGACGGAGTCGCCGATCACGAAGGACGCCGGGCGGCGCAGCGGGGGTTGACCGGGCCCCTCGACGACCTGGACCGGCCCGGCGGTGGGGGCGGCGGTCTGCGCGGGACCGGCGACCTTGAGCCCGCCCGGGTCGGCGCAGCCGCACAGCAGCCCGTTCAGCAGGCCGGCGGTCAGGGCCACGGCGCCGAGTGCCGCGTTCAGTGGTCGCACGGGATTCCTCATGCTGTCGGGACGCGGGGCGGACGGGGCGGGACGGTCTGACGGGGCGAATGGTGCGAACGGTGCGTACGAAGAGGGCAGGACGGGGCGGGCCTAGCAGGCCCCGAGCGGCCCGTGGGGCCATTCGTGCCAAATGTAACCGGCGTGGCTGGTTCGACGCCCGCGCCCTTGACCGATTCCCTTCGCCGGCTCATAGGATCTGCGCGCTCACGTGGTCCGGTCCAGCCAGTCGCTCCCGCGTCACGGTGGAGGTCACCCATGCACATCGCCCGTCGCACGCTCCTCGGCGCCCTCGCCGGCTCCGCCGCACTCGGGACCGCGGGCGTGTCCGCCGCGGGCGCCGCGCCGGCCCCGGCGGGCGCGGCCGCCGCGCTGGCCCGCCTGTTGCCCCGGCACCACGGACAGGTCACCTTCCGTACCGTTCCCCGCCGGGGCGGCCGGGACGCCTTCCGGGTGTCGGGAGAGGCCGGCCGGATCACCGTCGAGGGCACCACCCCGGCCGTCCAGCTCACCGGCTTCCACCGGTATCTGCGGCAGGTCGCCCACGCCCACTTCTCCTGGAGCGGCACCCAGACCGGCCGCCTCCCGGACCGCCTCCCCGCCGTCGGCGCCCCACTGGCCAGGACCTCCAACGCCGTCCACCGCTTCGCGCTCAACGACACCAACGACGGCTACACCGGCCCGTACCACGGATGGGACTACTGGGAACGCGAGATCGACGTCCTGGCCCTGCACGGCTTCAACGAGGTGCTCGTCTACGCCGGAGCCGACGCCGTCTACCACCGCACCTTTATCGAACATGGTTACAGCGACGCCGAAGTGCGCCGGTGGGTTCCCGGCCCCGCCCACCAGCCGTGGTGGCTGCTGCAGAACATGGCGTCCTACGGCGGGCCCGTCTCCCGGGAGCTCCTCGACCGCCGCACCGACCTCGCGCGCAACATCGTGCGCCGGCTGCGCGAGCTGGGCATGACGCCCGTACTGCCCGGCTACTACGGCACCGTGCCGCCCGGCTTCCCCGAGCGCAACAAGGGCGCCCGCGTCATCCCCCAGGGCGACTGGGGCGGCTTCCCCCGCCCCGACTGGCTCGACCCGCGCACCCCCCACTTCGCCGCCGTCGCCCGCACCTTCTACCGCGTGCAGCGAGAGCTCTACGGCGCGAGCCCGATGTACAAGATGGACCTGCTGCACGAGGGCGGCAACCCCGGCGACGTGCCCGTCGGAGACGCCGCCCGCGCCGTGGAGAAGGCACTGCGCACCGCCCACCCCGACGCGACCTGGGCCATCCTGGGCTGGCAGGAGAACCCCAAGCGGGCCATCATCGACGCCGTCGACCGCTCGCGGATGCTCATCCTCGACGGCGTCTCCGACCACTACCCCAAGGTCACCGACCGCGAGGCGGACTGGGCCGGCACGCCGTACGCCTTCGGCACCATCTGGAACTTCGGCGGCCACACCGCCCTGGGCGCCAACGCCCCCGACTGGGCGCGGCTGTACGACCGGTGGAGAACCAAGCCGGGCAGCGCCCTGCGCGGCATCGCCCTCATGCCCGAGGCCGCCGACAACAACCCCGCCGCCCTCGCCCTCTTCTCCGACCTGGCCTGGACGGACGGACCCGTCGACCTCAAGGGCTGGTTCGAGCGGTGGCCCGCCCAGCGCTACGGCGGTACGGACGCCGGCGCCGTGCGCGCCTGGGACGTGCTGCGCCGCACCGCGTACGGCACCTCGCGGGAGGACGGCTGGAGCGAGCAGGCCGACGGCCTCTTCGGCGCCCGCCCCGACCTGGCAGTCAACCGCGCGGCCGCCTGGTCGCCGCGGGGACTGCGCTACGACGCGGCCGAGTTCGACAAGGCGCTGCCCGCGCTCCTGGCGGTCGCCCCCGCGCTGCGCGACAGCTCCGCCTACCGCTACGACCTGCTCGACGTCGCCCGGCAGTGCGTGGCCAACCGCGGCCGGCTGCTGCTGCCGCGCCTCAAGGCGGCGTACGACGCCGGGGAACGGGACCGCTTCGGGGAGCTGGCGGACCAGTGGATGGAGTGGATGGCCCTGCTCGAGCAGGTGGTGGCCACCGACGAGCGGCACCTGCTGGGCCGCTGGCTCGCCGACGCCCGCGCCTGGAGCTCCACCGCCGACGAACGCGAGCGGCTGCAGGCCGACGCGCTCTCCCTGCTGACGGTCTGGGGCCCGCGCGCCTCCGCCGACGGCGGCAAGCTGCACGACTACGCCAACCGCGAGTGGTCCGGGCTGGTCGGCGGCCTCTACCGGCTGCGCTGGAAGACGTACTTCACGGCGCTGGACGAGGCCCTGGAGAACGGTCGCGCGCCCCGGCCGGTCGACTGGTTCGCGCTGGAGGACCGCTGGACCCGGCAGCCGCCGGCCGTGCGGACGCGGCCGGCCGGGGACCTCGTACGGATCGCCCGCACGGTGGCGTCCCGGCTGTAGTCCCTGTTCGGCCCCTGCCGGGGACCGACACGGAAAACGCGAACGCCGGGCGGGCCGTGGCCCGTCCGGCGTCCTCGTGATGCGTGGCGTGACCTAGGAGGCCGCGGCCTTCTTCTTCGGGGCGACACCGTTCTTCGGCGTGCTCACGCTGCCCTCGCCGCCCGCGAGCTTCCACTCGTGGTGGTAGAGGTCCAGCGGGATGCGCCGCTCGAAGAGCGGCGTACCGAAGATCTTCAGGTGCGCCGAGAGCGCACCGGTGAGGTCCACGCCGCCGTACGCCGCCCACTTGCCGGAGGCCGAGGCCTTGCCGTCGCTGGACGCGGTGGCGCTGGCCTCGCCCTCGGCCCGCAGGTAGGGGGCGAGGTCGGCGCTCACGCCCACCGCGCCGTACAGCCCGACGGACGCCTCGGTGCCGAGGGACGCCTTGACCTTGCCGGAGGCGGAGGCCGTGGCGCGCACCGGGCTGACCTCGGAGTTCGCCTTGCTGATGCCCGTCCAGCCCTTGCCCCAGCTGTAGGAGCCGCCGACGGTGAAGTCGCCCTTCATCTCCTGCTTGACGTCGACGCTGAGCTTGCCCTCGGCGTCGACCTGCAGGTAGCAGGTGAGGTCGAGGTTGACGACGACCGGCACGGGCCCGACCTGGAGGACCGGGTCCGCGTGCAGCTTGGCGAAGGGCAGCCGCAGCGGCTTGCCCTCCGTGGTGGCCTTCGCCTCGCCCTTGAGCTCCCAGGCCGAGGACCAGTCGCCGTTCAGGGCCAGCGACGCGGTGCCGGGGCCGCCGCTCGAGCCGGTGCCCTTGCCGTTGTAGGAGAAGTCCACCTCGGGGGCCAGCTGGACGAAGCCGGAGGCCGAGGCCTCGGCCGAGACCGGGGAGCCCTCGGGGGTGGGGATGGAGGCGCCGACGTCCAGGCGGAGGTTGCCCAGGGGCACCTTGGCGCCCTTGGGGCCGGCGTGGATGCCGTCGGGCTTGGTCCAGGAGACCTGGACGCCCTTCATCAGCGGCACGACCTTGACGGCCGAGGGGTCCACGGGGACCTTGCCCTTGGCCTCGGAGTCGCCGAGCAGCGCGTCGAGGGTGGCCGGGGCCGTGTTGACCTCGGTGCCCTTGTCGGTGGCGCCCACCACCTTGGTGACCTTGGCCAGGACGCCGTGGGGAGCGCCGGGCGCGGGCGCGCTGGCGATGACGTCGCCGACGGCGACGCCCTCCCGCGCGGACTGCGACGGCTTGGGCGCGACGCCCTTGTCCGGCTTCTTCTTGCCGGCCGCGGGCGCGGCGGCGATGACGGCCTTGCCGCTCTTCTGGTCGAACGAGGCGACCTTCAGCGACGACTTGGCGGCCTTGACGCCCGTCCCCTTGTCGGCGCGGGCCACCGCGCTCGGGGCACCGGCCCCGGCCGGCGCGGCCGCGACGGCGAGCCCCGGGTCCGTGGGCGCGGCGGTGGCGGCGACCGGTTCGGCGTCGGTCGCCTTACCGGCAGCGGAGGATCCGCCCGACGAACAGGCGGTGACGGCCAGCAAGGACGCGGCGGTCAGTGCAGGTAAAACGGCATACCTGGTGGTTCTGCGCAAAGTTGAGTCCTTGTGTGCGTGAGGTGGGGGCGGTACGGGGGGAGTTGGCACCCGTGGACCGCATCACACGGCAGAGATACTCGCGGGTAGCGATTCGCATGATCGTGTCATGACCCGACATGTCCGCAGAACCGTTTCTCCGGAGCTAAACGATGATCTGGATCACACTGCGCGGTAGGTCTGGACCACCCCTGCGCGTCAGCGCCGCGTCAGCGCCCCCTGGCAGTGTTGTCCACGTCAAGGAGAGGTACTCGAAGCGGCCCAACGAGGTCCGGAAGCTCTTCCGGTCGGGGTGATCGCACCACCCCTCGCAGGTTCGAATCCTGCCCTCTCCGCCGGAAAGCGACGAAGGGCGGCCCGCACAGGCGGGCCGCCCTTCGTCGCGTCGGTGCCGCGTACCCAGGGGGCTAAGCCCCCGTCCTCCCCGTGGCGTTCCGCTCGCGCGGAATCCCGGCGCCCTCCGGGGCGCCCTCCTCCCGCGCGGGGCGCCGCCAGGCGAACGCGACGGTGACGGAGACCGCGAGGGCGACGGCGGCCGCGGCGAGGTAGACCGTGTCCAGGCCCTCGCCGGCCAGCGGCTGGGCGGCGACGGGCGAGAGGAACTGGCCCAGGAACATGGCGGCCGTGATCCCGCTGAGGGTGCGGCCGCGCACCTCGGCCGGCGTCCGCGCCACCAGCCAGGTGTTCAAGTGCGGGACGAGCAGGCCCACACCAGTGCCGATCAGGGCCAGGCCCGCCAGGACGACGGGCACGCCGGGCGCGAAGCCGATCAGCGCGGCGCCCGCGCCCAGGACGGCGAAGACGACCGCGGCCAGGGCCGCCTCGCGCCGGCCCCGGGCGATGCGCCCGTAGTTGGCCGAGACGGTCGCCTGCACCGCGCTCATCGAGGCGAGGATCAGGCCGCTGCCGACCGCCCCGACGCCCGCCAGGTCGGCCAGGTGGAAGGGGAGCTGGGTGGGGACCGTGTAGAACACGGCCTGGCCCACGAAGGCCAGCGCGAAGATGGCGAGGGCGGCGCCCGGCACCGCCCGGCCGCCCGTGGCCCCCGCCCGCCGGGCGAAAGGCTCGGCCCGGGCCGGCTCCTTGACGACCAGCGCGACCAGGGCGGCCAGCGGCAGGGCCGCCAGGTAGACCGCGAAGGGGCCCCGCCAGTCGAGGCCGGCCAGCAGCCCGCCGACCGACAGGAACACCACGCCGCCCATTCCCATGGCCCCGGCCTGCAGGCCGAGCACCCGGGAGCGCTCGGGGCCGGAGTACAGGTCGGCCACCAGCGCCGTGGCCGCCGTCATCACCCCGGCCACCGCGAGGCCGAGCAGCACCCGCCCGGCCAGGATGGCGTAGACGTCGCCCAGCACCAGGCCCGAGCCGCCCGCCAGACCGTAGAGCACCACCGAGCCGACGAGGACGGGCTTGCGGCCCGCCCGGTCCACCAGGAGGCCGGCCACCGGTGCGCCCACCGCGATCGCCAGGGCGGGCACGGTGAGGACCAGGCGGACCAGGAAGGTGATGTCGTCGACGTCCGCGAAGTGCCGCCGCATGGCGGGCAGCGCGGGCGAGATCGTCGCGCCGGCCATCACCGTCAGCATGCTCACCAGCAGCAGCGTGACCAGGACCGGCCGGGCCGGTGCGCCGGGGTGGGGGCGGTCGGTCATCGTGCGCTCCGTCCTTGGGGGTTGGCACGCGAAGTGGACCGCCGTCGGCTCGAGCCCCGGTGGAGCGTTCACGGGGTCCGCGGGCGTCCCCGACTGCCCGAGGCGGCTTCGAGCAGTGCTCGAGCATCCGGCCGCAGCCTGCAATGACGTAAGTCCCGGTGTGCAGAGGCGAAAGGACAGAACAGCGATGTTCTCTACAAACGCGGGCCAGATATGACCCGGCGCGTGGTGATTACCGGAATCGGCGTGCGCGCCCCCGGCGGGAACGGAACAAAGGCGTTCTGGGACCTGCTGTCGAACGGCCGTACCGCCACACGGAACATCTCCTTCTTCGACGCATCGCAGTTCCGGTCCCGGATCGCCGGCGAGGTCGACTTCGATGCGGTCGCCGAGGGATTCAGCCCGCGCGAGATCCGTCGCATGGACCGGGCGACCCAGTTCGCCGTGGCCTGCACCCGCGACGCGCTCGCGGACAGCGGGCTCGACCTGGGCTCCGTCGACCCGCACCGGGTCGGCGTGAGCCTGGGCAGCGCCGTCGCCTCGGCGACGAGCCTGGAGAACGAGTACCTGGTGATGTCGGACGCGGGCAAGTCCTGGGAGGTCGACCCGACCTACCTGTCGCCGCACATGTTCGACTACCTCAGCCCCGGCGTCATGCCGGCCGAGGTGGCCTGGGAGGTCGGCGCCGAGGGCCCCGTGACGATGGTGTCCGACGGCTGCACCTCTGGCCTGGACTCGGTCGGGTACGCCGTCCAGCTGATCCGCGAGGGCACGGTCGACACCGTCGTCGCCGGCGCCGCGGACACCCCCGTCTCGCCGATCGTGGTCGCCTGCTTCGACGCGATCAAGGCGACGACGACGCGCAACGACGACCCCGCGCACGCCTCCCGGCCCTTCGACGGCACCCGCAACGGGTTCGTCCTCGCCGAGGGCGCGGCCATGTTCGTGCTCGAGGAGTACGAGGCGGCCAAGAAGCGCGGCGCGCACATCTACGCGGAGGTCGGCGGCTACGCCACCCGCTGCAACGCCCACCACATGACCGGTCTGCGCAAGGACGGCCGCGAGATGGCCGAGGCGATCCGGGTGTCCCTCGACGAGGCCCGCCTCGACGGCACCACGATCGACTACATCAACGCGCACGGCTCGGGCACCAAGCAGAACGACCGTCACGAGACGGCCGCGTTCAAGCGCAGCCTGGGCGATCACGCCTACAACGTCCCGGTGAGCTCCATCAAGTCGATGGTGGGCCACTCGCTGGGCGCCATCGGCTCCGTCGAGATCGCCGCCTCGCTGCTGGCGATCGAGCACAACGTCGTGCCGCCGACGGCCAACCTGCACACCCCCGACCCCGAGTGCGACCTGGACTACGTGCCGCTGACCGCGCGCGAGCAGCGCGTCGACACGGTCCTCACCGTGGGCAGCGGGTTCGGCGGTTTCCAGAGCGCGATGGTCCTGCACCGCCCGGAGGTGGCTTCCGTATGAGCACCGTCATCACTGGCATCGGCGCGGTCACGCCCAACGGCCTGGGCGCCGAGGAGTTCTGGAAGGCCACCCTGGCCGGCCACAACGCCGTCAAGGAGCTGACCGGCTTCGACGTCTCGAAGTACGCCTCCCGGCTGGCCGGGCAGATCACGGACTACGACGCCAAGGCGCACCTGCCCAGCCGGCTGCTGCCGCAGACCGACGTCTCCACCCGCTACGCCCTGACGGCGGCCGCGTGGGCGCTGGAGAACGCGGGCGTCACCGAGGAGACGCTGCCCGACTACGACATGGGCACGGTCACCTCCAACGCCCTGGGCGGCTTCGAGTTCACCCACCAGGAGTTCAACAAGCTCTGGTCCAAGGGCTCGGAGTTCGTCAGCGTCTACGAGTCGTTCGCCTGGTTCTACGCCGTCAACACCGGCCAGATCTCCATCCGCCACAAGCTGCGCGGCCCCAGCGCCGCGCTGGTGGGCGAGCAGGCGGGCGGCCTGGACGCCATCGGCCACGCCCGGCGCACCGTGCGGCGCGGCACCAAGCTGGTGGTCTCCGGCGGCGTCGACGCGGCGTTCGACCCGTGGGGCTGGGCCTCCCAGCTGGCGGGCGGCCTGGTCAGCACGGCCGCCGACCCCGAGGCCGCGTACCTGCCGTTCGACGAGCGGGCCGCGGGCTATGTGCCCGGCGAGGGCGGGGCGATCCTCATCGCCGAGGACTCCGCCTCCGCGCTCGAGCGCGGCGCGCCGCAGATCTACGGCGAGATCGCCGGCTACGCCTCCACGTTCGACCCCAAGCCGGAGTCCGGCCGGGAGCCGGGCCTGCGCCGGGCCGCCGAACTCGCCATCGAGGACGCGGGCCTGGTGCCCGCCGACATCGACGTGGTGTTCGCCGACGCGGCCGGCCTGCCGGACAAGGACCGCGAGGAGGCCGCGGCGCTGCGCGCGATCTTCGGCGTGCGCGGGGTGGCGGTGACCGCCCCCAAGGCGCTGACCGGCCGCATGTACGCCGGCGGCGGCCCCGCCGACCTGGTGGCGGCGCTGCTGTCGATCCGCGACGGCGTCGTCCCCGCCAGCGGCCACTCCTCCCGGATCCCCGAGGAGTACGGCATCGACCTGGTGGTCGGCGAGCCGCGCACGAAGCCCGTCGGGGCCGCCCTGGTGCTGGCCCGCGGCCGCTGGGGCTTCAACTCCGCGGTCGTCGTGACCCGGCACAGCAACTGACATCCCGCACTTCCACAGGAGAGACCCTCATGGCACAGCTCGGCATCGACGACCTGCGGCGCATCCTGATCGCCTGCGCGGGTGAGGACGACAGCATCGACCTCACCGGCGACATCCTCGACATCAGCTTCGAGGACCTCGGCTACGACTCCCTCGCCCTGATGGAGAGCACCGCCCGGATCAAGCAGGAGTACGGCATCGACCTCTCCGACGACGCCGTCGGCGACGTGGAGACGCCCCGCGCCCTCCTCGACCTGGTGAACGCCACCGAGGTCGCCGCCGCCTGATCCGCCGGCCGGCGACCCATGGGGCCCGTATCCCGCCCGGCGGGGGGATACGGGCCCCTGCCCATCAGCGCCGGGCAGGCGCACCGATCGAGCCGAGGAGAACCCCTCATGGAACGACCCGTGATCCACCGCACCGAGCACACCCTCGTCGTCTCCGCGCCCGCCCGGGTGCTCTACGACCTGGTCTCCGACGTCACGCTGTGGCCGGCCGTGTTCGGGCCGAGCGTGCACGTCCGTCACCTCGAGCGCACCGAGCGCTCCGAGGTGTTCGAGATCTGGGCCCAGGTCAACGGCAAGGTCGCCAACTGGACCTCGCGGCGGGTCCTGGACCCCGAGCGGCTCTATGTGAGCTTCCGGCAGCAGCGCAGCTTCCCGCCCGTCACCTCGATGGGCGGCGGCTGGCTGTTCCGCGCCCTGCCCGACGGCCGCACCGAGGTCGTGCTGCGGCACCGCTTCAGTGTGGAGGGCGACGACCCGCAGGCCGTCGAGAACCTGCTGGCGGCCCTGGACCGCAACAGCGGCGAGGAGCTGGCGGCCCTGGCCCGGGTGGCGGAGCTCGGCCACCCGGTCGAGGACATCGTGTTCTCCTTCACCGACATCGTCCCGCTGGAGGGCGGTGCCGAGGCCGCGTACGACTTCGTCAACCGCGCCGACCTGTGGGCCGAGCGGCTGCCGCACGTCAGCAGCGTGGTGCTGACCGAGGACGTCCCCGGCGTGCAGGACCTGCGCATGGAGACCCTGACCGCGGACGGCTCGACGCACACCACGCGCTCGACCCGCATCTGCAAGGCCCCCTCGTGGATCGCCTACAAGCAGAGCATCCTGCCGAAGCTGCTGACCGGCCACAGCGGGCTGTGGACCTTCACCGACGGCCCGGACGGCCCGCTGGCCACGGCCCGTCACACGGTGGCCCTCAACCCGGCGACCGTCACCGAGGTCCTGGGCGAGCGGGCCACCCTCGACGACGCGCGGACCTTCATCCGCGAGGCCCTGGGCCGCAACAGCCTGGCGACGATGACCCACGCGGCCGCGCACGCCAAGGAGCACGGCGGCGTGACCGCGTAGGGCGCCGCCCGCGTCCGTCCCCCACGACGACGCCGGCTTCCGGACCCGGACGGGTGCGGAGGCCGGCGTCGTCGTGTTCGCCCGGCCCGTACAACGCGCCCGCGCCCCCTCCCGGGGGAACGGGAGGGGGCGCGGGCGGGAGCGCGGTGCGCAATGAAGATCAGTAGTTGCCCAGGCCGCCGCAGACGTTGAGGGCCTGCGCGGTGACGGCGGCCGCGTCGTCGCTGACCAGGTACTCGACCATGGCGGCGACCTCGCGGGTCTCCACGTAGCGGCCCAGCGGTACCCGGGTGGTGATGCGGTCGTGGGCGTCCTGCTCGCTGACGCCCCAGATGCCGGAGTAGTGCGTGCGCACCCGCTCGGCCATCGGCGTCTCGACGAAGCCGGGGCACACGGCGTTCACGGTGATGCCGGTGCGGGCCAGCTCCAGGCCGAGCGCCTTGCTGAAGCCGACGACGCCGTGCTTGGACGCCGAGTAGGGGGCGGCGTGGACGACGCCCTGCTTGCCGCCGGTGGAGGCGATGCTGATGATGCGGCCGCGCTTCTTCTCGAGCATGCCGCCGGCGTTCAGCACCTCCTTGGTCATCAGGAAGACGCTGTTGAGGTTGGTGTTGATCACGTCGAACCACAGCTCGTCGGGGACCTCGTTGGTCGCGCCGCCGCCGCTGCGGCCGGCGTTGTTGACGAGGATGTCGACCGTGCCGAAGCGGTCCACCGCGGACGCCACGAACGCCTTGATCTGGGCCGGGTCCGCGACGTCACAAGTGGTGCCGTCGACCTCGAAGCCCTCGTCGCTCAGCTCCTTGATCGTGGCGGCCAGCTGGTCGGCCTGGCGGGCGCAGAGGTAGACGCGGGCGCCGAGCCCGGCGAGCCGGCGGGCGATCTCGAGGCCGATCCCGCTGGTCGCGCCCGTGACGAGGGCGACCGGCTTGACTTCCTGTGCCATGTGCTTCTCCCGAATAGCTGCTGTGGGCAGGTCCGGCCCCGAGCCTGTCGGGGATCCCTCGCGTCGCGCTGGAACGCCCCTGGAAGGCACCTTGCGGCCCTCCGCCGACGCCCCGACGGTTCTCAAGGGCGATTCGAGGCGGGGCCGCGATTCTTGCGGAACCCCGTCAGCCACTCCGTAAGGGACCGAGATGACCGCGACGACCGTCAGCAGCGACCTCTACACGCAGGTGCAGCACTTCTACGCGCGCCAGATGCAGGCCCTGGACAACGGCCGGATCGAGGAGTACGCCGCCACCTTCACCAAGGACGGCAGCTTCCAGCACTCCCCCGGCATCGACCCCGTGCTCGGCCGCGACAACATCCTCGCCGAGCTGCGCTCCTTCCTGAAGAAGTACGACGACGACCCCACCCAGCGCCGCCACTACTTCAACCAGATGATCCTCGACCCCCAGGAGGACGGCAGCCTGCGCTCCACCGTCTACGCCCTGATCATCCGCGTGCGCCCGAACGAGCAGCCGGAGGTCTGGCCGAGCACCGTGGTGCACGACGTCATCGACCTGACGGACGGCGAGATCCTGCTGCGCTCCCGCTCCGTCAGCTACGACCAGCTGGTCTGAGCCGATGAAGGCGTCGCCGACCCCGGAACGGCTGCTGGCCCACGCGGACGCCGCGCTGCGCAGCGCCATGGCGGCCGCGACCGCCCGTACGCCGCCCCGGCTGGCCAAGGCGGCGGCCGGTGCCGCCTATCTGGATCTGTGGGCGTGCGAGCGGCTGCTGCGCGCCGACGGGGGAATCAGATCCGCCAGCGCCCGTTTCCTCGTGCCGCGCCTGCTGATGGAGAGCGTCGACGGGCTGACCGTGCTGCTGGGGACCGAGCTGCACCGGGCGAGCCGGGCCAGCGCCGAGTACCGGCGCCGGGCCCGCCTCCTCGGTGAGGCGATGTGGCACCCCGACCACGAGGAACGCCTGATGGCGGTGGTGGAGCGGCTGTCCCTGCCGCTCTACGGCGACGACCGGCTCTCGCGCCCCATGACGTCGGTGCGGCCGATGTCCCTGCCCACCGCCCTGCACAGGATGCTGGACGATCTGGAGCGCGAGCGCCGGCAGCTGATCGACGACTGCGCCCTGTCCGAGGGCAGCCCGACGGCACGGGACTGGGCGCGGGCGGACCGCTACGCGCTGCTGACCGCGGCCGCCGCGTGCGTCGACGACTGGGAGCGCCGCAAGGGGCACCGGCAGCACCGGCTCGCGGACCTGACCCGCCTGGTGGGGGCGCTGTCCCGGCTGGCGGTGCGGCTCGACCGGGAGCCGGCCGGGCCCGACGCCGAGCTGAGCGGGGCCCTGTTCGACGAGGCGGACCTGTACTGCCGCACGTCGTCGGTCGTGGTGCGGACCGCGCGCTCGGCCGCCCGCCAGCTGGTCGGCGTGTGATCCCTCCCTCCCCCGAAGGCCGGAAAGGTCCCCCATGCCCGCTGTAGAGCTCGTGCACGCCGACGGCCCGGGCGGCGCCTGGGCGACGTCGGTGTCCACGGCCGTACGCGAGGGCCGGACCGTGGTCCTGCACTGCCTCGTCGAGGAGTGGAAGGCGCCCGACAGCCCGGAGCTGTCCCTGCTGCTGGGCCGCGAGCACCGCCGCTACGCCTCCACGCGGCACCCCGCCTGCAGGGACCGGTTCGTGGCCTCCCGGCGGCTGATCAAGTACGCGGCGTCGGCGGCGCTCGGCGTCTCCCCCTGGACGCTGGAGCTGGCGATCAGCCCGGGCGGCCGCAAGTACCTGCGCGGCTGCGGCTGGCTCGGGCTGAGCCTGAGCCACACGGGCGACCTGCTGGTGCTCGCGCTGAGCGCCACGGGCCGGGTCGGCGCCGACAGCGAGGCGCTCAGCCGGTCGATGTGCAACCCGGCGCTGGTGCGCCGGGTGTGCACGGACGCCGAGATGGAGGCCCTGGCCGCCCTGCCGGCGGGCGAGCGGGGCCGGGCGATGCTGCGGCTGTGGACCCTGAAGGAGGCCTACACCAAGGCCATCGGCGTCGGCATGCGGCTGCCCTTCCGCGAGTTCGGGTTCGCGGTGGACGACGACAGGGCCGTACTGCACGACGCCGAGGGGGCGCCGGCGCATCCGGTGGAGTGGGAGTTCACCACCCACTGGATCGACGCCGACGACTCGTATGTCGTGAGTACGGCCCAGACCCGGTCTCCCGGGCATCCGTTCGCCGACTAGCCCGCCGCCCTCCTCACCGCTCTACGCGGTGAGCAACGCATGGGTGGGGGCGGGAACTTCGAGCCGCTCGTCGTTGGCGAGGACGGCCTGGTGCAGCCGCTGCAGCCGAGGCGACGGCTCCACGCCGAGCTCCTCGACCAGGGCGCGGCGCAGCGACTGGAAGGCGTCGAGCGCCCGCCAGGGGTGACCGGCCCGGTACAGGGCGGTCATCAGCTGGGCGCACAGCGCCTCGTGCATGGGCTGCTGGGCGACCAGCATGCGCAGCTCGCCGATGAGTTCGGCGTGCCGGCCGAGCTGGAGGTCGGCCTCGATGCGCAGCTCGAGGGCGCGGGTGCGCTCCTCCTGCATACCGATGATCTCCATGCCCAGCACCTCGCCGACCGGTACGTCGACGAGCGCGGGTCCCCGCCACAGCTCCAGCGCCCGGCTCAGCTCGGCGGTGGCGGTGGCGGGGTCGTTCTCCCCCATGGCGCGGCTGCCGCGCCGGACGAGCTGCTGGAACTCCAGCAGGTCGCAGGAGTACTCCATCGGGTTGAGCTGGTACCCGCCGTAGCAGGTCGCCAGGATGTCCTTGGCCGTACGGCCGTCCTCCTGCGGCCCCGCCTCGCTGATCTTCCGGCGGAGCTGAAGGATGTAGGTCTGCAGTGTGGTGGCGGCGCTACGCGGAATGGCGTCGCCCCACACTTCGGTCATCAGGGTTTCCACCGCGACGACACGGCCCGCGCGAATGGCGAGCAGAGCGAGAATCTGTCGGGGCTTCCCTGCGGTCGGCACAATCGAGGTGCCGTTCACCCGTGCCGCGATCGGTCCCAGAACTTCGATTTGCATGACTGGAGCATCGCAGCCAGGTTTCGGCTTCAACCAGTGCATGGGGCATGAGTGGGTATGAAAATCTCATACCCGGTCCTTATCAGTCCTTGATGGTGCAGATCACAGCGCCGGACGATACCGATGCCCCGACCTCCGCCGCCAGATCCTTGACCGTGCCGCTTCGGTGGGCGTTGAGCGGCTGCTCCATCTTCATGGCCTCGAGGACGATGACCAGGTCGCCCTCCTGGACCTCCTGCCCGTCCGCCACGGCCACCTTGACGATGGTGCCCTGCATCGGCGACATCAATGCGTCACCGGACACGGCGGGGCCGGATTTCCGGGCCGCGCGCCGCTGCTTGGGCCTCGCGGTGGCGGGAGCGGCCGCCACGGCCCCGAGGGAGGCCGGGAGCGTGACCTCGAGGCGTTTGCCGCCGACCTCGACGACGACGGTCTCGCGGCCGGGGGTTTCCTCGTCCTCGTCCGGGGTGACGCCGGTGAAGGGGGTGATGGTGTTGTCGAACTCGGTCTCGATCCAGCGGGTGTGGATGTGGAAGGGGCTCGAGGTGAAGGCGGGGTCGGTGACGACGGCCTGGTGGAAGGGGATGGCGGTGGCCATGCCCTCGACCTGGAACTCCGCCAGCGCCCGCGCCGCCCGCTGCAGGGCCTGCTCACGGCTGGCACCGGTCACGATCAGCTTGGCCAGCAGCGAGTCCCACGCCGGACCGATCACGCTGCCGGACTCGACGCCGGCGTCGAGGCGGACGCCGGGGCCGGTGGGGGGCGTGAAGCGGGTGACGGTGCCGGGGGCGGGCAGGAAGTTACGGCCCGGGTCCTCGCCGTTGATCCGGAACTCGAAGGAGTGCCCGCGCACCGGCGGGTCGGTGTAGCCGAGTTCCTCGCCGTCGGCGATACGGAACATCTCGCGCACGAGGTCGAGGCCGGTGACTTCTTCGGTGACGGGGTGTTCGACCTGGAGGCGGGTGTTGACCTCGAGGAAGGAGATCGTGCCGTCCGCGCCGACGAGGAACTCCACCGTGCCCGCGCCGACATAGCCGGCTTCCTTGAGGATCGCCTTGGAGGCGGTGTAGAGCTGGGCGTTCTGCTCGTCCGACAGGAACGGCGCCGGCGCCTCCTCCACCAGTTTT
>NZ_JBFQGI010000010.1:0-212667 GCF_040932295.1 Streptomyces sp. C36 | reverse complement strand
GCGGCTCTTCTTGAGTGAGTTTGTTGGCCAGGCGGTGAGGGTGTCTTCGGCTTCTGCCGTGAGGCAACTGGGTCAGGCCACCGGGCGGACCCGGTTGCCGGTCTTGTGCCGGAGTGCGGCTTCCAGCCGGTCGCGGGCCGCGGTCTGGGCAGCGATCCGTTCGTTGAGGACCGCCAGCCGTTCCAGTGCGACCCGCAGCCCCTTGTCCGACGGCGGTGCGGCAGCCATATCGCCGTCCAGGCAGGGCAGGAACACCTGCACGTCGTCGAGAGTGAGTCCGGCGGCCAGCAGGTAGCGGATGTTGCGGACTCGTACCACTGCCCGTTCGTCGTAGATGCGGTAGCTGTTGAGGGCTCGCTCGGAGGAGATCAGCCCGGCCTGTTCGTAGTGCCGCAGGGCACGGGAGGTCGTCCCGGTCATCTTGGCAAGCTCACCGATCCTCACCCGTTCCACCTCCGGGGCCACTCCTATCACGCCACGACCGCCCCTCCGTCGATCGGGAGCACAACTCCGGTGACGAACGACGCAGCCGGCGAGGCGAGCTGGGTGATGGCCCAGGCCACCTCTTCGGGCCGGCCGATCCGTCCCAACGGGGTGTGCGCCAGCTGCCATTCGCGCACCGCGGCCATCCGCTCGGGCGTCAGGCCCTGGTGTTCGCCGATCGGGGTGTCGATTGCGCCGGGGGCGACCGCGACTACGCGGATGCCGCGGGGCGCCAGTTCGACCGCCCAGCTGCGGGTCAGCAGCTCCAGTGCGGTTTTGGTCGCCGCGTAGACCGAGCTACCGGGCCAGGCCCGCTGCCCAACTGACGTGCTCACGTTGACGATCACCCCGCCAGTCGCCTCGAGGAGAGGCAGCGCGGCCTGGGTCAGCAGGATGGGAGCGGTCAGATTGGTGGCGATCTGCGGGGTGATCGTCTCCGGTGTGAGGGTGCCGAGGGCACCGCTGTGCACGATGCCGGCGTTGTTGACCAGCACGTCCAATCGGCCGTGCAGCTCCCGCGCGGTGTGCATGATTCGCTCGGGCTCTCCGGCGGCGGTGATATCCGCGGCGAGCGGGGTGATCCTCTTGTGACCGGCGGCGGTCTCATGGAGCGGTTCGGCTCGCCGGCCGACGGCGAGCACGTGGGCGCCCTCGGCGGCGAAGGCCCGGGCGGTGGCCCGGCCGATCCCGGTGCCGGCCCCGGTGACGGCGACGATCCTGCTGGGCTGCGGTGCGGTGCTGGTGTCCATGCCGTGATCGTTCAACCCTGCCGCCAGTGGCAAGGTCAAGCGGCGCCCTGTGGACCCGCTGGTCAGGGCTCAGTGGTGCGAGTCGTTCTGAGTGCAGTTGCCGTCATTAGGAGGTGAGGGCGTATCTGCCCTGGTCAGCGTCTGGATAAACGCAGCGGTGTTCTCGGGAGAGGTGGTAATTCCAGTAGGCGTCGAGGCCACCGTTGCTGATGAGCGCGCGAAGCTTGAGGACGGCTTCGGCTCCGGCGAGTCCCCAGCGGGCGCCGGTGATGTCGAGCCGGTCGCCGATCAGGTGCCGGCACGCTCCCTCGATCACGCCCGTCGCGATGGGCCAGCCCGCGGCGAGCGCGCGTTCGTAGTGGAGGAAGGGTTCCTTGCCGGTCAGGTAGCGAATGCAGACGTCGGCGCCATATCGTTGCTGGTCCGTCAGCTCGCCAGCGGAAGCCTGCTTTCCGATGCTCTTGGCAACCTGCAGAGCACCGCCTGCCAGAACGCTGAGGGCGTGGGCGGCAACCCAGTCCTCGGCGGCGGGATCACCACCGGCGTGAAAACACCACGCGGCGCCTCACAGATATTCGAGAACATGAACGAAGTCGACATCGACAGCGATGCCGCGGCAGGCGGCTTCGGACTGGATGAGGTCGAGCTGATGGCGAGCGCCGTCGACGAGGACGACCCAGCGGCGCCGGTGACCGGGGTCCCGGGCTTCGGCCTGGCCGAAGGCCGCCTTGACGACCGCCTTGACGACCGCCGCAGCGTCGGCCATGACCGATCCCGTGCAGCCACTTCGATGCAGCTTTCGGCCCGGGCCTGAGCGTGCGCCGACCGTGGCGCCCTCCGGGCAGAGCGATTACGTCATGTGGACGCCGGGGTGCGGGTTCGGCGTCGTAGACGGCGGCGAGAGTGGCCATGCGCTTCCGGGCAGGCTTCTCCCCGGATGCCAGACGGGTGCGGAACAGACCGGGACGGGCAGCGGTGGCTTTGCGGGTCGCGGGCCGCAGGGCGTCCGGGCGCATAATGACGCCCTTGCTGCCCACCGAGATCACCAGCAGCGTGCCGGCGGTGCACGGGGCGAGAATCCGTGCCCGGTAGAACGCGTCGATGTCCGCTGCGGCGTCCATGACCAGGTCTTCGGCCTGGCGTTTGCCGATCACCGGCCCGCAGCGGCGCGTGATCGCCGCCGTCGGGGCGTCGAATGAGGCCCGCACTGATTCCAGCACGGCCAGCCGGGCCAGCGAGTACGAGTGCCGCCGCGCCGGCAGCGACAGAGCGGCGTCGGCCGGATAGAGCTGCCGCAGCCGAGGCTCGGCGTAGGCGGCGGCTACAAGCGCCTCGCTCACGTACACATAGCCGAAGAGCTTCCGTCAGGCCGCTTCGACGACTCCCGCGTCCTCTCCCACTGAGTTCATGATCGGACTCTGCCCAACCAGACGACTGGCCTGCCACGTCATCCCGAAACAATCCGGGCGAGGAGAAGAAGGTCCGTACGTGGACCGCGCTGACCGGGCCTCGCCCCTGCTGGAGGGCTGGCACGGAGTGCCTGATCGCGGAACGTAGTCTGAAGATCCCTATGTAGTGATGACGGAGAGACCGTGTCTGAGTCCTTACCGCCCCTGCCGGGGTACCAACCGCTGGTGTGGTCCCCCATGGATGAGTATCTGTGGCACACGTGCGACATCCTCGCTGACCTTGTTGAGGGCCGACTGGATCGGCGTCCGCTGATTGCCTCCACCGCGAGGCTCGGTTACGGCGACCGCGTTCTGGCTGTGGGGCCAGGACAGCGAGTGAGCTGGAGGGCTCTGGGTGACGGCAGCTACGTGCATGAAGGCGGCTTTGCGGTCGGCAGCCCAGCCTTCGTGCTCGCCAGCATGGCGGCCACTGCTCTCACCAACTCCTCCCGGCGCAACCAGGCGTGGCGTAACGCCCAACCCCGGTGGGTGATGGACGGCACGAGTGAGATCACTATTTCTGTACAGGGCATGTTCTCCGCACACCCGACGAGCGCACTCAGCTTCTACTGGCAGTCAGATGGCTGGAGGGAGATCGACCTCGTGGGACCCGATGTTTTTCAAACGAGCTTCGTCGATACCCGTGGGCAGTACTCCACCGTTCGCATTCACACACCCTGGGCTTCGCTCATCTTCGCTCTGACCGCGCGCGCATCGTTCCCAGCCCATCCGCGACTACTGGGCCGCAGCTGGCTGCCGCCGGACTTCGAGGAACGCTGCGCCCGCATGGGACGCCCGTGCCGCCCCGCCGCCAAGCTCATGTTGAATCACGGTGGCACCTGATCCAGCGGACAAGTCTGGCGGTCGCCTTGTCGACCAGCGCCGAATCCACGGATCGCTCGGTGGACAACAGGGCGATGCTCTCCTCCACCTGCTGCTCGGCGTCGGTCATGCCGTCGCCGCCAGCTCACCTCCGCCTCGTGGAGACCACTCCGGCCGCCGCTGGCGCGACGCAAAGACCACCGGCCCACCTCCGCCGGCGGAGACCACTCGGGGTACGGGTGGTCATGCGGTGGGGGGCTCGGCTGACCTCTGCTCGCGCGGAGCTCACCCTTCACGACCTGCGGCGTTGTAGCGGCTTTGCAGTGGGATCGGGGAACTGCTCCAAGCCAGGGTCTCCACCCGCTTCGTGCAGTCCCCGCAGTTGGTCTGCCATCCCCGGCGCATCGATCTACCCCACCTTGATAGCAGGGAGACGAGGCCGGAAGCCATGCTTCAAGTCTTCGCTCGGCAGCTGTTCCCAAACTGGGAACCGGCCAACAATCATCCAAAGCGACGACGCAAGCGGGTGTGGAAACGCTCAGTTGGTCTCGACTACCTGCTTGATAGAGGAGTCCCGCCTGCGCGGAACTCACTCCAGCATCGCTGCGGCAGTCCGCGGATGGCTCGACCCATCGGCTGCCTGACCCATAACGCCGTTATGGGTCAGGGGAAGGCGGATGAACATTCCGTCTTCGTAGAGCGGACAGTGTTCTGTCTCCGGGTGGACGGCTACCCAGGCCAACTGCACCAACGCATGAGTTGTCAACGAAGCCAACGCCTGGTCAGCAGACGCTGATGAGGGAGAACTCGGGCCCATCCGCGTCAGCTGTCGAAACGGAGGTATGCGAGCCTGAGATCTCTGGTGCCCGCAGAGCTGGACATGCCCATGGACAGGCCGGGAGAAGGCTTGAGAGTAGAGCACCGTACCGATGGACCTATGCCAGTTCGCCATCGCAGCCGCTGGGGCTGGGTTCAGTTTTGCAGCCTCGCCGGTCTTGTCGTAAGCCCTGGTGTCAGATCAGAGTTCGTAGGGGTAGATGGCCACGTGGTCACGCTCGAAGCGGAGCTCTACCCATGTGCCGTCGATCTCTGTGGGCAATGGGTCTGCGGTGTCGAGCAGAATCTGCGAGCCGGCCAGCTCGAGTACCGCGATGCCGTCCATCTCGAGCATGAGTCTCCCCCGTAGACAGACCTGGCTACCCTCAGAGCTCACTCTTGGCCGCGCGAGAGCGGCAGGGCTCGCGTTGTGCCCCCAGGTGATCTCCTCGTCGATGGTCCACTCGATGTGGTGCGGGCCGTCCGCAGCTGCCGGGTTACCGCACCACTGCACCACGGCGCTTCCGCACGACGTCCGGACCCGGACCAGAACATGGTTCTGCCGGAACTCTGAACTTCTCTCCACATGAACACGCACCTACTGATCATCCGTGACTTGAACAGCGGCAGGTACCTGGGGCTTCAACTCTGATCCGCACGTGACGTGACGCGCATCAGAGTGGGTTGGGGCTTCCAATGCTGGAAGACCTCGGCACCAGACTCTGTGCTGTCAGCAGCACGGTCACGCTGCCTGCCAGGATCTGCGGGAGGCTTGACAGGTGGCGCACCCCATGGCCAGCCTGCATCACCCCAAGCCGTGCGCTATCGATAGACGTCGATGTCGGGGCGTGCCGAGAGTTGTGACACGTGCCGGTGCTAGTCGGCGGGGCGAGGCATGTGGTTAAGGAATGGGGGAGAAGGCCGTGTCAAGCGTGGCTGCCCCCTGCTGCCCACGTGCGAGCAGGACCAAATTTCCCAGGAATCCTCTGTGCTTAGGATCGCTCCCACAGAACCCTTTGAACCTAAAGTCTTTGTACTTTCCTGCTTCGCGTAGGCAGAGATGAGCCAACGCGGCCGGACGTCCAACACCGTAACTGTCCCGGAGTAGCTCCCAACTGGCGCGGTCACCGCGCGCCCCCAACTACGGCTAGCCTCTGGCCTGTACAGCGCTCGCCGCATTGCATCGCCTGCTCTACCGTCGCGCCCAGCTTGTCCTCGCCTGCGCGGAGCCCAAGTCGCCCCGACTTTCGATGCCTACGCGGCGCGGCCTCGGCTCACCTCCGCTCGCGCTGAGGTCAGGTACACGCGGCCTACGCCCGTACCTCCGAGGATGGCTCACTTCGCCTGCGCCGATCTCACAGCTTGCCCGTGATTGTGTCGAGCGCTAGCTGCGGCTCTCGGCTCAATGCGTGCTCGTGCGTGCTGTTCCAGATTGCCTCCGCCTCTGTGGAGCTTGCTCAACACGTTTGGTGGTCGTTCTGTGACGGGTCGGAGACAGGGCTCGTGGTGGGCCTGCCCTCCGTGATCGGCGAGCGGCTCGCCCGCCTGCTCGCCCAGCACCCGTAGTCAGCGAGCAGGAGCCTGCTCGTTGCGTCCTTTGCCGGACAGTGAACCGTGCCGAGGGCACGGCCAGCATGTTGCTGCTGTCGTTCCTGGTTGGTGCCCCTGCGGTGTGTTCGTTTGCGGAGCAGTGGTCCCTCGGTCCCCGCCCGTGATGCAGTCGCGGCAGCATGCCCAAAGTCGCCTCGAGGCCTAACCTTCGTCTGATTGAAGCTGCCACGAGGCACGAGGCGGAGTAACGAAGGCTGACTCACTCCGCCTACGCAGACATACGTCTCAGCGATCTTCGGGTGAGAGTATGCGGCATGAGTAGTGTGGAACGCTCTTGGGAGCGCATCGAGGAGTGGCTGCGTGTCAACGCTCCGGACTGCTACGCGGAACTACCGGGTCCGGCCAGTGACTCCGACATCGCATACGCGCAGCGCGTCGTGGGAGTGCCTTTCCCTGACGATCTGATCGCTTCGCTGCGGCGTCATGACGGATCCGAGGGCGTCGTGGTGATCCCACCGGTAGACGCGATGGTCACGGCGCGCGAGATTGCCGAGGTGTATCAAGCTGCGAAGAGCGACCTGGCGTACCTGTGTGAGCGTGGCGGCCTGTCGCCTGACGAGACGGCCCGTGAGATGAACAAAGTCCCCAGAGGTGGCGGGGAGCGCACCTTTTGGCATCGCATGTGCGTGCCCTTCGCACGGACCGACGGCCGTTCCCACTATTTCGTTGACCAGGCCCCCGGTCCCACGTGCGGCCGGATAGGTACGTACGACCGGGACGACAACAGCACCTACCTCGACCCTTCTCCTCTTTACGCCTCCATAGCTGTCCTGCTGGAAGCTGTGGCCGATGCGCTGGAGAGCGACGACAAGATCATCGAGTTCGCTGACGATGACATCTGGGAAGCGACCGTTGAGGACGGCAGACTCTGGTGGGAAGAGTGGCTGGTGGGATGGCCAGAGGAGGCCAGCGCTTCAGACGCCCAAAGCTAGGTACTGGGCTTGCCTGCTCGGTGCTTCCCTTCCGCGCAGAGGGGACAGACAGCCGTGACTGCGTTGATCCTGCGGGGCACCGACTCACCTCTGCTCGCGTGGAGCTCACAAGTACGCGCCGGCTCTCGCGGAGACCAGGGTCCGCTCGACTCCGCCTATGCGGAGCGCGCGTGCCTGAACCCCAAGGGCAACTACCTCTCCCACGGCTTACCTCCGCCTGCGCCGAGCTCACGCCTCCTTGGGGCTGGGGGTGCCGGGATCCCAATTTGCTTGCCCAGCACGGAGATTGTCCTACCGTACACCCCTGGGTTGCTGGTCAGTAGTGTGTCAGGGCTGTGTCAGCGGGGGCTGGCAGTGTTGCCTTTGTGAGCGGGCCGGGATATCCGGCTCAGGTCACGGAGAGGTGCCCGGAGTGGCTTATCGGGGACCAGAGCACAGCTCACGGTCGGGTTTTGCCCACGCAGGTTCGAATCCTGCCCTCTCCGCCACAGTCGAGCTGACGCGCTGGCTGTCGCCCGGTCGCTGTCCGGCTGGAACGGCGGTCCCGATCAGATCACTCTTGCTCAGCCGCTGGCCTCAGCCCCCTGTTGGCGACTACCTGATGCACGACGGCTCACCTCCGCCT
The DNA here is from genome assembly GCF_040932295.1 of Streptomyces sp. C36. Classification (NCBI taxonomy): domain Bacteria; kingdom Bacillati; phylum Actinomycetota; class Actinomycetes; order Kitasatosporales; family Streptomycetaceae; genus Streptomyces; species Streptomyces sp. C36. Next base: position 205,181 of record NZ_JBFQGI010000010.1, on the reverse strand, counting down.
GCGCGGAGCTCTCCAGCTTGCCCTCCGGTCCTTGAACGCGATCACCGGCTCACCTCCGCCTGCGCGGAGCTCTCTGCCGCCAGCGACGATCCGACGAGATCAGCTGCGGCTCACCTCCGCCTGCGCGGAGCTCTCCCTTCGCCACCTGCAGCGTTGTAGTGGCTTTGCCTGTTCTTGACGCATGGGAAGTGCGACACGGGCCCCATTGAACACGATCGCGAGACGTTCCAACCGTCTTCTGGTGTGCCCCTTGAGTGCAGGGTGTGATCTTGAGGCCTGTGCCGTCACTCCAGCCATCCAGTGAGATCCGCAGTGGACGTCCCGGCTCCTCTGCACTGGCTGAGCTAAATTCACTGCCCAACACGAGTGGCTGGGTACCTGGTGGCGTTCTTGTCTGCCGCTAGTGAAGCCCTCCGCTCAGCAAAAGTTCGTCCAGTGGCACAGGCGGAAGTAGTGGCAGGCCTTGCCCACCCGTGAGCGACAGCGGGAAGCCACTCGAGTCGTGCCGGAGTGATCGGTGACGGACCTGATTGTCAGTGGTGGGTGGTACACCTGGGCTGTCGTTGTGGAGCTGTAGTCTGCACCTGGAGGTCCGGTGTGCTCGGAGTCTGTTGACCAGCGGTTATGGGGCAAGTCGGATGGGCTGGATGGCCATACGCGCTACCCGCTCGTCTGCCATCTGCTGGATACCGGTGCGATAGCCGGCGCTCTGTGGGATCGGGTGCTGACGGATCGGGCTCGTGACCGGCTGGCTGCGCTGGTGGGGGTGCCGGTCGAGGTCTGCCGGCGCCTGGTGTGCACGTGGGCTGGGCTGCATGATCTTGGAAAGGCCACGCCATCCTTCCAAGCGCTGGTTACTGATGCGCACCGTGAGCTCGCTGGTGATTCTGTCTACCGGGGTGGTTTTGATGCCATGCAGGGCAAGCTCCGGCACGATGTAGCAGCCCAGTGGGTCTTGCCCGAGGTGTTCGACCTCTGGGGGTACCCCAAGGAGGAGAGGCGGATAGCGGCCTCCGCGCAGCATCAGATCGCCCAGCTGCTGGCGGGCCATCATGGCTGTTTCTACCGCCCGTTGGAGCAGAAGCATGCGCTGAATCCGCTGGGCTGGGCTCCGGGCCTGGGCGGGGAAGGCTGGTCCAGTCAGCGGCTGGCGCATGCTGCCGCGGTACGCCGCCTCATGGGCCGAGACAGTGATGAGTTACTGGGTCCGGTGCCCGCGGCCGCTGCGGTGCCGCTGCTGGGGCTGATCGTGGTGGCTGACTGGCTTGCCAGCCAGGAGCATGTGATCAAGGAGCGTCTGCCCGGGGCAGGATGGCGCGCGGGCGATGACGGCCTGAGTGAGCACTGGCAAACGGCTGTATCGAGTGCCGAGGCGATTGTGGCGGAGGTGGGCCTTGGGGCTTGCAGCTTCCGGGACGTCCCTTTCAGCGAGCAGTTTCCGTTTCAGCCCAATGATCTGCAGGCTTCGCTGGCCGGGAGCCTGCAGGAGCTGGTCGACGGGCCTGGCCTGCTGGTGGTGACAGCGCCCACTGGAGACGGGAAGACGGAGGCGGGCTTGCATGCCGCATCGGTCATGGCCCGGGCTGCGGGGTCATCAGGGGTGTACTTCGCGCTGCCGACGATGGCGACCGCGGACGCCATGTACCTGCGGGTGCGGGATTTCGTCGAGGGCAACGCGGAGGGCGAGCGGTTCTTGACGTTGCTGCACAGCATGGCCTGGCTGAGCAAGGACTACGCGGTGTCGGCAGTGACGACTACTGGCGTCCAGGGCGGCTCAGTGCTGTCGGAGAACGGCACGAGGGTGGCAGCCGGGCAATGGCTACGCGGAGCCAAGCGTGGTCTGCTCGCTCCGGTCTCAGTCGGCACGATCGACCAGGCGCTGACCGGTGTTCTGCCAGTGCGGTACAACATCCTGCGCCTGCTGGGCCTGTCCAACAAGGTTCTGGTCGTCGACGAGGCCCATGCGTACGGGCCATGGATGCAGAGTCTGCTGGTGCGGCTGCTGGAGTGGCTGGGTGCGATGGGCGCTCCGGTGGTGCTGCTGTCCGCGACACTGGCGGGGCGTACCGCGTCGGTGTTGGTGGAGGCCTATCGGCGGGGGTGTGGGTACATGAAGCCCTCGCCGGTCGAGCCGGTGTATCCCGGTTGGTTCTTCGTGAGCGCGACCACGGGCAAGGTCACTCCTCCGTTGCGGGTGGGTAGTGACCGTTCGCGAAGGCTCCGTCTGGAGCCGATCCCTGTGATCTGGGACGGCGACGATGCCGGCAGCGGCACCGAGCCGGGAACGGTGCGGCGCTTGACAGCACTGGCGCAGGCTCTTGCTCCTGTGGTGAGCGAGGGTGGCTGCGTGCTGGTGTGCTGCACGACTGTGGCCGAGGCTCAGCAGACCTACCGCTTCTTGCGGGAGAGGTTTCCGGAACTGGCCGCGAGCGATGACGGGTTGCTGTTGCTTCACTCTCGGTATCCCGCGGCACGACGTGCCCAGATCACCCAAGTGTGTGAGGAGGCCTTCGGTAAGCCGGGCGAGGCTGAAGCCCGTGGTGAGAGTGCGCGCCCGAGGGCTTCGGTACTGGTGGCCACACAGGTGGTGGAGCAGTCGTTGGACCTTGATTTCGATCTTGTGATCAGTGATCTGGCTCCGCTGGCCCAGCTGTTGCAGCGCGCTGGGCGTTGCATGCGACACGACCGGAGCAAGCTCGCTTTCGGGGCCGGCGGGAGGCCCGAGTGGGTGGGGGATGACCCGCGGGTGGTCGTGCTCGAGCCGGCCACGGTGGACGGCGAGGTGAGGGCGCCGGCATCGTGGGGGACCGTCTACTTCGAAGATCTCCTGGTGCGGACCAGCGAGCTGCTTCGCTCTGACGCCCAGGGAGGGGTAGACGTTCCTGGGGATGTGCAGAGGCTGGTCGATCGTGTGTACGCGACGGACCTCGCCGACTGCATGGGGGATGCCGCTCAGCGGGAGCGGCTGCGCATCCTGGAGGCTGAGCGGCAGGGCACGGAGATGGCCGAGGAGACGCTGGCGCAGCTGACGGCGATCGCGTCACCGATAAAACTGTTCGATCTGTCCCGGCTGAGCAATGAAGGCGGTCAGCTGGTGGATGAGGCGCTGGTGACAACGCGGCTGGGTGCGGATTCAGCGCGTGTGGTGTGCGCCTTCGAGCAGCCCGACGGAACGGTGAGTCTGGACCCGGAGGGGACGGTGCCGCTGCCGCAAAACGGATCCCTGACCGGGGCGGAAGTACGAGCGGTGATGCTGCAGAGCGCTCCCCTCCCGGGGCGCTGGCTGGCCGGCCGTACGGATGCACACGAGGTGCCTGCCTCGTGGAGGAAGTGGCCAGTGCTGGCCGGTCTGACGGTGCTGCCGATGCGACCCGGCCCGGGTCCGGACGGTCAACCCCAGTGGACGTGTCGCGTCGGAGATCGGACGATCATTTTTTCCGATCAAGGTTTCGCCAGTTCCTAGGAAATCTCCCCACACTTCTCCCTAGGATGCGAGAAAGCCTGTTTCGTTCGCTACAGCGCACGGGAAGAGGCTGCTTGCTCTCGTGCGGGCCCGGCTGACAGCTGCGTGGTCGCCGAGCCCGCACCATCCGGCTCATCTCCGCTGAGAACCGGGATTCCTCCTGGTCATGCGGGCGTGAGCCTGCCATCCCTCTCCTCGTGTGTGAGGTTGCATGTCTTCTGCAGACCCATTCGACCTCCTGGTCGAACCCGTCTTCCCCGTGCGCTGGACTGAGAGTGCCCCAGCCGACAGCCGGCCCCCTAAAGTCGGGCTCCGGGAACTGGTCGTACGCGCCCATGAGATCAGCGCGCTGGCGGTGCCTCTTCCTCCCGCGCTCTCGGCGCTGTACCGGATCCTGTACGCCTTAACCGCGCGCATCACCGGCCTCGATGGACTGAAGCGGGAGGAGGAAGTACCCGGCGACTGGCACGAAAAGCGCTTCGCGGTACTGGACCGGCAACGGTTCGACGTGGAGGCGGTGGATGCGTACTTCAGCGAACACTCCGGCGCATTTCGCCTCTTTGACCCGCATCGGCCCTTCCTGCAGGACCCGAGGCTGGCTTCTGAGTGCGACCGTACGGCAGGCCTGAACAAGCTGGTGACGACCCGGCCCTCAGGCTCCAACCATTCGTGGTTCCAGCACGCGGCCGATGCCCGCCCCGATCCCGTTGACCGGGACGAAGCCCTGTTCCACCTGCTGGTGTGGCGTTACTACGGTCCGTCGGGCCGCTGCTCAGCCCGTACGGTGCGAGGCACGCGGGAAGCCAATTCCACGGCCGGCCCCTTGCGGACGGCACTGTCTTACCATCCGCTGGGAAGCACGCTCTTCGAGACGCTCCTCGCGGGGCTGCCCGAGACGGACTTCTCCAGTCTCTATGACCCGACGGCGGATCCCTGCCCGTGGGAGAGCCCTGACCTGCCGGACCCGTTGTCCATCAAAAACGTGGTGACCGGTCCCATGTCGAAGCTGACTGCCCGCACCCAGCACGCTGTCCTTCTCGTCCCCGATGACACCGGCGCGGCAGTAGGCGACGCGTACATCACCTGGGCATTTCGTCAGCGGCATCCACGGGATGACGACTACCTGATTCGGCAGGTCAGCCAGGCAGGCAATGACTACGCCCGCTACGCCGATTCCCAGCGGGCCCCGTGGCGAGACCTGGACGCACTGCTCATGGAAGAGCCGCCCGGGATCCGCACGACCCGGCCGCGGGTGTTCCGCACTGCGGTAGACCTGGCAAAGGGGCACAGATCGCTGCGGGTGCAGGCCCTGGGAATCCACCAAGAGGGACAGGCCAAGGACACCCAGCTGGTATCTGCCTCGACTCCCCCCATCGTGGGCGACTTCTCCGAGGAGCAGAACCTCGAGCGTGCCCAATTGGTCGGGCAGCTGCGTGTGGCCGGTGAACGCGCCGGCGCCCGGCTCGCCCGTGCGACAAAACAGGCCTGGGCTTCATTCAGCAACGCCCGCAAGGCAGAGGACTGCGGCTGGTCCGCGCAGGCAGCCGCGCGCTACTGGCCCGCGGCCGAGACCGAGTTCTGGCGGCGCCTGCAGGAGCGGGAGTTCGACGGGGCTGCCAGGGCCTTCCGGATGCTGGCCGAGCGGATCTTCGACGACGTCACCGCGGTCGCGACCGCGAGCATGCGGGGCGCCAGAGCTGTGGAGGCCGCTCGGATCGAGTTGTACGGCGGGCGCGTGAGGGCGTCTGCGGGAGCGAAGCACATGTCGGCGCCTGAAGCCGACGGGACGGAGAGCTGATGACCGACGTGGCGGCCGTACAAGATCCTCCAACGGAGACCGGACCGCGCCCCGCCCCGTGGCTGACGGAGGCACGGGCCTTTGTGCGGGCGGTGGAACGGGCCAGCGCCGGGGACTCCGGAGTACGCGCTGCCCTGCGCAGCGGACTGGGCAAGGACCTGGACGAAGTACCGAGAATGCATCGCGTCATCGCCCCCCTGCTGCCGCCGACCGTGGTGAACGACGACGACGCCCAGCGCGCCTTCTACACGGTCGCTGCCCTCATCGCCACCCACAGGCGGGGAGCGGCAGCGGACGAAACCGAGAGCCCTGCTTCCTCGGACAACAGCGCTGGCGCCCCGGAGCAGGCGGTACCTGATAGCGAAGACACGACCGCCGTCGGCGGCGCCGAGGAGAGCCAAGGGCCGGAAGCCTTGGAGAAGAGGCGCCAGCGCCGCTATGGCGAAAGCCTCGGCTTCACCTTCGCTGTCGCAGTGGGCCGAGGCCCGCGTGAAGGGATCCGGGAAAGCGCGGCCGAGACACGGATGAACCTCCTCACCCGGCAGAGCACCGCAGGCCTTCACCGCCACCTGCCGGCCGCGGTGCGGCAGTTGTGCGACCGCGGCACACCACCCGACTGGGCACGCCTCCTGGTGGACCTGCGGGCCTGGCCCCGGGACCGGCGAAACATCGGCCGTCGGTGGCTGCAGGACTTCTACCGCACCCGCCATCGCCGGGACCTGGAGGCCGCACGGCACAGCGATGACACCTCCCCCGTCGCCGAGCCGGCTGCCGATTAGCCCCTGACCCCGGCACCTGCCTCATTCACTTCAGGCTCGGACAACGCCGCCGAGACAACGCATCAAGGAGTAGTCACCCATGACCGAGACCCGCACCGGCACCGGCCCGGCATCCCGCCGCTTCATCGACCTGCACGTCCTGCAGAGCGTGCCGTACTCCAACCTCAACCGCGACGACACCAATTCCGTCAAAACGGTCCAGTACGGTGGCTGCGAGCGCACCCGCGTCAGCAGCCAGTGCTGGAAGCGCGCCGTGCGCCGCTACTTCCAGCGCTCCGTCGGTGAGGAAGCCCTGCGGACCCGCCGGATCGGCGAAGCCGTCGAACGCCACCTGGCGCAAGAGCGCGGATGGCCCCAGGACCTGGCACGACGCGCCGGCCAGCACATCGCCGTCGGCAGCAGCATCAAGGCGGACCCCCCGTCCAACGACGACCCCGCCTGGAGCACCAACGCCATGGTCTACGTTCCCGCGGCCGCCGTCGGCGAGCTCGCCGACATCGCCGAGGCCGAGCGGGAGAAGCTCGAAGCCGCCAAGGACATGAAGAAGGGCGGCAAGAGCATCCTGCCCAAGGACGCCATCGACGCCGTACTCCGCTCCCGCAACGGCGTCATCAACCTCTTCGGCCGCATGCTCGCCGAGATCGACGACGCCGGAGTCGACGGAGCCGTCCAGGTCGCACACGCACTCACCACGCACGCGACAGATGTCGAAGTCGACTACTTCGCCGCGGTCGACGACATCACGGCCACCTGGCAGGACACCACCGGCAGCGCCCACATGGGCAGTGCCGAGTTCAGCGCCGGCGTCTTCTACCGCTACGCCACCCTCGACCTCACCGACCTGCTGCACAACATCGGCGGCGACCAGGCCGCAGCCCGCTCCCTGGCCCAGGCTTTCGCTGAAGCCTTCATCCTCTCTCTCCCCGAAGCGAAGAAGACCGCGACCGCCCCCCACACCATCCCCGACCTCGTTCACATTGCCGTCCGCGCCGACCGGCCCGTCTCCTACGCGGCAGCCTTCGAAAAGCCCGTCACGGCCGACCGCGACGGCGGCTACGCCCAGCCCTCCCGCCACGCCCTGGACCGGTACGCCACGGCCGCCACCACCCTGCTGGGCCGCCGAGGCCTGCTCTCCTCCGGCTGGGCCAGCCTGGAGGACAAGGACCTCACCGGCCTCGGCGAACGCGCCGACTCCTTCGACGACCTGATCGCTTCCGCCGTGACCACCGCGCTCGGGCAGGACGCGTGAGCACCACCGAGCCACCCACCTACGGCCTCCTGCTGCACCTCGCCGGACCCCTGCAGTCCTGGGGCACGCACAGCCGCTTCCACGAACGCGACACCGCGCGCTTCCCGACCCGCTCAGGCCTCATCGGCATGCTCGCCGCCTGCTTAGGACGCCGCCGCGGCGAACCGGTCGACGACCTCGCGCGCCTGTCACTGACCACCCGCACCGACCGGCCCGGCATCCTGCTGCGCGACCTGCACACCGTCGGCGGCGGCCTGCCCGCCAAGGCAACAGTCACCACCGCGGAAGGCAAGAAACGCCCACCCTCACAAGGCACCCTGCTCTCCCAGCGCTACTACCTCGCCGACGCCGCCTTCACCGCAGCACTCACCAGCACCGACCTCCCCCTGCTCGCCACATGCGCCGAGGCCCTGCGCTCGCCCACCTGGCCGCCCTACCTGGGCCGGCGCTCCTGCCCACCGGAGGGCCCTCTCCTGATCGGCCTGCTACCCGACCCGTTCACCCACCTGGTCAACCTGCCCCTGGCCAGACAGCGCAGCCAGAAAAAGATCATGACGGACTTCCACTCCGACGCGCCCCTCGGCCATCTGGCCAACCACCTGCCGCACGACGCCGCCCGGGACGCCCTGGACGCCTCGACCCCCGTTGGAGACGTCACCGACGACCCCATCGATCTGGCCCCCCGACGACGCTCCTACAGCGCGCGCCCCCTCTACCGGTACTCCGTGACCCTGCCCGCGAAGCAGTGCGGCGGACTCGGCACCGACTACCTCCGGGAACTGGCCCGTTACCTCGCCGATCACGCCCTTGAAGGAGCCGCGGCATGAAGCTGTGGCTCACCAGAATCCAGCCCGACCTGCGACACCGAGACGCGCGGCGCGATCTCGCCAGCGCCGTGGGCATGCATCACCGCCTGATGATGCTCTTCCCCGACGGCGCCGGAGACCGGGCACGCGAACGCATGGGCGTCCTCTACCGCATCGAAGACGCACCCGGCGGTGCGCAGGGCACAAGCCACATCCTCGTCCAGAGCCACGTGGCCCCCGCCCTCGACCGCCTCCCCAGCGGCTACGGAACAGCGGCAGCCAAGGACATCACCCAGCTCCTTCACGTCCTCACCAACGGCTTGGAAGTCCGCTACCGGATCACCGCGAGCGCCGTACGCAAGTCCGGCCCCACCACCCGTGCAGCCGGAGCCCAGGCCATCGTCCCGCTCAACGGCCACGCAGCCGAACAATGGTGGCAGCGCCAAGCCGAAGAAAAGGCCGGTCTGAAACTGACCAGCGTCCACACCACACCCCTGGACGCGGCAAGAGGAGAACGCAGCCAGGACAAGCAGCGCATCAGACACGTCCGCACCTGCTTCGAAGGCACCGCCTACATCACCGACGCCGAGGCTCTCAAGCAAACCCTCCTCACCGGCATCGGGCGCGGCAAAGCCTACGGCTGCGGCCTGCTCAGCCTCGCACCAGCGACCCGGCGGCCTCAATGACCACCTACTCCACCGCACGACGCAAACTCGCCGCACCCACCGTCGCGATGCTCCCCCGCATCGGGGACTCACTGTCCTTCCTCTACCTGGACATCGTCCGTGTCCAGCAGGACGACACCGGCGTATGCGCCGTCGTCACCACCGAACAACGCGGCACCGAACTCGTCTACATCCCCACCGCGGCCCTCAGCTGCGTCCTGCTCGGCCCCGGAACCAGCATCACCGCACGAGCCATGACCACCCTCGCCCGGCACGGCACCACCGTGGTCGTCGCAGGCTCCGGAGGCGTACGCGCCTACGCCGGCATGACACCCGACTCCCTCAGCACCAAATGGCTCGAACGCCAAGCCCGTGCCTGGGCGCACGATAACGAACGCCTCGCGGTCGCCGTACGCATGTATGAGCAGAGATTCGGTGCCGGAACCGCCCCGGCCAACGCCTCACTGGCACAACTGCGCGGCATGGAAGGACAGCGCCTCAAGGCCTTCTACCAACTCCTGGCCCGACAACACCGCATCGGCCGATTCAGACGCACCTACGACCCCGCCAGCTGGGACCAACAAGACCCCGTCAACCTGGCCCTCTCCTCCGCCAACACATGCCTCTACGGCATCGTGCACGCGACACTGCTCGCCATGGGCTGCTCCCCAGCCCTCGGTTTCGTCCACAGCGGCAACCAGCAGGCCTTCGTCTACGACATCGCCGACCTGTACAAGGCAGAGCTCACCATCCCCCTGGCGTTCTCCCTCCACGACTCCCCCCACCCCGAGCAGGTAGCGCGACGAGGATTTCGCGACGGACTGCGACTCTTCCGCCTGATGCCCCGGATCGTCGCCGACGTCCAGGCACTACTCGAGCCGGACCAGGAACCCGACCAGGTCGACCTGGAAGAACAACTGGTCGACCTGTGGGACCCCGTCTCCGGACCGCTCCCCGGCGGCATCAACTACGCCGGAGACGAATCACGATGACCAACCGAGGGGCACACCCATGCCCTCCATGATCACCCTGTCCGTGACGGCAGTCCCAGACCACCTCCGCGGTGCCCTCACCCGCTGGCTCCTCGAGGTCACCCCCGAGCTGTACGTGGGCACGGTATCCGCGAAGGTCCGAGACGAGCTCTGGACAGCGGTCAGTGCCTGCATCGAGGACGGCATAGCCGTCCTTACCTATCCTGCGGCCAACGAGCAGGGCTTCGACCTACGCACAGCCGGTCATCGGCGACGTAACCCCGTTGACTTCGACGGCATGACGCTCGTCGCCTTCGGCGCTCCACCACCGGAGGAAGGGGGCAAAGAAACGGCAAACCCCTTCTAACGTCGCAGGTCGCGAAGGGTGCTCTCCGCGCAGGCGGAGGTGAGCCGGCGACGCGGACGCGGCGACGGCCGCCCTCGTAGTGCTCTCCGCGCAGGCGGAGGTGAGCCGCAGGTCAGCCACCTCTTCGGAGGCGGGGAGCTGTGCTCTCCGCGCAGGCGGAGGGAGGTGAGCCAGGTCCGCCGTCGCTCCGGTCTCCCGCCACGCCGTGCTCTCCGCGCAGGCGGAGGTGAGCCAGCCCGGCGGCCTTTCGCATCACGCGGCCACAGGTGCTCTCCGCGCAGGCGGAGGTGAGCCGAGCCCGACCGGTCAGGCCGGCGGGCGCCAAGAGTGCTCTCCGCGCAGGCGGAGGTGAGCCGGTGGCCGACGAGAACCCCCAGGTGCGCGACAGGTGCTCTCCGCGCAGGCGGAGGTGAGCCGCCGGGTACGGCGAGCTGCTCGTTCCCGGGGTGGTGCTCTCCGCGCAGGCGGAGGTGAGCCGACCTTGAACGTGCGGCGTTCGGCGGCGGGGCGGTGCTCTCCGCGCAGGCGGAGGTGAGCCGTATCCCGGCATGTCTGGCATCCCCGGCATGATGTGCTCTCCGCGCAGGCGGAGGTGAGCCGCCCCGCCCAACCACTAGGGCCAGACGGGGCTAGTGCTCTCCGCGCAGGCGGAGGTGAGCCGGCGAGCTCGAAAGGGGCCCGAGAACCATGGGGGTGCTCTCCGCGCAGGCGGAGGTGAGCCGCTGTACGACCACCTCGTGGGCCTGTACGGCGAGTGCTCTCCGCGCAGGCGGAGGTGAGCCGGTTCGACGGGGGCCGGGCCGGTCACGGACTTCGTGCTCTCCGCGCGGGCGGAGGTGAGCCGGTGTGGTGGAGCGGCAGCGGCAGGACGTTGTCGTGCTCTCCGCGCAGGCGGAGGTGAGCCGCCGGGGTCAAACCCGGGGCTGAGCGGGGTGGTGTGCTCTCCGCGCAGGCGGAGGTGAGCTGCTCACCAAGGAACAAGAGAAGCGCATCGCCGCGTGCTCTCCGCGCAGGCGGAGGTGAGCCGGAGACCGGTCAGGCCGCGGACACCATCGTGGTGTGCTCTCTGCGCAGGCGGAGGTGAGCCGAGCCGACCGGCCGGAGGGACCACCCACCCCACGTGCTCTCCGCGCAGGCGGAGGTGAGCCACGGTCGTTTGAGCTGAATAGCGCCGGAGGTCGTGCGCTTTCCTTTCTGATGGATGCGAAGCGGGCCCGAGGCACGGTGGCGGCCCTGGAATGGCGTGAGGACCACGAGTGCGGATCTCGCAAGGACAACCCATCTGTGGTATACCCGGTGGACGCGATGGCAGGCTGTCAGGTGCCATTGCTGCTCCCGCCCTCCGGCATGGTGCATCGCTGGCAGCTCACCGGATGGCCGAGTGGCGGGTGGAGCCTGTGACCAGGGCGATGTCAGTGGCAGCACCCATAGTGGGCCCATGGCCTTATCAAGAACTGATGACGATGACCGCTGCACTGAAGCCGTCCGATGGCTGGCTTCGAGCGGGGCGATGTGCGTGACATCCGTGACGGGCGCGGCCCCTGCTGACGTGATCCGGGCTTTCGGCGGCGATCTCGCCCAGGCGCGCCCCGTCACGCTCTCAGGCGCCGACGTCGGAGCATTTGCGGACCGTCCGTGCGTCTTCGTCTCCCGGGCCGGAGACGCGGTCGTAGTCCTCGAGGACAACAACTATCAGGGGACGCGCGAAGAGGTGCTGCGCCCGCTGTCCCGGCTCGGCCGCACCTCAAGCGTGTTCTGGAACATCAACGCACACTGTCGGCTCAGCCTTGCCGAGAACGGTCTCGTTCAGTCCAGCTTCGACATGTTCTCCCCCGACGACCGAGCAGGCGCACAGCCGACCGCATGGGAGCCCTACCTCGACGGACTGGACTTCGCAGCCGGCCTGCCCTTGCGATGGGCCGCCGGAATCACAGCCGTAGCCAGGGCAACCGGCGCGGTGCTGGACACCGCCTGGCGTACGGGAACCCACCAGCTCGTCCCCATCCAGCCTGTGAAGCAGGCCGTGCTCAGCCAAGGCTGGGAAAACTCCCCTCTCCTGAGCGAGCGTCCTTTCGCCCAGTACCTGGCCGACCTCGGCCCTCACCACCTGACCGCCATGCGCCGCTACGCCTGTGAACTCGCTCTGCGGCACACCGGCCTCGACGGTGATGCCCTGGCCCGTGAGGCGTTGGCCGCTCGAAACACCCCACAGGACACTCAGGTCAATCTGCTGTCGCGCCTGGCCACCGCAGAGGAGAGGGACAGAAGTGCAGCACATGCCCTCATCGAAGGTGAGCCGGATGACGACGAGGACAACCCACCTCAGCCCTGGGAACGCCCGTGGCACGGCCATTTCATCCGAGCCGCGATGTGGCGGGCCCTCCACGAACGGTTGACCGCACTCACCATCTACACAGAAGACGAGCCGGACATCTCTCTTGAATACGTCATGATCGGCACTGGCCCGGTCATCACCCGCTACCACCTGCTGACCGCCCTGGTGCGCGCGGCCATGCGACAGTGAGGCAATGCCCAAATAGGTGACCTCGGCTGAATCAGCAGCACGTGATCTTCAGGGCCACGCCGCTCTCTGGAGCATGGGAGAGGTTCGTGCGAGCGACGTCGTCGGTGCCGCCTGTGATGCGCTCGTTACCGGACTCGACGGCCCCGGCCTGCGTTTGGGCTGGCTGCTCGCCGCGGCGGCCAGCCTGAAGAGGATGCCCTCCTTGCCGTGGATCTTCTTTAACTCGGCTGTGAGCTGGCTCTCCAGCCGCTGCTCGGCGCGGGCATTGATCTTCTACACCAGGGTGATCAGTAGGTCCCCCAAAGCGTCGGTGATCTCCGCCTGCCGGGAGGAGCGCAGCGCCGCGAGCAGCGTGATCCGTACGTCCTCGGCGGTGTCGCGGGAATCCGACGGGTACATCTTGATCGCCCGCGCCCGCCGCGCGTCCATCAGCTTTCCGAGCAGTCCGCGAACAGCCCCTTGGGCAGCCCGAGTCTGCGTACGTCGTTCAGCTTGTTGACCTCAGTCAGCAGGGAGTCGGGGCCGACCGCGCCCAAGTCATGCTTGAGCAGTGCCAGAAGTGCGGCGCCGCCCTTGTTGCCCTCCGCGACCAGCGCCAGCAGCCGGGCCGCCCCGGCCTCACCCAGGCGCTCGATGGTCCGCGCCCAGAGCACCCGCTCCTACCGGTTGCGGGTCGCGACCAGCACCTTCTCAATCCGGGTCCGGCCCGGCAGACCAGCGAGTGTGCTTACTTGCCGACTTTCGCCTTGGCTACAGCTCTAGCGATGTTCTGATCAACCATGTCCGGCGGGCCGGTCAAAATGGTGCCGACGTTGCCGTCACGCACGCCGACGGTCTTGGTTACCTCGGTCTCCGAGTCCCAGGACGATGTAGAAACGATGGCGTACTGTTCTTCCCCAAGTTTTTGCGTGGGCAGTGGCGCTTTTTCTATCTCGATCGTGATCTTGCCGTGCTTCCCGGGCTCGGCTGGCGCCTCCAGGGGGCCGCAGGTGCTCAATACGTCGAAAAATATCTTGTAGACCGCCGCTAGTTTTTTGGGAGTGTCGGTTGAAAGCGACTCCTGCAACACAGATCTGCCGTCGCCGACTTCCAGCGCGAACCCCAACTTGACCTCGGCGGCCAGGTCGAGCTCCTTGGGGTCCTTGATTCCGTACCTGGCGAACTCTCTCTTACAGGGTCCGAGCCCGTCGTTGTCATCTTTCTCGCCGGCCTGCGGCACCGCCTTGTAGGCAGGTCCCAGGTCAGATGCGGCCAGCAGTCGCTGCTTGAGCTTCTGGGCGGTCAGCGGGGTGGCGCCCGAGCTGAACGGACGTTCGGCAGTCCCGGCGAGGGGGTCGGCCGACTTGGCCTCAGTGGGCGACGTGTGGTCAGGACTCTGCGATGACCCACACGCGGAGAGAGTAAGGGCGATCGCGACGGCTCCCGTCGCACTCTTCAGCCGGGCTATGCCTAGGTGGGTCACGATTGCCTGTGCTCCTTATGCATGTCCTCTACGGGCACTGAGGCTGGTTCAGCAGTTCTCTTGACCTCGCGTTTGGCAGCGAGAGTCAAGTGACTGACCAGCCCAGTGAGTTGTTCTCAGCCTACAGTTCGAGGGCCAGGCGACCTCGGCGAGCGGGCTCAGTGGGGACCTTAGATGTGAGTGGTCTGCATGAATCGCTCTGGGCGCCCGGACCGAGGCTGGCCGACACCGATTGCCTCTTGTCGGTAGAGCGGTAAAGCCTCCCCGTCCCGAGCCGGCCCGTCTTCCCGCCGGGGCGGTGCCCCAAAGGCTTCGTACCTCGTCGAGACCGCAGTACTTCTGGCCTGCAGATCAGGTCGGCGAGCAGGGGTGCACGCCTGGCGCCGGCGGCATCCTCTGGTTCCTGGAACGGAACTGCCAGCGCCGCCGAGCCCAGGCCTTCATCCGTACTGACAACCCGCGCACACCACGGCTGTGGGCATCGGCGTGCTGCAGGCACCGCACCCACTTGAAACTCATCTGGGCCTCCTGTCGTCGTTCACTGGGAACGATCGCTGGAGGTTCGGGGAGGCCGAGGTTCGCAGTGGTGCGTCAGGTGGGATTCAGTGGAGTGATGCCGACGCCTGCGTACAGCTCGGGTGCCAGAGACAGTACGGTCGCGGGCTCCCCCGCCTTGATTGCTTGCCAGGCGATCGCGGCGGCATGCGCCACCGGCCAGTCGGCGCTCGGCCAGGCCATCGCATCCACGGCGTGCGCCGCGGTGAACGGGATGCTCTCCGCGAACCGCAACGACGCGGCATGCTGGCCCGCACCAGGGACCTGCCGTTCGGCGGCGAGAACGGACAGTGACGGGATCAGGACGCGGCCGGCACCGCGGGAGGCTTCGATGTACAGGCCGGTGAAGAACGGATCCGCTCGGTACAAGGCGGCTAGAGCGGTGTGATCCAAAACCGCCGTGAGATTCATGCGGCGGCGCCGCCCTGGTGAGCGCGGATCCTCGCCCAGGCGTCCCGGCCGGCCTGTTGCACCGGCTCCGTGTACTCGACCCCGAGCTCGCGGGCGGCCTCAAGGGCGCGCTGCTCCCGCTCGGCTTCTGTGAGCTCGCGGGCCGCGAGCTCCTCCAGTAGTTCCGTGATGGTGGTGCCGCGCTCGGCCGCGAGGATACGCAGCCGGTCGCGGACGTCTTCGCTGGTCTTGATGCTCGTCGGCTTGCCCATCCCTCGATTCTACCGTCGGTAGAATCGAGCGTCCAGGAACGAGCGCTGCGGCATCTGACCTGGCACGTTGCGGAGTGCTCGTCGTCCAAGCCGAGCTATCCAGCGACGTACGGAGATGGATGCCAGGACGGTGAGGCCGTCGGCGATCAGTGGGATTTTGCCCCGATCCCGTATCAGGCGAGTACCCGCCCGCTGGGTTGTGGTGACTGAGGTCAACGTCCGGTCTGGGGGCGTCCCCTGACCTCAGTCGCTGTAGGGACTCTATGGTGATGCTCTATAGCCGACGATGATCCAAGCTCGGCGAGAGGCGTGATCACCTTGCTGAGCTTGCGAGGGAGCGTGGCGTGAGTATCGGCCGGCTTGTGGAGGCTCTTGCCGCAGAGCAGCCGACCGCGGTGCAGCGGGCGGAGCGGCTGGCTGCTGATCGGGAGGTTGTGTGCCGTGTGATCGGTGTAGAGGTGAGCGATGAGGAGTTCGATCAGGCCCCTGACGTGCTCGGCAACATTTACAAGATCGCTGCCGAGAAGGTTCGGGCGGCTCGAGACGCTGCTGCGTGATCATCCTTGATGCGAGCGCTGTCAAAGCCCTCGCAGGCGGTCACAGGACGCTGAACCTGTTGGCGGGCAACATGGCCTGGGCCCCGGCGACCGACTGATCGTTCCCGCGCTGTGCCTGATGCAGGCCGAAGCGGACGACGAAGGCATCTCGAGCCGCGTGCTGGCCTTGTCCTCCGTCGTTGCCGACAACCTCGACACGGTCGCCTCCGTCACCGTCAGCACCATGATCGTGACGGATACGGCGGCCCCGACACTTGCCACGCTCTGCACTGCGCACTGCCGCGCGCGTCCCGAGTTCACTGGTATGTCGATCTTGTTCGCGGGGAACAAGGTGTCCGGATCGGGTGCGGCGTTGAGCGGGTTGTGTAGGTCGTCACCGCTCAACGCCGCGAACTCATAGAGGTATTCACTGGGCTTCGCCCGCGTCAGTTCCAGCGTCTGGTGCGGGGCTGTCCACCGTGAGGGCGCCCGGGCTCTGGTCCCGGACCGGCCGGGCCGTCCGTGGGTGCTGACGCGGGAGGACCGGGTGCTGCTGGTGGCGATGTACTGCCGCACCCACCTCACGATGCGGCATCTCGCTCTGCAGTTTGGTATCTCCCGGGCGGCCGCTGGCCGGATCATCAGCTGGTACAGCCCTGCTGTCCCTGGCACCGGGTAGACGCAAGCCTGGGTGACATCAGGCCCTCATCAAGAGGGAGATCCTGCGGGACTGCCATCTCAAGAGTAACGGTCTCTGCTGGGCCACCAGCGGCGTCGCCCGCATGCCCGACCGGCCCTCGCTCGGCCCGGACCTGATCACAGCACCACGAGACAGTCTTGAGCTCTAGGCCTTCTTGTCCTTAGCGCGTGCCTCGAACTGACCGGTCTGGAGGAAGGCGACCCGATCCTGCGGAGTGCCCTTCAACGCCGCCTTGGCCGCAGCCTTCACGAAGGGTCCCCCCTCATTGAAGATCCGCGAGATGAGGACATAGTTGTCTTCGTCCAGGGCCTTGAACTGACCGGCCTCCAGGAAGGCGACCCGGTCTTCCGGAGTGCCCTTCAGTGCGGCCTTGCCGGCCTCCTTCACCCCAGGACCACCGAAGTAGATGATCCGCGAGATGAGGACCTCGTTGTCGGTGTCTCTTTCCTCGAACTGACCGGTCTCGAGGAACTTCCTCATGTCCGCGGGCGTGCCATCGAGTGCCGCCTTGCCCGCAGCCTTCACCCCCGGGCCTCCGAGGCTGATGATGCGCAGGATCTCGTTCCGGTCCTTCTCCACCTGCTGGTCCTTGCCGGTGGGCTCTTCGCTCTGCTGCCCGGCGGTCTTCGTCACCGAGCTCTGGGCCGACGGTGTAGACGAGCCCGTGGCGGCGCCATCAGCGAAGGCCGACGAGGTCAGCAGGACGGCCGGAGCGATGGCAGCCACGGTGACCACCGCGGCCATGCGAGATAACTTCAAGGTATTCCCCACCCTTTTCGTGATATCTGTGCGTCGGTCAACTATAGGAGCCAAACCCGACTTGATCCACTGGTTAGATCCAGTGCTTGGCGGCTCCTTCCCATGGGCACGCCGGCTATGGCTCCGCGTGCCCGCCGATCCTGTAGCCAACGAGGCAGGAGGTCTGAGCCTGCAGTGGACGCCCCTGAACGGTGTCTCGTGTCCGGGTGGTGGATCTGCCGTCGCGGGTTGGAGCTTTGCATGGTACGGCGGCATGAACTGACCAGCATGCAATGGGAACGTATTGTTCCGCTGCTGCCGGCGACCGGCGGGCCGGGCGGGTGGCGGGCCGATTACCGCACGGTGGTCAACGGAGTGCTCTAGCGGACGTGGACCGGGATTCCCTGGCGTGACCTGCCCGAACGCTACGGCCCCTGGTAGACCGTCTATGAACGCCACCGCCGCTGGTCTGCCGACGGGACCTGGAAGATCCTGCGCGCCCTCCAGGCAGGCACCGATGCCGCCGCCCGGAACACGGACGGATCCTGGGTGGTCAACGCCAACGGGTGTAGCTCTGCTGGAGGGAGTCGCGACAGGGTTGGATGTCAGCGCTGCGTTTTAGGGTCGCACCATGACTCACATAGACCTTGGCGACTTCGATCAGGCGTGGGATCGCTTCACCTCCTGGCTGGCCACGAACTCGCCGGATGATTACGCCGCGTTGCGGCCGTCCGCCACCGCGCAGGAGATCACCGGGCTTGAAGCAGACCTTGGTTTCTCTCTTCACCCGGAGCTGAGAGCACTGCTTGAGCGGCACAACGGTGTCGCCGAGCTCCAGGCTGGTGTTGCGGTGGGCGACCAGCCAGGCGGCTTTCTGCCGCTGGGTCACCGGCTGAGCTGCACCAGCCGGATCGCTTCGCAGCATGTGGAGCTCGTCGAGTTCGGTGAGGAGAACCTTGCGTCCGAGCTGTGGGAGGAGGACGACCTCAACGGGCATGCCCACCAGTGGGTCCCGTTCGCCCTCCCCATCGACGGCGGCGTCGCCTTCGTCGACCACCGTCCCGGCCCGACGTACGGCCGCGTCTATGAGATGGGCATCGGTTCGGGCGCCGTCGACGCAACCGAGTGGGCGCCCAGCCTCGCCGGGCTGTTCAATGTTCTGGCCGACGCCCTTGAGACCGGGGCACCCTTCAGGCATTACTGGCCGGAGGTCCGAAGCACATCGTCGGACCTGAGATGCCTCGAATGGGATATTCGGACTCGGACGCCCAGCAGCGGGACGTAGAGCGTTGATCAGGTTGCGAGACGGTATCTGCCCTGGTCAGGGTACGGGTAGACACGGCAGTGCTCGCGCGCAAGGTGGAAGCGCCAGTAGTCCTCGAGGTCACTGTTGCTGATGAGCGCGCGGAGTTTCAGGACGGCTTCGGCGCCGTCGAGACCCCATCGGGCGCCGGTGATGTCGAGGCGGTCGGGCGATCAGATGCCGGCAGGCGCCCTCGATCACGCCGGTCGCGATGGGCCAGCCTGCCGCGAGCGCACGGTCGTAGCGCAGGAACGCTTCCTTGCTGGCGAGGTAGCGGATGCAGACGTCTGCGCCATGCCGCTGAGCTGGCGTCAGCTCAGCGGCGCCGGCCTGGTCTCCGATCGATTCAGCTGCCTGCAGGGCACCGCTGGCCAGGATGGTGAGCGCGTGGGCGGCGGCCCGGTCCTCGGCGGCGGGATCACCACTGTGGTGGAAGGACCAGGCCGCCTGCCACAGGTATTCGAGAAGGGTGTGGCTCGCCGGTAGGGACTGCTTGAGCTGGGGAGACGCGCGGCGGTCTGGGGTATCGCCTGCTCTCCTACTCAAGGTTTCCTATCGAGTGCAGTTGGGCGAACTCGTCAGCGAGTATGCCCATCATGACGAGGTCGTGGTGCCGGCTGGCGAGGAACACGTGATCGCGGAGGCGGCCCTC
This sequence comes from Streptomyces sp. C36, assembly GCF_040932295.1. Lineage (NCBI taxonomy): Bacteria > Bacillati > Actinomycetota > Actinomycetes > Kitasatosporales > Streptomycetaceae > Streptomyces > Streptomyces sp. C36. The sequence goes on along the minus strand of NZ_JBFQGI010000010.1, from coordinate 185,951 downwards.
CTCGACGAAACCGAGCCGGCGATGAAGCTCCAGCGATGCCTCGTTATGGGCGAAGACCCGCGCTTCGCACTTGTGACAGCGCCGCTCGGCGAACATGAAGCGCAACAGCAGCACCACAGCCTCTGCCGCGTAGCCTTTGCGGCGATGCTCGGCGCCGATCGTGACGCCGTACTCGAACCAGCCCATCCGTGGGTCAGCGTGATGCGAGCCGACAGCACCGACTATTTCCCCCGTGTCGACGGCTTCGATCGCCAGCTGGAAGCAGTCACCGTCAGGTTTGGCAGCGGACTGCTCCTTCACCCAGGCGCGACAGCCCTCGGCGGACCGGGGTGGGTGCAGTACGTCTCCCAGTCGCTCCTCGTCCTCAGCGAAGCGCATGAACGCGGTCCAGTCATCGGGCTCAATACCGCGCAGGCGTACCCGCTTGCCCGTCCAAAACGATGTCATCCCCTATTGGATCAAGGCCTGACATCTCGTGTCCATGCTTTCGGGAACCCTGGATAACCTGCGCTTCGGGACCGCAGATCCCCATGACTGAAAGATGGTGTGGATCAGGCCGTGGGGCGTATCCGTCCTGGTCAGGGGGTGGGTGGATGCGGCGGTGCTGGCGGGCGAGGTGAAAGCTCCGCCAGGGGTCGAGCTCCCTGCTGCTGATGAGCGCCGGAAGCGTCTTTCCGGGGCGCGGGCCGTGGGGCGTCCGGGCGCATGACGATGCCCTTGCCGTGCACCGAGAAAACCAGCAGCGTCTCGGCAGTGCACGGGGCGGGAGTCCGCGCGCGGTGGAAGGCGCCGATGTCCACCGCGGTGCCGATGACCAGGTCTGCGACCTGGTGGTTCCGATGGCGGGCCACCGCGGTCGTGGCGTCGAACGAGACCCGCACCGATTCCAGCACGGCCAGCCGCGCCGGCGCGTACGAGTGCGGCTGCGCCGGCAATGACAGGGCTGTGTCGCCGGGTAGATGGTGATGGTGCCGGGCCTCCGCCAGACGCCCCGGCGGACAGTCACGGCCCCGAAAGCGCCCGTTGCTGAGCCTGAGCACCCAGCCGCCCTGTGGTGAGCCCCGCCCCTGGTGCTCGCCAGGGTGCGGGACCGGCCGTCGGGCCGCTGTGCTCGGTGCGGGGCAGGCAGCGCGAGTGTCTTGTCAGGCGGCGGGTATGGCGAAGGCTCGTGCGGCGCGCTTGAGCAGTCGTGGATTGGTGAGTGTCCTGGGGTGAGCCTTCATGTGGAGGACATCCATGAAGGCCTGGTTCACGACCGGGTCGAAGATCGAGGCGACCATGACCTTGTCGCCTGCCCAGCGAAGGAGGCGGTACCCCGGCGGGTAGGGGCCGGTGACATGAGGCTGGGCGAGGTCGGCGGTCGAGGACAACTGCCAGGCGGCGTCGACGACTGCTCTGGCCCGCCTGAAGTACCCCCACATGCTGTCCTGGGGCCGGCCTCCGGCTTGGAGGTGGGCGGAGAGGCATGAGGCCTGCAAGGTGGCGAGGGTGAGGCCTTGGCCGTAGATGGGGTTCACCGAGGCGAGTGCGTCACCTATGGCCATCAGGCCTCGGGGGAGGCGGCCGAGGCTGGCGAAGTCACGCTTGATGCTTTCCCGGAAGTGGTAGGTCTTGACCTCGTCGTCCACCATGGCGCACTGGTTCGCGACCTCCTGCAGAGGGGGGACGCACCGGCGCATGCGGGTCAGGAACTGTTCGGGGTCACGGCTGGGGCGGTAGTCGGTGTAGCCGGCCAGGACGACGCTCCACCGGTTTCCCTCTACTGCCGTCAGGGCTCCCGGCTCGGTGATCGCGGGCCGGTAGCTGCTCGCCGGGCCTGGAGTGGCCTGCGCCATCTGGGTGCCGGGAAGCTCGTCACCGCGCTGGAAGAACGCCGTGGCATAGCCGAGGTCCACGCGCAGACGGTGCAAAGGGGGCTGTTCCCAGCCGTGGTGCTCCAGCCAGCTGCTCAGCCGGCTCGAGCGCCCCATGGCGTCGACCACCAGGTCGGCGGCGAGCTCCCCGTCGGGCGTGGCGGAGTGTCGGCCGTCGGATGCCGATGAAAAGCGTACGCCGCGGACCTGATCGCCGCTGATGATCAGGTCGCGTGCCTGAGCTGTCCTGAGCTCTACGTTGGGCAGCGCCGCAACTCGGCTTCGGAGATGGGCTTCGATGAACGGGCGTGTGGCGCCGATCATCTCGGTGTCGGGGACCGGGACCTTGAGGATGTTGTCGACGTAGAACTGGATGGCTGTGCCGGTCCCCAGTTGCGCGCCGTCCGCGATGAGCTCCTTGACGATGCCGGGGAACCAGCGCTCGAGCTGCATGTGCCCCATGGCGAGGAGGGCATGGAGCTGGGCCCGGTGGGGCGCTCCTGGGCCCAGTCCGTTCTCGGATATCTCGTCTTGTTCGAGGACGACGACTTCGTCGGCGTGGTCGCTCAGTACGCGAGCGGCCATTAAGCCGGCGAAGCTTCCACCCATGACAACTACTCGTCGCATGAAACCCCCACTCGGCGGATGTGGTGTCCGCATTGTCGTTAGCGCCGGAAGAACTCCGTTGGTCCTTTGCGGTGTTGGGACACTATCGCGGTGTCTTGGCCGGGCATCGCGCGGAGGCAGGCGGTGTGATGTTCGCGTGGTGTCCGGCTGAAGCGCTCGCTGGTCTGGTCCTGGTCAGGGCATGGCAGGCTCGGTCCCCTGCGTGCAGGCGTGCAGGGCCGCGGTCACCAGCGGGTGGTGCAGGGCCTGGGCCACGCGCAGCAGCCGGGCGCGTTCATCGGCGGCGGGTGTGTTCTCGCCGGGGATGGGGGCGGCCTCCTGCTCCGGTGGCGTGAGCCGGCCCGGTCGGCCTGCTGAGCTCGCTGCTTGCCGGGCGGCCTGCAAGCGTTCGGAGGCGAAGCAGAGGGCCGCGGCCGTCGCGATCGCTTCGATTTCGTGCGGGGGCAGGCACTTGCCGTCATTGCTCTGGAAGTCGCGGGCGTGCAGCGCGTGGACGGCTTCGACGGGGGCCTGGGATCCCCAGCGGCGGAGTGCCCGGATGCCGTCGAGGATTTCGATCACCCTGCGGTGCAGGTTGAAGCCGGCGTTCCACCCCAGGCGGTGGCTGCGGGCGCTGTGCTCGGAGAAGGCGAGTTCGTGATCGACGCCGGCTACCACCAGCTCCCACAGGGGCTGCAGTGCCCGGATGTCTCGCCATTCCTTGAGCCAGGCGCTTACTGCCGCGCCCGACAGCCCGTAGCTGGCGATCAGGGCTCCGGTCGCGCCGAAGGAGGATCCCAGGACGCCGACGGTGTCCAGGGCATGGCTGCCCAGTGCTGCGCAGAGGATGGCCGGGGCGTTGCACACCGCGTAGGCGAAGTAGAAGAGGTTGGCGACGCCGATGGCGCGGACGGCGTGCTGCAGGGTGGGGTCGTCCAGCGTCATCTTGTGGCAGTGGCGCCAGGCGCTGAGCGTGCCGCAGGTGAGCATGGTCAGGAAGATGGTGAGGAAGAGGAGAATCAGCGGGTCGTGGGCGAAGTTCGTGTTGAATTTGAGCGGATCGGCCGGGCCGCTGAGGTCGGCGGAGCAGAAGGCGACGGCCATGACGACGGCGGCTGCCACGTACGCGGTGCTCCATGCCGTGATGGTGCGGCGGACCTTTCCTGGTGTCTGCCGTAGTCGCGGATTCCACAGCAGGGCCAGCAGGTGGAGGTGGGCGAAGCAGGTGAGGATGCCGATGTAGACCGGCAGGGTTGCGAAGCTGGGCTGGCCGACGGCTTCTCCCAGAGCGCGGTAGCCGACGGGAGCTGCCGTCAGGTAGACCGCCACGCAGCACACGAAGGTCGTGGTGATCAGGACCAGTGTGGGGGTGGGGTCGCGCAGGGCGGCCAGTCCTTTCCAGCAGGCGATCACGCAGGTGATGAGGCAGATGGTCAGGTAGGCGATGTTTGAGGCGTGCTCAGACACCCGTTCTCCTGTGCGTAAGGGTTGAGGTGATGAGGCCGTCGGTGTTGCGGTCGCGGCGGAGTCGTAGGTGTCGCTGCAGCATGACGGTGGCGAACGCCTCGGCTCTGCGCTCGTGAGCGCTGTCGTAGTGCGATCGGGTCAGGACTTGAAGGACGGGGCCTGGTTTGAGCCCTGGGAGGAGCCGGCGGACGGCTTCCTCGGTCATGGGTTGGTCGTTGCCGTCGCCGCTGGGATGTTCCTCCCAGAGGTGGAAGAGCTCGTGAAGTTGTGCGTGGAGGCGTGTGAGCTCGGCCGCGTTCGCGTCGACGACGATGTGGTCACGGTCTCTGCCTCTGGCGCAGAACGCGGAGACCTCGGGTGGGAGGGGTACCGCGGTCACGGTGATGGGCTTGCCACGCTTCGTGGCGACCGCGTCCACGAGATCTTGTATGTCCCTGATGCCGGAGAGTCCGAGGTCTCGGTGGATGAGCCGGGTGATCGACCAGGTGGCGACGAGTATGGCGCATTGTTCCCGCAGGGCTCTCCAGAGGGAACCGGGCGGTTGGTTCGTATCTGCGCCCGGAGGCTTCCGCTCCGGTCCGGGTGATGGGTCGTCAGCCTGGCGTCGCCTGCTGAAGGGCTTGGACATGGTCGGTTGACTGGCCTATCTCCGTGCGATTCCGCAGCGACACATCGAGGAACATCTGTTCGTTCTGCGGCCGTAAACCTACCTGCCTGTGAATGGCTGACAACGCAACGTGCCGCATCGTGTCCGAATTTGCATATATGAGCTGTCGCGGGGTGAACGTGATGGCCGAGAAGAGACCTCGCGTCGGGGCCTCCTGGTCCCCGGCCGCAGCGGCGGGCGGTGTCGGCCACCCCCAGGACCGGAGTCAGGCAGTCCGGTTTGAGTTCGTGCGGAACTTGCCGCCTCGGCAGGGGCGATCGGTCCGGACGGACAGCCGCCATTGTCTGCGCATCCATCGGACGGGTTTGAGTACGAGTACTCACGACGCCGTGCACTCGCTCAGGAGAACGTGGCCTGGTGAGCACAACAGTCGAACTCAGAGGCGGGCGTGCCCTGGGCGCCGCCGGGCCGCCACTCCCTGCCCAGGCCCGCCTGCCCGGACTCCCTCTGCCGGGCCACAAGGCTTGCGCCACCTCTGCCGTCGGCCGCACCGCTGGTCGGCGAAGTGCGCGTCGTCTGCGCAGGCCGGCGACTGGTCCCCACATGTGGTCCCGGGAGCCGGAGCGTGTGGGCACTCGGCATCAGGCAGGTCGTGATGCACGCCGCCGGCGGCTGGTTCACGTTCGGCCTGAGAAGCGCCAAGTGGGATGCCCACCAGCTCTTTCCGCAGGGCGCCCGCCGCATGGGCGCGACCGGCGACAGACTGCTGCTCGCACAGTGTCCCGTTCACGGCACCGGACATCGCTCGCGCCACGACGGTCACCGCTCGTCGATGGTCGCTCAGACCTCGGCGGCCGAGGGCCGGGCGGGTTTTTCCTCCTCGGGGCGGGCCAGGCCCAGGAGGCCACGAAGCACCGGGAAGATACGCCTGCGGCTCTTGGTGGGCAGTGCCCGGATTTCCTCCGTGAGCTCACGGAGCTCAGGGTCCTCCCCGTCCCCCTCCGGCTCTGCCAGAGCGACGGTAAGAGCCGCGCGAAGCTCCCGGTCGAGCTTGCTGTCCTCACCGCTCGCTCCACTGCGCATGGCGAGACGGGTGATGCCCTGGCCTTTGAGCAGCGCGAGATGGGTGAGCTGCTCGTGGATGGGCTGCAGCGCCCGGCGAAGCGCTTGCCGGTCGGTGGCGGTGAAGAAGCCTGGCTGAACCGCGAAGAACCGCTCGAGCTTGCTGACGCCTGCCAGCCCGGGCATGCGCTGGCCGTTCAGCAGGAATCCGACCTGCCCTTTGGAGATGCCGGCTCCCTGGCCGATCTCGTCGAGGGTGTACTTCTTGCCATTGGGCTTGCGGCGGGTTTCCCTCAGGAAGACGAGGCGTCGCTGGAACGTCTGGCTGAGGTCTTCGGTGCCGGCTTCCTCTCCGGCGAGGAGGCCGCGTACGCGCTCGACGGTGAGTCCTGTGTCGTAGGAGATCTTGTCGAAGTCGATGACCTCGCGGCTGAGGCCGAGCACGTGCAGTAGCTCGTCGACCGATGCGATGCCCCTCTCGAGATCATCCGCATGAAACGCGTCGAGGGCGTCGGTCATGGCCGGGGTGCTCTCCTGGTTCGGGCGTAGGTGAAGTGCTCACATGCACAAGTTCGTCAGAGGTTATCCGGCGCTGGCCGCTCACGCCATGCTGCACATACACGATGGTGGCCCCGGAGTGAGGTAGACACGCCCATCTCTACAATTGTTGACATTGTGTCGCGGGCCCAGCATGATCCCGTACGTCGACAACCCTGTGTGGAGACGCTCTCCAGCGCCTCCACCGTCCGTGCCGCTGCGGGGGGCCAAAAGGTGATCAACGAGTCGTGCTGGGCGGGACGGTGTCTGACCTCCGTCGGCGCAACCACCGCTCCGCCTCGGACAGTCAGAGGCCAACCGCACACACCAGGAAACGTGCCACCAGCGCAATGCAGGGCAGCACCGAAGGCGGCCACCGCGCCGCACACGACCTGACACCCCGCACGACCGCTGGGCAAGAAGACGCTCACCCTGCCGACGAGTAGTCGGCAGGGCGAGAGAACGCCCGAACGGCCGCATCAAGGGGGGTAGCCGATGAGCAGCGACCGACGGAAGATCCAGCGTCCCTAAAGCGCCCGGGGTTCGATAACACCGCTCGCAGGGAGGCTGCGGCGATCGGACTCCTTCACCAGGGGGTACTCGGAATCGGTGTACGACTGCGCACCCACCTGCCCGCCGCTCACATGAACGTCCCGACCCGGCTGACGGCGGAAGAGGACAAGATTCCACCCAACCTACGCAGTGCTCTTCGCCACTCCCGCTCCCACGGCGGCTCGCATCCTGAGTCCCCGCAGCACCAGTGACTCCCGCCATCGCGCAGCCGCCGGCGGAGCCCCAGGCAGTCGGCTCTCACCCTCTGGTAACCACGCGGGCCGTGTAACGGCCTCACATCACTGGCACTTCTGCCAGCCGTAAGGCCCGTCTTCGCCTCCCGGCGCGACGAGCCTACTTCGCGCTACCCCGAAACGGATCGCCGTGCACTCTGCCCTGCCCTCGGCCCCCGCCCAGGGGAAGCCGGCAACTCTGTACCCAGAACAGTGGCTGGCCACGACCCCGGGGCGTATCGCCACCGACGGCTTCACCTGGATGCAGGCCGTCTGCTGGTTCACCTTCACCAGCGCCTACGCCTCCGACCGCGACCACGGGCCCCGCCGCGTAAGCGAGACAACCGTACGGATCGCGGCAGAGCTCACCCGCCTCAGCCCCTGCCGACCCGGCATCGCCTACCTCGTCCGCGTACTGAAGCTGTCCAAACGCACCATCCAGTACCACCTCGCCATCCTGCGAGAGACCGGCTTGCTCACCTACCGAGCCAAGGGAACCAGGGTGAGCGGCCAAGGCGGCCAGGCCAGCGAATTCGCCCGCACCATCCCACCGGCCTTCGACCGCGCCTTACACCTGCGGACAGGCACGTCCGACCCGTACATCCGCACCGTACGCGGGATCGAGGACGCCGGCCGGCCCCTGATGAAGCGCCTCGCGAAGATGGCACAGCGAGCCTTGAAACGCCCTCGCCGCCCCCGTAACTCCAAGCGGCGACAGAAGCCTGTGACGCCGGCCCCACGTTGCACCCCAATGGGGGGTACTTCCTCAAGTCGTTCGACTGCGGGTAGTTCTCCCCAACCCCCTGAGAGCAAGCTCGACGCGGGAAACAGGTCTGCTACGAGGTTGAAGAAGCCCAGGCCGGCCCGCAGGCTCAACGCGGTCGGCCGCCGTTACCAGCTCGCCCGAGATCTCATCCGGCAGGTGCCGTGGCTCCACCGCGCCTCCATACCCCGCATCGCGTGGATCGTCCGTGACGTCTCCGATACCGGATGGACCACCACCGAGGTCATAGCCGTGCTCGGCGTCCACTCCCCGGCCCGCGCCATCCACCGGCCTTCCGGATTTCTCGCCCACCGCCTCCTCGGTGCGCACCTGCTCTACGACACGCCTGCCAAGCGGGAGGCACTGGTCTGCTGGTGGCGCGAGTCGCGACAGGCAGAGACCGACCGCCACACCGAATGGGAGGGCACCTGGCAGACTCCGCGCAGTTACGCTGTCGCCCGTCTCGTCCGCCAGGCCATCACCAGGCTTCACCCGGGCCTGGTCGGCACCGAAGAACTGGCCGACGGCGACCAGCAGCCACTGCCCGACGACGACCTTCGCGAACACGTCCGGGCGGTTCGCCAGGCGTTCATGCTGGGGGATACAGGCCTGGTCACTTCCACCGTCGATTTCCTGGGCCGCGACGAGGCAGAGCGTCTCTATGGGGCCGAGATCGTTGCCAACGCTCTGTGCCTGGGGCGGACAAGTGGCCGCATGAGCTTGGGAATCCAGTGATGCACCGGAAGTGAGCCGACGACCGATGCCGAGGTACGAGGTCTCGAGCTGACGCCATGGCGGCCAGGGCGGATAGCGATGGCGCGATACATGTCGGTGAGGCGCCGACCACTCTTCACCTATCACGAGTGCTCCAGAGAAGCCCCTCACCGCGGCGGCCAGGGCTCATCTCGGGCGAGACGGAAACCAGGCTCAGCTGCGATCCTGTCGACAAGACGCAGGAACTTCTCCCGATCCGTGGTCGGCATGTAGTGACAGAACCGCACGACCTGCTCTGTGAGCTGCACGCGTGCCCTTCGTTGAGGCGGGATTCCACGGACACGGCGAAGGTCCCTGCCGGGAATATCGGCCGGACCCAGTAGGCCGGTGGCCGGTCCGCCGGAGGACTTCGAGGTCGGCGAGGAGATCACTGTCGTCGTCACGGACATTGGGGGTCGCCAAGGTCGACCGCCTGACCATCGGGGAGTACATCCCATGCGAGTTCGACCTCAGCAAGCGCGATGGCGAGCCGATACCCCCGCGCACGAAGCCGGATACCTGACGGCAACCAGGACCTTCTTCCGGGACTGCCGGATCGGGAGCGGATCCCAAGCGCTTCGATGCTCCGCAGCAGCCAGCTGACCTGCGGCAGCGCGGGCAACCTGAGCCTTCTATGCTCTACTCAACGCTTTGAGACGAAGGATCAGAAGGGGGGTCTCGTGCGACGCCTCTGGTCTGGATCGCGCTCTCGCGCGTGGGTGCTGGCAACGGGGTTGATGGTGTCCGTGACCGGATGCGGTGGAGGTGAGGCCGGTTCCCACGAGGGGACAAGTCCTGTGAGTGACGCGCGAGGCGAAAGCCGCCAGAGCGGTTCCGACACCGTGCTCGATGCCGAGGCCCTGAGAAAGGCTCTACCGGATCTTCAGAGCATGCCAGTGGGCTGGAAGTCGGGTCTGACGCAGCTCAAGGCCCGGGAAGTACCCCGGGAGAAGCGGTGCTCCAAGAACGGCGATGGCCCTGAGGGCTGCTGGTGGCACTGGAGTACCGGCACTGTGCAGTACAGGGCACCTGGCGATTCCGGCGCCGTGAACTGGGACCTGCTGGCGTGTCCCGGCCGGGAAGTGGCCAGTAGGGCATTCAAGAACCGCAAGAAAAATGGAGCAATCGGGGCCGCCGAGGTCTCCATGCAGAGAGCCGGCGACGAGAGCGTCGCCTACGCCGATCCCCGGGCCCCCTACGCCGGTCCGCGGATCACGATGACCGTCCGCGTGGGCACCGTCATCGCCGTCCTGACATACCAAGACTCGGACAAGGACCCGAACAGCGCCCAGGCGCTGGAGTCCCTGGCCCAGATGCAAGCAAAGCGCCTGCGCCAGGCAGAGCTGGGCCAGGTGCCGACCGCCAAAGCCGGCTGAACGTCCGTCCAACAGGCGGGGGCAGTGTGTCACTCGCCCCCCGTCATCATTCTTGCCTCGCCCACTGCCCAGGCTCGCTTTCTTGTGCGTGTCGCAGGGGGGACGGGGGCGTTGTGGGCTACGGCCGCAGCCCCTTTATGGCCGTGAGGGTGGCGTGGGCGGAGTTGTCGCTGCCGATGGGCTCCTTCGCGTTGACTAGCGTGGACGTCATCGCCGGCCGCAGCTACTTCCACGACATGCGCCGACTGCCGCCTGGGCACGTTCTCGTCTTGTCCGACCACGGTCACGCCCGACCGTCTCGGACCAGGCGATCGAGGAACTGGGACGGGCCGTTCGTACGGCGTTCATCTGCGACCACCTCGCTGACACCGAACTACGCCGCGAGATCCACGAGGGCCTGCATGTCGTGGAGAACTGGAACTCTGCGAACCACGACCTGTTCTACGACAAGGACGGCGACCTGACCGGCGACGACAAGGAGAGCAGCGAGGGGTTCGGCGGAACAGATATCGCCAAGCTGCGCGCAGTTCGCCATTGAGGCCGTCCGTATGAAGCAGCGCCCCACCGCAGACGAGGCCGGGGCGACGGCAGACCTGGCCGCGCGTTTCGGTGCGACGTTTGTATGAGGCGCCAGTGTGCCGCCTAATGGGTAGTCGTCTTCTCCCTAACCGTCAGAAAGCGGCTCTCCCGCTCAGTCGCCACATCGACCAGGCGGCGTCATGTCACTGGGGCATCCTGCAGGTCGAGGAACCCCTCGAGGGCCTGCCATAAGGTGATCGTGGGCGGCTGGCCAACTGGCGGCGTCGGTGGCACCAGGGCGGGTAGAAGCGCATAGCGGCCGAGCCTTTGGTTGCGCGCACGAAATCATCGCTCGTCTTATCCCCGTTGATCTGCAGACCACGTCGGAACTGAATCCGCCGATAGACCGCTTCGCGGCGAGGCGCGCTCCTCTTACTACACCTCTTTTGTTGAATTCAAAACAACTTCTCGTTGGCGGCCGGGCAATCCGGCCATTATTTTTTGCACAGCCGCCACCAAGGGTGGATTTCACGCCAGCGCGGCATGTTTCAGCCATATCGTCCTTTGTTCTCATAATGTGCTTCGCGTCACAGCTTCAAGATCATCTCGAGCTGTAAGGTTTCAATCACCGCCCGCAATCAGTGGGGGATATTTCTTGGTCGGCGTGTACCTGCCGTTGTTTAAGGAAGAAAGTTGATCAGAACCAAGCTCATTATTACGGGCGCTGCTGTTGCTGTCGGTGCCACGATCTTTGCTGCTACGGCGGCTTCTGCCGATCCCGTAGCATCTGCCTCTCAGGACGAGACCACCGCAATTGCTTTCCGGGAGGCCTCGGCCGAACCGGAAAAGGTTGTTGACGGCGAGGCGGCGCCGGCCGGGTGGGGGTCTTTCGCTACCAAGGCTGCTGGCGCTTTCGTTGGTAACGCCGCTTGGGAGGCTGCGAAGCAGGTTGACTGGGGCGCGCCCGCGCGCAAGGCCGGAAACAATACGAACTTCCGGCGAGGCGGTGCTGCTGCTCATCAGGAGACCAGCGGGAATGGCTTGTCCCGCGCCTTCGACTGACAGTAGTTGCATGAAAGTTTCTGTGCGGCGGGCGCCTCGATCTGGCCCGCCGCACAGGCATTACCCCCGGAAGGCAAGTAGCAGTGGATAGTTCGGATTCCCAGAGATCGTCGATCGTGCAGTGGAGCAGAACCAAACGATCGGTCTTCGTTGCAACCGGGGCCATGATGGTCCTGGTCCTGGCTTTTCATTTCTCGATGACGGCTCTTTACAACACCCCCTTTAATCCGATTAAAGAGAAGTATGGTGAGGAAATTAACTCCTATATGTCCCCGCATTTTAGTCAGGACTGGCATCTCTTCGCCCCGAATCCTGTCGACACGGACTCCGGAGTGCTCATCAGGGCGAAGAAGAAGGGCCCGGGGGGATCGGTTTTGGTGACCAAATGGTCCGATGTCACTTCGCCGAATCTCAAGAAGCTGTACGCGGAAAGATTGTGGCCTTCGAGGGCTACACGCGTCCCCAGTGGCGTGGTCCATCAGTTGGAGTCCTGGCAAGACCCGGAGCTTGAGAAGCTGCGGAGCAAGAAGGAGGACAGCGCCAACGGCACAGGCTCCAAGGCGCAGGAGCGAAAGGGTAGCGAGCCTCCGCTTTCCCAGGCTGAGGAGAAAGCCCGGGACGAGGCGATTCGATTCACTCAGGGGTTCGCCGGCACGGAAGCTGAGAAGCGGTGGGGCAAAGACATCGAATATGTGCAGGTAAGGATCGTTCGAAACGAGTATCCGCGATTTTCCCAGCGCTACTCACGGGAAACAAAGGGCAAGGTCTCCTACTACGATCTGGCTTGGATGAAGCCGGGTAAGGTCAAGCGGTGAACAGTAGCATCAGCGGCACGGGGGCCGGGGCCTCCCTGATCCTTGACGCCAAAACAAGGATCTACTCCTGGCTGGAATATTTCAGCGGTAGGCGGCATGGGCTTATCGGTGCTGCACTCGCGCGGGTTGTGCTCGGTGGCGTGGGCCTCTACTTTTATCTGCGGGATTACTTTGATCGCGATTTTCTCTGGGGTCCACAAGGCGTGTGGCCGTGGCGCAGTTTCATGGCGCCCGAGAACGAAGCCCTCTCTCTTTATTCTGTCGCAAAAACTGATGCCTGGTTCGAGCTCGTATTTCACGTCGGCATCATCGTCGCCCTGCTGTTTACGCTGGGCTGGAAGACGCGCATAACAACGGCTCTTCACTACGTATTTCTGTGGTCGTTGCAGCAGAGGAACCCGCTGATTCTGGACGGTGGAGACAATGTCACTGCCATAGTGCTAGTCTTCTTTATGTTTGTTGACTCAAGCGCATACTTGTCTCTTGATGCCCGCATGAAAAGGCGGAAGGGGGTGAGTTTCGAGAGTATATCGATGAGGAAGAGGGTTCCCTCTCTCCTGCACCATGCCGGCCTCCTTGCTGTAATTCTTCAAGTGTGCACCGTCTACCTGGTTTCGGGTATGTACAAAATACAGGGTGAGCGTTGGCAGAACGGCACAGCGCTTTACTACATCCTTCGCGTCGGTGAGTTCGGATGGCCGGGGGTAAATCGCTTTATTTATGAACATGCCACGCTCGTCGTCGCGGCCACGTATGCGACAGTGTTCTTCCAAATTGCATTCTCATTCCTCCTCCTGAAACGTTCACTGCGTCCCTTTGTTGTCGCCGGAGGGATTCTCTTGCATCTGGGCATCGGACTTTTTATGTCCGGCCTCGTGACGTTTTCTGCCACCATGATTGCCCTGGAGCTGGTCATCATGGGAGACGGTCACTACAAGCGGCTTGCCAACAGGGTCCGTAAGGCTTTGGGAAGCCGCAAAGACCTGGCGGCAACAGTTCAGGCTGAACCCGTTAAAACTTCCTGAAAAGGGTGACTAGTGTGTGGTCGGCTCGATCGCGGCAAAAGCAATGGTGGCTCCGCATTTTTGCCTCACTGGGCGTGTCGGCCTCAATCACCTTGGCAGCAGTCGCATTCCTCGCACCGCGTCCGGCGCACCTCGGTGGCAGGACTACAGGGGATCACCAGCTCGCTGAGCGCGTTCGTACGGCTGTAGGGGCTTCGCCGGGTTACCGCGGGCTTTCGGTCGCGTTCATCGACCGTGATCAAATCCGCCTTGCAGGCCTCGGGGACTCAGGTAATCCGGAACGACCGGAGGTCGACGAGTCCACGGTATTTGAGGCAGGCTCGCTCGGGAAGCCTATGACAGGGATGCTGCTCGCCGAGCTTTCAGAGCACGACCGTCTACTGCTTGACTCTCCGCTGGAGAGGCTCTTGCCCAGCATGCAATTCGATGACCCAGCACTGAAGTCGGTCACCCTCAGGGACCTGGCCAGCCACCGGTCCGGGCTGGACCAGATGCCGTCGAATATCGACATGTTCCTTCGCGATGCGAGCTCACGAATATTTGGCAATGATCCGTACCGGGGAATAACGGAGAAGGATATCTTTGCTGCGGCAGAAAATGCTGCTGCCAGCAGTGTCGGAAGATTCCAGTACTCTAACCTTGGTATGGCTCTTGCAGGCCACACCGCTGCCCGTGTCGCGGGAAAACCCTATGTCGAACTGCTGAAATATCATGTGCTTACACCATTGCAGATGAACAGCACCAAAATTGTGCAACGCGAGGCTGATATTCCAGCCAGAAGTGCGACGGGGCAGAAGGCTGCAGGCGCCACCATGCAGCACTGGCTCGCCTCGGGCTACTCACCAGCCGGCGACATCTGGACCACCAGCAAGGATATGGCTCTCTTGCTGAGGTCTGTGGCACTCGGCGTCGGCCCAGGTGCAGACGCGGCGACGCCGCGGTTCGAGGCCGGTCACGCCCGACGGATCGGTCTGGGCTGGTACACCACCTCCATGGAAGGTCGGGACATCACCTGGCACGATGGCGCTACCGGCGGCTTCACCTCCTACATGGGCTTCGACCGGAACAGCAAACAGGGTGTGGTGGTTCTGTCGAACACGGACCAGCCGGTAGTGGCGATCGGCCAACGGCTCCTGGGACTCACTCCAGACGGCCCGCAGCCACGCTCGCCCCGCACGGCCGTCACCCTGCTGTGCATCGCCGGCGCCGCCCTTCCCGCCCTCTACGTCATGCTCCTCAGGAGGCCCACGGCTCTCCACCGGACATACCTCATTTTGAGTCTTGCCTTCGGAACGACGCTCCTCGCGCTGGTACGCCGCCTCGGAGACTGGCTCACCGTTCCGCCCACATCCTGGGCTCTCGGATGCGGTCTACTCGCACTCGTTGCATGCCAATCGGCCACGAAACGAACCTCGACAGCCAGCCACCCGCATGCCCCCTCTCCACTCAAGACAGCGTTGCTCGGGAGCCGGTTCGCGATGCTTCTGCTTGCCTTCCTCCTGCTCGCCACCGTCGCTGTTCTCTAGGACAGCGGCGGTGGCGTTCCCCCCTGCTGCTCACAGCGCCGCCCGACTCCCGTCATCACGGCACATCACCCGAGCAGCGAAAACGTCTCAGGAGCCCCCTATGAGCCAAACAGACGTAGCGGTGGTAGGCACCGGTCCCAACGGCCTCGCCGCCGCAGCAACCCTGGCCCGCGCTGGACTCCGCATCGATCTTTACGAGGCCAAGGAGTCCATCGGCGGCGGCCTGCGCACCGAGTCCCTCTTCGACACAGACGTTGTGCACGATATCTGCGCAGCCGTACATCCCATGGCTGCGGCTTCCCGGTTCTTCCGCGAGTTCGACCTCTCCGCGCGCGGCGTGGAACTCCTGCAGCCCGAGATCAGCTACGCCCACCCCCTGGACGGCCGCCGCGCCGCTCTCGCGTTTCACGACCTGGACGCCACCTGTGAGCACCTAGGCCCAGACGGAGCCCGGTGGCGGGCCATGATGGAACCACTGATTCGTCACAGCACCGGCGTTGTCGACCTGTTTCTCTCCGGACAGCGCAGTATCCCCCGCGACCTCCTGGCTCCTCTGCTTCTGGCGCCCTGGGTCCTCGCCCACGGCAGCCCGCTCGCGCCCAGGCTGTTCCGTACAGAACAGGCACGTTCGTTGCTGACAGGCGTCGCCGCGCATGCCGTCGGGAGGTTGCCCAGCCTCGCCTCCGGCGCAGTCGCCCTCCTGCTGGGACACCTTGCGCACGGCACGGGCTGGCCCATACCGCAGGGCGGCAGCGCCCGCATCGCCCAAACACTGGCCGACGACATCACTGCACATGGCGGCAAGATTCACACCGGGCAACGCATCACCGATCTGAAGCAACTCGGCCACGCAAAGACCGTGCTGCTCGACACAAGCCCGAAGGGCTTTGTTCAGATCGCCGGCGACAGGCTACCCAGCCGCTATACGCGCAGCCTCGCGCGCTTTCGCTACGGGCCTGCTGCCGCCAAGGCCGACTTCCTCGTCACTGACCCGATCCCCTGGAGCGATCCCGAGGTCGCCAAGGCAGGAACAGTCCACCTCGGCGGCACACAACGCGAGATGTTCCTCCAGGAAACCCTCACCTCGAAAGGCGTCGCCACCACCGAGCCCTTCGTGCTCGTGGTCGACTCCATGGCGACCGACCCCGGACGAGGGCTGCCTGGAAAGCGCCCCGTATGGGCGTACGCGCATGTACCCAACGGCGACACGCGCGACCCGCTCGAGATCGTGCGCGCCCGCATCGAGCGCTACGCCCCCGGTTTTACCGACACAGTGATCGCCCAGCGCGGTATCACCGCCTCCGCGTACGAGTCGTACAACCCGAACTATGTCGGCGGGGACATCGGGTCCGGCGCCCTCACACTCACTCAGAGCATCTTGCGGCCTATACCTCAGATTGATCCCTATCGCACGCCCCTGCCTGGCGTATACCTGTGCTCCGCTTCCACACCGCCCGGTCCCAGCGTGCACGGCATGTCCGGCTACCTCGCCGCCCTCTCTGCGCTGCGCCACGAGTACGGAATCCGCACGTCTCCGTCCCTCTCACCGCGCTCCCCTGCTTCCAGGCCATTCAGCGACAAAACCGAACCAGCACTCTGAAAGGAATACTGTGATTGCAGTGGGTTTCCTGTATGCAGTTATTCCTGGGGCTGACCCGACTGTGCAATAGTTTCACTTGGCGGATTCGGGTTTTCCGACCAGCCGATGCGGGCTCCCTTCAGGCCGGCGACGTCCCGGACCTGCGGGGGTGCTGCCTATCCGGCGGGCAGCCTCAGTACGACGGCCGGCTTCGATCCCAGGTTGCCCAGCACGGTGTCGACGACGAACCTATGCGCGCCACCGCCCGGGTGCCAGGCAGTGATCCGCAAGCTCTTCGGGACCGGGGCGACGGACACGCGGTCGGCGAGGTCCAGGCGGATGCGCGGCTCGTCGGAGACCTCGTCGGTCGGTCTTGTAACTGGTTGGTCTCGGGGAACAGCACATCGAGGTGCACCTTCGCCTGCGGATGCGCGCGCAGCCAGGTGCCTAGCGGCCGGTCCGCGCCGAGCACCACCGCCCAGTGCACTTCCAAACCCTCGGCGGCCGCCCGCCACAGCGGCGGCAAGCATCCGGCCGATGGCGCCTCGAGCCGAGCGACGTCTTCGGGCGCGAGCGCTGTCATCCCGGTGGCCACCGCTGCTACACGCTGGATCGACGACGCCGAGGCCGGCGCCCGCTGGCAGCAGCTCGTCCAGGACCGGCGAAGCCTGTTCGGAGCTGCCGAGTAGGGCGCCGTACGGCGACCAAGAACAAAAGGCCCGCACACCAGGAGGCGTGCGAGCCAAAGAAAAGAGGGGCAGTGGCCAGTGGCGAGTGCCCCTTCAAGTCTGTACGAAGAGTAGCACCGGGAGCCGTCGGCGTAGTTGTGCCTGGTCAGGTGTGGGGCGCGTAAGGGTCGGCGTAGGGCTCGACGGCCTGCCGGATCTGGTCCTGCGCGCTCGCCATGCGAGGGCCTGGGGCGTAGTAGCGGGAGCGGGCCTGGCCCTGGGCTTCGAGCCAGCCGAGGCGGACCAGTTCGCGGATGTCGCGGATGGCCTGCTGCTCGGACAGGTCGGCGTCGGCCTGGTAGACCGTGCGGCGCACCTTCGATCCCCAGAAGGCCGGCAGCAGTGCGTAGACCACGCGCTCGTCCAGTCCGTCATGCTCGGCGGCTTCGCCGAGGTGGATCCAGGCGCGGGAGAGCAGGTCGGTGCGGCGCTGTGCCTGCTGGGCCTGGCGATGGTGGGCTTCGAGGCAGAAGCGGATCCACGGGTGGGTGTCGCGGTCGGGGGTCCAGGCGGGGCCGCCGACCTGTTGCAGGACGCGGTAGTAGGCGTAGGTGTTTTGGGCGCGGCCGAGCCATTCCTCGATGGAGGAGAACTCCGGCGGCAGCAGGCTCGTCGATTCCCGGGCGAAGACGAGGGTGGACACGGCGCGGGACATGCGCCCGTTGCCGTCCTTCCACGGGTGGATGTTCACCAGGTTCAGGTGCGCCATGGAGGCTCGTACGTGGACCGGGGCGTCGAGGTCACCGGTGTTGAGCCAGTCGATCAGCTCCCCCGTCAGGGCGGGCACGTCCTCGAAGTCCGGCGCGGTGTAGGCCGGGACCAGGGGGTCGTCGGGGCTGGTGACGAAGACCGGGCCGTCGCGCCAGCGGCCCGGGCGCTTGTCGAGGTGGTGGCCCTGCAGCATGAAGTGCAGACCGTTGAGCAGTCCGACGTCGTAGCGGAATCCCTCCCCGGCGTCGGCGAGGGCCTGGATGTAGGTCATCGCCCGCTGGTAGCCCTCCAGCTCCACCCGGGTCCGCTCCGCCGTCTCCAGCGGCTCCTCCCCCGCCATCAACGCCTCGACATCATCGACGGTGGCGGCATAGCCCTCGATGGTGTTCGACCCGGCGATCGCGCGAGCCGTGAGGTTGCGCCGCAGCTGACCGGACCAGCGAGGCTGCGCCCGCAGCTGGTGGCGCAGGCGCATCCGCATCTGCTCGATCTCTTCGAGCACATGGTGGTCGTCGGCGTCCAGAGCTGGAGTCTTGTACAGCATGACCAAATGCCATCATGACAGGATGATCCTGTCAAGCTTGTGTGTCTTTTCGATGCGAGTCCGGGGTCGCCTGGCGCGGGTCTGCATGATCAAAGTCGATGTGAATCGAGGACGCTGGGTGGCGCGGTTTGATGCCTGCCTTCCCAGCGCAGGGCAGGGCTGCACCCCCTCACCTGGCCGAATCGGCCGGTGAAGGCGGCCGCCGAGATGTCATCTCTGATGAATCCCAGGATCGACCGGGTCGATAGGCTGGCGGGACAGTATCCGTCAGCCTTACGCATCTCGCCTTCGCCACGCATCAGGGTCGGCTCCCCGCCAGTATTGCTGTTGCGCCTCGGTTGCATGACTCACCAGCCAACCGTGTAGAGCTTCGATGTCACGCGCCATCTCGGTTTCTGACGGAACGAGCATGGACTGGAACGTAGTGTCGTACCACCAGGAGAACGTGTCGCCAAACAGGCGTGCTGCGTACTCCTCATGGAGGGCGCCAAGCTCGATCGCCAACCAGAGCCGCTGGAAAAAGTAGATGACCTGGCGGAGGTCAGACATCGCCGGGGCGCCCAACAGATCCCGCAGTTCCCGGTAGTCCTTGTCCGCATGCTGCTCGACCAGTTCAGCTGGGGCGAACCGGGCGCGCATCATCTCCGCCCCGTGCAGTTCCCGGTGCAGGTCAAAGGTGGCGATCAGCCGGCGCTGCCTGTCAGCTGATCGCTGTGTCAGGGACGCGCCCGCGAAAACGCCGACGAGTGTCGCGACGACGCCAATGATCGTTTCCATCACTGGTAGACCCTCGTTAGCTCGCCTGAGTGCAGAATGCGCGGCACCGTCCCCGGGAGCGAGCCCGGCGCAGCTACGTCGTCTGGGAGTCGCCGCCATTAGGCGGTCAACGACGCCGTCGCCCGTGGCCGGGCAGGCCGGCCGGGATCGCATACACGCTGGAGCCGCCGCTGCTGGGGAGCGGCTCCGCCCGCCACCCTTGGGTCGGCGCGGGTGGCACCATGCGCAGCAGCCCCTTCACGGCAGGGCGGGGAGCGGCTGTCGTTACCGGCTCTCCGGACAGGGGACAGCGCTGCCCTTCCGGCGTGGGGTGCTGGGCGAGCGTGTCTTTGTGAGTGATCCGGGCCCAGGTTCCGCAGGCGCACTCGTAGCTGTTCGTCAGTTCTTTGCCGGTCAGGACCACTTCTCGGGACTTCGGACAGATGCCGGGGCGCCCCGGCGCCGGGTGCTCGAAGAGGCGACCGCTGCGCAGGGTGGGCCTCCCCTCTCGTCCTGGCCTCCATTCTCGCCGACCGGGGCCGCCTACGCCGGGGTTCGTGGCAGGTGGGCGCCGGCGCGTGGCAATGCTGCGGGCCTCGTCCGCCCACCCGACCGGCGGACCGTGACGGGTGACGCGGCGGAAGCCGAGGCGGGGGTCGGCGACGTCGATCCGGCCGTGGCACCGGTCGATCTGCTGACGCGCGTTGTCTGCCGGTTCCTGGTCACCCTCGCCGAAGGACGAGTCCATTTCCGGACCGACCGCCCACGATCGCATTCAGGGCGCCGTTAAGATCGGCGGTGACCTGGTCGGAGTGGGCCTTGAAGGCGTCGAAACCCTGCCTTCCCGAGCCGTTGAACTTCCCCTCCAACGGCCACGCCGCCGCGATCACTCGTCCAGCCCCAGGCGACGACGGGCACGGCGGGCAATGGACAGAGCGCGGTCCATCTCGGCCTGAGCGGGCCAGCCGTCCTCCGGGTGGGCGCAGCGGTTGCGTACCAGCCGCAGGTGTTCGAGGTCGCGAAGCGCGAGGCCCGTGTGCTGGACGAGATACGTGACGCACCGCTCCGGGCGGGCATGACGCTGCAGGACCCCCCAGGCGTACAGGAGTTCATGAAGTCCCTGGGGCGAGTGAAAAGTGAGGGTCACGGCAGCTCCGGACGCAACGAGGCCGAGGCACGAACGGGGCCCGGCCGATCGGGTGGGATGCCTTGAGTTCAAGGCCCGGCGCCGTGATTCGCCGCTGGTCTGAAGGTGGTTGAAGGACTTTGAAGGGCGTTGAAGAGGACTGAAGCCCGTTGAACGGATGCCGCCTCTGGTCCGGGCGGCCCGGTCTAGGCTGCGCTCCACCGAACGCCCGGGGAAGGGGCGGAGGAGTGCGGGAGGGGTACGGGCGTGGTCGACATCGAGGACGCGGCGGCGCAGGAGGACGCGGTGCAGGAGCTCGCGCGGTACATGCGCGAGCTGCTGGTGACGCACGGATCGCCCAGCTACAGGGACATCATCAAGCGGGTCCGTAAGAACGACCAGTCCTCGTCGCTGTCCCAGGGCACCTTGACGCACCTCTTCAAGGGCCGCGGCTTCTCACGCCGCGAGAACGTCGAGGCCGTCGCCCGGGCGCTCGGCGGCCAGGCGGCCGCGACCGAAGCACTGCGGCTGTGGGACGCGGCGCGCAGGCAGCGCAACGAGGCCGAGGCCGCCGGACGCACGGTGAAAACGGCGAGAACGGCGAGAACGGAGACAGAAGAGGCCCCGGACGACGCGGCGCCGGCCGGGGGCCCCGTCGCCGGTCGGCGCCGGCTCGCCCCCTGGGGGGTGGCCACCGCCGCCGCGGCCACATTGCTGGCCGCGGGCTGCGGCGTCTGGCTGCTGACCGATCACCAGGCCCCGGCCGGGGCCGCCGACGGCCGTACCGGTGCCTCGGCGGCGCCGTCCGCCGGGCACGGACCCGCGCCCCTGTCCTCGGCAGACGGCACGTCGCCGGACGGGCCGGTCTGGACAGGCAAGCCGCCGCTGGCCGTGCGCGCCGCATGGTCCGACGGCGAGTGCCCGACGATCTGGTACGACGGCCCGCCGGAGCAGTACTTCACCGCGTGGAAGAACCACACGAAGGACGCGACGGCGACGGAGCTGGTCAGTGACCAGTACAGTCCGCCCGTGGACATGACGGTGCAGGGTCGTACCGAGGAGTCGGTGCTTCTTACGGGCATGGAGGTCACGGTCCTGCGCAGCGCTGCCCCGCCGACCCGCGGCGTCGTCATCAACACCGCGTTCGGCTGTGGCGCGGCGCAGCCCCAGAGGTCGTTCACCGCGGACTTCGCTCGCCGGCCGGTGAAGGTGACCGCGGACGCCGGCCAAGACAACGACGGCAAGGCGATCCCGCCGGTGCGCTTCCCCTTCAAGGTCAGCCTCACCGACCCCGAGGACTTCCTCGTCAATGCGAAGAACGTCACCGGCGACTGCGCGTTCGCGATCGTCCTGCACTGGGTCGCCGACGGCAAGGCCGGCACCACGACGCTGAACAACGGCGGCAAGGGCTTCCGCCTCATCAAGGCGAGCTCACTGCCGGCCTACCGGTTCAACGGGGACATGGAACGGCCCGCCCTCGAACGCGTCTCGTCCTCCTGACGAAGTACCGCCGCGCGTTTCCCACCACGCCGAGCGTGCGTGTCGTGCGGCAAGCGAGCCTCGTTGAGGCGATGAAAGCATTCAAAGCGATCGTTCGCTGCCAAGAGCGGGGCCCGGCTGGTACCTGCTGGCCGACTCCGACGAGCTCCACACCTACCCCGCCTCACTGCCCGAGGTGATCGCCACGGCGGAGGAAGCGGGGCGGCAGGTGGTGGGCGGGCTGATGCTCGACCGCGTCGCCCCGGACGACCGCCTGGCCCACTGGCGGCTGGTCGAGGCCGCAGGCGGCCGGTGGCGGCTGGTCTATCTACCAGTCGACCGCGGTGAACTCCTGCGGCGCCTGGCCGACCGGAACCAGCGCGCGGACGCCAACGCCCTCATCGTGACCGCCGCCGCGCTGGACGACTTCTTCGCCCGCTTCGAACCCCCGGCCCCCCACGAGCAGGCGATCACCCACGCCGGCGACCCGGCCGCGACCTGCGCCGCCGTCCTGGACGCCGAGCGGGAGCCGGAGCAGGACGGGCGGCCCGGCATACGCTGAGGGCATGGCCGGTCGAGTACGCCGGTGCCAGTGGGCCGGGAACCGATTCGGGCGGCTGCCCGGCCCTGCCCGCAGCCCTCGCATGGCATGGCCTAACGGACCGCATCGGCGGTGGCCGCGGCCGCGTGGGCTGTTCGCTCCCACTCCCGGGCGACGGCGCATGCCAGTCGGTGATCGATGTCGGAAAGCCGTATGTGGGAGAACCGCACGTACGGCTTGAAGCGGCGGGGACTGGAAACGGAGCGGAAGCCACCGCGCCAGTCCCCGAACCTACTCACGGGTGGACGCTCAGGTGCGTGAAGGCGATCGTGTGCTTGATGCCGTCGGCGAGCACGCAGTCGGTCGGCAGGCCGGCGGGCAGCGTGTGGATGGTCTTCTCGGCGACCGACCCCTTGCCGCGTCCGGCGACGACCACGCCGTCGAGCACCGCGGTGTTGACGCCCACGAGCCGGACGGAGGGACCGGAGCGGTACGCGATGACGGTCGTGCCGCCGTCCGCGTAGTGCAGGGTCTCCTCCGACCGGTTCCCGGCGAGGAGCAGGCAACTGCCTCCGGTGGTGCCCTCGGTGTGGTACGTGGCCGTGACCAGGTGGCCCGGGCCGTCCGCGCAGTGGTACGTGCCGTCGACGCTGACGGTCGAGGGGCTGCTGGAGAGGCCGAGCCCGGGGGTGTAGGTGATGTCCTCCCGGCCCGAGCAGTCCACGGCATGACCATGGCCATGGCCACCATCATGGGCCTGGGCCGCCGGTGCTCCGGCGCTCGCAGCGACCAGGGCGAGGGAGGACAGAGCGATCCCGGCGCCACGCTTGCCGACCATGGGTACTCCTTCGTTTCCTGCACGTGCGCCGGCCACGGCGCGGCTGACGGCCACTTGGCTACCCCGCGCGCCCGGGGTTCCATCGCCTTCCCCTGGCCTCCGAAAGCACCGCAGACCCTCCACGCCGCATGACGCGCTCTCACGCCCGGCTTCACGCCCTGCCGGACGGGCCGGGCCCGCGTCACCGTGGGCTGTCCC
Organism: Streptomyces sp. C36; assembly: GCF_040932295.1. Taxonomy (NCBI): domain Bacteria; kingdom Bacillati; phylum Actinomycetota; class Actinomycetes; order Kitasatosporales; family Streptomycetaceae; genus Streptomyces; species Streptomyces sp. C36. Next base: position 162,695 of record NZ_JBFQGI010000010.1, on the reverse strand, counting down.
GTACCGAGCAGACGCGGTCGCCGGCGCGACCGCCCTTGGGAGGCCTGATGAGCGACATGAGCCCGGTGGCTCCCCGGGTGGCCTCCGTGGCGGTGTCAGCGCCCCCGCACCGGCACCGTCAGGGGGACATCGCCACCGTGTTCGCCGAGGCGTTCCTCTCCGCCGATGCGGTCGTGCGCCGGCAGTTCACCGGCATCGCCGCGCACACGGGCATCGCGTACCGCAACCTGTCCCTGCCCCTGGCCGAGTACCGCCGGCCGCGCACGTTCACCGAGTACAACGAGACGTGGACCGCCACCGCCCGCCGGGTCGGCCTCGACGCCCTCGAACAGGCCCTGGCCGCGGCGGGCGTGCGGCCCGGCGAGGTCGGGGCCGTCATCACCACGACCACCACCGGGGTCTGCGTCCCGTCCTTCGACGCCGAGCTCATCCAGCGGGCCGGCCTGCCCGCTCACGTGGCCCGCATGCCGCTGCTCGGTCTCGGCTGCGCGGGAGGTGCCGCCGGTCTGTCGCGGGTGCACGACTACCTGAGGGGCCGGCCCGACGACGTGGCCGTGCTGGTCTCCGTCGAGCTGTGTTCGCTGAACTTCCAGTACGCGGACACGTCCGTCGCCAACCTCGTCGCCACCAGCCTGTTCGGCGACGCGGCCGCCGCCGTCGTGGTCCTCGGCGCCCGCCGGGCCCGGGAGGCGGCAGGCCCGGCGCTGGTGGCGGCCCGCAGCCGACTGCATCCGGGGACCGAGCACCTCATGGGCATGCGCGTGGGCAACGGCGGCTTCGCCGCCTTCCTCTCCCCCGAGGTCCCCGGCTTCGCCGAGAAGCACCTCCCCGGCGAGGTCCACGACTTCCTCGCGGGCCACGGGCTGAGCACGCAGGACGTCGCCGCCTGGGTCTGCCACCCCGGCGGCCCGAAGATCATGGAGGCCCTGGACCGCGGCCTCGCTCTGCCGCCCGGGGCGCTCGCGCGTTCCCGGGACTCGCTGGCCGAGTACGGCAACGTGTCCTCCGCCTCGGTGCTCGACGTCCTCCGCAGGACCCTCGCCGCACCGCCCGCCACGGGCTCCGCCGGCCTCCTCCTCGCCCTTGGGCCGGGCCTCACGAGCGAACTGCTGCTCCTGTCCTGGTGACGGGTACCAGGTTGAAGGGCGCGGCCCGGAACGGGCCGCGCGGGTCCCGGCTCACCGAGTAGCGTCGGTTCCCTCACGAAGGAGGCCGTCACCGTGACTGCGCCGTCCGCCGAACACCGCCCCATGCCTGAACCACCGCCCATGCGCACCCTGCGCGAGCTGCGGCCATCCACGGGATCGGCCTCGCAGTTCCCCGAGCCCCGGCGTGTGGGCCTGCGGAGTGCCGCAAGGCGGGGTTCGCCTTTCCCGGAAGACCGCCTGATCTGCCCATGGCCCAGGTATAGGGTCGGCGTCAGCGCTTCAACGCGCCCCCCTTCCATGGACGTTCCGGACCCCGGCCCTCGGGGCCCGGCCCGATTCCAGATGGCGGCAGTCGATCGGGATTCACGGCTGCCTCGTCTGGAAGGGGGGCGCCGATGGGGCGTCACCGCAGGAGGCTGCTTCGCGAACGGATCGCAGCTGTGATTCGGGAGCTTTGGGGGTGGTCCACCGGACGGTGACCGCCAGTCCTCAGAGACATTGAGGGCTGACGGTCGAAAACCGTCACCATGCGGTTGGCCCTCGCCGACGGATTTCCGGCCATCGGTGGGGGCCTTCTTCAGGCCGCTATGCGAGCACCGGTTTCCGGTCCGGCACTCAGCGGCCCCACAGCCCGACTGTCACGCAGTGCTGCTGTGGACTTTGCACCACGTTATCCCGTCGCCCCTGCCCTGCGCGAGTGGCTGCTCAGACCGGAAGCTACGCCACTGTGCGTTTGAGCTCATGCTGTACGGCCCGCCGGCCGGGACACTGCGGAGGGAGGCAGACTGGCCCGCTCGGCCCGCGCCCGGCGAAGGGCGTTCGTCTGGCGACGCTGAGCTCGAGCCAGCTCAATCCAGGGACGACGACACGCCACTCTCACAGCTGACAGACTCCCACCCCAACACCGTCACCTGTGAAAACACCGTGTGTGGCTCACACAGGTCACGCCGTCTGGCCGAACTGCTGCGCCGCCTTCTTCGCCCCGGCACGCTCGGCACCTCAGCGCGGGCGTCGGCTCATCCATCCCTTCTGACCGCCGGTGGGGGTGCTGATCGGCCGCCGCGATCCGGGGGAGGAAGGGCTGCTGGCGGCGGAGTACTTCGGGCCCGGGCTCTGGCCGTACACCGCCTTCTCCCACCCTGGTACTGATCGCAGGCCGCGGCAGTGGCCGCCATCGCGTCGGGATGAGCGGACGCGGGAGGGTGGTCCATCCACACCAGGCACCACGCCTCCTGCTCCGGATCGATCGCGTCGGCGTGGACCGCTGCCCAGAACTGTTGCCGGTAGGGCTGGGTCACCTTCATGCCCGGCACGTAGTGCATGATCCGTCCGTCGCCGGGGCGTCTGGCATGGACACCGCGATCGCATCGGCCCTGAACGGCGTGAGCGTCGGCACGGACTTCTTCTTCGCCACCGGTCTGCCTCCCTTCGGCCACGCCAGCCGCACAATCCCGCTGGCACGCGGCCTTCCTGCCGATCCTTGGCCACGCGCAGCCCGGGGCGTCTAGGGGGTTGTGGAGGAGTACCGCTTGCAGAACGGTCAGCTCGACGGCGCTCCGCAAGCGGTGTTCAGGTGCTCGTCGTCGGAAGCGAGTTCTTCGAGCGCCACTTGGGTCAGGCCGTGCAGGGCCGAGTACAGCTGCCCGGCGACCATCCAGGCCGTCAAGGGATCGCCATACCGCAGAAACCTCTTCTTCCCGGGCACGAGGCCACCGCCGGGAGCCGGCTGGTAGAGCCGACCGTGGACGCCCTCGACGACCGGGTGCTTCACCCGCAACACCGTGAAGCTCCGGCGCAGTGCGGGGCAGGCGCAGACGACTCTTGGAACGCAGGCGCGGCAGACGGGCGGCTCGGCCGTCCATGCGCCTTCGCGGGGCATGTCGCCGTCGAGCAGCCACAGCACTCCCTGCTCGTTCTGGTCGGCGGGCTCAGCGCACATCTGGCAGAGCCGTTCCTCCATGGCGGCCTTCTGCCGCCGGGGATGGACCCGGCCCAGCTCCGGCTCTCCATGTCCCTGGAGCATCCGGCAGGCGACCCACAGCACCATCTCCTCGTCACGGTAATGCGGCTTTTCATCGTGGTACGCGACGAACCCATTGGGGTGGGCCACGAGCCAGTCGTCCTCGGGCGGCTGCTCCAGGCTCCACGCGGTGATGAAGGGCACCCCACTGCGCTTGTCCCACCGCATCAGCCGGTCACCGGCCCGGCCTCGGCGAGCTCGAGTTCGTCGAGGTCGACGATCGTCACATCTCGTAGCACGCGCACGAGCTGAGAGGCGAGGAACCACCGGAGATTGGGGTGCTTGTATGACACGGGCTCTTTGGGGTCCTCCACCTCCACGTCGACCAGGCCGCGCTTGGTCACCTGGAACCAGGTCCCGATGACGCCGAACAGCTGAGGACGCTCGACCAGCATGGCGACATGCCCGGCCCTCGTGAGAAACCCGCACGAGCGCACGGAAAGACGCGCGTGCTCCAGACACAGCGGAGGCTGCGCCTGCAGCGCTCCCTCGGGCCATCGCGGGGAAGCCGTGCCGTTGCGTGAACCGGAGAGGAAGAGGTAGCCGCGGGCAGTCTTGGTGGGTCCAGCACAGACCTGGCAGCGAAGGCGCAGCATCATCTCGCGCTGCCGCCACGGATGGACGTCACTCCACTGGGGAGCGCCGCAGGGCCGGCCATCCTCTCCAAGGGCCTGGGAGTAGCGGACCCACAGAACACCGCGGTGGTCGCGGTCGCGCCAGGCCTCATCAGCTACCGCGGAAGTCCGCGATACGGGCAACATCCTCGTCGACCACGATCGTCGCGGCGACCACCCAGCGGTGCTTACGGATCGGTTCAGTAGACATGGGGCGAGAATCGCTCGTGACCGTCACTCGGCAATCTCCCTGGTGTGAGCGGTGGCACCCGGCCTGGGCCACGCCTGCACTTTGAGAGACGTTTCACAGACCGAATTTGTCGCAGTTACTGCCAAGGGGCCTCTCCCTCGGCGAAGCTGTCTCGGATCACTCGGGCACTGGTCTCCAGCGCGGCTATGAGGTCGTTGTGCAGCCGGTCGGGGATGTCCTCCGTGCCGAGGGAACAGGCTTGGACCAGGTGCCTGCATTCCTGTGTCTGTCGGTCCGTGGCGAGCATGGTGAACGTCGGGTGCGTCAGTATCTCGCGCGCTGCGTATCCGTCGTGGGCTTCCGCGGTCCGACGGGCCAAGTCGTGCACGAGGCGCCCTGCGGCGGGGCGGTCAGCAGGGCTCACCACGTCCAGCACCGAGAGGCCGAGTCGGATATCGAAGACGGTTAGGCCCGGCTCGGCGGCGTGGCCGAGGTACGAGCCCGCCAGGTCTGCAAGGTAGTCGTCAGCCAGTAGCCCGGCATCGCGGCGGTACAGCACGGTCAGGCAGTTGGTCACGATGTGCTCCCAGGGGTCTCCGGGGGCGGTTTCCCTCAGGAGGGTGCTGGCCGTGGTGGTGTCGCTGGAGGTGAGGGCGGCGAGGACGGCGACCTGGCGGCCGTCGAGCATGCGCTGTCCGATGCCGTGGTGCTCTTCAAGGTGGGTGAGGGCGTCCGTCCAGCGGCCGGTGGTGGTCAGGGCGCGGGTGCCGTCGGCGAGGAGGACGCGCCACAGCCAGGCGCGGATCTCCTGCCGGCCTTCCCGGTCAGTGGTGAGGTGGGCGGGCACGGTGATGTCTTCGAAGCGGGCGGAGGCGCCGGTGCTGACGGCGTTGTACAGGGTGCGGAGGCGGTGGAGGCCGTCGTCTTCGCGGCCGGCGCGGATCTGGAGGCGGGCGAGGTTGACGACGGGTTCCAGGGCGCGGATCGCGCTCTTGCTCGGCAGGGGGCAGGCGTGGAGGTATGCGGCGGCGTGCTGGTGGCACATCGCGCGGGCCAGGTTGGGCAGGCCCACGTCGGAGGCGAGGAGTGCGGTCTGGTTGTAGACCGCGGAGGCGAGTCCTTGGTCGGTTTTGCGGGCGGCGGTGTCGGCCAGGTCGATCAGAGCGGCGACGCGTTCGGGCAGGGGGAGGCAGGCGGGGCGGAAGCGGGCGACGAGCGGGAAGCGTCGGGCTGTCGGGCCGTGCGGATCCATGGTTCCCCCAGGGGACGGTGGCAGGGGCCGGGAACGGCGGTGCCCGTCGGCGCAGCGGCTGACGGGCACCGGCGTGGTGTGGGCGTCGTTCAGTGCCAGTCGACGACGATCCGGTTGAGAGGTGTTTCCAGGGTGAACCGGCCGGGCCGCGGCTCGATGGCGGGGGCGTCGAGGTCCTGGATCTCGAAGGTGGCCTCGCGGTTGCGGTAGTGGTGGTCCCAGGTCTGGACGGCGTCGGCGACCGTAGCGGCGAGTTCCTCGCCGCCCGGTCCGTGACCGATCACGCCGAACTCCCAGAGTTTGTCGCCTTCGGGCGTGGTCCGGTCGGCCAGGCGGCGGGCGAGGTAGGTGACGGCGCCCTTGTCGACGGCCGCAGTCGAGGAGGGATAGGGGTCGTTGGTGAGGAGGGTGCCCTTGGCCTGGTGTGGGAACAGCATGCGGATCAGGCCGGAGGGCACGCTGCAGGAGACATAGAGCTCCATCCACTCGGGGGACTCCACGGCGCGGACCGTCACTCCGGTCCACTCTTCGGTGCGTGGCTGGTCCAGCACGCCGGCCAGGGTGTCGGCGTCGATGTTCTGCCCCGCCGGTGCCTGGAGGCGCACGGTGCCGTCCGTGCTGAGGGGGATGACGCGGCGGTCGTCGTCGGCGATGCCCCGGCGCAGCGGCATGAAGGTGTTCATCTGGGAGCCGAGGGAGATCCACCGGCCCTCGCGGCTCTCGTAGACGATGGAGCGCGAGACGCTGCCCTTGAGGCGCTGCGGGGTGACGAGCCGGCCGCCGGGGGCGAGCTGGTCGAGCCAGGCGTGGGGGATGCCGTGCGCGCCGACGGTGGCGATGATCCGGTGATACGGCGCTCCGTGAGCGTGGCCGAGGGCGCCGTCGCGGGTGAGTACCTCGACGTTGGTGGCGCCGGCTGCGGCAAGGTGCGCGCGGGCGCCTTCGACCAGGTCGTCGTCGACGTCGAGGGTGGTGACGTGCCCCTTCTCGCCGACGAGGTGGCCGAGGAGGGCGGCGTTGTAGCCGGTGCCGGCGCCGAGTTCGAGGACGTGCTCACCTGGCTGGGCGTCGAGCTGGTCCAGCATGAGGGCGACGACGCCCGGCTGGGAGGCGCAGGAGATTGATGTGCCGTCGGTGTCGTACTTGATGTCCACCGGCCTGTTGGCGTAGGCGGCCTCCAGGGGCACCTCGGGGACGAAGAGGTCGCGGCGGACGGTGCGCATGGCGGCTTCGGTGCGGGGCAGGCGCGCGCCGCCCTGGGCCTTGATCTGGTCAACGAGGGCGTGGCGCAGGCGTTCGGCGGCGGCGTCGGTGGTGTCGATGGTGTCGCTGTTCACCGGGCCGACGCTAGTGCGGGCGGGGCGGGTGGTGGGGGCTGACGGGGCGCTGTCACTCGTTCCCATGACGGCTACTTTCGCTAGTGCTGACAAGGTGCTTTGGTCCTGCAGAGACAGGCCCGCGCGGTTGAAGTGGAAGAGCAGATGGTGGGCCAGGACTGCGCGGAGCCCGCGGGTGAGATGGCCGGTGCGCGCGAGATGTCCCAGGGCTTTCCCGGCCTCCTCGAACGCTGCGATCCACGCTCCGGCGAGGGGGCCGCCGGCCGCCGGATCACACAGCGCCGGGATGCTGGCGCTCATCAGGGTCCGTACGGACTGGGTCAGCGCGGCAGCTTTCCGGGGAGGAAGGGGGTGCGGGTGGGGCCGGTGCTCGGCGACCGTGGCCCACACGTCGCCCTGCTCGTACCAGTCCAGGCCGGCGGCGCGCATCATCGCGGTGCACAGCACCATCGAGGTCTCCCGGCGGCCGAGGTGCCGGGCGGCTGGAGAGGGGGCGTAGGTGAGCAGATGCCGGCTGTCGTGGTGGAAGAGCGCGTGGGCTGCGTCCATGGCCGTGTCGCCGCCGAAGGCGTGCCTCTCCGGCTCGTAGATCGCGTGCGTCCAGGTGATGATCTGGCCGGTGGCCGCCAGCTGGTCCAAGAGGCCGTGGAGGGCGAGAGCGCCGGGGGTGTGGTGCTGGTAGCGCAGGGGCCAGGGCTGCTTGTTCATGAACCACCAGCTGTGCAGGCCGCTGGTTTCGGCGGCGAGCAGGGCGGGGGTGAGGGCCGAGGCGATGACGTGCTGGGCGGTGGCACGGTCGGCGAAGGTGATGTTGAGCTGCTGCCAGTCGGTAGGCATCCGGGTGTCCTCAAAAAGCAACAAGGGGGTCAGGACAGGAGCAGGCAGGCGTCCCAGGCGGTGCGGGGCGATCCGGTGGCGCTCGGCGCGAGGACAGCGAGCGCGATTCCGGCCGCGCCATCGAGAAGGCCGGGGCCGCGGTCGGCCGCATCCATCAGCGAGGCGGTGGCGCGGTGGGGGTCGGCGCCGCGGGGATGCACGGCGTTCAGGAGGGCGGGCAGCAGCGTGCGCAGTTCCCGGGCAGTTTCCGGGAGGGCGTCGTCGGCTGCGCGGGCGGCGATGTGGGCGAGACCGGCGAAGCCGTGACAGAGGGAGGGGTCGGCGGTCGCGGCGAGCTGGGGGCCGTCGGCGAGCGCACGGGCCAGCGCGGTTTCCGCGGCGAGCCGGCGGCCGGTGTCCGCCAGGGCCAGCGCGGCGAGCTGCTGTGCGCGCGCGAGGCCGGCCGTGCCGTAACACCACGACGGGCGCCTTGGTACGGACGGTGCCAGGCGGCCGCTGCGCCATTCGCTCCGGGTGACGCAGTACGGCCAGGCGGGCCCGTACCCGGTGTCGGTGCGCCACAGGTCGAACGAGTCGCAGATGCTGCCGATGGCCTCGAGCTGCCCGTCGACCGTGGTGCCCCGCAGGGCGGCGAGAGCGAGCAGGCTCAAGGGTCCGGCGATGCCGTGCGCGACGCCGAGGTTGGCGTGGCCGCCGGGGAACTGCTCGTCGCCTCGGCCGGAGGGGCCGCTCAGGGTCCACCAGCCGGGCAGCGGCCCCTCCCGCGTGCTGACGGGTTGGGCCAGGCATACCAGGTACTCGATGATGCTGCGGATGCTGTCCCCGTCCGGGTCCCGGCGCAGGAGGTAGGCGCCGTAGCCGGTCAGGCCGCGGATCGTGTCGAACTCGGCGAGGGCCGGGAGTTCGCCGCGGTCGATGCGGCGGTACGCTGCCGCCACGCGGCGGTGCACGTCGGCGAGGATCTGCCGGTCCAGAGACCGAAGGGCGCGGTCGTAGGCGCCAGGCCGGTGCTCGGCGGCGAGCGCCAGGACGTGTGCGAGGGCCGGCGCGCCGTAGTAGGGGTGGCTATCGGGCCCGCCGGTGACCGGGGCCTGAGCGGCGGCGGCGAGCCAGTTGTGGACGCGCTGCCAGGATCGCAGGTCGGCCGCGGCGAGTTCGATGTGCAGCAGGGCGATGCCGGGGACGCCGTGGGCGAGAGACTGCCGCCACCAGCCGGTGCTGCTGGGCCCGCTCGGTGCGTCATCGGGATGGGCCAGACGGTCGCTGATACTGCAGGCGAGGCTGAAGGCCGGGTGCGCGCTCACGTGGGCCTGCCAGTGGTGCGAGCCGTCCAGGCCAGGGCCGCGGCCCGGGCGAGGTACAGACCGATGGCCTCCTCGGGAAAGTCCACAGCGACGGCGCGCACGAAGTGCGTGTGCAGGAGGGAGTCCAGCACGGCATCGGGGTCGATGCCGTGGGTGTCCGGACTGGGGAAGTGGCTGCGGTAGGCGGACAGCAGCGCATCGCGCTCCGCCCACGCAGCAACGATGACGTCGCCGCCCGGGACCGAACGCAAGGCCTTCCACTCGTGGCGCGGGTCGGCGAGCCGTACGGCCTCGGTGAACTGCCGGCGGGGCACCGGCTCCGGCGCCGTGGCAGGAATGCGGTCGATCAGCCAGCTCATCCCCGCCGCCGTACCGCCCCTAAAGGCACAGGCGATAGCGACGGTGTGCGCGGCGACCAGCGCCCGCCGGTGCGGGCGGAGGGGCTGCCTGAGCTGGGCGAGCAGGGCACGCGAGTCAGCACGAAAGACGTCCTCGGCGGCGTCCCAGGCTGCTGCGGATCCCCACCGGCCCGTCTCCGGGTACGAAGTGGGATACCGCACCTCGCGCAGCAGGCCTAAGTGATGCAGCTCCTCCGCCCACGTGCTCACGGCCGCCGCTGTCGGCCCGAACTCCTCGCTGCTGCTCAGCGCGATACGCAGACGCAGCTGCTGGTCCGGGTCGCGGAACCGTACGTACCACCACCGCGGGCCTCCCAGCCGTTCCAGCAGCACTGGCAGGTGCTCCGTCAAGACGGTGTCCTGGCGGCGGATATCCCCGTACAGGCCGGCAAGCAGCACACGGGACGCGGCCGGCACCAGCCCGTGGCCCCGCGCCATGATCCGCGCTGTGGAGGGCCGGGGCAGGCGCGGCCACGCCGGTGCGGCAACCGCCTTGAGCGGGACGATCACCTCGTGCGCCCGGCCCCCGCACCACCCGGCCTCGCGGCGCGCCTCGGTCAGCACCAGCGGCGCCCCCCGGTCGAGATGGGCACGCAGCACCACCCGCTGGCCGGCCTCGCCCAGATCCAGCGCGAGCAACTGGTCCCCCTCCGTCAGGTACACCGTGCGCGGCAGGCGGCGCCGGGCTCTCCAGACGGCCAGGGCCTCGTCCCACTCGGCCCAGGGGCAGGAGCGGGCGGGCAGCTCGGCCGGCTCCAGGCGCCACCGCGCGGGGGAGAGCACCGTACGGCCCCAGCGCAGCCGCGGCAGGAACGGCATCGTGCGTGCCGCGTCGCCCCAGTCGAACACCGTCACCGCCGAGCACGAGGCGCGGCTGAGCTCGATCAGGAACCGGGCGAGCGGCGGTGTGTGCGTGTGCAGGTTCAACGCGTGCATCCCCACCGCCTCCACCCGGTGGCCGCGCCCCGGCGCCGCCAGGTACATCCGGCGCCCGTCGCAGCCCACCGCCAGATCCTCCACCGTCAGCAGACCCTCGCCGGGCGCGCGATGCTCCTCCAGACTGATCACCAGCGGCAGAACCTGCGGGGCCCGCGCCACATGGGCCGTGCCCGGATCCAGCGGGGGGAAGGAGATCTGCGCCGGCACCGTGAAACGATCGGCAGCCGGGAGATCCGCAAGCTCTTGCGCCAGGGCCGCGCGCCCCCGGGCGTCCAGCACGCTCAGGAACCGGCCGCTGCTCACCCCAGCACCCCGGGAGACACTCACCACCTCCAGCAGGAAATCCCCCTTCTTCAACGTCGCCGTGCTGGCTGCGTGCACACGGACCCCCACCTCCAGGTGCGGCGGAGTGCGCACCGGCCCGAGCTCCAAGGACGCCAGCAGCCCCTCATCGAGCACGACCTCCTCCTCTCCGTCGAGTACCGCGCGCTGCGCGAGACGGACCAGGGCCTCGTCGCGGCTCGACACCGGCGCGTGACGCTCCGGGGCCACCGAGCCGGGATAGCCGTCAGGGAACCCGATGCCGCTGTCCGCCACGACGTCCAGGACGGGCACCATCGAGCCCAGGCCGAAACGCTCGTAGAACCGCTGGTGGTAGGCCTTCCACGCCGCCGCTCCGTACGGCGCGGCACTCACGCGGGCCAGAGCCGAGGCCGCGCGCTCTACTTCGCGCGCCACCTCGTGGGGCAGGCGCAGCGACGCGTCGAGCCGCAGATCCACCGCGAAGGGATGCCGGCGAGAGGGCATGAGCTGCTGCATCCGCGCGGCCGCCGCTGCCCGGGCAACTCGGGCCGCACCGACGGGGCGAGCCGTGCAGCGCACCAGGTCCGTCCGGATGCTCCGTAACTCACCCACCAGCTCGGCGACCTCACCGACCTCGTCAGCTCCGACCGCATCCAGCTGCGCCACCAGATGTTCCAGGGGAGCGGTCTGCGTGCTGGGAGCGTGCAGCGCGCTCAGCAGTACGCGCCGGACGACCAGCTCCCTCAGCAGCCCGGCCACCCTCTCCACCCCCGCCTCGGGGAAGCCGGCCAGCAGCTTCGCCTCCAAGTCGGCGAAGGGCACCGGGCTGCAAGCCGCCATCACCGCCATGCGCACGGGCGCGGTATGGCGCAGCGCGACCTCCACAGCCCCGGTTCCCCCCTCGCGCACCTGCGGCTGGTACGGCACGATCAGCCGGTCACCGCGGATCACCAGCGTGCTGTTGACGACCACCGGCAGCCGCGCCAGCAGCTGCGGGCAGCCCTCCAGGCGGGCGGCCACCTCCGAGAGCCACTCCGGGCTGGCCCGCACCACGGCCCGGTGATCCACCCCCCACCGCGCAACCGGCTCCGTGTCGAAGACGGCAGTGGTGACGCCAGCGAACAGACCGAACGGCGTGGCGCGGTTCGCCGCGCGCAGCAGGTAGCGAATCACGGACAGTACCGCGCGCCGGACATCACGCTGAGCAGGATCTCCGGCCGAGCAGAGCGTCTGTACCCGCTCGGCGAGCGCGGGGCTGGCGTGCCGGATGCCTTCCGCAAGTCCGTCGTGCTGCCACACAGCCCGGAGCCAACTGGTCATGGACGCGACGCCCTGGGGCGTCGGATCCGTCAGGTCCGGCCACGGCGGGACAGCAGATGCCGGGCTGGCGACGGCACGTACAAGGGCAGCGCTTCCTGATCGGTACGCGAGCACGCTCACCTCCGTGGTGCGTGGAGCGGAACCGGTGCGGCCGGTGCCGCCGCAGGGCAATCCCCACGGCGGCACCGGCCACTTCGTGGCGGGAGCGGTTAGTGGACGCCGGTGACGCAGGCGCCGCAGGTGGCGCCGCAGCCGTCATCGGTGACGCCCACCAGGCTGGCCGGGTCGGCGACCTCCACCGTGGTGACGTCCAGGTCGAAGCCGCTCGACGCGTCCGGGTTGTTCGGTACGCTCGCGTTCATCTCTGTCCTCCTGCTCTGCAGTAGTTGGATGTGCTTTGCGCACCTGGCCCGGCTCGGCGTGCTGTCTGGGCCAGGAGTTCGATGCCCGGGAGTGTAGAACGCGCGTACTCCCGGGGTGCGCTCTTCAAGGTCCCGGCCGGTTGCCATGCTCGTAGGCCGCTTGGCCGACCGGGAACCTCGAAGATTGGACGGGCCGCAAGTGCCTCGAAGCGTCCTTGCGGCCCAGTCGTCCCGGACCCTGCCGTCCTCATAACGGGAGAGCCCGTGGAACTCCAGGGGCCGGGAGAGCGCTGTCCCGCCGCATGAAACAGCGCTCCCCCGGAGGCTGGCCCAACCACCGCTGCCACGGCGGCGGGCCGGCCGGGGAGCCGCCCTCCAGGGCTTGAGACGGGGGCTACAGGCCCAAGGGGGGGGCAGGTCAGCGGGGCGGCGGGCGAGCAGGTGCTGGGGCGCTTCGGAGAAGGAAGGCGTCTCGGTCGGCTGCCGCCACTTGATCGCTTGCAAGGCAGACAGTGGTCCGGACTACGTGTGGCTCAGTCACGTGGACCTCCCGAAGGGGGTGCGGCAGGCAGCTGTCGGCTCACTTCCTCATCCTCGTCAGGTGAGGGAGGGAACGTGCATGTCCGCGTTATGGGCGAGTTCATCCAGGTTTACGACTGTGCAGTTATGCAGCGTGACGAAGAGCTGCGCGGCGAGCACCCAACGGACGTCGGGGTTTGTGTAGTGCACGTAGCCCTTCTTGCCTGCGACGGGCGATGGATGGGCAGGGTGGTAGAGCCTGCCGTACACGCCGTCGATGGTGGGGGCCTGCACCCGCACAGCTGTGTAGCCCTTACGAAGTTGCGGGCAGTGCCGGACCGATAGGCGAGCGCAGGGTACGCACACCGGAGGGTGTGACGTGATTTCGCCCTCCGGCTCCGGGACGTCGCCGTCCAGTAGCCACAGCACGCCCACGCCATCCTTGTTTTTCTTGTCCTTTTCGAACCTCTCATCAGCGGGACCGGCGCAGACCTGACACAGCAGGTTGTTCATGGCGCGACGCTGTCGTTGCGGATGGACGTGGCCCAGTTGCGGACTGCCCTTTCCCCAGCCGATGCTGTTGGTCCCCCACAGCACCCCGAAAGTGTCGCGATCCTGAGGGTTCTCGTTGACAAAGGCAATGCCGGGCTGGCGGGGGTTGGCGATGATGACCGCGCGGATGGGCTGCTCTTCGCTCCACGTTGCGATGTAAGGGACCAGGCCCCTACGACTCAGCATGCCGACCTCACCAACGCCCCGCCCCGGCGCGGTCCTCCTGCGGCAACGGCCAGAAGGGGCACACGGAACACATGGATGGCAAGGCTCAGTTCCAGCACCGAGAGGTCGACGAGGCGGTTCCGATACGCCTCGTAGTCGTTGGCGGACTGCGGGGGCAGGACGGCGACAGGGAGTGGCGGGTAGTGGGGCGGCATCATGCAGTGTCCTTGATCTTCCTCGTCTCGATCAGCAGTTCCAGGAGCTCAGCGGTGGTTCTGGCCAGCCGGCGGAGGTGTCCCAGTGCCCTTCGGTCGTCGCCGGGGAGTTCCTGGGAGCGCTGTGCGCGGGCCCGTTCGATGAGGGGGTCTGTCGGGCCCTCGTTGCCCGAGAGGTCGGCCAGGGCGATATTGACGAGCTGCATCAGATGGCCGCGCAGACGCTCGGCAAGCTCGTCGAAGCGCTCGGGCTGTGGCGTCTGCTCGCCGAGGAGCTCGTTCAGGTCCTCGAAGGCGCCCTCTACGGAGAGCGGCTTCCAGCGCCGCATGCTCTCCAGGACGTAGGCCACGTTTTCCCTCGTCAGCGGCATCCATCGCCTGGGTTCTCCGACAGCCTTCACGCGAGCCGTGTCGGCAACGGCGGCGCCCATCAGTGCTGCTCCTCGTGGGCAGATCCGCTCGGCGGCAGCACAGGCTCCAACTTGGCAATCTCACATTGCCACTCCGTACCGCCCTGCTCGGGGCGTAAGTAGGCCGTCGTCGGCACTTCGTCCACCGCAAACGGATCCCCGATGCCGGTCACGACACCAACCTCCTTGCGTACGGTGTCGAAGGCCGGGATCCACGTCTTCAGCCAGGCGGGCGGCGGATTGATGGTGTTCGGCGCAGGCACAGTTACACCTCCAGCAACGTTCCCGACGGCAGGGTCTGGGCGCACGCCACCCCGCGGGCAACGCCTGTGTCCCGCTACGGGACGTGACGAAGGGGTAGCGAAGCCAGCATCTTCCGCTCAAAACTGGTGTGCAAGAGAGCGTGAAATTTTCATCCGAGATGGCATATGCGATGAGCCCGGCTTCGGGCTGTGCAAGGAGGACTGACGGTGTCACACTCTCAGCACGCACCGTGGCACGGCAGGCTCACCCCCTTGGGAGGCACACTCGTGGCAGCACCAACCGGGCCCACGGTCCGGCGCATGCAACTCGGCTGGGAACTCAAGCGGCTGCGCAAGAAGTCCGGACTCACCCTTGAGCAAGCTGTTGACGGGTTGACGTTCTCCCCCAGCAAGCTTCACCGTGTCGAAAACGGGATCACGGCGCTGCCTGCTGTGGCCGACCTTCGCACAATCCTCGACCGCTACGGCGTCGTGGATGAGGATGATGTCCGGTTCTTGGTGGAAATCCACCGTGGCTCTCTCAACCGTGGTTGGTGGGCGCCGTACCGCAGCACCATGCCGTCGGGCATGGCCATGTTCGTCGGGTTGGAAAGCGGTGCTCGCACGGCACGGGCGTGGCAGCCCAACGTGGTCTACGGACTGCTTCAGACGGAGCGCTATACCCGGGAGATGCTCCTGGCAGCGAAACCGGTCGAGGAGACCACCACAGAGTTCGTCGAGCGGACCACACAGCTCCGCATGGAGCGCAAGGATGCGCTCACCCGTACGGATAGCCCCCTGGAACTGTGGGCCATCCTCGACGAGGCCGCCCTTCGACGACTGATCGGAGACCGTGACGTCATGCGCGAGCAGTACGAGGAGCTCACCCGCCTCGCCAAACTCGACAACGTGACGATTCAGGTCATGCCGATGAACAGCGCCACCTACCGCTCCAGCACGAACTTCACCCTGCTGGAGTTCGCTCCCCTCCTAGAATTCGGCGCTCCGCTTCCCACGGTTGTGCAAAGCGATGGTGCCGAAGGATCGAACGTCAGCGACAAGGACACCACGATCTGGGCGTTCACTCGAAAGTTCGACGCCCTTCGAGCGGGTGCACTGGCCCCGGCCGAAACACCCACCTTTCTGCAACGACTAGCACGAGAGATGAAGGCATCGTGAATCACCGCATGGCACCCGACGTCGCGCCCGAAGAGGCGTGGTTCAAGTCCTCCTACAGCCAGGAGAACGGCACCAACTGCATCGAGGTCGCCGACCTCACCACCAGGGCCGGCCAGGTCGGCGTCCGCGATTCCAAGGATAAGTCTGGGCCCGCTCTTCTCATCCCAGCGGCCGCCTGGTCCTCCTTCGTCACCGAGGTTCGCTCCGACACATGGGGCTCCAACCTGACCGCCTGACGCAATTCCGACTCTCCGGTGGCTCCTCCTCACGGGAACTGAGGGGGAGCCACCCCCGTCATTACTGCCCAACGCGGCTCGAACACTCACCAGCCAGGTAGCACTGACGCCAGCTCTCGGTCCGAAGGTGGTCAGTCCGCCGCCGCGGTGACCAGCTCCGTCGCGAGGAACGCCCCGAGGATGGCCACGAGACGCAGAGCTTCGCCTCACCGCTGAAGCACACTGCGCGATGCCACCAACCTGCCGCTAATCAGCGGGGCTTGAGCAGAAAAGCTTCAAGCGATCCGGACGGTTCAGCCACTAGAGGTGAAGACCCCTGGCACTCAGTCACTGGTTGACTGAGCACGTGCCGTGCCGCCTCGTACGGTGTGCTGAAACCAGACACTGACAATGAGGTGGAGCCAGACATGAGCACTGAGGTTGTCGAGCTGCTCACTGCTGGGAAGCAGCAGCACGCCAAGGCCTTGGAGAACCTCCGCGAGATCGTCGCGTGGCACGAGGAGAAGATCGCGGGCTTGGACGCTGCCCTCCAGGGCTTCCCAGTCATCGCCGAGAAGATGGACGTGCCCGCGGCGAGCACGGTCGAGCTGTCGTCGGCACGGCGACGGCGAGGCGAGCGGAAGCAACAGGCCCTCAAGGTTGTCCAGGAAGCCGGATACGCGATGCGTGCCCACGAGATCGCCGTGGTGGTGGGCATGACCGAGCCGACCCGCAGCCAGGTCGAGAGCCTTCGCGTCAACCTGAACCGGCTCGTCAGCGAAGGCACGCTGCGCATGGCCGGCCGGGGCCTGTACGCCGAGCCTGGGCGTGCCAAGGCCAAGGCCAAGTGACTTTGACGGCCTGGTGCTCCAACAAGGACGCAGGGACGACCGCCGACTGCGCCCTTGTTTCACTCTCGGCTGTCAGACCGCGCGGCTACGAGCCCGCGTATGGGAATCCACTTCACCACGGCCGTTATCCCCGCTGCGCGCAGTGGCACCGAGTACGACACGGCAGCAGTGTTCCTCGGCCCTGAAATGGAGGCTGACGTTCCCCGGTTGCCCTTGCCTGCGACGCTGCACATCGTCGGCAATACAGTGACCCCGTTCGCGGCTCATGGCCGACCGGTCGGCGACCCCATGCCAGTGTCGGACCGCTGGGTGCAAGCTTCTCGAGCGGTCGGCGGCTACGGGGCTCAGGCAAAGGTCGTCGTGCTGCTGGAACCGCTCCCCGAGGAGGTGTCCACCGCCGATGTACCCGTGCAGATGGGTATAGGGGAGGATGGCCTGCCGGGTTGGCTGCCCGGTGTTCTTGAAGGCCGCTACAAGATGGCGATGCGGGACGTGACGGTGTCCGAGGGGTCGGTACTCCTGCTCGACACCGCTCTGGGTGTGCCGGCGCAGCTGCCCGAGTGGGCCACTGTTCTGCACGACCCTCGGTAGTCCAGCCGTCCGGTACAAAGCTGACCGGACGCCGCTCCGACGGCCCCGGGGGCAGCGATGCGGTCTCCGTCCAGCCATGAAGCGCTGATCTGCCTGTGATTCCAAGGCGCCGGAGCGGGGAGGCCGTCTGCAGATCGCAGGCGACTCCGTCTTCGTGCCTGGCATTGTCCGGGGTCGGCTCAGCCCCTTCCTTGTTCGCGGCGGCGTAGCGCCCGTTGCACGGCAGCTGGCGACGGGTTGGTGTACCGCTTGTGCAGGGTGCGGGGGTCTTTGTGGTGGGAGAGGGCCTGGAGCATGGGGGTATCCCAGCCCTCTTCTGCGAGGTGGGTGAGGCGGGAGTGCCGCTTCTGGTGGAGGGTGAGGAAGGTGAACTCGAAGTCCCCGGTGCCGTCGATCCCGAACGCGGCCGAGGTCTCCTTGAAGATCTCCTCCGCGCGGTCGTACGACAGCCGGTATCCGCCGCCGGGCCCGAGGTCGACCGCCGTGTCCCGGGTGCGCCAGTTCCAGGGCTTGCGCACTGTCAGGTAGACCGGGCCCCAGGTCCGGTCGCCGATGTACTCCTCCAGCAGGTCTGTGCCTTGCTGCTCGAAGTGGAGCCACTCGACGTGGCCACCCTTGTCGACTGACCGGGCCCGGCGCCGTTTGAGGTCCACGTGCGGCACGTCGATGCCGAGCAGGGTGGAGGCACGGGCGGCGGATTCGTACATTGGCCGCCACAACGCCCGTTCCCTCAGCGTGATTTGCTCCGCGTCCCATAGCGAGGACAGGTCTTCTTCGGTGTCTACGGCCTTCGTGGTGTCGACGGTGATCGTGCGCGGCCGGCACCGGGCGGGGAGCTTGGCCGTGGTGTACTCGGCGTCGCGGGCCCATTCGAGGAAGGACAGGACGGTCTGCCGGTTGCGGTTCCAGGTTGCCTCGGCCCGGTCGCCCCACAGGGCGCGCAGTGCGGCCGCGTATTCGGCGTCCTCGAACTCGGCGGCGTCCCGGCCGCCGTCGGGGTCGAGGTGTTCGGCTATGCGCACCATGGTCAGCCCGTACTGGTACGGCGTCCCCGGCTTGTCCGGTACGCGCTGCCCGGCCGGCCACGGGTGCTTCGGGTGTGTCTCGGCCAGCCACTCCCGGCAGGTCGCGATCAGCCCCGGCACACCGCGCTCCCGAAGCGACGGCCAGGGGACGAGTAACCCAGCGTGATCTCCGCGCGGGCCCCGCTACCCCGATCCGACACCGCAACGCTCTGACCTGCGGAAACATGATCAGACCCGATGCTTGTTACCCGGGTAAATAGCAGATTTACCCGGGAACGGTCAGGAGAGTCGCCCTCCTGCAAGACCAGCCAGGCATGATGAGGAGGTGGGCCGGCGCGTCGAACGCGAGTCTGTGCCCGCAGTACGGCCTCGGGGGATGCGTTGAGCATGATCGGCAGCTTAGCGTCAAGCGGTTCGGGCCGGCCGTTCGACCAAGTGACCGGGGCCTTTACGGGGGGCCGTAGCCCCCCACCCCGATGGCCAGGAATGCTTCCAATGCGGTTCCAGGACCCGCGCATCCCCGAACCAAAAGGAGTCTCCTGCCCCGCTACTGAACTCGACTAGGCTGCCAAACGTGCATTCGGTAAAGGTTGCCCTCTTAAAGATGGCGTCCCTGAAGTTTGCGTAGCCAGAAAACAGGGTTCTGTCAAAAAAAGCCCCTTTCCGGTACACGCCTCCTTCAGTGAGCGGGTCGGTTCCAAACTTGGCTCCGCCGAAATGTGCCGCCCCGCCGAATGTGGCATCCATGAAAAAAGCGGCATTCCCAAAAACTGTATCCCTGAAAAATGCTGTCCCGATAAAAGTGGTATTGGAGAAATGGGCGACTGTCACTCTTGCTTCATGCATGGTGAAGTCGACTAGGGTGGCATTGCTTAGATTGACATGCATCCTTTCCCAGAACTTTTCGCCTGGCTGAAGATGCTGTGCCAGGATCCTCTGAGCGGTTACGCGAACTTCAAGCTCCTGTCTAACCTCGCTGATGGATTTCCTTTTAAGGTGCGATCTCAGGGCGTCAATTGGGCGAGCAACCCTGCGGGAGGCAGTTCCATCGCTGGAGATTTCTGGCGGCGGTGTATAGGGCATGCGAAGGTATGCGCAGACGACGTTCATGACGGTTTGGCGATGGTCTGGGGCGAACCGGCCGACGCGCTCAAGAGAGTACAGAGCCCCCATGCGCACCGGGGCCTGAGAGCTCCCCAGCTGCTCGACTGCTTTAGTGAACAGCTCAGTGATACGCCGTTCGTCGGCGTCCTTCTCGAGGTTCCGCGTGGCCTGCTCATGATGATGTTGTCGGCGAAATGCGAGAAGGACCGTAAGTGCTGCACCGGCGCCGGCGCCCGCGGCCAAACCGGTACGTACGACCTCAACCCGTTGCTTCTCTCGGTCGGCGGAGATGGGCAGGTTCCCCATCTGTGAAAGCAGTACCGCGGTCGTCACCCAGACAGCCGCCACTACAATCGCCACAGCTACGGCCACCCACCACCATCTGATCGGAGGCGCCGTACGCGGAGTCGGATGGGCATTGCGATAGACCTTGTTGGCTGCCCATCCGCACCACAAGCATGCCAAGAAGAGGATGAGAGGCACCAGGGGAACGTGCTTCTTCAGTACGGTGAGCACGCCCGAACCGCCGAGTGAAAACGCCAGGAACAGAGCCGAGCCCAAGATCAGCGCGCTAACCGCGATCTTCCAATGGCGCACAAGGAAGATCTTCCGCTTCTTTCCCACTGCCGCCGCATCCACCACTCTGCCTCCAGGTGGGATTCGTCATCCTTTCCAGCACAACACACGCAACTCATGCCTGCTCCCGCAGGGCGTAGCCGATGTCCAGATGCCCGAACCAGACCGGCCCCGCACCGTACGACGAACCCGGGTGAACAGACGCTGTAGTGCGGGCACGAAGCTGCGCGGCCCATATGGTGAGTGGGCCTTTGAGGTCGTGATTGTGGCCTCGGGAGACGGTTTGCAGGAGCTCGGCGGCGATGACGGCTTCCCCCGTCCATGTGGCTGGCGTGCCCAGTTCCGGGAAGGCCGTGCGGACGCGGTGGGTGGTGTCGGGCTGCAGGAGGCTGTAGGCGAGCAGGGTGGCCTGGTCGTACCCGTAGGGTGCCCGCCCCCAGCTTTCTCAGTCGAGGATGCGCAGGGCGGGGGTGGTGAGGTTGGCCCAGTGCAGGTCGCCGTGGGCGGTGACCCATCGGGTGTTCTCCGGGGCGGGCACGTCGAGGAATTCGGGCAGGGCCCGCTCGATGTATTCACGCCGGACGGCGACCCGGTCCGTGGCGGTGTTGGCGACCGTGCCCAGGACGGTCCGCAGGTCGTCCCACCACCCGGGAGCCAGGTCGGCGGGGGCGCGCAGGACGGGGTCGGGTGAGATGACCGGCACGTCCAGGTGCTCGCTCAGCTCGGCCCGGTAAACAACGCCGTCCTCGACCGTGTCGTGGATCGCGAGGAGCTCGGGGCGGTGGCCGTCGAGAGCGCCCAGGGCCTTGTGCGCGGTCTCAGCCCCCTCCCAGAGTTTGCCCGCCGCCTTGGCCTCGGCAGCAGTGACCAGGCGCAGCCACACCCGACGGCCGCCGACGATGGTGCCTGGCCGGCCGAGGGTGCGCCCGGCCCATCCCCAGAATTCCCCGGCCTCGTCGCACGTGACGTCCAGGGTGTCGGCGGCCCACTGATGCTGGGTACGCATGCGCTGGGCGGTGGCGGGTTCAGGGGGCGAGTACATCGGTGGTCTCCCCAGGTCGGCGGCCCCCCAACGGTAGGGCCGTGGCGGCCTGTGCCTGAACGGCGGTGCGCGCCGCCAGGTTGGGGTGCCGTTACCGTAACGGCACCCCTATATCGGCGCTACCAACGTCGTCTTCGCCACCCCGAGGACACGTCCCTCGGCGGGACTCAGCCACTTCCTCCTGCAGTGCGCCATCGACCAGCTGAACAACGACTTCGCATTCGCCCAGATCGACGAATGGCGCGTGGGTAACCGACCGGTGTCCCTCGACACCTTCCCCCTGCTCGGCCCCGGGCCCCTGGATCGGTTGCACATCGCCACCGGGACCTACCTGGACGGCTTCCACAACAGCCCGCTGATCGCCCGGATCATGGCTGACGGCATACTCGGCGGCGCCGAGCCGTACGTGCACCCGTTCCTCCCGAACCGCCGGCCCATCAGCGTGTTCACCGCGGCCGAGAGCGCCGCGGAGACCGCATACCAGGGGGCGTGCACCGGCTTCGAAGCATCCCTCGTCCTGCCGCGACTCTGGCGGCACCAGGCGGTGCTGGCACTCCTCAGCTCGGGCGCGGCGCACATGTACGAGGACCTCGGCTCGCCGCACGGCCTGTCCCCCGACATCGTGCCGTTCCTGGTCGCGGGTGCGTTCAGCGAGAATGGGCCGGACCGCGCAGCATACCTGCGGGTGAAATCGCTGCTCGGCGGCCGCGGGGCGACATCGGAACTGGAGACGGCACGTTGACCACGGATTCGAGCGACGTCCGGAACGAGACCGGACAACCGACGACGCCTGCCCCGAGTGAGGCCGCCACCACGCCCTCACGGGTGGCTCGGCGCGTGGCCCTCCCCTTCTACGCATACGCCGTACTCGCCAACTCCCTCTTCCAACGCGGCGTGTTCGTCCTCTACCTGGCCCGTCAGGGCTTCTCCGCCGCCCAGATCGCGCTGCTGCAGACGCTCCTCTACATCATCAGCGCGCTGGCCGAGATCCCCACCGGACTCATCGCGGACCGAGTGGGCCGGCGGGCGAGCATCGTGATCGGCCAGGTGGTGATCGCGGGCTGCCTGGTGGGCCAGGTGACACTCTCCGGTTTCCCGTCGTTCGTCGCGCTCTTCGCACTGCAGGGCATCGGTATGGCCTGTGTCTCCGGCGCCGACACCGCCCTGCTGTACGACCTGCTCCGCCGGCGTGGTGCCGAGACCCACTACGTGAAGGTGAAGTCCCGGTACGCGACGTTCGCCGCCACCACCATGGCACTGGCCATCGCACTGGGCGGCAGCCTGCAGAAGGTCTCCTGGGAGCTGGTATATCTGGCCTCCGCCGGGGCGCTGCTGCTGGCCACGGTCGTCCTGCTGACCAGGGTGTCAGAGGTCCGTGGCCAGGACGCGGCCGCACTGGACGAACCGGAGGCCGCTACCACGGGTGGCGAACCAGCCGGAAAGGCCGCCGTACTCCGCAGCCTGACGCCCCGGCTGGCGTCCCTGGTCGTGGTGTCCGGACTGATGCACGCCACGATGACCCCCTACTTCATCTTTGCCCAGGAGACCCTGAGCGATCAGGGCATCGCCACCACACTGGTGAGCGTGGTGATGTCCGCCGGCTACCTGATCGGCGGCTTCGCCCCCCTTCTCGCCGACCGAGCCGACCGGCGACTGGGCGTACACCTGCTGGTACCGCTGACCCTGCTCGTCCTCGCCGCCGCCCTCGGACTCAGCGGCCTCGGCCTGGCCTGGCTGACGATCGGTGTCTTCCTGCTCGCCGTCGGCGTGCCCGACACCACCGCGGTGGTCGTGGACAACGTCTTCAACGAAGGCGTCCCCTCCCGCTACCGGGCGAGCCTGCTCTCCATCATCACGTTCGTCGAATCCCTGCTGATCGGCTGCGGCTATCTCGTACTGGGCCGACTGATGGACGCGTTCGGGCCGACCAGCGGCCTTGCCTGGTACACCGTTGTGCCCGTCCTTGCGCTCCTCGTCAGCGTGCCCGCCCTTCGCAAAGGGCAGTGGGTGAAGCCGGCCCCGTGACCACGAGAAGGCCGTCCGGGACCTCCACTGCTGAGGGACGTCCCGGGCCTCCTTCATTCCCTCCTTCAGCCGAACGCCCTGGAAAGCCCCCACTCGTCGGCAACCCCTTGGCGGTAGCGCCGCACGATGCCTGGTGCGGCCAGCTAGTGTTGTGACTGCATTGGTTGGCCAAGGCTGGCTGGTCCGACTGCGGGTTGCAGTGGTCTGCCGCCCCAGCGGATGCCTTTCACGCTGCGGAGGCGTGCGCGCTCGCGTCGTTGGGCGGTCAGGACGTTGGGGTGGCGGGCGTTGTTGTTGCGCCAGCGCAGGTAGGCGTGCAGAGCCCTGGTCTGGACGAAGAGATTGTCGAGGATCACGTAGATGGGGGCACCGCCCGGGCGGCAGCGCGGATGGACCGCAGGGCCGCCCAGGCGTGGCCGATGCCCTTCGCCGGTTGACGTCCCACAGCTGGTCGTCGCCGACCGAGTAGCAGCCGCGAAGTAGGTGACACCGTGGGTGCGGCGGTAGGTGGCGGGCTCGACAGTTCGCCGACCCTAGTGGTCACCTCTGGCAGTCCGGCCCTCGTCAGCCGCTGGACCCCGCGCCTAGAGCTGCGGGCCGCTGCGGCGTGAACCTGCGACCGCAAGCCCCCAGGGCTTTGGCTACTGCTTGGGCAGTAGGTCGGTGCGGTGCTGTTCGAGGTCGGTGACGCCTTTGAGGCCCGCCTTGATCGTGTACTGGGTGTGGACCCCGTCGGGACCTGTCTCCTGGGTCAGCTGCAAGCTGTTCGCGACGAAGCCCCAGCTGTCGCCTGTGTAGACGCCCTTGATCCTGCCGTCCACCGTTCCGACGGCGTCGAAGGGGCCGCCCTTCCAGCGGAAGGTCCAGTGGGTGCGGTACCAGGTGTCCAGCTGTTCCGGGGTGGCCAGGAAGTGCTCGCCGCTCGGGTCCTGGGGGTCGGCGATGAGATCCTCTGGCCGGTCATCCCCGGTGGTCAGTGAGATGAGGCCCGATGCGTCGGCCTCAGCAGCGGCCGGATACGTCCGGCCGTGGTGGACCGCGTAGGTCTTGGGGCGGAAATGGTCAACCTCGGCCAGACGTCGCACCAGAGCGTGGAGAGGCTGCAGCAGATCCTCACGGTGCTCCTCCAACTCGGTGGCCTCGTCTCGCGGGAAGACGCTGCGGAATTTGATACCCCGGCGCTTGAGGTGTTCCTTGGCGAAGTGTTCGTCGGCGCCGAGGTAGTAGCCCGTGAGCGTGGCGGGTGCGGCGTCGGTGCAATCGAAGAGCTCGCCGCGCCAGCGGAACGTCCACGTCACGGTGTACCAGGCTTCCAGGCGCTCCGGCGCAACCGGGTATCCCATCGTTCCGTCGGCGGCCTCGCGTGGCGTGAGCCCTTCGGGTGCGGGGTGGCCGGGCTCGGGCAGCAGCTCGACGTACGGCCATAGCCCCTCGGCACCACGGGCTGGGTAGCGGTCGCCGCGGAAGACGGCGACCTCACCCTTGACCGGAAAGGGAAAACCCGCAGTGTCAGTCATATTTTTTCCACGGCCCCTCGTCCTTGTCGAAGAAACCGACCGCCACTTCCGTGGCGCCGGCTTGCTGATAGCCCCTGTCAATTGCTGCCGTCAGCCGAACGCGTGTGAGTGTGCGTCGTTGTGCTCCACCTGGGCCTGCGCGGCCCAGGAGCCGTCGAGACGCCGCAGTAGTTCGACCTGCTTGGCCAGTCGGTCAGTGCCGGTGACCTCACACTCGGGGAAGAGGTTCTGCTGCTTCATTCCCCAGGCGCTAGCCATGTCGAAGGTGACCTCGACGGCAAGCCAGTGCATGAGCTCGTCGAGGTTGTGAGTGATGCGGCGCTTGACCTCCCGGCCTGCCCGCTCCGCAACGATCCAGTGGAGATCATCACCATCGATTTCGACGTAGGTGGAGAAGTCGCTGTAGGCGCTGAATGCGATCACGCTCCGCACGGGTACCTCTAGCTTGGCGGCCATGTCGCGCGCGGCGTTCATCACGTCCGCGACCATTATCGTCATGTGGACGATTATTGCATGTGGTCAGTCCAGAGCTCCGGAAATATCAAGCCGACGCTCAAGAGGCAGCTGCTTCTGGAGCTCGCCCGTCGGTGGCCACCCATCATCGAGGCGGCCCTGGTGCGCAGGGGGCCAGCTGCGCGGCCCGCAGGATGGGCGAGCCCAGTTCTCGCTCGTCGGCATCGCGGGCCTGGACGCAGCGGCTGACCGCCAGCGGGCACCGAGGAGCTGCGGTCGGCAGCCCGTGCGAGGATCGACAGAGAGCCCCAAGTCCGACTGGCTGGACAGCGCTGCCGACATCCTCTCGCGCGGGCACCGGGGCGAGCAGCTCCTGGAGTTCCACGCCCAGGACATACGCGACACCGTCACCGCGGCTTTCGGGGAGGTGACGCTGCCGGGCGCTGACCCTCTACGTCTCCACGTCATAGCGCGGGCCGAAGACCCTGACCGGCAGCATGGACGACCTGCCCGAGGGACTCCAGGACCGCGCCGACGCCGAGATCCATCACCGGATCACCGCCGCCTGCTGGATCGCGCGAGAAGCCGGACTCGCCTGACGCGGGCCACCCATTGTTCTGGCGTACCGTCACGGGGCGTCGTCACCCCACTAATCCGACACGCGATCGCAGGCGGTATCCCCATATGGATGATGCTCCTGACGCGAACCAAGATCCACTCATTGCCCCTTGGCCCGTACCTTGACTGCCCGCTGAGCTGCGGATTTACGGTCCCGGCGCCAGACATGCGCCGGGCCAGGCTCCCGGTAATGCCCCAGGTCACCTGGCCCTACGTCTTCCAGAGGCCCACGCCCCCTGACGTCGCCTTCACTACCGCGCGCAGTCCACCGGCCGAAAGCGCAACACCCCCGGCCTGGCCTTGCCCGGGGATGCTCCTGAGACCGGAGTGCAGGGCGCTGACCTGCGAAAAGGAACATCCGTGGAACCCATGAGACCGCCCTACGCACGCGCGCGGGGCCACCGCCAGGCGGCCGAACCTGCTGTCACGTCTGGGCTGCCAGACGTAGCGGACGTCCAGCTCGCGCTCCTCGTTGCGCAGCCCGTCCGTTCGCTCGACCGCGATGAAACCGTGCCGTTCATAGAACCGCTGCGCCGATTTGTTGACCTGGAACGTCCACAGCGCCAGCCCGTCTGGCGGGTGCTGCTTGGTCAGGGACATGAACCGATCGCCCAGCCCCCGTCCGCGCCACGGGGGATCGAGGTAGAGCTGCTTCAGCTCCCTGCCGTTGAGGACCAAGACCCCCACCACCCTGTTCTCGGCGACCGCCACCCAGGTCTCGTATTGCGGCATCAGCATGCGACTGAACCAGTTCCGGATCTCGGCGTCGTCGTGCGCACGGCGCACGGACGGCAGCACGGCGTCGAAGGAACGCAGCCACACGTCGGCCGCGGGGAGTGCGTCGACATCGTCGGCGCGGCGGAGAATAGCTCGTCACTGTTCACAGCGCGAGACCTCCGTGGTCTTTCAGGGGGCGATGACGTCTTGCCGGGCGCCGCGCGACATGGGGGCCGCCCGGCTTGAAACAGATCGACGAGGCCTTCCAGCGGGGGCAGGCCCGGCACGGCGCCCGCACGCTGGTCTCCTTCTAGGCGGCGAAACCCTGCTGCACCTCGTCCAGGTGACCCGTCCACCAGTCGAGGAACCGGGAGGCCGAGAGGAACAGGTGGTCACAGGAGTGATCACCGCGGTCGTAGTGGAACTCCAGGTGCCAGTAATCGCACATCCGCTTCCACCACAGCCGGTGCACCGCATCGGCGAGCTCGCCGCCACCGACCTCCACCACCGACCGGTACCCGCGAACGAAGGACGCCAGCAGACCCAGGTCCAGGTCACCCTCCTCCCGGCCGAACAGGAGGGTGACCGACCGGACCACCTCCTCACCCAACGGCCGCACACGAATCCGGTCCCAGTCCAACACCGCCCGCACCGCGCCATCGAGCCACAGGACGTTGAGGTGCTGGAAGTCCCCATGGGTCCAGCCATGGCGACCGGCCGGGACATCACTGGCTGGCCGCTGCCCGGCGTACTTGCCCAGCAGGACCTTCCGCTGCTCCAGGAACTCCGTCACATACCCCGCAAAGGCCGATGAATCATCCGAGGCGAGCGCCAGGAGGCGGTCGGCCTCCACCACGGCCTGCTCAGCCCGCGGGACGGAGACGGCCATCGTCTCCGGCGCGTACGGCAACACGGCCGGGACCAGTCCGGCCAGCTCCACGTGGACGCGGCCGAGCTCGCACCCCAGAGCACGCGCCTGCTCCACGGTCAGATCAACACCGCGGATGTGGGCACCGTCCACCCACGGGAACAACGCATAGCTGCGGCTGCCGATCTGGGCGAGCAAGTCGCCCTCCGCAGTCCGCACAGCAGAGCAGACCGGAACCCCCCGCGCCCCGAGCTCAGACACCACGCCCAGGTTCCGGCGAGCAAGCGATGGCGTGACGTCGCCGATGCACTTCAGCACGAACTCGCCGCAGTCCGTGCGCAGACGCCAGTTCCGGTTCATCAGCCCGTCAGCCAGGTACTGCACCGCGCGGACCTCGCCCAGCCTGTACACCTCTTGCACCTGACGCAGGTCCGCTTCCGTCAAGACCGACCCGGCGCATCCTGCATGCTCGACCACCCACGCAGAGTAGAGGCAAGAAGAACCCCCCATGAGGCCGTTTCAAGGCACCTCGCCCCACCCGGCTACCCATCACGTCGATGGCGAGGAGTCGGGTGCGTATCTGCGCCGGCACCAGTAGCGCCCGGCCCTTGTTTCCTCGAGCCGGAAACGGGGGGCCTTGAACGCGTCGCTACCGGTGCCCGCGCCCTCGTCCATGGGATGGCTCGTTTACCAGCTGCTTGTGACCACAGCTGCCGCTGTTGGCTGGTGTTGCCATCTACCCGTGGGGCCGGGGGCCTCGGCTGGCTGGCGGAGCTGGTCGGTGCTGAAGACGCGGTCATTCGGGCGCTGGGCACGCGTCGACCCTCCCGTGGGGAGCCGGGCGGGTCGGCGCGTGGTCCTGCCTGGGGCGCTGAGCGGGACCGGCGGGCAGAGAGCCTCCGTTGGGGGATCGGGAAGATCACTGCCTCTGCGCAGCAGCATGGCACTGGATTCAGCCACACGGTAGGGGTGTGGCTGGAATTGTTCGCCGAGGTGGAGTCCGTCCTCCGGCCTTCGCCATCACAGTGAT
Organism: Streptomyces sp. C36; assembly: GCF_040932295.1. Lineage (NCBI taxonomy): Bacteria > Bacillati > Actinomycetota > Actinomycetes > Kitasatosporales > Streptomycetaceae > Streptomyces > Streptomyces sp. C36. The sequence continues at coordinate 134,757 of NZ_JBFQGI010000010.1, read as the reverse complement.
GCTCGGTCCCTGCCGAACTCTGGCATAGCTGCCGCTGACAACGGGCACCCCGACCCCTGGGCGGTCCTCTGCTGCATGAAGGATCCCGGGGTTGGGGAACATCGGTACAGCCATTAACGCTAAGCACGTGATCACGCTCTGAGCTCGGGTTCCGGTTTGGTGAAGTTGCCCCCCCGGCTGTGGTTGGCGGCGTACGGTCAGCCGCCATGCCAGTGGAGTTCGGGTGTGAGTAGTTGCGGTACAGAAAGTGCCGCTGAGATTGATCTTGGTGATGCTGGGGCTACTTCCGGGGGGCTTCGAGCTGGCGGGGTACGGCGCCCGTGCGGAAGTGGTCCACCACCCTGTCCAGATCCAGATCCCGCCCCACCGCTCGACCTCTTCCGTCACCCCGTGATCGGCATTCGGGGCTGGACGGTGTATGCGCCGCCGTACGGCGGGCGCGGGTACCGGTGAAGTGCTCCAGCGGGGCGGGCCGGCCTGGTAGAAGCGCGGCCGGGAAACCCGCCCGACGCCGGGCAGGGGCCGTCACTCTCCCTTACCAGCGCCCGCGGCGTACGGCGTGCGGCTCAATAGAGTCGGGACTGGCGCGGTGGCCTGCAAAGGCTCCGTTTCCAGCCCTCGACCCTACTTATCCCAGCACCCGCCCAAGGAAGCCGCGCAGGTAACCCGCGGCGACGTCCAGGTGGCTCTCCAGCAGGAAGTGGCCGCCGTTGATCAGGTGCACCTCCGCGTCCTTGGCGTCGCGGGCGAAGGCCCGCGCGCCCGCCGGGCCGAAGATTTCGTCGTTGCGGCCCCACACGGCGAGCACCGGGACCTTGCTGGTGCGCAGGAATTCGTGCAGCAGCGGGTAGAGCGGGCGGTTGTTCTGGTAGTCGCGGAACAGCGCCAGCTGGACCTCGTCGTTGCCCTCGCGGGAGACGAGGGCGAAGTCGTGCTCCCAGGTGTCCGGGCTGACCAGGCTCGGATCGGGCACGCCGTGCACGTACTGCCAGCGGATGGCGTCGACGCTCAGCGCGGCGCGGACGGCGGGTTCGGTGTCGGGACCGGGGTTCGCCCCGTAGGCCCAGACGTCGGTCCAGAACGACTCGACGAAACCGTCCTCGTAGCCGTTGCCGTTCTGGGTGACGAGGGCGGAGATCCGTTCGGGGTGCTGGAGCGCGAGGCGCCACCCGATGGGGGCGCCGTAGTCCTGCACGTAGAGGGCGTAGCGGTCCAGGCCCAGTTGGTCGAGCAGTCCGGAGGTTAGTTCGGCGAGGGCGTCGAAGGTGTAGGTGAACTCTCCCACGAGGGGGGCGTCGGAGTGGCCGAAGCCGAGGTGGTCCGGCGCGATGACGTGGTAGTCGTCGGCCAGCAGCGGGATGAGCTCGCGGAACATGAACGAGCTGGTCGGGTAGCCGTGCAACAGGACGATCGCGGGGGCGTCGGCGGAGCCGGCTTCACGGTAGAAGATCTCATGGCCGTCGACAGTGGCAGTCCGGTGGCGCACCGAGCTCATTTCTAACCCCTTCAAGTCTTTTATCTGGTTAGCTCCTCGCCATGCAAGCACGGGTGAGCTAACCTGTCAAATGACTTGATCCGGTTAGAGGGGAGTGGCACCCGATGGACACGCTGCTGGACCTGCTCAACAGCAGGCCACTGGTCAACGGCGAGGAACAGGACGCGCTCGGCGACCCGGCCGGAGGCAGACACTGGGCGCGGGAGCACGGCGGCGAAGGCAGCCGTGCAGAACTGACGCTGCTGCGCGAGACGCGGGACATCCTGCGGGACATAGTGCGCGGAGAACGCTCGCCCGCCGCGTTGAGCCCGCTACTCGAAGGGGTCCACCAGATCCCGGAGATCACTTCGGATGGCCTTCAGTGGACGGTCAAGACTCCGCCGCACGCCCGGCTGGGCGTCGAGGTGGTTCTCGCCTGGGCCGCCACCGAGAAGCGCATGCCCGGCCGGCTACGCCCCTGCGCCAACGACGAGTGCCAGTTGTTCTTGCTCGACCGCAGCCGCGCCAACCGTGCCCGCTGGTGCTCGATGGCCGTCTGCGGCAACCGCGAAAAAGCACGCCGCCACTACGAACGCACCCGCTGACGCGTCCCACGCGCGCCGTACGCGGATGCCCCGCCTGGCCATCTCTCGGACATCCTGGCCCCGGTGACCACCGCTGTGGAGACAACCGCCGAGATCCCCTCCGCGGAGCTGCTCCCCCTGCGGAAGCTCCTGGACGCCCTCGCGCCGCTGCCGTGAACGGCTCGACCACCGTCCGGATACGTGACTTCGCTCTCCCCGTGGCCCTCACGGTGGTGGATGACGCCAAGGAGGACTAGCTAGTCCCACTCCGCGCATCACCTGGGAAAACGTGCTTCGGCTCGCCCGCCGCATTGTGGGCGAATACCCCCCGAGAAGTGTCACCCTTCGACAGGTCCAGTACCGCTGTGCAACGGCCGGAGCGATCCCCAACACCACCTCCGCCTACAAGCGACTGTCCTCACTGATCGCCCAGGCACGCCGGACCGGCACCTTCCCGGACCTGATCGACTCCACCCGCGAAGTGCACCGCCCACAGGCCTTCGCCGACGTCGGCGACATGCTGCGCCGCATGCCGGACTTCTTCGGCCTCGACCCCAGGCGCGGGCAGCGGGGTGACCTCGGTGCCCACGTTGCCGCCCACGCGCAGCGTGGGTATCGGGGTTGGGGAACATCGGTACAGCCATTGACGCAGGGGGAGGCGGAGCCTTCCGACTCCGACGACCAGCCCGACCGCAGCGGTGGCCAGCAAGACGATGAGGGAGACGGCCTTGTCTCCTGGGGTACGGCAGGTCTACGGATGCATATCGCGGGGCCCGGCCGGGCGATGGTCAAGGAACTGGAACAGCTGGCCCAGTTCGTCGAAGGCCGCTGGCGACGCGCCATGCACAGCGGCGATCACACCGGCGATAGCAAAGCGAGCTAACCAGGCAGAGACCTCACTGCTGGACGACGACACTGTTCTCCGGGGTGCGCGGAGATCTAGTAAAGGCCGCGGGCCCGTAGGGTCCGCGCCGTGCCCGAGACGAGCGCGCGGACGGTCGGGGCGAGAGCACCCTCCGGGGTGGCGGCAGGTCATGCCCCGGGCGGGCGACCGCTATCCGGTTCCCTGACGCAGCGCAAGCGATGGTGGGGGCTTGGCCGATGACGGCCGGCCGTGCCCCACCATGTTGCCCGGAAGGCAGTAGGGCCGTCCGGTAATCCTTCAGCAGGACGGAACCTCGGAACTCCCTGGCCCTACGGCTCTCTGAACCACGACACATCTTTATATAACAGCCGCACCCACCACCCTCTAACCCGCACGCGCGCGCCCCTCGCCCCGCACTTTCGGGCACCACCGCAACCGCGGCGAGTAGGGTGGCTGAGGTAGGGCTGTTATCTAAAGATTCAGGGTGGTGTCTATGGCTGCCGTACCCGGCCTCGAAGAACTCTCACGCTGGCTTAACCGCGGCTACGGACGACCCCTGCGCGACGGCACCGCCCGCGCCCTCCAAGGGACAACACCAGACCACTACGGCGACGACATCGCCGACTGGCTCCACTGGATTCACCGTGCCGGCATCAACCCCTGGCAGGCCGACCACACCCACGCCCAGGACTGGCTCGACCACCGTGGCGGCGCCCTACGCTCCCGCGCCCGCTACTTCAACGCCCTGCACACCTTCTACATCTGGGCCGTCACCGAGCACCTCTGCCGACACAACCCCTTCGACGAACGCCTCCGCCCCGACCTCCGCGACGAACCCGGCCTCCCCGTCATCGCCGCCACCCACATGACCGCCCTCATGCAAGCCGCCGACGGCCTCTACGCCCCCGTCACCCCCCGCAACAGAGCCCTCATCTACGCCATGCTCGCCGGCCTCCGCCCCGGCGCCATCATCCGCCTCGACACAGGCGACCTCCGCCCCCACGGCACCGACACCACCGCCAAAATCTGGCAGAAAGGCGGCGGCACCCGCGTAATGGTCCTCCCCCCGCTACTCGTCCTCGCCATCGACGCCTACCTCCCCCACCGCCTCGGCCCCACCCCCGGCCCCCTGATCACCACCCGCACCGGCAAACGCCTCGACAGCAACGTCACCCCCCGCACCGTCCTCCGCACCATCGCCGCCCAACACCCCCTCCTCGCCGACTTCGCCCCCACCCTCACCCCCGACGCCATCGCCACCAGCGCCCGCAACCACAGCACCTCCCCCACCGGCACCATCACCGCCCCGTAGCACCACACGCCCGTACGACGGGCTTGAGCGGCCCCGGCCGGGCGCATTTGCGTAAGGCTCAGAGCGTCGTGCCGTCGGGGAGTTCCTTCTTCGCGTTGACCACGGCCCGCTTGATGACCACGGTCTCGTAGGTGACGGCGCCGGGGTCGAGGCCCCGATACGGCTTGACCAGCACGTCGCGCTGGCCGAGGTACTCATAGGTGTTCCTGTCGAAGATCCACTCCTGGCGGCTGTTGAGGCTGGTGTGAGCAATTGCGACACCGGTGCGGCCGGTCGCGTCGACGGTCTTGTCCACGAGCGTGACGCCCGGGATCTTGGCAGCCGCCTTGAACAATGCGGCGCTGATCTGCGGCGTCGCGATCTGCTCCTCCAACAGCTGGCCGATCTCCCCGAACGCCGTCCAGTCGGCCTGCGCATCGCCCATCCTGCCCGACCCGTAGAGGCGCTTGAGCAGGACGTCGGGGTCGGTGGGGAGCATCTTGACGCTGTTGTAGGAGCCCCGGTCGGTGACTTCACGGGCAGGGTCGAGGTCGAGGTCCTCGCCCTCCTTGTCCATGAACTTATGGCCGGGCTCGTAGATGAAACTCTTGAGGCCGTCGGGCGAGTGCCAGACCTGGCGCGAGTGCAGCGGATTAACCACGAGCTTCTCCTTGCCGCCTGCCCTGTCGACCCACCCGCCCGTCACCTTGCTCTCCACGTAGATGTACTGGTCCTGCCGGGGCTCCAGAACCGGCTGCCGTGCCGCCGCGAGCGAGATGCGGTCGACGGTCGCCGACAGCCCTTTGGTGGTGCCGGGTTCCAGCTTCGTGCCGGCCTTCGGCGGGCGGGTGTCCGTACCCGAGGTACCCGAGCCCTCCGGGGCGACGATCACGGCGCCCGCCATCACGGCCGCGGCGGCTGGAAGCGCGACCCAGGCCGTGCGGCGCGCACGGGAGCGCGGCGCGCACGGGGCAGTCCGTTGCGCCTCGGCCCACAGGGCCTCTTCAAGCAGGGCCTGCCGGGCCTCCGGCAGGGCGGTCTCGGCCTGCCGCGGGAGCAGGAGGTCGAAGTCGCCGAGGTCGAGCGGCGCTTGGGGCCGCCGGAAGATACGCATCATCGGTTCCACTTCTCGTACGGCCGGTTCAGGTTCAGGCGCAGGTGGAGGTGCTCGGGCCGCCGGGCAGCCGTCTCGTCCGCGTGCTGCCGGAGCTCGTGTTCGGCGAGCTTGCGCAGGCGCTCCCGGGCCCGGAACAGCCGCGACCGTACGGTGCCGACGGCCACGCCCAGGGCCTCGGCCGCTTCCGCATAGCTCAGGCCGGACCAGACGCAGAGGGTGACGACCTCGCGCTCCGACCGGCGCAGCTTCCCCAGGGCGTTCTTCGCGGCGGTCAGCTGTTCGGCGTCCGCCATCCTGCCCACCACTTCACCCGCGATGTCCGGCACGGCTTCCTTGGCGGGCATGCGGGCCAGGGCCTTCTCATGGCGGCGTGCGGCACGGTTGGTGTTGCGCTGGACGTTTACCGCGATGCCCATCAGCCAGGCCTTCGCACCGTTCGGCTCCTCGGGAAGCTTGGCGCGGAGGCGCCAGGCCTCCAGGAACGTGAGCGAAACAACGTCCTCGGCGGTGGACCAGTCACCGGTGGCGCGGAGGGCATAGCGATGGACGATCTGGGCGTGCAAGCGGAAGAGATGGCGGAAGGAATCCGGGTCGCCGTCCCTGATGCGGGTGTGTATTGACATCACGTCTTGATATGTCCGGTGGGAGGCACGGGTTCCCATGATGTGGGTCACACGACCGGACGATCTCCCCACCCTTTTCCCGGCCACTCCTTCGCAGAACCGGAGCGCCGCCACCGCCCCGAGGTACGGCGGGGCGTGACGTGTCAGAGGGCCGGCACGCCGAGGGCCAGGCCGATGTTGATGGCCCCCGCATTCAGGCGTGTCCGACCGGTTGGGTGAGCAGAATTGACGACGTCGGACAATCCTTAGTGGTCGAACGTCTCGAAGGTGACGACTGCGGTGTCCCTGCTTTCCCAGCGGACGTCCACCCTCACCTCGTCGGCCTGAAGGCTGCCCGGCGGCCTGAGGATGCTGAGGGCGAGCCCTTCCTTCCGTTCCACCACACTGTCGGATCCCACCCCGCCCGGCTGATTCCGCTCTCCTGAGAGCGAATCGAGCCAGGGGCGGGCATCAGCGCGCGGTATACGGAAGGTGCCCGACTGGGTGTGGCCCGCAAGGCCGCCGCTGAGCTCGGTGCACCGTTGGTCGCTCGCATGGTCGGGAAGCGCCCAGCCCATGGCGTACATGGCCTCCGAGCAGGCCATCGAGCGTTCTTGAAAACCTTCGTCAACGGTGTCCTTGACCCCGGTGAAGGCGTACGTCAGGCCACCCAAGGCTGCAGTCGCGGCTAAGGCGATGAGCCACAGTGCCTTGCGGCGCTTCGGGCGAGGGGCGGGAACTGGGATCTCCGTGGCTGTAGACATGGAGAAAGTATGACTAGGTAGCGTCTGATGGCTCTTTGCGCGCGTAGGCCCTTGGCCGTCCGCAGCAGAGCAGGAGCGGCCCGCAAGGTGGAACGGGAAGGGGCTGCTGGTCGCTGAGCTCGTCGAGGCGGTCGATGTCAGCGGGTCGTACGAACTGCGCCGGGCGTTCGTCGACGTCGCGGATGAACAGGTCCTCCCTGCGGGCGGGGTCCTCGGCCTCCCGGGCGGTGGTCACGGGCGCCTCACGCGCGGGCGGTGAGGCTGACCTGAAGGCGAGCGGCGGGCCCGTCCGGGTGAGCACTCTGCAGAGCACCCGACATGGGTGTCACGCTGCGTCGCGACCGAGTACAGCGTCAACTCGGATTGCTCGTGCAGGAGTTGGGGCTAGCCTTGGTGTAGCCCCGGCCCCTTCAGCGGTAGGCTTCGAAGTCCTGCCGGTGATGGGATGGGACGCGTGGACACACCAATCCGCCACCCACTCGCATACGCCCGGATCACGCGCGGCTGGTCACAGGCTGACCTCGCCCGCCTGATCCGGAAGGCAGCCGAGCGCCGGGGGCTGCGGTCGGGAGCCATCCCCCAGCGGGTATCGAAATGGGAGTCCGGACGTGTCATCCCCGACGACGAATCCCAGGACCTCCTCGCCGACGTCTTCGGCATCGACCCCGGCACCGTACGTGCCCTCGGCTGGCCGAACTGGCTCCCCGGCATGGACGGACCGCTGCCTCTCGGCCCCTACAGCAACGTGACCGCTCTTCGAGAGGCCCTGCGAACCACCATGGATCTCTACCGCCGCACCTTCACCGCCTACAGCGGCGCAGCCCTCGCCGGACTCGCCCTGCAATGGGCCACCGACGAACCGCACGCCGTCGCAACCGCCCTGCGCGGCCGCCGCGTGGACAGCGACTTCGTGACCATGCTGGAGGACACCAGCAAGCGCCTGACCCTGGCCACGGAGCAGCGCCAGCACGCCCACCGCCTCCTCGACGCCCACCTGCACACCGTCACGGACCTGATCGCCGACAGCCGCCACACCACCGGCATCGGCGTCCGGCTCAACACCCTCGCCACGAACCTGTCCCAGACCCTCGGCTGGTACCGCTTCGACCAGGGCGACCACGCAGGGGCCGGGAAGCTGTGGCACGGCGCGCTGCACAGCGCTCACGCCACCGGCGACCGCGACCTGGGCGCCGGAGTCCTTGCCGACTTCGCCTACCAGTCGCTCTGGCTGAACAAGCCCCGGGCCGCCGTCGAAGTCCTCGAGTACGCCATCCGGCGCGCCGACCACCCCATGGCCCGCTCAGTGCTCTACCTCCGGCTCGGCCGCGCCCACGCTGCCCTCGGCGAAGAGCTCTCCTGCAGCCGGGCCCTGGCCGCCGCCGAGCACCAGCTCGGCGCCCGGTCCGCCGACCCAGCCCCCACCTGGTGCGTGTGGATGTCCGCCTCGGACCTCGCCGTCGATTCCGGCCGGTGCCTCCTCGACCTCGGCCACCGCCGCCACGCCCACCAGCTCATCCAGGACGGCACCGAGGTCCTGCCGGTCGCCCGGACAAAGACGAAGGCGGTGTTCCTCGCGTACGAGGCCGACGCGTACCTCCGCGACGACGAGTACGACCACGCGGCGGCCACCGCCACGCAGGCGCTTGCGATGGCGAACCGCATCGGCGCCCCGCGCTGCGTCGAGCTGGTCCACGGCCTTCTCCCGGCGTTCGCCGGGCACGACTCGGCCGAAGGGGTCGGCGAACTCCTGCAGCTGGCCCGCGCCAGCTGACCGCGGCGAACCCCGCATCACGGCGCCGGCGGAGGGGACGGACGCAGACTCCTAGTTCCTTGTGAACGATCCCAGTGAGGCGCACGTGCCCCGTGGGGGTTGCTCGAGTGCTGAGGACCGTGATGCAAGTTGGCGGTGGCCAGCGAGGCCCCAGGCTCTCCGGCATCCCGGCCTGGGCATGCATGAGCGGCATGATCGGCGTGTACGCGAACCGGCCCACCCCCATCGCGACAGCCAGGGCCGCAGCACGGTCGGCTGCGGGGGGCGGCCCGGGCCGCGGTGCGGGCGTGGGCGGACTTCACAAGCACCTGTTTCATGATCACGCACTTTCGTGGTCTTCTCCGGGAAAAGGGGCTTGCGCAGCGACGCTGGGCCGCTGGCGCGGAGGGTGGACATGCCGGTTACGCTGCATCCATGTCCATCAGGCATAGTGCGAGGCGACGGTGACCGCGCCCGGCGCAGCGAGCGCGTCCGGTATCGAGTTGAGGCACCTGCGGGCGTTCGCCGCGGTGGCCCGGTGCCGCTCGTTCACCCGGGCCGCCGAGGAATTGCTGATCACGCAGCCGGCCCTGAGTCGCACCGTCGCCCAGCTGGAGGCGGGGCTCGGGGTACGGCTGTTGGAACGCTCGTCGCGCGGCGTCGCCCTTACCGATACCGGCGCCGGGTTCCTCGTCCACGCGGAGCGGACCCTGGCCGCCTTTGAGTCGGCTTTGGCCGCCGCTCGTCAGGAGTCGACGCTGAGGCTCGGTTTCAGCTGGCTGCTGCCCGACCCCTGGGCCCAGCGTGCCATCGCCCGCTTCGAGCGCGAGACCGGTGCGCGGGTCGAGTTGGTGCGCTGTGACGATCCGCTCGACGACCTCGACCGTCAGGGTGTAGATGTGGCATTGGTGCGCGGCGACAGGCTGGTCGGGGACGCCGTGCGCACGGTGCACCTGTACGACGAGCACCGCGTCGCCGTCCGCGCCTGGGAGGAAGCCGAGGGTGGCGGGCGGGCCGCCTCACGCGGCCATCACCCTGAGGCCGTCGGCGACGCTGTGCGCTGGCAGGACGCCCGTGAGTGGACCCTGGTCGTCAACACCGCCAGCGGCACCACCGGCTCCTGGTGCTGGCCGCACGGGGACGGCCCCCGTCGGTACGTTCAGACCGCGAATTTCGATGAGTGGCTTGAATCGGTGGCCGCGGGACGCGGCCTCGGTATCGTCCCCGACGTCGCCGAACGCCGTATCCACCACCCCGCGCTGCGCTTCCTGCCGCTGACCGGCGCACCGCCCAGCCCGGTCCGCCTCGCCTACCGCCCGGAGGCCAGAACCGGCTCCGCGCTGCTGCGCCGCTTCCTCGACGCGGCCCTCGAAGCGGCCGCGACCTGCACCTATGCAGGTGAGGCATAGCCGCAACCGGAGCGGCATTTCCGCATGCCCCTGCCAACTCCTACGGTTGGCTGCAGGGGGACGGGCCTGCCGGGACCGCCCGGGGCACCCACCGTCCTCCCTCCCTCACCTGCCCAAGGAGCTGCAGCAGCATGGCCTCGTCCTCCCCTCTTCCCCGCCACGATGGCCAGGCCTTGGTCGTCGGCGGCCCCACCACCGTCCTCGACCTTGGCGGGCTCCGCATCGTCTCCGACCCGACCTTCGACGCCCCGGGCCCGCACGGCTACCTGACCAAGACCGAGGGCCCGGCCGTCGCCGAGGACCGGCTCGCCGACGTCGACCTGGTCCTGGTCAGCCACGACAATCACGCCGACAACCTCGACGACCGCGGCCGCGCCTTCGCGCTGGCCGCCCCGCTGCTGCTCACCACCACCGGCGCCGCCGGCCGGCTCGGCGGCCCCGCGAAGGGCTTGGGCGCCTGGGACACCCACACGCTCACTCGCCCGGACGGCGGCGAACTGACCATCACCGCCGTGCCGGCCGTCCACGGCCCCCAGGACGGTGAACGCGACGCGGACGGCGAGGTCAACTGCCAGGTCGTCGGCTTCGTCCTCGCCGGAGACGGACTGCCCACCGTCTACGTCAGCGGCGACAACGCCTCCCTGCGCACCGTCACCGAGATCGCCCGCCGCACCGGCCCCATCGACGCGACCGTCCTGCACGCCGGCGCCGCCCGCGTCCCCGGCAAGTTCCGTCAGCGCCCGGTCAGCCTCGACAGCGCCCGCGCCGCCGCGGCCGCCGCCATCCTTGGAGCCCCCGTCAACATCCCCGCGCACTACACCGGCTGGGCCCACTTCACCGAAGGCCGCGATGCCCTCGAGCACGCCTTCGACGACGCCGGCCTCACCACCATCCTGTACATCGCCGACCACGGCACCTGGCTCCCTCTGAAGCCCTGACCACCGCTGATCCGAAGGAGCCCAGAACGGCTCGGCATCCTCCGCAATGCTCGCCGGGCTCGAAGGCGTACCACGACGCCTCCGCCCACACCTTCACCGACCGGACCTCGCCGCCTTCTACACCCGCTGCGGCTACACCGCCCACGCCCCCGGCGAGACCTTTCCCCTGGACCGCATCGCCCTCCCGTTCCGGCTCGGCGCAGGCGATGACCGGTGCGTCTTCACCCGCTGGCGCCCCGCCGCTGACCGACCACCAGAAGGTGGAGGATCCCGGCGAACACTTCGCGCCGGGATCCTCCACTTTCAAGATCAATCTCACAACGACCTCTCAACAAGGGCAGGCCTACCTCGAGCGCCGGCCCCCGAGGTCGAGTGGCCCTGCCGCGTCGGCAGCGGCGCAGCCTCGGGCACGGCGCACAGCCCACGTAGAACCGTCTGAGTACCTCCGCCTGTCCACCGTGAGCACCGGTACGGATCTACCGGCTCTCACAGGGTCGTGGAGTGGCGGCATGACTCATCACCAGCCTTCCTCTCCGGCTCGGCCGGGAGGCGCGATCAACGGCATCCGTTCTGGGCCGGAGGCCGGGCAAGCGCCGGCGTACGTGTTGACCAGCCGGCGCCTGGCCATCATCGGCCTCATCCTCTTCATGCCCGTCTTCCTGCTCCAGAGCGTGGTGATGGCGGGCATGCAGATGGCAACGGGCTCTTGCTATTACGACCGATGCTCCGGGCCTCTGACGGAAGCGATTGGCTGGTGTTGGCCGGTGATGTGGGCCGCAGGTGGAACGGGCCTCGTCGCCGCGCTGGCGCCCAACCGCTTCGCCACAGCGCGCTGCGCAATGACTTGTCTCCAGTACGCGCTGATGGTCGCCCCTTTCATCCTCCTGGCCAACGCACGCCCCGGACCCTGACGCGGCCCATCCAGGGCATCAGCCGTGCGGTGTCTCGTGGAAGGTGTGGCTTCGTTCACTTCGACTAGAGCAGCGTTTGTCCACCGGTTTGGGAGGCGGTCAGGAGACCGCGTGGCGCGAACATCGACGGAGCTGCCAACTACACGCAGCCGACGCACCGAAGCAACACACGCGTCCGTTTCAACATCACGACCGTAGAGTGGGAAATCAGGTGAACCTTGCCTATTTTGGTTTGTCCAGTGGCTATGTCGGTGACGATCCGGTGACGGCGCTTGCTGGCCCTCAAGGACACTCCCTGGTGCGATTTCCTGTACACGCCCTGGGCTCTGGTACGAGTGGCGGCTGCACTCATGCTGGTCGGCGGCCTGATCGCACTGAGTGATGGTTTGCCACAGGGCCACCTCGGTGCTCGTCAGCACCAGTACTGCTCAAAGCAGCAGACCCGGCCGGTCCCGCTCCCCGGGCAGATGAATACGGGCACGTCAACCCGTCTCACCAGCTATCGCGGCCCGCCTGTAGCGCTCAGTCCATCCGGTCAGTCTCTCCAAAATGACTATTTATGAGAACTGCCGTCCCACTGGTAGCGGAACTGGCGGCCGGTTTCGGCGACAACTTCCGCCTGCTGGGGGTCGCAGCGCCAGGCTGATGGCGATCTACTGCGGACGATGTCCGTCTCGCATGCCCTTCTCCAGGATGCCGGGACCGGTATCCCGGAGAAGGGTGAGGGGCGGGGGCAGACGGTTGGGCGGTCGGTCAGGCGGTCTTGGTGAACGTGTGGAGATGTTCGCGGAGGAAGGTGTGCAGTGTCCTGGCGGGGCGGCCGAGGATGGTCTCGATGGTGTCGTTGGGAGATTCCGGGCGTGCGATGGCCAGTTGCTGGATCTCTACCACGTGGCTGGCGAGCCAGGGCGGCATATGTGCGGTGGACAGGAGGTGGCTGTGGAACTCGCTCGGCGGCAGGTCGATGTAGCGAACGGGGCGGCAGGTCAGCTCGCCGAGTAGACGGGCGAGCTCGGGGTGGCTGAAGGCCCGCGGGCCGGTCAGGGTGTAGGTGGCGCCGGCAAGGCTGGGGCGCAGGAGGGTCTCGGCGGCGACGTCGGCGATGTCTCGGACGTCGATGTAGTTACAGGGTGCCTCGCGCATGGCCCCGATGAGTACGCCCTCGGCGATCGCTGGGGCATTCAGGAGCAGCTTTTGCATGAATGCGTAGGGCCGGAGCAGCGTAGCCGTCATTTCGGTTTTCGCCAGGTGTTCCTCGACCCGCCAGTGGCTGCGCGAGATGGCCACCGGTGAGGCGGGCTCGGCTGCTGGCGCGGAGAGTTTGACCACGTGCCGTACCCCGCAGTGGGCTGCGGCGTCTATCACGTTGGTCTCAAGCTCGGCTTGACGCGGGCTGTTGGCCATGGCGAGGAACAGTTGCGTGGATCCCTCGAACGCGTCGCGGAGCATCTGAGGGTCTGCGGCGTCCGCACCGACGATCTCCACTGGCGTGTTTGTGCCGATGCCGGCGCGCAGATTGTCGGGCGTACGGCTGACGGCGCGGCAGGGGACTTCGAGTTCGATGAGCCGCCGGAGCAGGGCGCTGCCGGTGGCGCCGGTGGCGCCGATGATGGTGATCACAGTGTGCCTTTTGTGGGTGAGGGGTCTGGAGAATCGGGTGGGAAGGGCTGGGTCAGGCCGGTTGCCGGGATGTCGTGCCGTGCCACCGCCAGGTGACGATGGCGGCGGCCAGGCCGGCCGACAGCGGCAGGTCGATCCGCAGCCGCTCCAGCCATCCGGCATCGGGCACCGGTGTGTGCGACGGCAGCCAGTCGGATCCGAACCATCCGGCCAGGCCGGCGATTCCGGCCGCTGTAATGGCAAGTCCGAGGGTGAGTACCGGTCGCGGCGCCGAGGCTGTCCAGCGCCGGGGCCGGCCACGGCGGTGCAGCCACACGCCGACGATGCAGGCCACCAAGGCCGATGTGGCCCCGATGGAGGTGAAGGCGGCCCTGGTCAGTTCGGGCTGGCCGCTGAGGAATCCGCCGAGCCCGGCGGTGAGCGCAGGGGCCAGGTAGGCGGTCGCGACTTCCTCCCACAGCGTGAACGGACGCGTGGCGAAACCGCGCTGGGCGGTTCTGGGAGGGGGGCTCATACGACTCCTCCAAAATAAATTAGCTGGCTAACCAGTTGATTAGGCGGCTAACTACCGGGATGCAGGAAAGGGTGCCGCGCGGTCGAGGCAGCCGCCCCCCGCACGGAAGTGATGCCGCAGCTATTCGGCAGTCAAGGCGTCGATCCGCAGAGTGATCCGCTCCAGGAGGTTGAGGAACAGCCCGCGTTCGTCGGCGGCCAGTCCACCGACCAGCGCCTCAAGCCGTGCGAAGTGGTCCGCGGCCATATCGCGCAACCGCTGGCTGCCGCGCGCCGTGAGTACGACTACTGCGCCCCGCCCGTCCTCCGTTGAGGCGCGGCGAGCCACCAGGCCCTCTCGCTCCAGGCCAACGACCAGGCCGGTCACTGTGGCGCGCGAGACGCCAAGACTCTTTGCGAGCTGCGACGGCGCCTTCTCCCCGTCACTGTCCTCGAGATCCACCAGGAGGCGGTAGCGCCCGGTCGACAGCCCGGAACGCGCAAAGTGCACTTCGGACGCCCGGTCCAGGCGCGCCCCGGCAGCCATCAGGCGCACCGCGACAAGCACCGCCTGCGGATCGGCCTCAAGCCCGTACCGCGTGATCTGCTTCCGCGCCTGTTCGAGCGTGGGTACAGCGCCGGGGTTCGCATCCTCGTCACTCATGAGAAGTAATATGGCGGCTAACTATCTGCCAGTCAATTCGCCGAGAGCCTCGCAGCCGCAGACTCCGGACGGCTCCGCCCCCGACTACAGCCCGCCGCGCCCGGGGGCCTCACCGCAGACCTGGTCATCGGTGCCCCGAACGAGCGTGACGTGCCCGGTCGTCTGCGGTACCCGGCCGACATTTGCACGGGGCTGTCTTTCGGCACCCGTATCGGAGGCAGGGCGCCAGACCCCGCCGCCTCACCCCGGTCAGCGATCCAGCCGCCCATCGGCGACGCCGGGGGTACGGGCCCTCACGGATGCCGACCCTGTCGCCCCGTGCGCGACCGAACGGCTGCTTGCGCCTCGGGCACAGTGCGGGAGCCGGGCACCATGGCCGACGCGGCGGAGAGGTCGAGGCGGGAGTTCATGTCCAGCGCGAACCGGGCCTCGCTGACGTCGGCGACGAGGCCGTCCGCGCGGCGCTCACCTCCGGCCGGACCATCCGCCGCGGCCAGGGCCACTCCCTCCGCATCACCGCGCCGCTCGAACTCCACCGCACCGCGCTGCAGCAGGCCGCCGCCCTCGCCACCGAAGCCGCCAGCCCCGCAGAGCGCAAGGCCCACCGGGTCTACGCCGCCCGCATCACAACCGCGGCGACCGCGCCCTGATCATCAGGTGCTTACCGCTAACCACGGCCTGATTGATCCCCGAAGCCGGATCTGACGGCAGGGGCTCGTGCGTCAGCCGACCGCGCGGTAGGCGCTAAGGCCGCGGCCGTCCTTGGTCTCGGTGATTCCCACGTAGCCGTCCGTGAGATGCGGGGCGACCCCGGGCTGGTTTTCCTTGTCCTTGCCGCTGGCAGCGTCCAGGACGACAGGGTTGCCGTTGGCCATTCCGTATATCAGTCCCGCGCGGACGAGGTTGATCGACGGTGCCACCCGCGTGCCGGCTGCGTCGGGCAGACGCCATACCTCTTGGCCGTTTTTGGGGTTATAGGCGGCGACCTTTCTGTCGGAACCTCGCCCGTCTGTGCACACGGTCACGGCAGCGCCGTCGTAGGCACAGCCGGAGCTCGGAGCGTCCTTGGGAAGGATCGCCTGAATCTCACCGGTGGCGGCGTTGAGGAGGTGGTGCCGGTCGCCGCCTTGCTGCTCCGCCTTTTCGTAGGTCATGACGGTGTCTGGCCCCGCGACCGAGAGCTCGTCCCTTGCCGCGCGTGGCGATGTCCACAGGTCCTTGCCGTCTGCCGTGCTGATCCCCACGACCTGATCGCCGCCCTCAGGTCTGTCGCGCAGCGCGATGACGCGGTCCCCGATGACGACTGCACCCTCGTCGTACGTGCCCTGGGCGGTCCACAGATGCCGGCGACTGGTGAGGTCGACGCCGAAGAGCTGGCCACGGGAAAGGATGACGACGGTGTTCCCGCCCCGGCCGACGACATGGGCCTCGCCCCGGTCCCTGGAGTACCGGTCTTCCACCGTCACTTTGGTCTCTGTGAACCAGGCTTTGGTTCTGGTGTTCGCGGTGTCTACCGCCATCAGCTCCACTACGTCGTGAGACTTGGTTGTTCCGGAGCCGGTCACCTCTGCCACCACCGCGCTCAGAACCCACGTCTTTCCACCGAAGGACGTGATGAGCGGCGCATGGGCGGGATTGTTGCCCACGAAGCCGCCGCCCGTGCTCTCCAGCCTCAGTACAGGGGAGTGCTCAGGGGTAATCGTGGCCGGGAAACTCTTGCCGTAGCTGCTCACCACATCGAGGCCGTCCGGCCGCGAGATGAAGACCGTCCCTTGATGCAGCGCTACCGGCAGAGGCGGCAGGTCACCGCCGATGTAGACCTTGCCCTGTGTCGCGGAGTCGGGCAGCGCGATGACCGGGTCCGGCGAGAATTTGGTCGGCGCGGTGAAGCCCTTAGGCGCAGGCGAGGCGTTGAGCTTCGCCTCATCGGAACCGCCCGGCATGTCTGGCACACCGCCGTCCCCGCCACTGCACGCGGTGAGCATGGTGAGCGTGATGGCTACAGTCGATAGAGCGATGATTTTCCGAACCTTCATGGGCCCCCCTTGCATGATCATTTACTGGCCCAGGGAGCCTAGACCACACAAGTACCTGCGCTCGCACAGCTGCGGCAAAGGACATGCAGCTGTCAAAACCCGAACGGGAGCGGCACCTGGGTGAAGGCGGCAGGCCGACGGGATCTGTCACAGGCAGCCGTGGATCACACCCGAGTCCGCTGACCGGCCCCTTCACCCGTGGAGTCAGTCGATCGTCAGGCCTCCCTTGCCCTACGTCGCTGCAAGTCCAGCACTCCACGAGGCTCCCGACTGCGCCACAGCCGCCAGAGCGCGGCCAGAGGCAGCACAGGGCGCCAGTCGCGCTTGCGGAGCACGTCGACCACGGCATTGCGCAGGATCTTGAACCATAGGCGTCAACGCTGTCGCTGCTGATCACTGTCGTCCACTGCACGTAGATGCGGTAGCGCCGTGTTCGCCGCCTCCCTCGCGTCCTTCCACGAGTACAGCCGTGAGTACCCCCATTTCACGTACCCCGGCGTCTTCTGCCGAACATGGTCCTGGCACGCCACCAGGTGGGCGCGGACGGCCCCGCTCTGCACGGCGGATCGGACACCCATTTGGCGCCCGTCGCCGACGGGCGTCGCCAGGTAATCGGCGACGGGGGGCTGTCGGCCGGACGTCTGACTGCCCCGACATCAAAGCCTCCAGAACTGAAGCTGCCATGACTTTCGAGCGCTCGGTGCGTTCCCACATCCGCGCCGAGCGCCTCCACGACCGCGCCCTGCACAAGGCGGCTTGCACCCTTGCATACAGAGGCCACATGTTCGAACGCGGGGAGGATGGAGCGGCCATAGCGATGGTGATCGACATGCTGACCATCGCCATCGCGAACTGGCACAACAAACTCGAGCAAGCGTCGAGTCGGGCACTCGAGCACCAATTCGGTCAGGTGCGGGTGCCGATGCTCGACAGCAGGGGACGAAGCCGAAGGTCAGAAGCCACCGGACTGCGAGATGCTTCGCGCGAGCTGACCCACGAAACTGAGGATCCCTTGCCCGAAGCTGGTCGGAGCGACCAGCACACCGAATACCAGCACGATGACCACCGTCAGCTTCTCGTCGAACCGGCTCCTGGCTTCCGTGCGCCGGCGCAGTCGGACAACGATGATCACGGCCAGTAAAACCGCCACATTGATGGTCACCCCACCAGCCCTCCCCTCGGCACTTACTCCCCGCCCTTCTGCATAGCCCAAAGCGGGCACTGCGGCAGCCCCATCAGCAACGGATGGCCACAGGGCACTGGTCCCGTGGCTGGTTTCACGGCATACCGGCGCAGCCCCCGTCCGCATCCGCTGTTCCACCCCCGCGAGTCAGGACAAGGCAGTCGGACGACGTGGGGGCGGTATGCGGTCCAGCAGATCCCACAGGGGACGAGAGCCCGCAGCCCACTCAGCGAGCACGCGGCGATCGACGAGATGGATCCGGTGATCCTTCCCCCAAGGGATGGCCTTGGAGGTGAAGCGGCCGTTGGTCAGGATGACCGCGATGTCCGCCCCGTGAATCTGCCGAGCGGTGCCATTGACCTGCTGCAACACCCCGACACCGACAGCGGCGCCGCCGTCCCCGTCCCGCCGGTGTTTGCACTGGATCGCCCAGACGCGACCGGCAGGGTCAACAGCACGCACGTCGCAGGCGTTGTCGCCCGCACCGCCGAGCTGCTCGGCTTTACAGCCGTCCCGACGCATCAAATCCCGTATGGCGAACTCGAAGGCCCGGTGGTCCAATGCGTCGAGCTCGGCGATGCGCAGCCGCAGCGCCCGCGCCCGCACACGTTCCCACTCGGCCCGCTGCCGCGTCTGCCGAAGCCAAAGGCCACTGGCGACAACGATGACAACGGCAGCGAGGAGCAAGAGCCACCAGTGCGCGAGCAGCCACCGCACCACGGCAGCCACAAGGCCGACGGTCACGACCGCGGCCACCAGCAATGCAACCTGCTCGTCCTTCTTCCTGGACCGGCGGGACGGCCGGCGCCGCGCCGTACGCCGTACCGGCCGGCGGCTCATCGGGCACCGCCTGACTCAACGGGAGCGGTGAGAGTAAGCCGGTACCGCGGTGGGACTTCGGCCTCTCCCTTGAACTTGCCGCCGCCCTCCCGGGCGCCCCAGCCCAGGATCCCGCTGATGCCCGTGATCGTGAGTTGACGTCCCGATCCGAGACATAACCGAGTATGCGCCCGTACGGGAACGCCTCCCCGTACCTGCGTCTTCCCCTGCACCATCATGAAGGCGCCCCCACCCCAAGGTCATCGGCACATCCGTGTGCAGGTCGTATGAGAGCACGCACCACTGACAACCTGCCCCGAAAAGATCACCGACGGTAGCGATTTTCGGTCACTCAAACCCTTTGCGCCCTGCGTACGACCGCTGGCTACCAGCGCATTCACCGGTCACCCGACCAACTCCAGCCGTTTCGCAATGTGCGCCGGACAGGGTGAAACGGATCAGGAACTCGTCCTCCTCCCGGACGATGTCGTCCTCGCTGAAGTCCACAAGACGATCCCCAACCGCGCACAGCACCGCTGCGGTCATCAGAGCCTCGGCCCTTGTCCCCGGCCAGCAGCGCGAGCGTCCGAGCACACCGTGACGAGGCCAGGTGCAGGCCTCTTGTCCTGGTTCGTTGAGTACTTGTCGGCAGCCCGTCATGAGTACGGGGACGGATGTGGGTGATCAGCCACGCGGTGTGAGGTGTTCACCATGGACACCACCGCACCTACTTCCTGCGACGCCGTAGCAGGTCAGCAGCACGACGCACAGCCGGCCTATGTCCCCATGGGCCGCAAGATGGCCGCCATCGGACTGCTCTTCTTCCTGCCCGCTCTCGCTCTGCTGGGCCTGGCCGATCTCACCAAGCAGGTATCCCACGACCGCTGCGAGTACCAGGGATGCACGGTCCCGCTGATGGACGCAGTCCACTTGTCCTGGCGTGTGATGTGGCTGGCCGGCGCCACGGGTATGGTCGCCGTCCTCCTGCCCCGGTGCGTCGCTGCGCTCCGATTCGGCCTGGCCTGCCTGCACATCACGCTGCTGATCGCCCCCTTCTTCATCCTCGGAGGGGTATGACCAGCACCCTGCGGCGCGATGCACGGGCCACCCGGCCGTCCACGGCCCCCTGCCGTACCAGCCGGCAAGCACAGGCAACAGCAGCCCTGCGCCGTCCTCGCAGCCGATCCAGGTGGCGCAGTGCCTCGGGCGCGGTCGGACCTGCCCGCCCGGGGCAGGGTGTGGTCCTGTGGTGACGTCAGTCGGTTGTGATCTTTCTCAGTGCTTTTTCGATGTGGTGGTCGACGAGCCCCGGGCTGCCCATGAGGAGCACCGACACGTTGCCCTTTCGGATCGCGATCTGCTTCATGATCATCGTGCCTCCGGGGCCGCTCATGGTGACGGTGACACCGTAGCGCTCGTCTCCCAGTTCGGGGACGGTGATTATGACGGCCTTGGCGTCGATCGGAGAGGAGCCTGAGGTGATGGTGAAGGACGGGCAAGCTGCGTAGGCGTCGCAGAGCGTGTGGAGCTGGGCGGACAGGGCAGTAGGAGAGTCGCTGTCGAGCTCCTCGCTCATGCCTGCCTCGCCCGCATAGGCGAATCCGGTCTTCACCTGGACCGCGGACTACAGCTCGCCATCACCAGACAGCTTTTCCAGGGCCGGGCAGCCGGTGATGCCGTACTCATCCTTGTCGCGGCTGTCGCCGGGCTCCTCGGTATATCCGGCGCCCAGGTCGGCCGCCTTCAGCAGCATGGGCTTCAGCCGGGACTCGGAAAGGGACCCTTGGGACTGCGGAGCCTTCTGCGGGTCCGTAGCCTTCGCCGTCCTCGCGGGCTCAGCCGTTCCAGCGGATCCGCCATCACAGGCACTGGCGGCCAGGAGCACCCCGGCGAGAGCCGGAAGGCCCCACGCCCTGCGGACGCGACGGCGACGGTGCACATGCGGTACGCCCCCCCTTGTTGATCACCAGACAACCCTGTCGCGGCCCCCGCTTCACGATCCTGCCCGCGCGGGCAGTACCGGCTACGGTGAGATCAGCCCGTGCTTGCACCGGCCATTGCCATCCCCGTCGGTACGTACCAGCGACCTCCATCAGGCCACCCTGCGGCAGCAGGGCCGCTCAATACCCGACTCGCAGGCGCATCACAAGGCGCTCGGCACGGTCCAGGGCATCCGCGCGGGTCGAAGCAAGGCCGCGTCTGAGCGGGCGCATGCGCGTAAGCCCCGGCAGTGACCTCACCGGCGACTACCTCACCGATACCGGGCGCCGCTGTGCTTTCCGAGCGGCTACGGGCTGTCCGGCCTCAGGAGTCGATCCATGCTTCCACGTGGAAGTCGACGGACGCCTCGCGGATATCGGCGAGCGACTTGCTCTTGATGGTGAGCAGGCCGGCCCAGCCCTGCTGGTTGCGCACGCAGATCTGCGAGCCTTTGCTGAGTGTGTCGGTGTTGATGGAGGTGGTGGAGTCGGTCTTCTTCCGGCAGGTTTCGCGGGATCCCTTCACGCGGCTGTCCAGCCGGGTGAGGCGGGACGTATCAGCACCGAGGTAGCAGCTCCCGGACTCCGGGCAGTGCAGGAAGATGTCGTCCGTGTAGCCCTGGCGCGGTGTGAGCGAGGTGTCGGCCAGCTCGAAGTGACTGCCGACGGGCAGGGTCATCTTCTGATAGTCCACCTGCGACTTTATCCTCGTCGTATCGTCGGGAGCCGTGCTGCCGCTGATCGTCAAGGTGTACCCCGCCACGACACTGGCGATCACGGCGAGTACGCCGAGAGCCACTGACAGGACGGTACGCGTGGTGCGTTTCCGCGGCGGCTTCCGGGCGTACGAGGACGGCTTCGGGACGTACGAGGGCGACGGGGAGGGCGGGGTAGGCGGGGACGGCGGCACCACCACGGTGAGCGGGGCCGTGAGCGCCGGGCCGGGAGCCGGTGGCCGCTGCGCAATGCCCGCCGCGACCCCGGCCGGCAACCAGCCCTCGCCGCGCCGCAGCTGGGTGTCGTCGCCCGCGGCGCGGCACAGGTCGATGACCGTGGACAGCGCCGGGCGCTGCCCCGGGTCCTTGTCCAGGCACCGGGCTACGAGGTCTTGCAGCTCCGCCGGCACTGCGGACAGGTTCGGTTCCTGGTGGACGATGCGGTAGAGCACAGCGTGCGAGGGTCCGTCCCCGTAGGCGGGGGCGCCTGTCGCGGCGAAGACGGCCACCTGGCCGAGAGCGAAGACATCCGTCGCTGCGGTGACCTCGGCACCGGATGCCTGCTCGGGCGCCATGAAGGACGGCGTCCCGACGGCCACTCCTGTCGCGGTCAGCGCCGTGGCGTCGGCGGCCCGCGCGATGCCGAAGTCGATGACGCGCGGACCGTCGGGGGCGAGCAGCACGTTGGACGGTTTCAAGTCGCGGTGCACCAGGCCCGCGCCGTGGATCGCCTGCAGCGCCTCGGCTATACCGGCGACGAGCAGCAGCACGGTCGATACCGGAAGCGGTCCATGGGCGGCGACCGCGGAGGACAGCGTGGGGCCGGGCACGTATGCCGTGGCCAGCCAGGGCCGCGGGCCGTCGGTGTCGCTGTCGAGTACCGGCGCTGTGCACAGCCCCTGGACGCGTCGGGCGGCTGCCACCTCGTCGGCGAACCGCCGCCGGAACTCCGGGTCCTCGGCGAATTCCGGCCGGATCACCTTGATCGCCACGGGGCGGCCGGCCGGGGTGTAGGAGAGGTAGACCTTGCCCATACCACCGGAACCCAGCCGCGCCACGAGCCGGTAGCCGCCAACCATCAACGGGGCGTCGTCCTCCAGTTCCTGGAAGACTCCTGCGGACCTGCTGTTTTCCATGATCTCCATACCCCCGGCCCGCACCCTAGCCAAGCGCCTCGCCCGCCTCAACTTTTGGTGGCATCCGTTGGCCACCGGGCAGCCTTGTGGGCCCCTGGATCATCGGGCCGTGTCCGATGATGATTAGGCGATCGCCACCGCGGTCTCGCCGCGTCACCGACGCCGGCGACGCGGCGCTCGGGCGCTGACCAAGCTCGACCAGGTGATCGACGACCAGTTGGGGGCAAGCGGCCTGGACCACTCCGAGCATGACAAGCTCCGGCTCACCCGGACCAACGAGCTGAGCGACGCGCAGGCCCGCGAGGTCGTCAATGTCCGTGAAGCGATCAAGCTCGACGAGGGCCGTATGGTGACCAAGGTGCTCCAGCCCGATGTCGCGCAGGCCTACCTGGACAACGTCACAGAGCCCGGCACGGACGAGTTCAATCCCAGTGAGTTCCGCGGCTCCATCGCGCGCGGCCGTGACACCGCCGACCTGCGCAGCATGGACCAACTGCGCGACGGGCTCGCTCTCGACGATGGCGACGCCGGTTGGACCCCCGCCCCTCCGGGCGCGTCCGAGGCGTACCAGCTGCGCTTCCCGGCACCACACGACATGCGTGCCGAGCCGTCCCTCGGCGCCGTCGGCGACAAGGAGCGGGCCAACCACGTCGCCGACATGGCCAGCCAGAGCGAGGGATGGGCCCATGGTGATCCGTTCCTCGGCACCGGCTACACCGCCGGGGGTATCCCGGAGTGGACTGCCAAGGCCACCGGCTTCCCCCACCATGCTGAACTCTGGCGTATGCACGCCGACGGTACCGAAGAGGCCGTCGGCTTCTTCGACAAGAACGAAGGACCGTGGAAAAAGATATGACTGGCGCTGGAGTTTTCCCCTTCCCGGTCAAGGGTGAGGTCGCCGTCTTCCGCGGTGAGCTCTATCGGGCCCGTGGCGCCGTGGGGCTATGGCCGTACGTCGAGCTGCTGCCCGAGCCCGGGCGCCCCGCACCCGAAGGGGTCGCGTCGCGCGAGGCCGCCGACGGGTCTGTGGGATACCCGGTTCCGCTGGAGCGCCTGGAAGCCTGGTACGCCGTGACGTGGACGTTCCGCTGGCACGGCGAGCCCTTCGAGTGCACCGCCGCCACACCCACCACGCTCTCGGGCAACTACCTCAGCTCCGACGAACACTTCGCCAAGGAACACCTCAAGCGCCGGGTCATCGGCTACCGGGGCATCTTCCCACGCGACGAGGCCACCGAACTGGAACAGCACCGCAAGGATCGCCTCCAGCCCCGGCACATTCTGGTGCGGCGCCTGGCCGAGGTTGACCATTTCCGCCCCAAGACCTACGCGGTCCACCGCGGCCGGACGTATCCGGCCGCTGCCGAGGCCAACGCGTCAGGCCTCATCGCTCTGACCACCGGGGATGACCGGCCCGAGGATCTCATCGCCGATCCCCGGGACCCGAGCGGCGAGCACTTCCTGGCCGCCCCGGAGCAGCTGGACGCCTGGTACCGGACCCACTGGACCTTCCGCTGGAAGGGCGGCTCCTTCGACGCCGTCGGAACGGTGGACGGCAGGATCAAGGGCGTCTACACAAACGGCAGCTGGGGCTTCGCGGACAACATGATGCTGACCCCGGAGACAGGTCCCGACGGGGTCCACACCCAGTACACGGTCCAGGCAGGCCTCAAAAACGTCACCGACCTCGAACAGCACCGCACCGACCTGCCGGCCAGCCCTTCCGTCTCTACGATCCGGGTCATTGCTTCCTGAAGGGGCGCCCTTGACCAGTTCCGGCCAGGGCCGGAGTGGCCCCTCAGCCGGCCGGGCTGAAGGGCAGACGGGCTGAGGAGACAGGAAAGGGTGTCCTCCTTGACGGCCCTTCGCGCGTGCGTGCGAGGAGCCAGGCCAACTGACAGCGGTCGGCGCGGCCGCGGGCGGCGGCGCGACGTCGGCTGGCTCGGGCATAGGCACGGACCCGGGCGTGAGGATCCGCACCGCTTGTACGACCGTCCGGCCTGCTGCCGTGTTCGCGGACTCGATGACGCGGACCTGTTCCAGGCGTAGCTTCGTCGCCCACGCCGTCGATTCCGGGCACAGGTGAGCTGGCCGGAGTCCACGTCGTAGCTGACCGCTGCGACGTGCCCGGCGAGATCGGGGGCGATGGCCGCCCACCGCTTGCGCAGGATGGCGCTGGCGGCCGGGAGCTTGCCGGGCACGTTCGGTGACCAGTGTGCCGATCGCGGCGCCCAGGTCCATCGGCTCGCGCCCGTCGCGCCGCACTGCACGGGCCGCGCGTGATGGTTGATCAGTGTGTGTTGGCGCCCACGGCCCTATTCGATCAGGTCGTGGCGCGCAGCGCAGCGGTGGACTGCGGGACGGCGGCCGCCGTCCCGGCTCGTCGTCGAGTGCTGCAGCTCACAGCGGCTTTGGCCACACAGTCGAGCCGTCGATGGCTGAGACGACACCTCTACCTTGCCGTTCCAATGGGATTGCGAGGCGCCCACCCTCCAACCGAATGGGGCATATCCGAAATGGCGGTCACGCTGGGCATCCAGCATGACCGCCCGATCTGGAATGGCGCAGACCTTTGAGACGGCAATCCAGCCAAGATCCGATTACCCTCCGGTTCCCCTTCCTTTCTTGTCGATCTTGAACCTAGAGTCTTCGCTGTTACACAGGAGCGGAGTCCCTGACCAGACCCGCTCCCTTGAAAAGGAATAGGGGAACTCCAGATATGAAGCGCATTTTATCGAGCGTTGTTTCCGCTGCCCTGCTCAGCGGTGCCCTCATCACCGGCGCTGCGGGCACCGCATCCGCCGCCACAGACCCGCTGCCTGTAGCGGAGACCGCCCCGCCCGTAGTTGAAGTTGCGCCGCCTGTCGTCCTGGTCGACCCGATCGGCGAGCAGCGGACGATGTGCACCTACTACAAGCAGAAGAACGCTTGCGCCTCTCTGCTGTCGAACCACAAGATGAGCGGCATCGTCCAGAACTGCCTTATCAAGGCCGGCATCGGTGGCGCGGGCGCATTTGTCGTCGGCCGGTACGTCAGCAAGGACGTGGCCAAGGACATCGCCGCGAAGGTCGTGGCCGCTGGCGCGACGGCTTGCCTGGCCTCCCTCTCCTAACCTGGGGCACCACAAATGATGGCCAAGATCATTGCAACACTCGTCTGGGCAGCAGTGCTCGTCGGCGCGAATAAGCTGCTGAGCGGAACCGACTGGGCCCAGTACGCCGTTACGTTCATCCTGGGCGGCGTCTATGTCTTGCTGATGAATAAGATGCGCGCACCAAGCGCCCGGGACAGACACTAGATCACGGCCGTCAAAGTTGCTGCCCGGCACAGCGCCGTCCGGCTCTCCATGAGGCGAGCCGGACCCTGGCCGACAAGGAGCCCCGGATCGCCATCGGCACCCGGGGCTCATCTCGCTTCCCCTCGGCAGCTGCTCGCCGATCAGTCTTTTCAATCACATCTCCCCTGACACGCGTCAGCAGCGTCCTGGCCGGCCTCGACCGCCTGGACGCATTGGTCGACAATGCCGGCGCCTGCCACATTGGCACGCTGGAGCAGGAGAGCCTCGAGGGCGTGCGGCCGTCATGGACGTCTACTTCTTCGGCGTCCTGCACGTCACCAAGGCGGCCCTGCCCATGCTGCGTGCGGGCAAGGGCCGCGTGCTGACCGTGACCAGCATCAGCGGCGTGGTCGGGCAGCCGTTCAACGAGGTGTACTGCGCGGCCAAGTTCGCCCTCGAGGGCTTCATGGAGTCGCTCGCCCCGGTCGCCGCGACGGTCGGCGTGGCCGTCAGCGTGGTCGAGCCGGGCGCGGTGGCCAGCGACTTCATCAGCAACGTGGGTGGCCGCGACGCCCTGGTGGCGCAGGCCGGCCCGTACGGGCCGGCGCTGGCCGCTTACCAGGCCCGCGTCCGTGACGCCTTCGCCACCGCGCAGACGCCGCAGGGCGCGGCCGCAAAGATCGTCGAGGTGCTGGAGACCGAGCGGCCCGCCTTCCGGGTGCAGACCTCGGATGCCACGCGCGCGTTCACCGCCGTGAAGGTCGCGGACGGCGACGGCTCGGCAGTGCAGGAGCTGACTGACGCGTGGATCGCCTAGAACTGATGAGCTAGGGGATCGGGTAGCACCAGCCGGCGACGTGGCCTGCGAGGGCCCCGCACCGACGGCTGGACAACGAAGCCCGGCCGGAAGGAAACCCGGGACGACCTCCGCAGGGACCGCAACTCAGTCTGCCGCCGGGACCGACGCCAGCTGACGTTCGGCCTTCTCAAGCCACGTCAGATACCAGCGTGCGAAGGTCATCGACGCGCCGTTGTCATCGAGGAGCGGCTTCAGGTCCTCGTCGTCTGCCCTGTTGTCGGACCAGATTCGCCCACGCTCCGGGCCGCTGATAATCAGCCACTCGCGGGCGGCACACCCCAGCGTTGAGATCACCACCGCGCCGACAGTGCGGTCCGCCGACCACATCACGGGTTCCCAGCGCTCTTCCCATGCCTCGATGGCGTCATCGAAGTCCTCGATGTCCTCGAAGTCGTCCTCTTCGGGGTGCTCGGACAGCAGCAACTGGACAGCTTCAGGATCGGCGCCTTCACGCGGAAACGGCTCGGCCAGTCGGGACAGGTCAGCCAGCTCGGCTCCCTCTCCCTCCCACCGCCAGCGCCCCTGAATGAGTCGTACCGGGTACACCCCATACGAGGGCCCGGCACCTCCGGCGCCGACCTGTAGGAGGAAGTCGCGGTACTCCCCGGGCAGCAACACACCTGTCTGATCTTCGAGGTCGGCCAGCTCTGCCGGCGTCAGAGGGTCCTCGAGGAAGAACTTGTGCCCGATCGCGCCAAAAACACGGTCACCGGCTGGCGCGGCGATGAGGGACTGCACCCGCTCCCGCACCCCCATCCATATCGAGTCGTCCATGGGCCGAGCCTATGCGTGGCGAGGGGGCCGAGCGGGGTGGGCTACGAAGAGCGGCAGGCCAGCCTTCAAAAACCGATTTTTGCCGCGTGAGGGTGTGGTGCCGGTGGGACTGCCGGAGTCGGGGCGGGATGCTGTTTGTGCCTGTCGCATCCCAAGAGATGCCCGGCATGCTTCGGGAACGCGCTCCCGCGGGCCTGGATGCAAACGTCTGCTGGCGGTACGCCCGGGTCATAACCGAGCATCGCCCCTATTCAGGCGATTTGCCCGATGTCCACTGAGCGTTGATCGAGCCGGTGCTGGCCACCTGGCGGGCCGAGCGCCGACGTCATGCCCTGGACATCGGACGCCCGAACACGACCTGCGCGAGATCATGAACGCGATCTTGCACGTGAACCGCACCGGGGTGCAGTGGCACAACCTGCCTCACGACTTCCCGACCCTTCTGTGGAATCCGAGCTGTCAAGTGGCGTCGAGGATCCTTCTGCTTCGAATATGTGCTGGCCGGTTGGGCTGGAGGCCGGGAGACTCAGGTGCTGTGGACATCGGGATCTCTGGTTTCAAGCCATCCTTCCTGGTCGGGATCGATGCGGTTCGGCAGGCGCACGGATCACGTCTGGCGAGGCTCGCCGGCCGGCGGCTGACGGGGCTCGAGTTGGTACGTTTCGTCGAGGACGGGTACTGGTTCGCCGAGTGCCCGGTGGTGCTGGACTTCGAAGCCGTTCAGGTGGAGGTCTGTCACTCGAAATTCGATGAACTCTCGATCGGCTGGGACACGATCGACACTGCGACGACCATCACCGGGTGGGAGTGGTTCGAACTCACGCCTCAGTGGTCTCACAGTGATGAACGTCTGGAGCCGTTCGTCGGCCAGGAGCTGTATGAGGTCGCGCTCCTTGAGTGGCGGCCGGCAGACCATGACCTGGCAGCTGGAACGGTGGCGGTGGAGTTCGTCTTCGCTGAGGGCTGTTTGCGGATCGTCAACGGCCTCGATGAGAACCGCATCGAGGTCGGTGTGGCCCATCCGGATTACGTTCGGCACCGGCTGGGCCGTTGAGCACTACTGCTCGCTCGGTTTCCGGTTGATCTCAACGACAGGCAGCAGGATGGCCTGCGCCGGGCTGCCGATCTGCTGGGGAGTTGGCCCGGCCGGAGTGGGGATGTCGGTGAGTCACTTCAGTAAGTGGTCGAGGGCAGCTTGTTCGTCGTCGACGGCGGCGCGTTCGTCGTCCGTCAGCGAGATGGCCGCGAGGATCTTCTGCAGGTTCTCCTTGGCCTCCAGAAGTTGGCCCTTGCCGGACGCCTTGGGGGTGTAGAAACCGCAGCGTGCGCAGGCCATGCGGTGCTGGCACTGCTCGAAGAAGGTTGTAGGTGCACCAGTCGTGGCCGAGGTCGCCGTACTGCCAGGGCTCGCCGTTCGCGGCGGCTCCTGAAGCGACGGCGTCACGGTCGACGAGGACTTCGATGGTGCGGACGTTGCGGGCGAAGTAGCTGGCATCGTTGTAAGCCCTGGCCAGGGTGTTCGGGGTGATCTTCACCTAAGTGAGCCGTGGCTTCTGGAGTGCGGCGGCCGAGCCATTCTTGGAGCTCGAACAGCGCCATGGGCTCCTTCGCGTTGTAGAGCTGGCTGGCGATGGTGGAGCGGCCCCGGGGGCACGGTGGCCATGAAGCAGCTCGCGATCCTGGGGACGGCACCAAGAAGGCGGAATTTCATCTCCGGCGGTCTCGCGATGGGACGGACGGCAGTTGGTGTGACTCGACGACGGCGCAGGGCTGCTGTTGCCCGTGTTCTCCGGCCGGTACGGCAGAGGGCCGTGGAACGGCCGGGTGGCCCGCAGACGCGCCGCGGGGTCGGTCATACCCCTCCGAGGATGAAGAAGGGGGCGATCAGCAGCGTGATGTGCAGGCAGGCCAGGCCGAAGCGGAGCGCAGCGACCTGCCGGGGCAGGAGGACGGCGACCATACCCGTGGCGCCGGCCAGCCACATCACACGCCAGGACAAGTGGATCTGGCAGACCAGCGGTCCCATGCGCTGCCTGGCCTCACTGCCCGTATGCCCGGCGCCGGTCGCCGCTTGACCCCCAGCAGCCAAGCGGGAGGGCCCAGTCCCGCCTTGCCATCGTCGTTCTCGCGGTCGGCCGTGGCCGTGTGACGCAGGGCCTTGGCGGCTCGCACGGACCGGACGCGGTGAAGCTGACGGCCCAGTCTGCCAAGGCTGCGGGCTCTTGACCCCGATCTTGAGGCAGTCGACTCGCGTGTCGTTCGGGGGGATCCGCCTGATGCTTTACCCCGGCCTGCGCTGCTTGGGTCCGCGAGGAGTTGGTGGTATGTCGTTGGCCAAAGGGCAGGGCCTGGCTCTCGTGCCCCTGAGGTTCCGAGGTCAGAGACGGATCAGCCGGCTCGTTTGCCGCACAGGTCTTGGAGCTGCACTTGCCCTGGTCCACAGGGTTAGGACCGTCAGGCCTCCCTTTGCAGGGCCCGTATGGTCACCGACTCGATCGCACAGCGGGACCAGTCCAGCTCGCCGCTGGAGCCAAGCTCGTCGAGGAGCAGGCGATGGAGCCTGGGCCAGATCTTCGCCTGCGTCCACTCAGAAAAGCGCCGATGGGCAGTGGCTCCGGATAGCCCGAATGATGCCGAGGGTAACTCCTGCCACGTACAGCCTGACGTGGTCACGAACACGATCGCAGCCAGCACTTCCCGGTCGCCGTGCCGGCGCCGGCCAGAACAAATTCCCGGTCAGACTTGATCTTCACGGAGGGCTCGACTCCGAATAAACGATCTCATGTTCAGCGTGCTGACCTGGGGATTCCCCTCGGTCATGAGAAGGCTCCTTTTGGAGCCCTCTATCCCTCTGACCGGATCTTGTGCACTCGTGGCCAATGAAAGCACTTGCAGCCCTGCTACCCCACGGCTACCGTCCATGTCATCAAGCATCAACTCGCCCACGTCTTAAGCAAGTTGATTCAGGTGCGCATGGACATCGGGGGGCCATGTCGGGCTCAGGTAACGCGCGGCTTCGCTGTGCCGCGCTGGGTGTGATCCTGGCTGCAGCCCTGGCTGCGTGCCACTCGCAGCCGGAAGACAAGGACGCTGCGCCCACGGCCAGCACCATGAAGGTCCGCGACGCATGGGCCCGCGTCCAGTCGCAAATCGTGGGCGGCTGCGCTCCCAGTCACTGCACCCAGTACCTAACAGACACTCTAGGGGCCGTTGACGACTTCTTTCTGGCCATGAAGGCCAGCCCCAAGGGGGCAGGCCATTTCAAGGAACCCATGGCGCTGATCAAAGATCTCCGAAAGGAGATTCCACAGGGGTCCGCGCCTCAGCCAGAAAAGGACAGGCCTCTTATTGAGTCCACTGTATCCCGGCTTCAGGTACTCATGAACCGTCATCCCGACGATTACAAGTAAGGGAAAGGGAACAATAGCTTCGGACCCACCACCCTCTCTGTTTTGGCAGCAAAGCACCCGAGGCTCAACGAGTCCACCATGCCGTCGGCAGACTTCTGCCGAATGATCCAGTCCGGCCTCTATTGCAAAGGATATGACGGGGGTGAAATCGACGGGAAGTACAACTCTCGCGTCCAGTCAGCCATGGCCAAACTCAAGAAGGATATGGGGCTGGAGAATATATCTCCCGGGAGTGATCTCATACCCAAGGTCTTCAAAGGCCTGCTGAATATGGATGCTTACGTCACCGTCAACTCAGGATCTGACGCCATCCGGAATGTGCAGCAGTGGCTGAATGGCCGCTATGTTAACCGCCAGGACTTCTACGCCATCCCATGCGACGGCCATAATTCCCGCGACGTCTCCAAGTCCATGCTCCTCGCAATCCAGTACGAACTCGACATGGCTGACGGAGTAGCGAACGGTGTTTTTGGATCGGGAACACAGTCAGGTCTGCGGGAACATACCCTGTACTTGCAATCCCAGGGCACATGGGTCCTGTTATTCTCCGCTGCCATGATCCTCAACCGGCGGCCCGTGGCATTCGGCGGCACCTTCAACGGTGATCTTGCCGATGCCGTCCGGACCTTCCAGTCCTTCGCCAAGCTCCCAGTGACCGGCAACGGCGACTTTCCGACCTGGGCTTCTCTCCTTGTCTCCTACGGTGATCAGACGAGGAAGGGTGAGGCATGTGACGGGGTGACGAAGATAACCTCGGCGCGAGCGGAGGCGCTGAAGGCGGAAGGCATCAAATATGTGGGGCGCTACCTCACTAACCCCAGTGCAACGAAGCTACTGGAGAAGGCCATACAGCCTGGAGAGCTGCAGACGATCGCAGACAACGGCTTGCGTTGCTTCCCTATCTACCAGACGTTCGGCCGCGATGCTTCTGACTTCAGTTATCCAGCCGGGAACGCAGCCGGGTTGGCTGCAATTAACGCAGCCATGGATCACGGGTTCAAAAATGGGACGCGAATCTTTTTCGCTGTTGATTTCGATGCCCTGGACCAGGACGTCACAAACAATGTTCTTCCGCACTTCAAGGGCATTGAAGATGCCATGGCGCTTTCCGGGAATCCCTACAGGATCGGCGTGTACGGTCCTCGGAACGTCTGCACCCGCATGGGTGAAGCCGGACATTCATCAGCAAGTTTCGTATCCGACATGTCCTCCGGATTCTCCGGAAACTTCGGCTACCCGCTGCCCTCCGATTGGGCATACGACCAAGTTGTTACCCGCGCCGTCGGTTCCGGTGACGGGCGAATTGAGATCGACAATAACATCGCCTCTGGCCGTGACGTCGGGGAAAACTCGTTCAACAAGCCGCGCGGAATCCTTCCTGATGTCAGATTCGATGGCAGATTCTTGAACGCCCTGCATGACGACATTGGAAAGTACATGCAAGCGATTGGATTCCCGAACGACGGCGGCAACAGGATCTTCAGTCACACTCAGTGCTTTGAGACGGTCCTCGCCGAGGACGCCCTCGTCACGTCGCTTTCGAACAAGTTCAACATGCGCAAGGCCCTGATCCAGACGTCCGCGTACTGGGAGATGCGCCATTACGACATCATCGACCAGGCTGTGGATGCTGCCGTCGTCTACTACCACACTGGTGTCGGCGGAAACATGACCCCGAAGCGGGATTCTTCCACGGGTATCGCCCAGATCAGCGGAGAAGTAGGCATCGTGCCTGGAACCACTGTATCAACAAGGGGTACGTATCCGGGACGACTCTCGATCCCACCAAGGACGCGGACATCTGGACGATGTGGCAGAAAGTGAACAAGGATAACGCGTTTAGCCTGCAGACGGTTTCGCTGATTCACCTGTGGGATGCGGAAGGTAAGGCCGGAGGAAACAATCCCCCGGGCGGCGAGCCCGCGCTCCGTTCCATGCGCCTGGACTATTCAGAGGGAGAAATCTTCCAGGTGCTGCGCCGTTATCAGGGCTGGGGGAAAGAAGCAGAGGAGCATGCAACCAAGCGTATGGCGCTCTACCAGGTCTTTGAAAAGTACAACGGCATCGTTCGGAGCATGTAATTCATGCCTATGGCAGTCGATTCCTTTGAAGGACACAATCCCACCGCCCTGCTGGCGGTCATCCTCTTCGGTTTGGTGATCTCTGCCTCGCTTGCCGTGTACGGGTTCGCCACCATGGCCCGGCACAGCATCAGGCAATCGGCCGCACCGGTCACCCTGCGTTGCCTCGCAGCCTTGGCTGGTGCTGCCGCGGCCACCGTGTACACCTGGGGCGCGCTCCATCTCATGCTGCTAGACGAGACGGGACGGGACCAGGCTTGCAAGGAAGCAGTGGGTGCCGCCCGTGCGATGCACGTCGACGGATACCGCCCCACCTACATCCCCCTGCGCCTGGGATGCCATGTCACAAATGACGGCACGTATGCGGCCGGCGTCCCTGAGTACATCAATCCGACAGTGCTAGGTCTGGCGTTCATCGCCGCAACACTAGCCATTTTTGCGGCATTTGAGTCAGAGCGTCGCATCAGGCACGTCGTCAGGAAAGGGACAGACAGCTCATGAATTCCTCGCATGTATCGCGACGCACAGTTCTCGCCCGCACTGCCGTCATCACTGGTGCTGCCATCGCCGCCGGCCTCCCTGCCTCACGCTTTCTGTCCCCGGCGGCATATGCAGCCGGGAAGGATCCGATTCCGCCGGCTGTAAAGGAGGCAGTACGCCAGGCGCAGGAGCGGCAAAGACGTGTGCTGACAGGCAAGCCCTCTCACAACGGGTGGGAGATGGAGCGGGTCGCGGACGGCGGCGGCTCCATATTCACCCGCCCCGTACCGGGAACACCCCTTGCTGGCATCGCGGTGCGCATGGGGGATGTCGAGGCGGTTCTTGTCCACCTCGTCCGCCGTTTCCACTATGGGATCGACGAGCTCCGCAAAGGCGACGTCGTCGGCTGGCACTCCCCATCAGCCGTGCGTCATGAGCTTCCTGAGTCGAACCTGGCGTCCGGGACAGCGGTGCGGATCCGGCCCGGCCATTTTCCAGTCGGAAACCACGGCGGCTTCTTTCCCCTGCAGCTGATGGCGATCCGGGACATCCTCGCCGAACTTGACGGAGCCGTCCGCTGGGGCGGAGACGACCGCAAGGTGGACGAAGCTCTGTTCTACGTTGATGTCAAGCCCGGTGATGTCCGGCTGAGGGAGGTCGCGAACAAGATCCGAGGCTGGCAGGAAATGGCGGGCCAGGGCGCCGGCGCTCCCGTTGATCTGGCAGCGCCCGCACGGCGCAACGCTGCGAAGGCGCTGGAACGCCGCCAGAAATCGGCGGCGTAACGCCTGTGGTTACGTGCCGTGTGGTCGGTGATGCCGTCGAGCAGGTCGATCACTGTTGTCGCCTGCCGCGCGATCTTGCTGGCGTGTTCGGGCAGGGGCAGTCGCCTCCCACGCCATCGCACCGGGGGCGGATGAGAAGGCAAGTGAGCTGGAGCTGAAGGAGAAGGGGCTCCTCCACTGGGGTCCGGCTTACGTGGAGGACGAGCCGTCAGCCGGCACGAGGGTGGTGATCATCGGGGCCGGTGGCAGTGCGGGCGACGCCGCCAAGAAACTCAGCGCCGCCGAATGCGCCGTCACCCTGATCGGTGACAAGAACGAAATGCGCCTAAACCTGTTCCGCAAGGTCGAAGAGTGTGCTGAGGTCATCGTCCCGGTCCAACGTGGTGAAGTTCGAGCACGCCAACCCGGTCAAGATTCACTACCGTCGTAAAAAGGCCGCGCCCGGATCCGCACCCGAATGGATCGAGGCCGATGTGATCTATGTATTGACCGGTGGTCTCCCCCGAACCAAGTGGCTGGAAAATGGAACTGCTCGAGCTGCGACAGACGACAAGGGTTTCCTTCTGACCGACATTTACCTCGGGGATAGACAGAAACTGATTTTCGAGACCGATCTGCCGGGTGTGTTCGCGGTGGGTGATGTGCGGGTCAAGTCCCAGCAGCAGGTCGGGCAGGCGGTCGGCCAGGGGGTGGCGGCGGTCGCCGCCATGGAGGACTATCTGAAGGATCACTGGTCCAAGGTCCTCATTGACAAGACGAGGAAGGTGTACCAGGACCACAAGGTGGCAGACGAAGCCAAGGCAGGTTCGCCCGGCGGAGCAAACGGCACTAACAAGTAACTTTCACCCCAACCACTAGAAAAGCGACTCGTGGAATGGGGTCTCTGGCGTCCAAACGCGGAGAGGCCGGTGTGATCGGACCTTGGTGGTCGCGAGAGGTCGTCAGCGGGCTGTCTGAGCGATCCACCCCCGCCAACGGGCCACTGCATGCCGGTTACCGATGGGTAGCCGGGTATTCTGCCTGGAATAACCGCCAACTCGCCGAACGGCGAAATCGCGGCGTGGACATGCCACTTTCGGGGGGTCGCGTGAGCCGGCAGAACGAAGACGAGCAGACGAACGAGACGGGCCGTCCCGCCAGCGCCAGTGAACCGGCCGTCCCCCTCCAACGCCTCGAGGTGACCGGGGCTACCGACGGCGACATCATCGACGCGGAACTCGTCCCGGCCGACCCGTCACTGCCCGCCGCGACGCCGGCCGACATCGCGGGTGCCGGACCGCGATACCTCGTCACCCAGCACACCATGCTCGGCCCCGGCCAGCTGCCCCCGCTCGCCGACGCCCGCCCGCCGTGGACGGACGCCGACTTCCGGCTGTCCGAGGAGGACGTGGCGGACCTCGAGGAAGAGGACCTCGCGGAGAACACCCGCATCAACCGCGACTCCACGGTCCGGGCGTTCGAAGCGTGGTGCGCGGCGCAGGACCCGCCGCGGCTGGCGTATCCGTGCACCACCGCCACGTACACCGCCTACGGTCTCCACCTCATCCGGCGCGGAAAGGCCGGGGAGTTCAAGCCGGATTCGGTCGGGCAGTACATGTCCCGGATCTACAACTGGCAGCCCGTCGACCTGCGCCCCGACCCGTCCCGCATCAAGGGCCGGATCCGGGCCTGGAAGAAGACGTGGGTGCAGGCCGGTGGCACCGTCGACCGCTCCGCCGCAGTCACCCTCGAGTACAACCTCCGCATCATCGCCGCCATCGACGAATCCACCAACATCGGCAAACGCGACGCCTTCCTCGCCGCCCTCGCCTACTCCAACCTCCACCGCGAGATGGAGCTCGCCGACCAGCTCAACAAGCGAATCAAGATCTACGACACCGGGCTGCTCGTCACCACCGCCGTCTCCAAGACCGACCAGGCCGGCCGGGGATCCAGCCGCTTCATCGAGGACCGCGAAGACCTCCAGCTGGTCCGCCGCGCCCGCGCCTGGCGCGCCGTGCTCAAGGACCTCGGCGCCGCCGGCCCGGACGATCCGCTCTTCAGGGCGCTGACCCGCGGCGGCAACCTCGTGACGTACCCGGCCGACCGCAAGCGCGGCAACCGGATGCGGCCCGGCTCGCTCAACGAGCGTCTGCAGCACCTTGCCGAACAGGCAGGCGTGCCGTACATCGACGACAAGAAGGTCACCAGCCACTCCTGGCGCGCCGGCGCCAACACCGACCTCGCCGAAGCAGGCGTCCCTCTCGCCGAGCGCAACATCGCCGGCCGCTGGGCCGACGGCTCCCACACCGCCGACACCGTCTACGACCGCCGCCACGGAGTCGGCAAGCGAGACCCGCTCCAGCAGGTACCGCTGTACGGCAGCCAGACCAAAACGCCCCGTTTTATCCCGGAAACGTGAGCTTATCCGGAGTCCTCGCGATGGCCGCCTTCTCCCCCATCGACAGCTCATTTATGTCCCGTCTCAGCGAACTCCGGTGTCAGGGAATCTGCACCGGCTCGCGAGCATGGGCCAGGTTCGGTGACACCGGCCGCGCGGTCGACGCGAGCTGGGGACCAGAGCAGCGTCGCTTGTGGGGAAGAACCGCCGGAACGGAGCAGATGAAGTAAGACGGGCTGGCAGGCCACCGGTATCACTGGTACCGTCGATATCATGGCAGACCCGAAGGCTATGAGCTTGCGTTTTCCTGACCCGGAGCAGCGTGCAGCTATCGCGGCTGCCGCGAAGGAAGCCGGAGTGAGCATGCAGGAATACATCCTCTCGGCTGCATACGAGCGCGCTACGGCGGTCGAGGCGAGGTTCCTGAAAGCCTTCAAGGCCTCGGTCAGCCGCAGCAGCGAGGCCTTCGCCGCCGAGCCGGGGGTGTCCGATCCAACTCCTGAGCAGCGTGCCGCCGAGCAACAGGCCCGCAGCACCCTTGAGACTGAGGGACAGGGTCGCGCCGCGTGAGTGACAAGCAGCAACCACCACTCCGGATCGACGTCCCCTTCCTCCTCCACGCCGCGGAACTCCTACCCGGCGACCCTCAGGTCGACGACTACGGACCGCTGTTCGGCGCTGTAGCCCGCATGTACGCCAGAGCGATGGACCGGGACATCTACAGCTCCGAGCACCTCAAAGCCGGGGCACTGCTGCACAGCCTCGTACGGATACCGTGCCTGGAACACTCCAACGACGCATTCGCCTGGCACGCCACCGAGGCCTTCCTCGCACTGAACCGGCACCACCTCGAGTACCGGCCCAAGGACGCAGTCGCACTCGTCCGCGAAGCCGCCGCAGGCACCGCCGGCGTGGCCCAGATCGCCCGCCAACTACACGCCTGGACCACCTAAGGCCAGTGCCGCCCATCGAAGTCGGCGCCATGGACGCCAACGATCGCACGGCTTCCGCGTCAAGTAGGTGTCGACGACGAAGCTGATCAACGGGCTTCCCGAGGCAGTCGACGAGCGATCTGGTCACCGTCACAACCTCGGACATCCTGGCCGCGTCCAGCGAACTCATGGCGGCCACCCCCAGACCGGCCCCCGTCATAGTGGCGCCGGCGTGAGGCCGTCGGCGCCACCGACGGCACCCGCGGCACGCTCAGCGCCGCAGAGAAGAACAAACTGGATCGCGGCGTCACCGACCGGGCCAGCGCGGTGGCAGCGGCGAGCCCGGAGTCCGGCCAACGCGTCGCTAACGCATCCCCGTCACCTAGGCTGAGAGCGAGCAGAGCATGCGATGGACCGTTCACGGCGAACACTCTCTCCACGACACCCCCTGGGTGCGGCTGCGCTCGCTGGACGTGGAACAACCCGACGGCATCCGCACCGACTACCACGTCGTACGGCTCCGGGACCTCGCCATAGCGGCGGCCGTCGACGACCAACAGCGCGTCCTGATGATGTGGCGCCACCGCTTCGTCACGGACACCTGGGCCTGGGAACTGCCTATGGGACTGGTCGAGGACGGCGAAACCCCCGTGGTCGCCGCCGCCCGGGAACTGGAGGAAGAAACCGGCTGGCGCCCGGAAGCCATGCAGGAACTGATCTACGCACAGCCGGCGGCCGGGATCACCGACTCCCAGCACTTCGTGTTCCGCGCAAACGGGGTCCGGCGCATCGGGGAACCGACGGAACGCAACGAGTCGGACCGACTGGAATGGATCCCACTGGCCGACATCCCCGCCATGATCGCCCGACGGGAGATCGTCAGCAGCGCCACCCTGGTCGGCCTGATGGCCCTGCTACTGGACCTGAAGGCCTGATCCCCGTTTTCAGTGCCCGTCCCGAGCGGGCCTTGAGAGCTCTCTCAGTCTTGCGGCGGACTGAACCGGTCGATGCCAGCGAGGATCTCCCGCTTGAGCTCCAGATCAGTGTTGATCTCCTTGCGCGTGAACCGTGTCGGGTCCTTGGCGTACATCTCACGTCCCCGTTCCGACGTGAACCGATCCTCGGGAATGGAATCGGCACCCTCGGGCAGAAACTTGGCGACCTCCTCGAACGCGGCGAGCGCGTACGCAAAAGCCGGACTGATCTCGCGATGCTCAGCAAGCGGGGTGTTCAGCAGTCGCACCCCAGACGCAGTGGACACCCGGTCGCCGATCCACATGAACTCACCTGGATCGATGATCTGCGAGGGCTCCGGACCACCGAACTCAGGAGGCGCCGGCGGACGGGCCTCGGATGTCGTGAACTCGAACAGGCGCGTACGGCTGCACTGCGGGCATGCACCCTCGTACACGGAGGTCAGGACCCCGTCACGGTCCTCCAGGCGGTGCTGCCGATCGAACTCCTCCGTGCCGCACGCACAGGGATACAGATCCATGTACAGGTGGGCTTCCTGCATCGAACGAGTGATCAACATGCCATCACCCTAGGGGAAAGAAGAGCAAGGCCGCCCGTACGGAAGCAGCGAACGACCCGCAGACAGCCGCCTACGACCACACGATCGCCGAGATCCTGCACCTGCGGCAGACCACCGCCAATGGAGGACCGGCACCCTACGGCTCCCGCAGCGAAGCCCTCGCCGGCCTGCGCGAGGTCTCCCTGGTCTTCCAGGCCTGGGCAGCCTCGGACATGGGCCAGCAACTCGCGGACTCCGACCACCCGCAGCTGGCCGCCTTCCGCACCGCTTGGCAGAACCTCCCGCACGCCAGCCTGCCCGAGGGCCCCGCCGCAGCCGTCCAGCCCTTCACCGAAGTTGCCGAACTTGCCCGGAGCCTCGCCGCGAAGGCCGAAACCGGCAAGTTCAAGGCAGAAGACATCGCCGCCCTGCGGGCGGTCGTCGACGCCTCCGCACACCACGCGGAGCGCCTGGCGGCCACCTCCACCCGCGCCGGCGGCACCCGGGCGGCTGACCGCACCGGCCCGCAACATCAGCCCCGAGCAAGCCGCCGCCCCGCAGGCCGTACCCCCGCGTCCGCGGGCAGCCATGCCCGGCCGGGCGGCCTCCAGTCCGCGCTCGCCCCGCATCTCGGCATGAACCGGGGGGCAGCCCCGGTTTCTCAACCAGGACTGACCCCTGCACTGCCGGAATGCCCGTACCCGCCGGCCCGGGCCCATCAAGAGGGAGCTGAAGCTCTACA
The DNA here is from genome assembly GCF_040932295.1 of Streptomyces sp. C36. Taxonomy (NCBI): domain Bacteria; kingdom Bacillati; phylum Actinomycetota; class Actinomycetes; order Kitasatosporales; family Streptomycetaceae; genus Streptomyces; species Streptomyces sp. C36. The sequence continues at coordinate 95,174 of NZ_JBFQGI010000010.1, read as the reverse complement.
GTGAGCGGCCCTTGCCTCTCCGCTGCTGCTCCTGGCCCCGAAGCGGCTGGATCGTCGGTGGGTTCGGAGCACTCACCTGGATCCGGCGCTTCCCACCCATTGCTCCGCGCAACTGCTGGCGGACGCCCTCTTCGATCTTCCGCTGGGCGGGAGACAGCTGGCGGCGGCGCTCGATCTCGCCCTCGGTACGCAGCCGCAGCAGCCCCAGCCGGGCTGCTTGTGACCCGGCAGCAGCAGCCTGTTCCCGGGCGTACTGCGCATCCTCGCGTGCCGAGTTCTGCGCCCGCTCCAGCTTCTCCCGGGGGGCGTTCTGACCGGTCAACTGCTGGAGGACACCTTCCGCTGTCTCGTTCTTGGGCGGGCGGGCAGCCCTCTCCGCTGCCTCCTCGGCGTCCGTCAACCGGGTGTGCAGCTTCGCGAGCTCATCGTCCGGCAACAGCGCGGGCGATACCTTCGACCCCGGCGGGTCCGCCATGGCGGACCCGAGCATCTCCCGGGCCGTTTGGTAGACCACACGTGCCTCGCCTACGACGCTGGCGCCGGTCATCGCCGTGATGATCTGGACATCGACAGCGGTCATCAGCGGCTGCGCCTCTTGCTCGATCCGGGCCAGCCGTGGCGGCCAGTCCGGTCCCAGGCCCCGGCTGACCTCCTGCAGACGCAGCTGAGTGACGGTGAAGCCGCTGCTCTCTCCATCGCTCCACGCACGGGACCGCTCGGTCTCCACCGCCTGGCGCGCCGCCGGCAGCCGGGTCCACTGGCCGTTCTCGTCCAGGGCATTGCTGTAGCGGGGCGTGCTCTCCCCGCGGCGGTAGACGCTCACCAGATCGGCCAGCGCCCGCCGGTCGACGCGATCAGCCAGCTGCAGGATGCCCTCGAAGGACTCGTCCGCATTGGCCTGCACGGTCAGCCGGCCCTGTCCGCGGTCGGCCAGCTGCTCGAAGTACCGGTTGACGATGCCCTGATTGCTCATTGCCTGCGGCACGCCCATGAACAACGCCTCGACACGCGCACCGGCCTGCCGGTAGGCCGTCATCTTGGCCTCCACCGCCTCCGCGTTCTGCGAGGTCTCCTGGATGATGGCGTGCAGCCGGTGCTCACGGACGTAACTCTCGGCCTGAGCCATCCACGTCCGGCCATCGGCGCGGGTGTAGGCGGCCATGAGCGTGTCGTCCTGCGCCATCAGCGCAGCGTAGGCGGGGTGGTAGGGCTTGTAGAGGTCACTGTCGACATCCACGAACCCGCCGTGCCGGTTGAGCACGCCGGCCACCATCTCCGTGACCTTGCTCTTGCCCGCCCCAGGCTGCCCGATCAGGAACACCACAGTCGGCGTGTCCTGCGCAGCGCGGTTCGCTAAGAGGTCGGGGACGATGCGTTCGGCGAAGATCCTGCGGTTCTCCGCCTCGGGGAGCCGGTGCCGCTCCACCTCCTTCGGGTCGATCACGCGATCCTCGCCAGGACCTCGCGCGCCAGGGCCGCGTACCGCTGACGTGCCTGGGCAATCTGGGCGTGGTCGGTGGAGCGCAGGCTCTCACGCGCCCGGGCCAGGCGGCTCTGCTCCGCCCGGGCGGCTGTGAGCACGGCGGCATCCGGGGCCAGCTTCGCTTCTTCGGCCGCGATAAGCGCGCTGTAGGCCCCTACCGCACCGTTGACGGCCTCGATCGCCGCTTCATAGGCGGCGGTCTCCTCGTTGGACCAAGCGTGGGGCTCCAGCTGGTCGGTTACAGAAATCCCGTTTCTCGCGGGCATCATCTTTCCCCTCTGGTGTGATGGCCGAGTTGATCATTCCCGTTCGGGCCTTGCTGAACGCCAGGCCGACTCTGCATGGCAATGAATCGGGGTGCGCGGCCCGCTGTCCATGGCAGCGGTCACTGACCAGCGGCCCCCGGGACGGCGGAGAGTGGCGGCTCGACCAGGAACGCGGGCTCCTCATCGTCCTGGTCCGGCCCGTCTTGCGAGGCCAGTTCGGCGGTCGCCTCCAGGTCGAGGTGCCCGGTGCCGTGGTAGACGAGCACGGCACCGTTGGTGTCGGTCTCGGCGTACGGCGGCAGCCCGTCGTCAACCTCGTTGCCGGTGCCGTACGTACGGCGACCGCACTCCGGGTCGGGGCAGCGCCAGACCATCTCGCCTTCCACCTCGCACGGCTGCGTCACGGCTGCGCAGGCCGGGCACGGAGGCGGGGAGACCAGGAGGCCGGGCCGCTGGATCCGCGGCTCGCGGACCGACCAGCCGTGCTCCCGCAGCAGATCGGCGTAGGCGGACACGAGGACGTGCTCCTCCGCCGCGGCGTCAGCGAAGGAAAGGCCCGTGAGCACGCCCGGGAATTGGGTGCGGTGGCTCACTCGGGCCTGCGCGGAGCCGGGAGCGCCCGGGGAGCACAGGAATTCGGCCGTGGCGACCCTGCCCGTCGCGTCGAGCTGCGCAGCGGGGCGACGCGTCAGGAGAAGCGCTCGGGCGGCGGCGGTCACCGCTTCGGTGAGGTCGGGCGATAGCGTCATGCGGGTTCCTTCCGGGCGGAGCTGGCGGGAGAGCAGGGGCCGGGCGGCCCCTCAACGGTTCTGCGGCGGGCTGCCGTTCAGGGGGCTGCGGTGCCCGTGGCTAGTCGAGTGGTTCGGCGGCGTAGGTTCCGTCGCCGAGCGGCACGTCGGTCAGCTCGAAGCGCTGGGGGCGGTCGCCGATGCGGTGGGTGATGACCGTGCCGGGTGGCCGGGTCGTCTCGTACTGGTCGGCCGTGCCGTGCAGGCCGCTGGTGCGCAGCAGGGTGTAGCGGCGCAGGGTACGCGGTGGCTCGGCCGTGCTGGGCTGGGTGCCTCGGGAGCGCAGCCAGCGTCGCGTGGCGGAGCCGCCGGTGAGCAGGGCGGCGAGCACGAGGGACGTGCACAGGCCGGGGATGTCGAGAAGGCCGAGGAGAAGCGGCATGACGGGCCCTCACTCCGGGGTGCAGGAGGAGGGGGCGACGCCGGGGGCGGGAAACACAGGAGACCTCCAAGGAGTCGGTGCCCGCCTCAGTGACGGGCCGCGCCGACTGTCCAGGAGCTGGGGGTTAGCCCCGCAACCCCCTCTGTCACCTGCCGTCTTCCTCCGGGGAGGTGAGCATGACGCGCGGTACATCGTCGTCGGCTCCCCAGCCCGGGGCGACCTCCAGCCCGGACGGTACGTCTTCGTCGCCCCAGTTCAGGCGGGCAGGGGCACGGTCCAGGCGGGTGAAGGCCGCGCGGAAGACGGGCACGTTCTCCCGGTCCATCTTGTAGGCGATGTTCTTGTGCCAGCTGGGATTCTCCGGGTCGTACACCGCGCTGATGGGCGCGCGGGTGCCCTCCGGCCACCATCCCTCGCGCACCCCGCGCGGGATGGCCCGGGACAGGGCGACGGTCGGCCCGTTGAGCTTGCCCAGCGCCTGGCGGAGCGTGTCGGCGTCGGCGTAGCCGTCGTTGTCCATGACGACGATTTGGGCAAAGTGACGGGCGCCGGCGGGGAGGGAGCGGATGTAGCGTTCGGCTCGCTCGACGGTCCATGCGGTGTCGATGACGGTGAGCTCGGCGCGGTGTTGGGCGGCGAGGGCGACGAGCTTCTCGGCGAACTCCTCGGATGCGCCTTCAATGGTGATCTTCACAGGGGCCTTCCGGAAGAAACCTACCCGGTTCTCCGGGATCTCCATGGGGAGTCTGCCCGATCGGACCCCTCCCCGTACAGACCCCGGAGAATCTGGCCGGAATTCTGCACGGATTCGGCGAACCGGGGGCACGCTGCGTCTCGCCTCGGATAACGTGCCATACCCGAGCCCATAGAAGACCTGACCTCAGGTCAGTGCGCCAGCCTGCCGACCTGAAGGAAACCAAACCCATATGGTTCTACATCGTCAGTGCCCTGGTGTTCCTCGCACTCTGCGGCTGGCTGTTCACCGGCGCCGTGCGCGTCAGATCCGACCGGGCCGCGAGCCTGCGCGAGGGGCTGATGCCCCAGCGGCTCGTGTACCGGCGCCTGCGCCGCGACACCCACGCCCGGCACGGCCGATGACTCATCCCGCCGAGGTGGGCACTGACGGCGGGGGTTTCAGTCCTCTCATGCAAGCCCAGCGTGCGGGAGATCGGGGCAGCTCCTGCGTGCGTGCCTAGCTGGTGGGCGTGGTGCTTTCGTTGTGGTTCCCGCCATACAGCGGCACCTGCTCGAGCGGGTCGCGCGTACCGACGCCGTGGCGGCGGTCGTAGACGGTGTCCGCGGTGTGCGAGGCCGGTGCCCAGCGGCCGGCGGCGTTGCGTTCGGCGAGCGGGACGCCGCGTTCGGCGAGGTCGGTGTTGGCGCCCGCGCGCCAGGAGTGGCTGGTGACTGCTGATCAACGGGCTTCCCGAGGCAGTCGACGAGCGATCTGGTCACCGTCACGGCCTCGCGCAACCCGACGGTCTCCGCAGCGACTATCAAGTCGTTCGGCTTCGGGACCGCACCGTAGCAGCGGCCGTCGACGACCAGCAGCGCGTCCTGATGATGTGGCGCCGCCGCTTCGTCACGGACACCTCGCCGCCGCCCGGGAACTGGAGGAAGAAACCGGGCGGCGCCCGAAGAACTGATCTACGCCCAGCCGGCGGCCAGGATCACCGACTCCCAGCACTTCGTGTTCCGCGCAAACGGGGTCCGCTGCATCGGGGAACCGACGGAACGCAACGAGTCGGACCGACTGGAATGGATCCCGCTGGCTGACATCACCGGCATGATCGCCCGACGGGAGATCGTCAGCAGCGCCACCCTGGTCGGCCTGATGGCCCCCTGCTGCTGGGCCTGAAGGCCTGATCCCCGTTTTCAGTGCCCGCCTGAGCGGGCCTTGAGAGCTCTCTCAGTCTTGCGGCGGACTGAACCGGTCGATGCCAGCGAGGATCTCCCGCTTCAGCTCGAGGTGGGAGGTGATGCGCTTACGCGTGAACCGTGTCGGGTCCTTGGCGTACATCTCACGCCCTCGTTCGGAGGTGAATCGGTCCTCCGGGATGCAGTCGGCGCCTTCGGGCAGAAACTTGGCCACCTCCTCGAATGCAGCGATCGCATACGCGGTGGCCGGACGGATCTCACGGTGCTCGGCAGGCGGAGTGTTCAGCAGCCGCAGCCCCGACTCGGTAGACACTCGGTCGCCGATCCACATGAACTCACCTGGATCGATGATCTGCGAGGGCTCCGGACCACCGAACTCAGGAGGCGCCGGCGGACGGGCCTCGGAGGTCGTGAACTCGAACAGGCGCGTGCGACCGCACTGTGGGCATGCACCCTCGTACACGGAGGTCAGGACCCCGTCACGGTCCTCCAGGCGGTGCTGCCGATCGAACTCCTCCGTGCCACACGCACAGGGATGCAGATCCATGTACAGGTGGGCTTCCTGCATCGAACGAGTGATCAACATGCCATCATCCTAGGGGAAAGAAGACGCCAAACGGGGGGACGTCAGTGGACCAGGGTGCCGACGCAGAACGGCTGCTTACCGAAGCCGAGGCCGCCCTGCCCACGGTGCTACGAGCCTTATACGCCGACCGACTACGTGACAGCTTTGTGGCTGAAGAGAACGGCCGACGCTTCTACGCACTGAGCGACTCCGAGGGAAAGCAGGTCGAGCTGCGCCTGGATACAGCCGCCTTGCCGCAGCCGCTCCTGGCGCGCACCTTCACCAACACAACGACCGACAGGTACGTCGTCCAGCTCGCCGATACCCTGGCGCCGACACGCGTCGGCGAGGTGCTCTCACGCGAAGTGGGCGAGCTTCTCGCCGTGCGGGGACGGACCGCGGTGAACGGGAAGCCACCACTACGCAACCTGCTTGCCCCTGGCGCCGCGCTGCCCGCGCATCCGGAGCTGTCCGATCAGGACCTGGGCCGGGTGGGCCAGTTCAACTACCTTGCTACCAGGATGAACGACGCGGCGCTCACCGCCCCGGAGCGTCGGGAGGCCCGTGACCGGATCTCGACACTCATAGATGAGTCGGGGCTACGGCCGGTGGCGCCGGTCTCCGACGAACAGAAGCACACTGCCGAGACGTACGCGGCCAAGGTGCGTATGGATATCGCGCTTCCGCATCTGCAGGCCCAGGCGAGTGATGCGTTGGAAGAACTCGCCATTCCCCTTGAGCGGTTGAGTACGGTGGACGCGCGGGCGCTGGGCGAGGCGAGGGCGACCCGGACCGCTCAGCAACAGGCTCCGCAGCCTCTGGGAGAGTTCCCCATGCCCGGACTGCGGCCGGACGGAACGCCTGTGCCGCGGGAGGAGCTCGGGCAGGCCGCCGCCGTGGCCGCCGAACAGCGGACCGCGCTCAGCGGCCGGACGCTCGACCAGCTGCGCGCGGAACAAGCCACACTGCCTGAGGGCCGGTACCCGCAGCGCGAGGTCATGATCGGCGGCGGGGCCGCGTTAGCCGGGCGTGACCCGGACGTGTTGCTCGTCGACGCGCGCGGGCGCTGGCATGTGGATCCCATCAAGGCGATCGTCCAGTCCGCTGACCAGGTACGACATCTGCGGCAGAGCGGTATGGGCGATCCTTACCAGTTCGCGGATCCCAAACAGCGAGTGCCGCTCCCGGCTCTTCAGCTCTGGGAGGACACCGCCGCAGCCCGTGGTCCACTCGTCGACGGGCGGGCGAACCTGAGCATCAACGCGGCAGGCCGACTGGTCGCAGAAATCTCCCCGGCCGACGGCTCGGAGCCCATCAGGATCGAGGTGAAGGGCTCCCCGCTCGTCGCCACCGGTATCCCGCCCGAGATCATCCCTGGCGCGAACCGCCAGGTGCCGACCGTGCCGGAAGCGACCGAGGTCCTCGCGGAGCACCTCATGTCCGCAGGCACACCCCAGGCCTTCCGCGCCCGCGAACAGCTGCTCGAGCTGCCCCATGGCGAAGGCCGGGCAGCCTCATCACTCGCCGTGCTCACCGACCCGCTGGTGGCCGACGTCCTGCAGTCCTCGGGCGATCCGCGCGTGGCGGGCGCCGCTGAGACGCTCCGTGCCACCGCAGCGTGGGAGCACGCCCGTGCCGCGGCACCGGAGCGTGTCCTGATGGGCGACGAGGTCGGTGACGGCGCCTACGACCCGCTCGTCGCCAACGACTGGGTCATCGCCGGAGTCGGCGGCGCCGCCATCGCCAACGCCGAGATCATCCTGGAGGCCAATCCTGAAGCCAGGGTCTCCATGGTCGGCAAGGACGCGCCATTCGTCCTCCACAACGACGCCCAATACACGGAGCTGCGTCGCAAACACGATGCCCAGTACGGCGGAGACGGGCGCCTGGTGACGTACTCCGACCGCTACCTCGGTGCGGTCGGCACAGTGACAGGACCCAATGGCCAGGTCCGGCTCGCAGCCCTCGACAGCGCGGGCAACCCGCTCGGCATCGAGGGGGACGCATACGTGGCGTGCCTCGGCCGGATCTCCCGGATACCCCAGACCCTCGACTCCATGGACTCCTGGGCTCGGTCGTCGAGCGGCCAGGTCCAAGGAGAGCTGCTTTTCGACAAGGATCGCCAGTACCTCGGCTACCGGCTGGAGTTCGAAGCAAGCGGCGAGCGTCACTCAGTCGACGTGACCGGCGCCGCATCCCGAATGCTCCCCAGCAACGTCTTCAGTCGAGACGACATGGCCCGTCTTGCTCTCCTTGACGCGAAGACAACCCCATCGGAGAGCGGCAACGTCGCAGCCGGCTTCATGGCCACCGCCCTGCAAGGCTCTCACCTGGCCAGGCACCGCGCGACGGAAGGCGGTCTGGACAGCCCGCCCACGCAGCCTGGCCCGGCTCCCCAGCAGACAGCGGAACGCCCATCGGTTCCAGCCTCTGCATCAGGCTTCCGAGCGTTGAGCGCTGCCGCCGCGCGGTCCAGGTCGACGACCACCCAAACCCCTGCTGAACAAGCAGAGAGGGCCGCCGCCCGCGCACGCGAGTCGGCCCGGCGGCTCACAGCCCAGGCCGATCAGCTGGGCGCGGTACTGGGTACCGACGCCGCCCCAGGCCGTCGGCAGTACGCTCTCGTCGTCGCTCGTCTGACCTCCGCCGAGGACTGCCTGGTCCGCGCCGATGCCGCCGACCAGCGCGCCGATATCCTTGACGGCCAGGTCCAGGCTCTACTTGACGCCAACCGTGAGCAGGCACGTCGCGAAGAGGACCTACGGGAGCGCGCCGCGCTCACACGGTCAGCGCTGCTCGGGCAACGCAAGAGGATGATGGCCGAAGCCGACGCACTCGCGGGGCAGATCTCCCAGCGCACCGAGCAGGTCAAAGCTCTGAGTCAGCAGGCCACCGACCAACGCGACCAGGCTAAGCACCTGCGGGGCCAGGCCCATGAGCACGTTAGCCTGGTCGCAGGCGGCACCTCACACCAGCCAGTGTCGGAACGGATCGCGCAGGGTCGCGCCCGGCTGCCAGAAATCGCCAAGCGCACTGAGCAGGTAGACCGTCAGGATTATGACCACCTGCTCAAGCAGGCCGCCGCCCAGAACCGCACCGCCGAGGGGCATACCCGCCGCGCGGCTGAACTGCGAAAGGAAGCCGCCCGGCAGGAGCAACTCCCACCCGCCCAACGTGCCCGGGAAGCCGCTCAGCACTCCGAAGCGCTGCGACAGCAGGCCCAACGCCGCGCCGCCGAACAGGCACGCCAGGTGCCAGGACCTCATCGCCGCCCCCCGGACTACGGCTCTGGAAGGGCAGGCTTCAAAGGCATCAGCCGGTAGAACAACTGGATCGAGGGAACGCAGCAGTGACGTCCGCAACGCATCTCCACTCGGCACCAGAGCGCCGCCCCCTGACCAGGCACTCCTGCTCATCGGCCTCGCCTTCGTCGGCCGCAGGAAGAGCCAACGTGGCCCGTACGACGTTGGGCGAGCGACGGCCAAGTAAGGCCGGTCGGTGACCGGGACAAGCTCCAGGTGGCTATGCCGAAGGAGCTGAGCTTCAAAGGACCACTCTCATAACCATCCGCCCCTAGGCCCTTGAGTGTGTAAGCGTGTATCCATCATGTTCATGGATGCTGTGCCATATGCAGCTAAGCGTCAAGAAAGAGCAAAGCCCTTACAACGCTGCAGGTCGCGAAGGGTGAGCTCCGCGCGAGCGGAGGTGAGCCGCTCCGGGAGCTGTTCGCCAAGCTGAAGGCCAAGTGAGCTCCGCGCGAGCGGAGGTGAGCCGCATGGAGCTTGCCCTGAGCCTTGCCCGTGAGGGTGAGCTCCGCGCGAGCGGAGGTGAGCCGGGGGCAGGGCCGGCCTGAACGGGGGGAGTCTCGTGAGCTCCGCGCGAGCGGAGGTGAGCCGCTGCCGTTTCAGCGCCGGCGCTGGTCCCTCAGGTGAGCTCCGCGCGAGCGGAGGTGAGCCGTTCGCGTTGCCCGCAGGCGCCGCCGGCCAGTCGTGAGCTCCGCGCGAGCGGAGGTGAGCCGCCGACGCTTTGTGTCCACTCAAGACAAGGACAGTGAGCTCCGCGCGAGCGGAGGTGAGCCGGCGCCGGACTCGAATCCGGACCATGTGGCGACGTGAGCTCCGCGCGAGCGGAGGTGAGCCGACGAAGTTCCGTTCGCGCGGCACTCCCCGACCGTGAGCTCCGCGCGAGCGGAGGTGAGCCGGCGTCTGCTCGGTCTGCGGTGGGCCGGGACATGTGAGCTCCGCGCGAGCGGAGGTGAGCCGTGGCGTGTGGTGACCGTGTACAAGGCCTTGTCGTGAGCTCCGCGCGAGCGGAGGTGAGCCGGTGGCGAGGTGGGGGTGCAGGTCGAGCGCGTCGTGAGCTCCGCGCGAGCGGAGGTGAGCCGCGCCGTGCAGTCATGACCCCAGTGGGGGCGACGTGAGCTCCGCGCGAGCGGAGGTGAGCCGGTCCGAGTGCTGCACTGCGACCTCGGGCGCACGTGAGCTCCGCGCGAGCGGAGGTGAGCCTTGCGCTCGGGGTCGAAGAGCGTCCAGCGGGCCGTGAGCTCCGCGCGAGCGGTGACGGCGGACACCACAAATCCCCCGCTCGCGGTCATCCGTGGTGGTCAGTTGGCGTCCCCGCACGCGGACAGGGCGACGCTGAGTGACATTCGACGGGGTGATCGCCGCGCCCTCGGGCCGATACAACGAGAGGAGCTGCGTGATGCGCTCGTGGGGTCATCACGGACCGTGCGACACGTATGGGTGACATGACGTTAGCCCGTATGGCTAGCAGGAAAACCTTCGGGCGGATCTGGAATACCCCGGGTGCCCCGGTCAAGAGACCACGCGGCCACGTGGGCATGCCGTCGTTGGCCGCGAACGGACAGAAAGGGCCCGCCATGCGGCGCATTCTCCGCCCGCTCACCACCACTGCCCTGCTAGCCCTGCTCACCATCGGCCTTGCCTCCCCAGCTCAAGCCAACGGCATCATCGGCATGGCCCTCGACGTCCTCGGCGGCACCGGCGGCCTCGTCGGCGGCGTCGTCGGCATCGCCATCTAGGTAGTTACAGCGGAACCGGCCGGGCCTGTACTGGGCCCGTCTGGTTCCTGTTTCAGGCTGTCGCCCGGAAGCCTTCGGTCAAGCGTGCCCTGACCGTTCCAAAGAGCGTGTTCTCTCGGTACGGAGATCCCAAGTCGTCAAGCGCTGAACCTGATCACGCAGAGTGGCCACGGCCGACACCCCTTCCGCTGTCCGCCAACGGGGAATCTCGCTGTCCACCCACAAGCGGAGGTGAGCCGCGCCGACCGGTTTTGGGCTAAGCCGATCGCGCGTGAGCTCCGCGCGAGCGGAGGTGAACCAGCCGACAAGGCCCCAGAGTCGGCGGGGGCTGACCTCGCTGTTCTGGTCGAACATCAACCGTGCGACACCTTCAGCCTCGACATGGACATGCGGCTCGAACTGCTGTTGCCGCAACCGTGCCTGGCCCTGCGCTGCGCCGAACCGCGCGCCGGATGGTGGGGGCCCGCTGCGGACTGCCCCCGTCCGGCGGGACGAGAACGGAACGCGGTTGTTCTCCTGGACGACCTCCACACCGGCCCCCTTCGCGCCCGGTACCGTCTCGAGTGGCAGTTCCGAGCCCGGCCCGAGACCAAAACGAGCGGCAGGGAGCCGGCGTGACGGCGGTGCGGCCCAGCGATCAGATGCGTGACCTCGGTGTCGCGCAGTACGGCGCTCCCCTCCTCGCCGAGGCCAGCCGGCCCTTCACCCCTGCCCGCTGAGAAAGAGACCGCCGAGCACACTGTCGAGACGTTGTTCACCTCGATGAAGCGCATCGCGTGCGTGTACCCCTTCGCCAAAGGCATGGGGATCGCCGCCCCACACACCGGCATCGGCCGGGCGGCGGCCCTCGTCCAGCCCGGCCGACTCCGCCGCCGCGCCGATCGTCCTGCTCAGCCCTCGCATCGCCGCCCGCTCGGAGCAGACGGACGAGCAATACGGGGGGGTGCTTGTCGTTCTTCGACGTCCGCGGCATGGTCCCTCGCCCCCTGATGATCACGGTGGTGACCACCGCCTGGACGGCACCGAGGTCACCACGGTCTACGAGCGGGGCCTCGCCCGGCTAGTCGCTCACGAGATCGATCACCTCGACGGCCTGCTCTACACCGCCCGCGTGCGACCCGGCGTCGAACCGATCCCAGCGGAGGAGTACCGGCAGACTGGCCGAGCATGGACCTACGACCAATAGCCTTCTCACCTCTACCGCCCGACCGTCCAGCGCTTCCTCCGCGTTGAGTGAGTCAGCGCGTCGTACCTGCCGCTACGGCAGTCGTGCCGACGCATTCACGTCCCCGGCAAGCCCGGTGCCGCCGCCGGCAAGCAGGGTCTCGGTCTCGGGAGGTTGGTCTTGCTCCAACAACTGGACGTTGGCGAGAACCAAGAGCGAACCTACGCAAGCTTGGCCGATTTCGAACGATGAAATCTGTTGCGCTCATCGCAAAGTGTTGCGCAGACTGAACCTATGAGTATGTACGAAGAGATTGCTGCGATCCTCCACCCGACGCCCGACCTTGAGGATTTCCCCGAGGAGGTCAGGAGCGAGGTCTGGGCAGACATCCTTGAGGCACGCGAGCGCACCGCCTTCAATCTCGAAGCCGCCTGGGACGCGCACGGCGACGACGCCGAGCCGCTGCTGTCAGCCCTCGCCGGTGCCCGGCGCCGCCGCGAAGAAGCCGAAGCCGAGATCCGCCGGCTCGTAGCCTACGGCCGAGAGTTCACCCGGCCCCGCCCCTACAAGCTCGCTGACCTCGCTGCAGCGGCCGGCATGTCCATTTCCGGCGTCCGCACCGCCTACGACCACGCCGAGGTCGCCGCCGTCCAGCACGCCACCGGCCTCAAGCCCCGCGAATGGCGAGCCGCCGACCCGCCCAACGACGGGAGCGACGAATGACCGCGCCGACTGACGAGGCGTTACCACCCGCCTGCACCTGCCCGACCCCGTGGACAGAACTCGTCGCCGTCATCGAGGGACAGCGCCTACACGCCCGCCCGGCCGACACCCTCGGGCCGGCAGCCGCCCTCTACCGCGCACAGTGCGCGACTTGCAGCGCCGAATACCCGGGCCACTGGCGACTCGTCCCCGGCCAGCGCCGCATCCTCTGACCTGCGGTGAAGTCCTTCGCGCTCAGCAGTAATACCAGGGAGACCCGCAGTGACCACGACACGGTCGGGTGTCACACAGGGCTACTTTTCTCCTGGGGACAGATTAGGAGTCCGAAGCCCGACAAGGCGAAGGCCAGGCTGGTCGAGAAGTGAGCTCCGCGCGAGCGGAGGTAAGCCGAGCGTCTGAGCGCCGGGGCCTCAGCAGCGCAGATACAGAACCCGTCGAAGCGGGCGGCGATGGGCCGGGACCGGCGGGAAGCAGTCCGGCATCAACCACATGCCAAGCCTGCCTTGTCCCTTGTCCAGGGCCCGCCTTCTGCCTTCCGCGCCGCGTTCGTCAAGATCAACAGCTGGCAGCTGAGGAGCCGCCACCCCCGCACTGTCCTCCGCACCACTATCGGCCCAAGGAGAACACCAATGAGCACACGCACCCAGCACTCAGAGCCCGATGACCCGTACCCCAATGTGCCGACAGCCATGGTCTACGACACCTTCGCCGAGACCGCTTCCCGGCTCACCGGCGCATACGTGGCCCGCATGGATGCCGCCGCCACCGAGCACGAGAGCGAGGAATGGTGGAAGAAGGTGATGACACTGCGCAACACCAAGCGCGCAGTGCCGGCTTACGACCGTGCCCAACTGATCGCGCACATCCGACTGTGGGCAGCTGAGCTGGCGGAACTGAAGGGCGAGCGTGGCTGAGGCAAGCGACTAGCACCGGCGTACCGGCCGCGCATGGGCGTACAACCAATAGACCCTGTACCTCGCCGGGCTCGTTGGATGTCGAAGCGGGCGGTGATGGGGCCGGGACCGACGGGAAGCAGTCCGACATCAACCACATGCCGAGCCTGCCTTGTCCCTCTTGTCCAGGGGCCGCCGTCTGCCTTCCGCACTGCGTTCGGCAAGATCGACAACTGGCGGCTGAGCAGCCGCCGTCCCGCACGGTGCTACGCACCACTACTACCCCAAGGAGAACACCAATGAACACACACGCCCAGCGTCCAGAGCCCGATGACCCATACCCCAATGTGCCAACAGCCATGGTCTACGACACCTTCGCCGAGACCGCTTCCCAGCTCACCGGCCAGTACATCGCTCTATCGCGTGCTGCCTCCACGGAGGAGGAAAGCGAGGAGTGGTGGCAGAAGGTGATGACGCTGCGCGATACCCAGCACGCAGTGCCAGCCCGCGACCGAGCTCAGCTGATCGCGCATATCCGGATCTGGAGGGCGGAGCTTGAGGCGCTGAAGGCTGCACGTGGCTGAGGCAAGCGACTACTTCCTAGCCGAGTCCGAGTTAGCGGCAATCTTCCACGAACGCCGCGGTGTCAAGAACTTCCTCTTCTCCAGGTTCTCACCGCAGAGCCAACCGGTGCTGGTGTTGCTGGGAGGACAGCCAGCGGCAGGCAAGAGCCAGGCGATGAAATCCGCACAGCAGCGGCACGCCGACCGCCAGCTGGTTCCGCTCACTGGCGATGAGCTCCGCCCCTTCCATCCTCAGCACCACGAGATACTGGAGAAGGAGCCTTGGCTCTTCCCCGATGCCACCGGACAGGCGTCCGGCGCATGGGTGCGGATGAGCATCGACCACGCGCTGGAGAACAGGTACAGCCTGATGCTCGAGGGGGTCTTCCGGGATCCGGCCATGACGCTCTCGACCGCCGAGCGTTTTGCTGAGGCCGGATACACCGTCGAGGTAGTCGGCTTGGCGGTGCGCGAGGAGCGGAGCCGGCTCGACGGCCTGCATCGGTACCTGGAGGGCGGGCGCTGGACGCCGCCGGACCTGCACGACCTTGCGCTGCGGATGATGCCCGAGACGATCGCGGCCGCCGAGGCCAGCCCCGCGGTGCACCGGATCACCATCACTGACCGGTCCGGTGCCGATCTGTACGTCAATGAACGCGGACCCGACGGCCTCTGGACGGGTGAGCCCGCCGCGGTGCAGGCTCTGACGGCTGGACGCGCCCGGCCGTTACCGGCGGACGACGCAGGCAGGTGGATGGAGCGCCAGCGCGAAGTCATCATCGACTTGGCCGCTCGTGGGCAGATAGACGCCACATCCCGGCCCGTTCTGCAGCGTGTGTCCGCCGACGCCGAGGCCGTCGCAGTGATGGCCGACCCTGATCCCCGCAGCGAGCTGCGCGTCGCACACACCGCTGTCCAGTCGATGCTGGAGGCGGTGGTATCCGAGCCGCCGACGTCCGATATACCGCTCACGTTGGTGCCGGACGCACAGCTCTCCCAGTTGCACTCCCGGCTGGCGCGCGCGGAAGAGGCCGCCCTTCGGGTCGCCCGCCCGCCGACCGGTCAGGAACCACTTGATGCCGTGCAACTACTCACGAAACAAGGAGCACCCCAGGAGGTCATAGACCGGGCGCGCAAGGCCGCCCAGGAAGACCAGCAGTACGCCCGGGGCCAGGCCCGGGCCGCACAGGCGCGGTCGGAGCAGCTGGGTGGTCACCGGCAGCAGGCGGCCGCCGAAATCACCAGGCGCAGAGGCCTGTCACCTGTCCAGCGGCAGGCAGAGGATGGGCTGAGGCAGCAGCTTCACGCCGCCCTGGGGCCGGCTCGGCCTTCGCAGACCACGCCTCCGCCTCAAGCGGTAAGCGCTCCTCGTCTTCGGGGTCCGCAGCACCCTCCCCGTGGCCAGGGCCGCTCGCTCTAAAGCACCACCAAGCGACATCACAGTGGCGCTGGCCTGCATACACCTCAGATCAGCGCCACTGCTGCGTCACCACGCCGGGGCTCGGGGGGAGCGAGCCGTCGGCTGCGGAGCACCCACCGCGCGCGGGCAGGGCGGGCCCTGTTGCTGAACAGCGCCGACGTGAGGTGCCGCGATGCAGCGGGTGCGGTTGCGGTCGGCGCTCCCCCAGCGGCGACGGGCTGTGTCGCGGCCAGACGCTTTGAAAGGACCATGGCAACTACCCTTGGCATACCGGCAGGCGACTCTACGACGACCGGTGGACCTTGATCATTCGCCAGTCAGCGTGGCAGGGCAGCCGCGCTCCCAAAGCTCCTCGACATGCTCGGCAAAACGGTCGAAGAGGCCGCCTTCCTGGAGCTTGCGCAGGTGCAACATCGGCGAATCGTGCCCAACCAACCGTGCGAGGTGCGGCGTGACGAGGGCCTGGTCGTCGAACCGGAAGACCGACAAGCCGACATGGTTCGTGGCATCCTCCTCGGACGAGAAGCGCACCTCCAGACCAGGAAGGTCGGGCAGCTTGGCCAGCTCGTCCAGGCTGATACGGATGCGTGTGGACACCTTGAAGGCAACATCCTCGATACCTTCGCGCTGCTGAGTCACCCGGCCGTCAGGATCACCGAGCAGGAACCGTACGCGGCATCCTGCCTCAGCTTTCGCCCGCAGTGTGGCGTGGAACTCGGGCTGCTCGATCCAGAAGAAGTAGTTCGTGTAACCGGCGAGGACGATGTCCCGAGTGCTGTCGCCGATGAGCTGCCGCCACACAGAGGACGGGCACGCCGAACGGTATGGATAGGCCGAGATGATCTCTCGGTCCGGGCCAGTCTTCATGACTGCCCCTACTGCATTGGGCCACAACACCGCTTCATCAACTCCCAACACACCTGACGCGTCCACGCGGTTTAGCGCGTGCGGGATCAGCTCCTCATCTGGCACGCGGCCGACGCACGCCACAGAGGCCCCGGCTGGCGAGCCGGGTGACCCTGCCTGGGACGGTCTACCCGGCGGGCTGACCACGCGAGCCGTTCAGGGCAAGTGTCGACGTATCTCAGCCCAGACAAGAAGCTGATCCCGTGTTGGGCTGGGGCGCAAGTGCTTCACGAGCCTGTCCAGGTGGGCGGTCAGGTTCTTGTGCCGCCGTAGCTCGCCGATCTGATCGATGCCGAGGCTACGCCAGTGACCTGCGAGAGCACGGGCATCAGAAGGGGCGAGAGTAAGGACCGCGGCAGTATCGACCGCCAGTCTTTCGGGATTCCAGTCCTGGTCCTCGTCATCGGGGCCGAGCTGGTCGATCACCCGCATTCTGAGCATGAAATTCTGCTGAGCGAGGCGTGCTCGGCCCCAGTGGGTGTCGCTGGGCAGCAGCTGGTTGATCTGCAATGAGAGCTTTGCCCACTGGCGTCGGGTTTCCTGTAGTTCCTCGCACCTGTCGGCGTGTGCCTGCGCGATGACACGCGCTGCCTCAAGCTCCTGGCCCTGAGCCTCCAGAGCGAACGCCCAGAGGCGTTCCATCGGCCAAGCACTTAAAGCGTGGCTCGGTTCTTCACGATCCGCGTCGCTGCTCATTGGCGCTTCGCTCCCGGCGGTGGGTATGTCAGGATCGACGGTAGTTGCCGTTTTGGGCACGCTGGTCGACCTGGGCCATGGTGTCGCACCTCCCATAGGTGGAGGTCTTCGCCCCAGAACGTCGCCTTGACCTCATCGAGCCCCGCCACACACGCATCCTGCGGACCATCCGGCACCACACCGGGATCCGATCGCCCCACCCCTGTCCGGACGCGCAGTTACCCGGTCTTCGATGCTCGCGACCGGACCTTGTCGAACGCTGCCAGCAGGGCTCTGTCCACTACGGCGGGATCGCCGCTGAGCATGAGGATGACGCTGCCTTCTCGAATCGCTAGTCCCTTGATGGCGGTGGTACCGGAGGGCGCGGCTATGGTCATGACATAGCCGAACCGCTGGTCACCGAGTGCAGGTGGATCGATGACGTTGATGGTGGCTGTGACGCCGTTCACCGTGAACGACTGGCAGCTCCGGTAAGCCTGCGAGATCTTGCTGAGGGTCGCGTCCAGCTTCGCGGGGGTGTCGCTGCCAAGCGTCTCGTCAACCTGCTGTCGTGAGTTGCCTTGAGCGGAGAAGGCCTGCTCGACCTGAGCAGGGAAGGTGATGTTCTGCTGGTCCATTGCCTGCAGCGCCGGACAACCGTGGGCCTCGCTGCTCTCCTCGTCGGCACTGGGAGCAGCAGGATCGGTCGGCTGAGCCACGTAGCCGGGGCCCAGGTCGGAAGCCGTCAGGAGGAGAGCCTGTAGCGCTGAGCGGGTCAGCGGTGCGGCAGGCGCTGCGCTCTTCTTCTCCTGGCTGCTCCCCGGGGCACCGGGGGACGGCGAGGCGGCCACGGGGTCATCTCGCGTTTGCGTTGTGCCGCATCCGACCGCTGCCACACCCAGGGCCATAGCCGCACAGACCGTTCGTGCAATCTTTCGGTACGGATTCACCGTGAACTCCCCCACCTGTCTCTCAAACCGGGCCACCCTATCCACGGCGCTGTAACGGCGAACGATCAGCCTCGGCGGCGCTCCTCAGCCGTGAGCGGTAACAGCCTCTCGGTTCGCTGGTGATCACACCTTGTGTGGTGCTGGTCGGTGAGCTCTGCGGAGCGCAGAGCTCACCACATGCCGTTGCTAAGCCGAGATGCGTGGCGAGCTCGCCGGGGCCGGCGGTGGGGCGGTCGCCGCGCGCGGGCGCGGCGGTGCTTGCTGGGCGGCTGTGGGAGTCGTGGCTGCAGCGTGCCGGGAGGGGGCAGCGGTCGCCGCACCACCGCCAGGAGGTGCAGTCGCTCCCAGGCGCTGGGAGTGAGTTCTTGCCGTGTCGGCGATGGCACGCAGCACCGTGAGGTCGGCGTCGGCGAAGCGGCCCGACGCGGCGGCCTCGCGCCACAGCGACCGGGCGCTGGCCGCTACATTCCCGTACGGAGCGGCGGCAGGGCCCGGTCCGTTGGGCATGTCTGCGGGCGGGAGTTCCTTCCACGCATCCCGAAAGGCCACGAGCCTTGGGTGGTCACCATGCACGAGCTCCTGCCCCATGGGGGTTTGGCACCATGCGCGGAAGTGGCGCACGATCTCGTGCGTGGCCCGAACCGTTTCGGCCTGCGAGGCGTACGGGGGCGGCCCCTCCGGTCGCTGGGCCTGGTGTACCTGCTGAGGTTCGGCCGTCGCCTGATGAGGCTGATCGACCTGCTGGACGATGGGACCGGCCGCCACCTGCTGCGTGCCGACAGTCTGCTGGGCCTCGGGCTGTTCCTTCGGCCGCGGGGCTGGTGCCACGCTCTCACGCGCCGCGGTGCTGTAGGCAAGGCTGGTGTTGCTCAGCGCGAGAAGGGCGTCGGCGGTGGGGAGGTCGCCTGCGGTCGAGAGGCGGATCCGGTCAGCCGCACTGATGGCGATCTCCGCGATCTTCTCGCATGCGCGTATCGAGACGGTCTTCCAGAACGTCTCGAAGCGGACGTCTTCACGGAAGGAGTTCCAGTACTCCCCGGCTCTCCCCTTCAAGGTGTCCCACAGGTTCCGGGCAGCACCGCGGATGGTCTGCAGCTGTTGCCACTCAAGCGAGTCCCGGAAGCCGGCAGCTGCGTTCTGGTCCACCGTCTCCAGAGCCGTATTGACCGCGCCGGCGGCCTTCTCAGGATCTGTCGGGTGCGCGGATTCTGGCGCCGCGGCAGGCCGGGCAGGCCCTGCGGGGCGGGCGCCGGCTGCCTGAAGCGCTTGATCGAGTGTCCGCAGCTCGCGCAGGATTGCTTCCCAGGCGCCCTCGGCAGTGCTGAGGTCAGAGGGAACGTGTTCCTGCCACGCCTCCATTACCTCGTCCGCCCCTGCCCACAGGCCTGCGTCCAACGGCGCCTCAGCAGGGACGGGAGCTGCGGTCAGCTGAGAATGCACGGGCAGCTGCTGGGCAGCTTGACCGGGCTTGAGCCGCCATATGGGCCGACCGTCGAAGTAGTCGTGCAACGTATCGCCGTGCCGCTCCCACTTGCCATCGGGCAGGCTATTTCCCGTCCATAGCGGCAGCTCGGGACGGCGGGGGGACGACGGAGCCGGGACAGGCGTAGCCGCCGGGGCCTGCTCCGGTTCGGCGGTGGGCGTGGCCATGATGGTTCCCTCCATACGGTCTGATCCAGTGGGTCTCCGGCTACTTCGGCCGGGTGTCCGGCTCCCCTGCCGAGGGGGCCGTCGGCAAAGGAGTCCCGATGTTCTCGACGGTTCCCTGCATCACCTCGGCTTCCTGGTCACCGGCAGGCGCTCTGCCCTGCGCGGCCGCGGCGCGGGCCTCCGATGGTCCGTAGGGCCGGGGCAGCCTCTTTCAATCGGCTCGAGCCCACCCTTCGCCCGGTTCGAGTGCCACTGCCGTCCCGTCCGTCGGCTACAGGGGCGGGTCGGCTTCAGCAGCAAGCCGGTCGAGTTCGGCCTGGGCAGGGTGCCGGGCAGCCGCAGTAGCCGCCCCGGACGTCGCCAGATGCACCTCGAAATCCTCCAATGTCCCGGGCGGCGGCGGGACGACCGGGGGCGGGTCCTGATGAGTGCCGATCGCGCAGGCTGCCAGCTGCAGGCGCGGCGTGAAGGCATGAAGTGTGCTGATCCAGTCGGCCTCGCCCATCCCGGCCAGCGGAGCGCCGGCATAGACGCGGAGCCATCCCGCGTACAGCGCCGTGAGGTGTTCGACAACCGGCTGGTGCATGTACCAGCAACGCGGGATCTGGTTGTGCAGCTCGAAGGTGGTACGAAGCCAGTCCACCCATTCGGCGAGTTCGCGCAGCCGGGCGCGCCGCTCAGGCGGCTTCATAGCCGACCACACCCAGCGCCGCACCCCCGGCTTCTGACCAGCCGACGGCTGCCCTCCAGGCGGGTCAGGCCACAAGGACGCCGGGTCATCGAGCGGGTCATACACGGCCGGCTCCTTCGGTCGCCGCGGCGGGCTTGTCCAGGCTGACCGCCCCAGTGACCGGAGCAGGGGCCGCGAGAAGCTTCCTGAGGTCCTTGTCACGGAAGGTGAGCCGCATACGAACCTTGATCGGCGGCAGATTCGAGTACTGCGCGATGGCGGTGAAGTCGGGCAGCTGCTGGAGAGAGTGGATGGGGGCGAGGTCGGTCTCGGTGAGCGAGGTGCTCGTGGAGTACTCGCCACGTGAGCGGCTGACGGAGGTGCGCAGAGTTTCGGTACGCCCGTAGAGGCCGGAGAAGTAGCGCAGGGTCTCGAGGTCTCCGCAACCGGGCAGCAGCATGCGCAGGCCGGAGGCGGAGAGCACAGTGTTGGCCTTTTGGGTGCCGAGGCTTTCGCGTAGCTGGGAGAGGTCGTGCCAGACGGTGAGGATGTCGATGCCCATGCCGCGGCCGGTGGTCAGGATGTTGGGCAGGCGGGGGTAACGGAGCATGTTGCCGGCCTCGTCGACCATGACGCCGAGGGAGGGGTCGAGGGGTTGGCCGGTGGTGTTGTAACGGACTTCCGCGCCATGGATGATCGAGGCGATGATCGAAGTCAGCAGCGGTGCGAACCGCTCGGCGTCGGCCTCGCTCGCGATGAGACAGACAGTGCCGTTCTGATCCAGGAGCTCCTCGACAGTGAAGTCGGTGCCGGAACAGGTCTCGCGAACCTCCTCGTCAGCGTAGACGCGGGCCAGGACGTTGAGGCTGAACTGGATCGAGCCGATGCCGTCCTCGTGCAAGCGCAGCCACGGGGAGGCGTAATCGTCGGCGACGTCGGTGTAACCGTGCTGGAGGAGGACGGCGCGCACGTGGTCGACGGCGTCCTTGCCCAGGCCGAGCCAGCGACGCATGCCGTTGATGCCGCCGCCGGACAGGTAAGAGGCAAGCAGGACGCCCTTGAGCACGTTCTTGGCCTGGTCGATCCAGGGAGCGGCGCGCTTGTCCTCGCTGGAGGAAGCGGCTTCGGCCATCCAGGCGGCCATCCGGTCAGCGGCCTTGGCGTCGGTGCAGTAGTCCACCGGCGACCACTTCTGGGTGGACCGACCAGGGATGCCAGCGGGGGCGATCACCCACACTGGGCCGAGCACGCGGCGACGGGCGTAGATGATGTCCAGGTCAGCGGCCTTGGTGGTGGTCACCACCAGCGGCCCCTGCCACTCCGCCGCATTCGGCAGAACCAATCCGGTCGTCTTGCTGCTGCCCGGCACCCCGAAAACCGTGGCAGAGATGTTCGGGCGGGAAGCCACGATCTTCTTCGTGGTCATGCCGCGACCGGCCGTGATCTGGTTACGCCGCTTATGAGGCGCCTCGTCCACCATGAGCTTCCGCTCGACGCGGGCACCGCCCCACTGCGCCCCCTCCTGCTTCGGGCGACCCAAACGCTTCCACAGCCACAACGCGACCCAGCCGAGCACTGCCCACACCAGCACCGTCAGCATCCAAAACAGCCACGACGGCGGACCTGGAGTCCAAGCCTGACCGGGCCCGTGGGCAACGGCGGTGATGACGGTGGTGGCCAGGTCTGCGTCAGCCGTCGCCCAGCCACGGCCGGACAGCAGCGCGGCCGCCGGCCCCGTGACCAGGGTGCAGGCCGCCATCCCGATACCGCCCAACAGCAGGCTCGGGCCCAGCAGCCCCCCACTACTGGCCGACTTCCCGCCCGCACTCATACCGTCATCCGCTCGTCCGTGTGGAACAGCTTCTTCTCCAGTGCCGTCAGGTGCAGCTGCACCGGGTGCGAGCCGGCCTTGCCCACCTTCCACAGCGCCCGGCCGGCATGAGCCTTGCCCCAGGAGCTGATCAGGTCGTACTCGGCATCGGTCAGCCCGACAGCTTCCTGAATCGCCTGGAGAGGGCGGGAGTCCTGGGCAAGCTGAATGCGCGTCTCACAGCTGCTGATCATGTCCTTGGCAATGGCAACCGCCTCCGAGTCCGCGGACCCGACCGACTCGAAGTCGGTGAGGCGGTGCGTGGCGAGGACCTGGATCGTGCCGTCGGCACGCGAAAGCCGCAAGTCACTGTCAATCTTCCGAACCATGGAGGAGCCACCAGAACGCATCGCCCGCCACAACTCGTCACGGACCACCAGCCGGGGCGGCCCGGGGGTGTCGATCGCCGCCTGCGCCCAGGAGCTGACACAGGTGAGAATCATGGAGACGATGTCGTCGCCGTAGTCCTTCATGCGGGAGATGTCCACGCACTGGATCGGGGCCGAGAAGTCGAGTTCGCTGGAGGTCTCGGCGTCGAAGAGGCCACCGAGGTGGCCGTTGACCATCGCGCCCAGGGCGGCCCGGATGGAGCGCGTGAGTTCCCGGGTCGTCTGGATGTCTTCGTCGCGGACTCTCAGTTCGTAGGCCATCGCCTTGCTCGGGTCCTTCAGCGCGGCGTGGACGGCCGGCAAGGTCGGCGGCGTGAGCTTGGTGTTCCCGGCGAGCTCTCCGGTGACCTCCCGGATCGCCGCCGAAACGGCCTCTTCCTCCTCTGCCAGCAGAGTCCGGCGCAGTTGCAGTTCCAGCAGAGCCTTGAGCAAGGACAGCCGGCGCCGGTGAATTTCGGTGAGCCGTGTCAGGAACACGGCCCGGTCCTTGACCTCGCCCAGGCCCTGTCCCAGCGGGCCCGCGTCCAGGGGGTTCAGACGGCCGCTCATACCCGGGCCCAAGAGCAGGGGCTCGTAGCCGAGGTAGCGGCACAGCTCGCCGTACTCGCCCTTCACGTCCCCGGCGATCAGGGTGTGAGTGCCGAACGCCATGAGGCGCAGGCACAGCGCCTTGATGTGTGCGGACTTACCGGAGCCGGGAATGCCAGTGATCATGACGTTCGGGTTGGTGACCAGGCCCTCCGACACCCACACGCTGGGGTGGGCGGAGAACGCGCGCATGCTCAGCACGTTCCAGCCGATATACGCGCCGACCGGGGGCAGGCTGCTCGCATGGAGGAACGGGTACAGGCCCGAGACTTGCGAGGTATCCGCCCGATGTACCTCGGGCGCCGCCTCATTGGCAGCCCGGCCGGCGTAGGCCGCATTCACACCACGTCGCGGTGGCACGAAGCCGATACCCTCACGGACCTTCTTCTTCGACACTGGTGCCTGGGCCGGACGCAGACGCCCCTCTCCCAGCAGGTGCTCGAACCCCTGGGACGGCAGAGACGTTTCGTCTTCACGATCGCGGGTGCGGGAGAACAGCGCCATCAGATCACCGCCCTACGTGCGGGCAGGCCCTGCCCAAGCGGAAGCGCCGCCGCCGCGAAACCGGCGTCCTGCGCATACCACATGCGGCGCAGCTCCAGGCCGGCAGCGGCGCCGTCCTGCTGCAGCTCGGCGCAGGCGGTCTCCAGCTCTTCGGGGTCGGTGACGGTGACGGTAACCAGGCCCGTGAAGCGCACGATGCCGTGCCCGGAGGCGCGGGCCATGTCCTGCTCGATCGCACGGGCCATATCGGCTCGCTCGTCCATCGACTCGATCCGCCCCGTCCGAGCCCTCAGACGACGCGCCACATCACGCTTCGTACGTTCCTTGGACAACTCGGCACGGGCCCGGCGCGGGCCGAGCGGCTCGTACGCCAGTGTCAGCGACCGGCGCGCGGTCGGCCTGGGGCGCAGGAGAGACTGCAGGCAAGTGGCGTAGACGGCGGAGGCCGGCCAGCTGCGAACCTGGTAGGTCACAGAGATGGCACCGTCGTGCTGGTAGCTGCCGCGCGCGGCCCGGGCGGCGGCGGGTCCGGCCAGTTCCGGGTCGACGCCCGGCTCGAGTCCGTCCCAGGCGCGCTGCTGGGCAGCGGTATTGCGCATGGCCATTTCACCCACCGCGTCGGGATCGAAGCCCTCGCGAACGACCTGGGCCAACTCCCTGGGAGCCAGTCGTCGGATGACGGTGAGGTCGGCGGCCGCCAGTGCGGAGTGCATCGCGGTGATCTCGCGCACGAGCACCGCACAGGCTCCCAGTCGGCCGCCGCCCGCGCCCTTGATCGCCAGGCGTGCGCGGGAGGCGGACAGGGTGACGGTCAGATACGTGGCGCGGGTGTTGGCCACGGTCCCACCCTGAGCGGCCAGTTCCCTGACTACGGCCACTGCGGCCGGGGGCGCCGCCGGGTCGGTGTGCGCGGCTGTCCAGGATTGCAGGGCGGTGCCGTCGTCGGGCAGCGATCGCTCGTGCACGGCGACCCGCACAATGGGGCCGTCCTCCACGCATTGGGTGCGCAGGAAGGTGCCCCATGCGCTAACCCGGCGATTGATCTGGTCGGTGTCTTCCAGTGCCAGGCCGGGGTAGCGGATCTCCATGACCGCGCTGTAGGTGTTCTCGAGCGGGTCGTAGACCACGGCAAGTTCTTCCTGGCCGCCGGTGGGGGCGGACAGGATCCGCAGCCGGGCCAGGACGCCGGGTAGGTCCATGGGCTGCTGGTCGTCCGAACGGCGACGCGGGGCGAACACCCCGGAGAGGAACACGTCCTTGCCTCCTGCGACATTGATCTGGTGACGGATCGCCAAGGTGGCCCACTCATCGGCGGTCATCCCGTAGATGCGAACGGTGGCCAGCGCGAACAGCACGGCCGCGACCGGCAGTGCAATCAGCTCGCCGGACAGGTCCTGGGCGTAGATGGGGATCAGGACGCAAAAAGCAGCTGCGGCAACCAGAAGGCAGCCGGTCAGCGACATCGAGCCCATGAAACCGTGCCGCTCGGACTGCCACCCCGCATACACCAGCGGTCGGTCCTGGCTCACTGTGTCCCCCCAACCTGATCAGAACCCTGCGCGGGGGCCGGCGGCAGCATCAGCGGCGCACGGGTCGCGGTGACCTTTGACGTGGCCGACGGCTCGCCACTTGAGGCCACCGTGGTCGGCGCATCCCCACGCTCCGGCGGAACCGTCATGGGCGGAGCCGATCCCGAACCGTCTTGCGGCGCAGCCCCCGACGGCGGCAGTCCAGCGGCAGCACCGCCGGTGGCGGCGGGCGGCGCCGGAGGCGGAGGGGAAGCCCCGGCACCGCCGTCGTCGCCATGCGGAGACCCCGCGCCTGATCCGCCCGTGCCGGGTGGAAGGGCGATCTGTCCGCCCATGTCCTTGCCGGGACCGAGATCGGCGTGAGCAGCCATGGCCTCCATGCCTCCCTCAGCGAGCTCCTTGCCGGCCTTGGCGACCTGCAACGCCATGCCAGCCGCCCCCAGCACACCCATCGATGCGGCTCTGCCGCCCTGGGCCCGGCCTGCGGCTCCGCTTTGCGCGACAGCGCCGTCGTTCTCCGCCTCCACCGCACGCGTAAAGTCCCTGCCGCCGCCGATGGCACCGGCTCCGGCCGGAGAGCCTCCCCCTGAACCGAACATGGATGCGGCGGTGCCTCCCGCCGCGCTCAACAGGCCGGAGGCCAGGCTTCCCCCGGAACCCACGCTGGTGAACGTCATGAATTTGGCGATCGACGGCCACGCCACGGCGGCCAGGAAAAGCGTCAGCAACCCGGTCAGGAAGTCGTTCAAGTTCTTGGAACTGCCGGTCGCGCTGAACCCGACCAGGAAGATCAGCACGATCACCGGTTTCATCACGATCAGTGCGATCAAGGCGTTCCGGGCCTTGGGCCACCACTCCTTGGTCGCCTCCATGATGCCGCCCGCCGAGACAATCGGCATGCAGGCCACCAGTACCTGGATCGCCGCCGCTCGCAGCAGCATCTCGCCCCACAGCACTAGCGTCACCAAAGCTGCAAGGATTCCGAGCAGCAGCACGAGCGCGGAGTTCGTCGACGAATCGAAGAGGAAAGCCTTGTCCATGGTTTCCTTGAACGCCTTCTCGCCGCCTCCGTTCCGGTACTGGTCGATCATCCACTTACTGGCCGCATTCGTCGCCCCGAGCGCGGCCTGCGTAACCGCCAGAGAAGCCAGGGTGACAACAGCCCACTTGGCCAGGCCCGTGATAGCCGTGGCCGCTGCGCGCCCCTCCCCGCTCAGGCCGACTTTTGCGAACTGCCCGATCAGCAGGAACAGGGCCACCAGCGAGGAAATCGCCCAGGTGATGCTGTAGACGTCGAGCAGGTATTCACTCTTTCTGAGATCGACCGTTGACACCACCAGGAAGGCATCAGTGAGGTCGTGAAGAATGCCCGTTGCGGCCTTCCCGAACCTACCTGCTACAGCGTCAAATGCGGCGGTCGCCAAAGTTCCAGCGGGGTCTTTGGCGACCTCCGCGGCCTTGTTAACCCCGTCGGAGACCTTGTCTGCTTCCTTGCAGACTTTGGCGTAGGGTCCAGTGCCGCAGCTCTCGGCCCATTTCATCTTCAACCATGCGAGGTAGTCCTTACAAGCCTTCTCGCCAGCCTTCGGGTGATCAGCCTGGCACTGTTCATCAACGAAATCCTGGCAGACTTTTTGCTTATACCTGTCCCCGACGGCACAGTCTTTGAGTGTCTTCAGGGGGCTGGGGCTAGCTGATGCCGAGGGGGACGGGGGGCTAGGGGCGGCTGCTGCCGAAGAAGCCGGAATGAGGGACAGAGGCAGGCTCAAGAAGAACGCGACGACTAGGGCAAGGAATCTATTTCTCGTAGGCAAGGCTTCGCCACCCTTCCTGTGCCGCGTTCTGGCTATTCGGGGTGACATTTTTGGGAGCGTTGTCTGGCAGGCCGTCCAAAGTGCGCAGGCTCATCTTCCAGTCGCCATCCGTCCATACCAGGACCACGCCGCGCACCTGCGTGGCATCCCTTCTGACTCCTCGCACTGATGTCTGGCAATCCATCAGAATCCATACAGTGACGCTGTCTGCGGTGGAGTTGGCGACGTGGTAGGCCCGTGACTGTGTGGTGATGAAGTTGGCGTTATCGGATTCCCCGTCCGCTGGAAGCCCCTCATTAGTCCTTGCTGTCTGCGCTGACTGGGCCATGTACGTTTCCAGCATCATCCGGTGATTGGGAGCTGCCATAACTCTGGCTTGTTGCTCTGCAGCCTTGGGATTGAAGAGGTCCAGGACATCGCCGTAGTGAGCGGCAGCCGAGATGGCCCCTTCCAGCGTGTGGGGGTAGCCGACCGGTACACCGTCTTTCACGTCCTTGGGCTTGGGTAGCACCGTCGGGACGTTCGATCCCCCAGCCTGTGCCTGGGTAGAAGCCGAAGCGGTCGGGCCAGCAGTGGGCTTGTCTGTTTTGCGCGAATCATCGGGACTGAGGACGAGGAACGTCGTGGCGCCGCCGACTACAAGGGCTCCGGCGATGAGAAGTGCCAGACGGCGGCGGGCCGAGCGACGGCCTTCGTCGAGGGCGACGAAGGACAATGCTCAGCCCTGCCCAAGGTTGAAGAATGCCTTGACCATGCCAAAGACCGTTCCAACCCCCGCGGCGGCGATGAGCGACCAGAGGATGGACTTCTTACCCCGTGCGGCCATGTCGGGACGCTCGGAGTTGTACCCCACTGCCAGCAGCGCACAGCCGAAGACGAAGCCAAGCACGGCAGCAACGAGAGCGCCTGTCAGCGACCAGCCGATGAGGTTGTCGGTGCTGGTGCCCAAGTTTCCCGGTAGCGGCTTGGGTTCCTTGGGCTTCAGCGGGCCGTCGTCAGCGGCGAGCGCGATCAGCGGCTTGAGGGGTGTGGCCACGGTGCGTGGTTCCTTCCGTGTAGGCGGCGGGGACAGCGGCATGCGGGAGCGTCTGGCCCCAGGACGCATGCGCCGATGACAGGGCGGCCTCCGCCAGCTCACGCCCGGCCGCCAGAGTTCGGGGCTTAAGGCGAGCTGCGTTGCTGAGGCCGTGTGAGCGGATTCGCTCGTCGTACGGCACGTGGATGATCGCGCCGACCTTGGGCTGGAGCATGGTGGCGCCGGCCTTGACCGGAGCGGGCAGGCGTCCATCACCGACGACCACGAGAGCGATGACCATGCGTGCCAGCGGCAGGCCCGCGGCCTCGGCCGCCAGCACGGCGGTCTGCAACTCAGCGATCCCGTCGCCGGTGGCAGCGGCGCACAACACAGGGACCGCGCAGGGCAGGGAGCACCAGCGGGCACTGAGCCCGGCGTTTCCGGTGTGGTGGGCGGTCATGACGTCATGGGTGAACGGGTGTGAGGTGTCGATGACGACGGCCTGCCAGCCGCCGATGGCGGCGAGCTGCTCCCAGGCTTCAGGTTCATCGGGCAGTGCCAGCGGCGGTGCGTGCCATGGCAGGTGATCGGTCAGCACCTGCCATGCGGCTGGGCCGGAGGAGGCGGCTGTCGCGGCGGCGGCGCGCGCCTGGCTTCGGCTGGCGGGCTGGTCGGGCGGGAGGGCAGCGAGGCCTCCAGTCGTACCCGGCGTCCACCTGGGCCAGGGGGACGTCAAGCGGGGGGCGAGGTCGAGGAGGACCGTTTCGCCGCTGGCGGCGAAGGCGTCTGCGAGCAGCCCGGCGACTACGGAGCGACCACTACCACCGATTGCCCCCATAACGGGCATCAGAAACCGGGAGTGCGGTATGAGTTCCTCGAGCCGAGATACCGCCTTGGCCATCTAAGACCCGCCCCCCAGTGCGCCTTGTCGTCGCGCACTCACTGCACGTTGATCAAAGGGCATGTTTAGCAAGAGGCCTGGGGGTCTGTCCATGTCCGTTGCTGATCGCTGGCGACTGCTGTGGTTTCACCAATGACTTGCTACGGTTCGTGATCAGTCACGGAGCGACACGAACGGACGGGAGGTCACTGGTGGCACCTACTGGCCCCGACGACGGCAGGACCCTCCAAGAGGAGACCGAGCGGTCGGACACTGCAGGCTCATTGCAGGCTTGGCCGGAAGTTCTCACCGCCAAAGAGACCGCGGAGTATTTACGGCTGGACTACCAGCTCGTGATGCGGATGACCCGCGCAGGCCTCCTGCCGTCGCTCAAGGCAGGACGTACGTGGCGGTATCACCGGCGGGCGCTCGAGCAGGCCATGGGGGTCGACGTCGCACATCAGTAGCCAGGCAACGCGGAGGAGGAAGCACAGCATCAGGGGGACTGAGTGGCCAAGAAGCTGCTGATCGTCGCGGGCGCGGGTTGCGCTTCGCTCTTCGTGCTCATAGCCGGGGTGACCATCCAGACCACCACCTCGGGCGAGGCCTCTGCGAGTCCCAACACCGGGGCTATCGGGGGTGGTCTGAAGGCGGGCTCGGTCCCGCCCCAGTACGCACCGTGGATAGAGA
This sequence comes from Streptomyces sp. C36, assembly GCF_040932295.1. Classification (NCBI taxonomy): domain Bacteria; kingdom Bacillati; phylum Actinomycetota; class Actinomycetes; order Kitasatosporales; family Streptomycetaceae; genus Streptomyces; species Streptomyces sp. C36. The sequence goes on along the minus strand of NZ_JBFQGI010000010.1, from coordinate 65,877 downwards.
AGGCCGCCGGTGCCTGTCCGGGACTGCCCGCTCCGGTCCTCGCCGCCCAGCTCGAGGCCGAGAGCAACTTCAACCCCAACGCGCGCTCGGACTCCGACGCCCATGGCATCGCCCAGTTCATCCCGAGCACCTGGCAGAGCTACGCCGTCGACGCCAACGGCAACGGCACCGCCGACCCCTACGACCCGCCGGACGCGATCATGGCGCAGGGCGCATACATGTGTGACCTGCTCAAGGACGCCAAGAAGTCCGGCTACCAGGACGACCCGATCAAGCTGGCCCTGGCCGGCTACAACGCGGGCTGGGGAGCGGTGATGAAATACCGCGGCGTCCCCCCGCCGTCCTTCGCCGGGGGCCAGACCTACGACTACGTCCGCGCGATCATGGCCAGTGCAAAAAAGTACACCGCACCTACCGCCCCCAGCGGGCCGGTGGACCTGCCGAAAGACTTCTCCATCCCGGCCAACGCCCCGGACACCGTCCGCAAAGCCGTCGCCTGGGCCCTCTACCAAAAGGGCGGCTGGTACCACCTCGGAGGCGACTGCACCAACGCGCTCGGCTCGAACCCCGCCCACTGGTGCGACTGCTCCAGCCTCATGGAACAGGCTTACCGAGCCGCCGGGGTGACCATCAGCCGCACCACCTACACCCAGGTCAACGAAGGCCAGGCCGTGAGCATGGATGCGCCGATGGCCGGCGACCTCGTCTTCACGCCCGGCTCGGACGGCTCCGCCTCTTCCCCCGGTCACGTCGGCATGTACATCGGCAGCGGCCTGGTCATCGAGGCACCCCGCACGGGCGTGCAAACCCGCATCATCCCGTACAGCAGCTGGCGCAACAGCAGCAGCCAGATCACCCGCGTCGTCGCCGTCCGCCGCATCGTTCCCCAGTAAGGCCCGGAGCATCATGAGCACTGACCACACTCTGTACGCCCCGTGGGGCGTCGTGACGCCCCACTTCTGGCGAGAGGCCGACGCAACGACCGGGCTGGCAGCACCGGCTGCCGTAACACCGGCACCAGGGGCAAAAGCGCAGGCGGAGATTCCGGCGCCGCCGGCGGAGTACCAGCCGCGCATCGCGGCGGTCACCGACGCATTCGCGCCGCCCGTCGACGCGCAGCGCCTCGCCTCGGCGAACCTCGAGGCGGAGAAGCTGGATGAGGAGTTCACTGCCTCGTACGGCGCCTCGCACTCCTACACGATCCAGGTGCGGGAGCTGCGCGGGTGGATCGCTCACCTGATGAACCAGCCAGCAGTAGCCGCCCGCTGGTATCTGCACACCACCGGCTTGCAGATGCAGGTGTGGGGCGTCGCGCACGCGTTCACCCGGGACTCGGCGGATCGGGCGGTGCAACACTGGAGGGGCGTCACCGACTCGGTTGAGCGGCGTTCACTTGCCACCGAGCTGCTGCCCATGCTCGCCACCATCACCGGCGACAACAGCGAGGTGTACCGAACCGTACGGAAGATCGCCGCCCCTAGAGCTGATGGCTAGACCCCGGCTCCCAGTGGGAACGGTCGCGGCCTCTACAACGATTCGCTGCCGCGGCGCTCGCTGCTCACCTCCGCCTGCACGGAGAGCACGCTGCACGGCGGTGGTTTCCAGCACGGTGGCCTGGCTCACCTCCGCCTGCGCGGAGCTCCCACACGCTGATCCCGCGCCGTTTCATGTCGGCCGGCTCACCTCCGCCTGCGCGGAGAGCGCCAGCCGTTGGAGGGGTATTCCTCGCGCAGCACGTCCACCTGTTGCCCCACCCTCCGACTGAAGATCGTTTCCAGCGAGTCAAACTATCTGGCCGCGGCGGCGCCAGATTTCGCGGTAGTCGTCTTCGGTGATCCGGTTGAGCAGGACGGCACCGGAGATGACCTCTGCGATGTTGTCCTGATGGTCGGGCAGGGTGTGGGCGAGGTCCCATTCGCGTTCCTCGAGCGGCCATGCGGCCACGGTGGTCAGCATCTCCTCATGCGCGATCCGGCCGGCCGCGTAGTCCTCGAAGTACGCGCGCAGTGACGTTGCCATGGTTGTCCTTGTCTCTTCGGTCTGCAGGCCGGTGCTCGCGGTGCTGTGGTCTACCTGGATAGGGCTACGAGAACGAATCTCGGCAGCGTGAAACCTCGAGCCAGTCAAGCGGGTGATCAGCATCGGTCGGCATGGATCTCGGCAATGAACGACGACCATGCTGAGGGTGTCAGCAGGACCGCGGGTCCAGCTTTGATCTTGGAGTCGCGGACCCCGATGCCACCGGCGAGGTTCGCAACCTCAACGCAGTTGCCCCCGCCGTTGCTGTGGGAGGACTTGTACCAGGACGTCTCTTCGGCCACGTCAAGGGCCGTCAGGTAGGTGTTAATGGCTATCAATCTCTCGTGCTAGGCGATGCAAAAACTCTGGCGTTACGGATGGGGCAAGGGCACCACGCTGCAGCGAATCGAACCGGCGTCCGTATCTGCCCACCACAAGCGGCTTGTCCGTGACAGTGATCGTCTCCTGTAGATCGGTCTGCACGACCGGTTCAAGGCCCTCGTCGAAGTCGAGAATCATAAAGTTGAGACACGTTCGGTAGTTGGCGAGCATCATTGGAAGGATCTGCACCGTGACGTTGTCGAGCTGGGCGAGGCGCTCTATCTCCTCGTACTGCTCCAACATCACGTCCTTGCTGCCAATCCACTGCCGCAAGGCGGCCTCGTTCACTACGACGTTCAGTTCAACAGGGCCGTCAGGGCGGGTGAGGATGGTCTTCCGCTCCATGCGGAGCCGAACGTTGTCGTCCACGAAGGGAGTGGTCGTCTCCTCTACCTGCTTCTCAGACAGGAACAGCGCCCTGGCGTAGCTTTCGCACTGCAACAGGCCAGGGACGACGTCGGGTTGCCAGGAGCGCAGAGTACGTGCGTCTCTCTCCAGCCCGAGAAATGTGTCCATCCCGTTCCACATGGTGTTCCGGTACGGCGTCCACCACTCACGACTGAGTGAGTCTCGGTGCAGGACGAGTAGCGCTTCGCGACTGTCGGGGTTCTCGACACCGTACAGATCCAGCAGCTTCTCCAGGTCTCCGACCCTGGGCAGGCTGTTATGTGCGGTCTCCACGCGGGTCAGCTTCGTCTCGGAGAAGGACAGCGCGGCAGCGGCCTCCTCGATCGTGATGCCGGCCTTCTCGCGTAGCAGTCGCAGTTGCTTGCCCAGCTCTCTCCGACGAAACGTCGGTCCCCTTCGCGCCGCCACCCCTGCACCTCTCTGTAGGTCTTTGACGTGCCCCTGTGCCTGGTCGACACGCCCCTGTTGCCCGTGGTCGCGTCCCTGTGGGGAGTGTTCCACCGTCTGTACCCCCTCGCGCAAGCGTTGTCACCTGAACTGGCATATGCCAATTCACCTCCGAGCCCTCCTTAGGGTGCAGATTGCCTTGCACCTTAAATCTGAGGTGCGGCACGGTAGTTGGTGCCAGAAGGAGCCGCCCGGCTTCTAGGCGCCGATTAAGCCTGGCCGCCGGTTCCCCGGCCGCGGCGGCTCCTTCCCCATCACGCCCGGAGCTTGCGTTGACCACCCATGCCCGCGCCACCGCCCCGCCGTTCCCCGCCGAGGAGATCACCGGAACCATCAGCCGCACCCTGGCCGCCCTGCCAAGCCCCAACACCATGGAGAAGCTGTGGACCTTCTCAAGAGCCACATCGACGACCTGTTGCCCGTTGTCGAAGGCAAGGACTGGGGTCAGCACCGACAGAACGGCATGGTCACCCTGATGATCGAGGTGGTTCGCGACAAGCTCGCCCACGAGCCCCCTCACCTAAGTGCGCGCTGTGTCTGCGCCCAGGAGGTCGCTCGCGTCTACAACGGCCTGCTCGGCCTTGCCCTGACCGAGCCGGGTGACGAGCAGCGCCGCCAGGCCGCCGCTCAGTGACTGGGCAGGCCCGGCCCCGGCGCCGCATCGTCTGGTACGACCCCGTAGGTGACGTCTGCAAGTGGACGTACGGACTCGGCATCGTCGCAACCCTCGTGGTACTCGGACAGATCGTGCACCACGAGACCGTACAGACCACCGCCCCGTTGCCGCCGCACCCAGCGCCGGCCACTGCTGCCGACTTCCCCCTCACCGAGCACCAGTGAAGAACGAGAGCTCGCGGCGCCGGTTCACCAACTCCCGCCCCATAGCGGTGCGGGTCATCACCCCCAGGGCGCGGGCAACCGGCCCGCTCCCGCACCTGACAGGAGAAAAACCCATGCCCGAGAACGCCGCACCCACCAACGGTTCCGGATCGGGACTCGTGCTCGCCGCCCGCCGGATCGCCGCCGCCCGCACTCGTGCCGACCAGCCGTCGGACAACACCGGCGGCAAGTCCGACTCGAACGACACCGGCAGCAACTAAGGATCACCCGATGATCGATGCCGCTTCGTGGGCGGCGCGTCTGGGCGGGGAAACCTTCCTCGCCCAGACGTTCACCCGCTCCCACCACCACTCCCCGGGCCCCGGCACTGTTGATGCCCTGCTGACCTGGGACGACCTCAACACACTCCTGGCCACCCAACGGCTGTCCCCGCCCCGTCTGCGGCTGGCCCGGGGCGGCGAACACATCGACGTCAGCAAGTACGCCACCACCATCACGAACCGGCGGGGCAGCACCTGGCACCGCCTTCAACCGACTGCCGTCCACAACCAGCTCGCCGACGGGGCCTCCCTGGTCCTGGACTCAATCGAGGAGATGCACCCGCCCATCGCGGCAGCCGCCGAGGCCCTCGAACGCTTTGTCTGCACCCCAGTCCAGGTCAATGCGTACGCTTCCTGGACCGCTGAGGAAGGCTTCGGTACCCACTGGGACGACCACGCGGTCGTCGTCGTGCAGGTCCGGGGGGCCAAGAGGTGGCGGCTGTACGGGGCGACCCGGCAGGCCCCGGCGTGGCGGGATGTGGAGTTCCCGGAGGAGCCTCAGGACGAGCCAGTCGCCGAGATCGTGCTGCACGAGGGCGACATCCTGTACGTGCCCCGTGGCTGGTGGCATGCGGTCACCGCCGACCAGGGCCAGCCCTCGCTCCACCTTTCCTTCGGTCTCCTGCCTTCCACTGGGGCGGACTTCCTCGGCTGGGTTGTCGACCGGCTCCGCGGGCACCTGGCCGTCCGTCAGGACGCACCTCGCTTCGCGCCCATCGCCGATCAGGCTGCCTATGTCGAGGCCTTGCTGAAGGTGCTGCTGACCGAATTCGACCGGCCCGACATCCTCACCCAATGGGCACAGTCGATGGATACCATCCACCCCGGGTATGCTGGCCTGTCGCTGCCGTACGTCGGCGCCATACCACCGGAGCCGCGGATCACAGTCCGGCTGACCTGTCCCCGAGCCCGCCTCAGCCTGAGCGAAGGGACGGTGACGCTGGCAGCGGCTGGCGCCGAGCACGACTTCGCCGCACCTGCCTGCCCCGTCCTTGAGCTCCTAGTCACTGGTGAACCGGTCACGCTGGGGGTCCTGGCCGAGCGGTCCAGGCTCAGTGTGGAGGCTGTGGCCGAACTGCTGTCGGTCCTCGTCAACGACCAGGCCGCCGCAATCGTCGGGACCATCCGGTGAGCGCGATCCTGGGCCTGGGCACGTACAAGGTGCACGCCGCCGCTGAGGCGGCGTGCACCGCCTGCGAAGCCGGGGCAGCATGGGTGGACACGGCCCCCAACTACGGCGACGGTGAAACCCACCAGCTCCTCGCACCCGTGCTTACCGAGCACCCGCAGGTGAAGGTGGCCACGAAGACCGGGTTCCTCACCCCGACCCATAAGCTGGCCGCTGTGGCAGCTGGCGTCCTCGAAGAGAATCAGGCCAGGACCGGACACAGTCTGGCCCCTGCCTTCGTCCGTTGGCAGACCGAGCAGTCGCTGCACGAGCTCGGGCGAGCTGATGTGGTGTTCGTACACAACCCTGAGCGGTCCGCCCGGCACCGCCTGCAGGTGCATGCCCACCTGCGGAAGGTATTCGAGGTCCTGGAGGAGTTCGCCTGTGCGGGCCGGATCGGCGGCTACGGCGTCGCCACCTGGACCGGATTCGAGTCCGACATATTCACCGTGCCTGGGCTCGTCGGGCTTGCCCGGCAGGCTGCCGGGGGCCAGGCCCATCACATGGTGGCGGTGCAGCAGCCGGTCAGCTTGGTCATGGACCGCCCGATCCGCCAGTCCCTCGGCGGCCGAGGGCCGCTCGTCCAAGCCCGCGCCGCCGGGCTGACCACGTTCGCCTCGTCACCGCTGTACGGCGGCGAGCTGATCGACCTGGTGACGCCCGAGCTGGTGGACTTCATCCGTCCCGGCCTTTCGCCGGCTGCCGCGTGCCTGCTGGTGGCCGCGTCAACTCCAAGCCTGGACGTTGTCCTCCTCTCGGCCAGCGGTTCCGGACATTGGGCTGAGGCCGCCGCTGCACTCGCCCTACCGTTGGATGCCCGACAACTGACGGAGGTCACCGATGTATGCGCCGCCGGATGAGGCCACACGAGCCCGTATGGAGGCCGCGCTGGCTGAGGCCGCCCGGCGCTTCGCGATCACCTCTGACGGGCCGATGGCCTGGGGGTGGCAGGGCTGCACCCTCGGCCGCCGTGCCGGGAACCAGTGGCTGCGGATCGCATCGGGCACGGGCACCAGGCCACCGCGGCGAAGGCAGGGCGAAGGAACGGCGGGTGCCGAGAAACTGGTGCCCGCCGACGTACCGCGTCCGCACCTGCACGGCGTCCAGGGGTGGGCAGCCGACGGCCACGTGTACGAAGCCGAACTGACCGACTGCATCACCACGCCTGTGGTCTCCCCACACCGCTGCGACATCGCTGAGGACCCCCAGCTTCCCGAACAGTGGTGGGCGGACCTCCGGCGCGCGTTCGACGTGCTCACCAAGGCCCCCGGAGAGCGGACGACAGTCCGCGACCGCTGGGCAGCAATGGCCTTCCCGCATTTCCTCGGTGTCCCTGCTCCGGAGACGCTCGAGCGCACGACCGGCCACGGTGACCTGCAATGGGCCAACCTCACCCGTCACCCGCTGTCGATCCTCGACTGGGAACGCTGGGGGCGGGTTCCTGTCGGCTTCGACGCTGGGACTCTGCACGCGGCCAGTCTCGGTGTCCCCGCCGTGGCTGCGAAGATTCGTGACGTCTTCTCCGACGTCCTCGGCACCGACGCCGGACAGGCCGGAGAGCTCTGCGCGCTGGCTGAGATGCTGCAAGCCGTCGCCCGAGGCTTCTACCTCCACCTGGCCGACGCGCTCGCCGACCGTGCCGAGGAGCTCACTGGAACACGGCCGCCCGGGGGCCCCTCCCCAGATCTGCCTCCGGCTCCCTGAGGTGATGCCGAGCGGCAGATGAGCAGTCCCCCGGCGTGTAGCGCAGCAGGTAGGCCTGCTGAGGCTCCTTCCGTCCGCCCCTCCGGGGTGCCACCCAAGGCGGTGAGGGACGCAGGGTCCGCCCGTACGGGCTTGCTTCTTCCGAGGCTGGCACGGGCGGGTTCTGCCCGGATACCTAGGTGAAGTGGGCGTGCACCAAGGCACGATCAAGTTGAATCGCTTACTCCTGGCCGATGGTCAGGCTTCCGTGTGCCATGCCGCCTGCACCCCGGCGTCCAACACCATCACCTACCCTACTGATCTCATTTAAGGGCAGTGGTCCTTCTACTCGCCGGCAGTTTGGCCGCGCTTACTTACGTACGTCCCTCGCTTCGGAACCGTGTACACGTACCCCTGTTCCACCAGGTAGGCGATTGCGTTGCGCACCGTACCCAGAGCGACGCCGTAGCGCTCGACCAGCGCAGGCTGTGACGGGATAGGGCGGTCGACTTCGATCTCCCCGGCCTCGATGTCTCGGATGATGTCCGCCGCAATCTGCCTGTAAGGCGGAGTCGGGGACTTGTGATCGATCTTGGTCACGGCCATGCGCAGAGCGTAGACAACGGACCGCCGCCGTGCCCATCTGACTAAGACTGACTAAGGATAGACATGGCTGACTAAGCGGCGTAGCGTCACAGACGCAAAAGACCCCGACAGCCGCGTAGGACCGGCCATCGGGGTCACACGCCACCAGCTATGTAGGAGCTGTGAGACGCATGCGTGACTGTATCGCGCAAGTCTTCGCTTGGATCCGCTGCCTGTTAGCGCCCCAAGGCCGCCACGCCGCCCGGTCCACGACCAAAGCCCAGCAGTACCGAGCCACAGAGGCTCAGCGACTGCCCCAACAACAGGACTGCTCGGACGTCACACCCGTGGAAGACGAAGTCTTCTGGCTCGACGAGCCGCTGGTGCGCGCCTTCGTGGTCGCCCAGGAGGAGGAGCGTGAGGCGGAAAAGCTGCTGAGGGCTCACCGGAATGCCGCGCTGCTCGCCGCCGAGGAAGGCCGTGACTATCCAGACGTGCTGTATCTCAGCCCAGACACGAAGATCACGCCCGCTCGGGCGTGGACAGTAGCGGAGCGGGTATGAAGTGCCCCCGCTGTGGTGCGGCGCTAGAAAGGTACATCGAACGTTCCAGCGGCCCTGGCATCGTGATCAAGGTGCGCCATGACTGCTCGCGTCCCCCGATTACGGGTTCTCCACAGGCCTGAGCAGCAATACCTCGAAGCCCCCGTCCCGTCACCTGGACGGGGGCTCTTCTCATGCCTCCCGCTGCCCGTACCGCAGGTTGCTCAGTGCCTGCACCGCCATGGGTGACAGGGCTAGGGTCTGTCCGGTGAGTCGGACCTCAGGGCGGCTGTGACAATCTCGCTCATGACCAGCGAACCCCTGCAGATCCCACTTGATCAACTTCGCCACGCCTTCGATGTGGTACTTCGGCAGGTGGAAGCGTCAGCTGGCCTCACCGTGACGCTCAATGAGGAGTACTTCTGGTCCATCCCGGGCGATGAGCTCTACGACGTCCTCAACGAGCCGAAGACACTCACGATCGGGCAGCTCTCAGAGTCATGGCAGCGCATTGAGGACCTGCTCGCTCACCAGGACCGGGCCCTGGGCTACCACTTGGTGTGGCTTGCCGACGTCATCCGAGCGATCGGCCAAGACACCCCCGGCTAAAGCCTTCCTGGTGGGTTGTAGCCGGACCCATCGGGCAGTCCCTAGGGCCAGCGACGCAAGCCACGGCAACCGGACAGGCTGCAAGACTGCGGGCCGTCTTTGGTGTCGGCTTACCTCCGCCTGCGCGGAGCTCACAGGTGCACCGGGAACGAGAACGTGCCGGTCCGCGGCTCACCTCCGCCTGCGCGGAGAGCACTGCGAGACGTCGATCATCGGCTCCTGGCGCTCCGGCTCACCTCCGCCTGCGCGGAAAGCACTGCACCAGTCCGACCCCGACCTGTACCGGCAGCGGCTCACCTCCGCCTGTGCGGAGCTCACACGATGACGAGTGCCCCGGCCTGGTTGGGGAGCGGCTCACCTCCGCCTGCGCGGAGCTCACGCGATACGCAGTCGCTCGAAGGCTGCTTGTTCCGGCTCACCTCCGCCTGCGCGGAGCTCACACGTCGACGTGGTGGTTCTGCCACTGCCGGGCCGGCTCACCTCCGCCTGCGCGGAGCTCACGTCGCGGGCCGCGTCCTTACGGGCGGCGCGTTCGGCTCACCTCCGCCTGCGCGGAGCTCACCCGCTGACCAGACCGTTTGGCATTCCAAATCGCGGCTCACCTCCGCCTGCGCGGAGCTCACGTCGTGCTGAGCTCCGTGAGCGCGGGGGCGGGCGGCTCACCTCCGCCTGCGCGGAGCTCACCCGTCGGCGTCGCTTCCGGACCAGCCCTGTGCCGGCTCACCTCCGCCTGCGCGGAGCTCACTGATCAACTTACGTCACGTCGGGCGAGTCTGGCGGCTCACCTCCGCCTGCGCGGAGCTCACGACCACGCGCCGTTCGGTCTGCCCCCTCACGCCGGCTCACCTCCGCCTGCGCGGAGCTCACTACTACTAGAAACTGCTAGATGATGGGGCTAGCGGCTCACCTCCGCCTGCGCGGAGCTCACGGCCGCGCTCACCTGAACAACGACGCCCCGCGCGGCTCACCTCCGCCTGCGCGGAGCTCACGCTCGAGAGGGCTCACAGGACCGCCCTCCGGGCGGCTCACCTCCGCCTGCGCGGAGCTCACCCTTCGCGACCTGCAACGTTGTTGTGGCTTTGCTGTTTCTTGGCACGGCGCTCGGAGCGGAACACCACTCCATTGAACACGACGACCAGCCGTTCAGAACACGGCGACATTCTCCACTGCCTCGCCCACCGCTCCGCGGGAATCACGAGGCCTCGGGGTAGAACTTGAGCAGGGTGCTGCATGCCCGGGCCAGAGCACGGGTGTGGCTAGCGGCGACCTTCGGGTCGGTACTGGGCAGACGAGTGATCACTTTCATCGCGCGGCCGAGGGCGTTGAGTCGAACCGTGCGCTCGTGGGCAAACGAGGACTCGAGCTGTTCCTGCACCATACATACGAGCCGTCGCGAATGGTCACGTAGACGGTCAGTGACCGCCGCCAGCTCCGCGTCCGACGGGCCGCGAAAGTCAGCGAACGCCTTGGCGGCAGCATCGATGTCTGAAGTGACCTGCGAGAAGCTTGGAAGACACTCTAAGCATCTGCCATGCTCTCGGCTGCCTGTGTTGTTGTGCCATGGTGTGTACACAGAGGGCCTCCGGGCGTTGACTGCTGGTTGGGCCGCTGACCATAGGCGCGGCGGGGGAAGGGGAGGGGCAGGATCCCTGCCATTGGCTTACACGGGATCTCCCGAGCCACCCTTTACCGGGCACGTCGGGGAGAGCGCCTGACACAGGCGCACACCGACGCTACCGGCCGTCGATACCACGCCGGGGGCCTGTCATACACGCCGCTGCTAGCAGCGTGGTGACGTAGAACTCGCGGGTGCTGTCCGAGGCATCTGGGTGTTCGGTGGCCTTCTTCAGTTCCGTGAGGGTGGCGCGAACGGCGTCTATCTGGGCGAGGGTGTGCTCGGGGTTCTGCCGACTGATGTGCTGGGTGCGGTGCACTTCCGTGATGCCGTCGACTGGCATCACGCGGGCGACGTCGGCGCCCTCGACTCCGTAGGCATCAGGCGAGGGCGGCATCGGTCACGATGCCGCTGGAACCGCTGGCGAGCAGGTCCAGCTTGGCCAGGACGCGCCGGAGCCGCGCAGCGGACTCCGCCAGCCCCCGGCAGCAGGCGAAGGCAGGCTGTCGGCCAAGGCCGGGATCCAAACGCTGGGCGTAATCCCGCACTTCGTCAACCATCTTCCGTACGGCTGTGCGACGGCCGTCATCTGGAAGGGCATCCGCCGCCTTCTCCGCCATGACGGTTCCCCTTGCAATGAAGCCGCACAGCACCTCTGTCCAGAAACCGATCCGGCCAGCCGGCGGTAACGCTGAGCCCGGGCCAAGGACCTCCTTGATGACCTCCGCGGCCTCGTCCTCGCGTCATCCGCCACATGGGACGGCTCGGACGTGGCTCTGCCGGTTCTGCTCCAGGTGCTCATGCGATCGAAATCCTTCACGGGAAGAGGGCCAAGAGAACGGAAGAAAAAATGGCAGGCGCCGCCAGACGTCCGGCGGACGAGGGCGGGCGGTGAAGCGCGCCGGCAAGGGCAAGTGCCGGGGGACCGCCTGTCGTCGTGGGAAGGCAGCGGGCGCAACCTTCGTCGGCGGCGTCCACTCCGCGTCGTCTGGTGACCGGACTCCGCCATTGCCGCGGGCACGTGGTGTCCACGGCCAAGGTCCCGCTCATGCCGGAAGCAGAGGCAAAGGGTGCCCGGGCTCGTCGGGGGTTAACAGGTCTGATGCGGCGTGCTGTAGCTCCGGGCGCGCTTGCAGAGCTGCTCGGCCCACGCTTGCAATGGTTCGGCCAGTTCCTCGTTGTCGCCACGGGCGACGGTTTGCAGGAGCTCGGCGACGACGGTGGCCTCGCCTGTCCACGTGGCGGGGCTGCCCAGCTCGGGGAAGCACTCGCGGACACGGTGCGAGGTGTCGGGCTGCAGCAGGCTGTAGGCGAGCAGCGTGGCCTGGTCGTAACCACGGGGTCCCTGGCCCCAGCCCTCCCAGTCCAGGACCCGGAGTCGTGGCCGGGTGAGGTTCGCCCAGTGGAGATCCCCGTGGACGACGGCCCACTCGATGGTTTCCGGGGCGGGGACGCCGACGAATTCGGGGAGGGCCCGCTCGAGGTACCCGAGCCGGACGGCGATGCGGTCGGTGGTGGCATCGGCGACCGCGTGAAGCACGCTGTGCAGACTCTCCCACCATCCGGCAGACAGCTCGACAGTGCTGCGCAGGATGGGGTCGGCGGAGATGACGAGCATGTCAAGGTGGGCGCTCAGCTCAGCGCGGTACACGACCCCAGCTTCCCGGGTGTCGTGGATGGCGAGGAGTTCGGGCCGGCGCCCGCCCAGGGTGCCGAAGGTTTTCTTGGCGGCCTGGTTGCCCTCCCACAGCTTGCCGGTGGCTTTGGCTTCCGGGGCGGTGAGCAGACGCAGCCACACGCGGCGCCCGTCCGTGGCGGAGCCAGCGCGGCCGAGGGTACGCCCGGCCCACCCCCAGAGCTCGCTGCCGTCGTCGCAGGTGACGCCGAGTGCGCGGGCGGCACGGTTGTGGTGGGCGCGCATGCGCCGCGCGGTGCCGAGGTCAGGGGGCGGCGAGTACATCGGTGATCTCCCTGAGTCGTTTGGCCCCCAACGGTAGGGCGAGCGCGTCCCGTGCCTCGGCCCAATGTCCGGGGCTGCTGGCAGAGACGAGGAGGACGTCAAGGCTCGGAGTTGACGCGGCGACCAGCATGCAGGCGGCGGCTGGCGAGAGACCGGGGCGGATGAACTCGGCGAATTCGTCCGTCGCCATGCCCAGGAGCTCACCGCCACGCAGCGGGGCCGAGCCAGCGTTCGTCAGTCCGTGGTCGTGGGCTTGGGCGAGCGGGCCTTTTCCGTCGAGGTCCTGCCGGATCGGGGCGTCGTCCACGAGGTTGACCGGCTGCTGGAGGGCGACGAGGCGGTGCCGGTCGGAGCCAGCGGCCTGCTCGGCGAGCCGCACCAGCACCGGGACGGTGAACACTGCGTGCTTGAGGCCGTCCCAGGTGGCGACGCCGTACCCGCCGATGTGGCCCGCGTCCGCCAGCTCCTCCAGAACGACGAAGCCTCCCGCAGCGCGGCGTGAATATGGGGCACGTGCAGGGCGGCCCGCTCGGGGTTGTGCACGTACACGGCGTCGGGTACCCGGCCGAGCTGGCGGACCGACCGCATGACCTGCCACCGGACGAACGCCGGAACCAGGCTGTACCCAGCCGTGGCCTGGCCCTGGCACAGCACGCCGGCGGCCACTGCTGCCTGCCCCTGATCGGGGGTGAAGTACCCAGTCTTCGTCGAGAGCCTCACCGCGGGGTAATCGGCAAGGACCGGGCCGAGCTCAACCTGGGCACGGCCCCCGCCGTAGTTGGGAGCAGTGTCCACCCACGCCGCGCCCCGGGCGCAGGCGGTGCGCGTCGCGTCCTTCACGGCGCGCACCTTGTACGTCCCCAGGCCCAGAGCGGGGCTCACCGGGCGGTCCCCGTGATGGCGACGGCCTGGCCCTCGACCAGCTCCCGGACCAGAGAGGCGATGTCGTCCACGCTCACGCCCGCAGCGTTGGCGAGTTTCCCCAACGTGTGCTCGCCGCCGGTGACGAGGGCTTGGAGGGCGGGGCCGGCGGCCGGAGCGAACTCGTAGGCGCTGCCGGCCGCCGCCAGGTGCACCGCGTCCTCCTCGAGGGTGAGCACGGCGCGGGCTGTCGTCATCCGCACCCGCAGCCGGTGGTCGGCCGGAACGCCATTTAGGTGGGGGAGGCTGGGGGCCATCCGGCCGAGAGCCTGCCCGTCCTGGTGCTCGACGTACCGGGCGATCAGGTGGGGGTCGTCCAGCTGCTCGACGACCAGCTTGCGCACCCCGGCCAGGAACGCCGCCTGCGCCTCCGGCGAGGACAGCAGGGGCAGGTCAGTGCGGAACTCGCAGTGCGCGACGAGACGGTCGCACACCCAGTACAGCAGGTCGGTGGGGGTGTGGGGCTGGGCGCCGAAGGTGACATGCAGACTGCGCACGCCTTGGTCGGCGCTGACGCTGTGCCACCAGCCGCGCGGCACGTACAGCAGGTCCCCGGGGCGCAGCACAAGGTCCGCGACCGGCTTGCCGGTCGGGGCCGCCGGTTCGTCGGTGTCGCGGTGCAGCGGGTAGGGGCGGGTCGGGCCGTAGATACGCCAGCGTTTGGCGCCGTCGAGCTGGATGACGACGACGTCGTGCGTGTCCCAGTGGCAGCCGAAGCCCTCGGTGGCCGTCCATGAGGCGTAGACGTTCGTCTGGAACCGGGTGCGGAAGAGCCGCTCAAGCTCTTCGGCGACTTCGCCGAGCGGCTGGTGAAGCTCGTCCGCGCTGTCGAGGGCCAGGGAGGCCCCGTCGGCGAGTTGGGTGTGCAAGGGGGTGGGGTGGAGCCGGTGCCACACGACGTGGCGTCGGGTGACTTCCGGCGCGCTGGTGGCCAGGGTCGGCAGGGTCTCGCCGCCGCGGTTCAGGCGCAGCCGCGGGGGTTCGAGGCGGTGGCTGGCCAGGATGCTGTTGAGCGCGTCCCAGGTCAGCAGCCCGGTCGCCTCAACGGCGGCGGGAAGGTGGTGATAGTCGCGGTGTAACGCCTGGGCGAGGAAGTCCTCGCCCAGGCGCTCCGCGATGCGCAGCGGGGTCATCGCGGGGTGTGCTCCTAGTCGTTGCCGTCGGACTTGCCAGTGCCGCCGCCGTCACCCGGGACGGCGTCCCGCCGGCGAGCGACCTCGATCAGCTTCTTCGAGCGCAGCAGCCCGCCCGAGGGGGCGTTGCTGATGGTGGTGTCGGGCATTGCAACCTCCATCTGGTCTGGGAGGACGACCACGGCATTCGTCCTCCGTTTCACCCCGCCCGCGGTTACGGCCGGGGAGTCGGTGAGGGGCTACCGCTCGTCCGGCGCGGTGACATCCGGGGCCGCGAGCACCGGCCCTTCGGGGGCTCCGAAAGGCTTGCCGACCTGCTGGTGGAGCACGGTTGCGGGGCCGGCGAGCCCGAGGACGAGAAGGGCGAGCGCGGCGCGTAACGGATGGTCGTCGGTCACCGGGAGGCCCTGGTGAGCTCGTTCTGCTGACGGCGCCGCTGCTCGGCGGCCCGCTCCAGCTGCTGGAGCAGGGAAGCCAGCTGATCGGGGTCGAGGACCAGCAACGTCTCGGTGCTCGTGTCGTCGCGGAAGTGGACCTTCACGGGGATGGCGGCCTGGGCGGCACGGTGGTCGTACGACACGTCACGCTTCAAGGGCGCCACGTGGGATACGAAGATCGGCGTCCTGCTCGGAGCCGGAGCCGGTACGGCAGGGGGCGGTGTGGTCATCACGGCGTGGGTCTCCTTGAGCGAGCGGCGGGCCGCGGACTCGTCAGCCTGAGCGGCCCGCCACGAGGGGTTGTACGGAGTAGGCAACTCCCAGAAGACGCCCGGCGCCCCTACCGGAACGCGGGTTTCTGCTGGGACGACCCCTATCGAATTGACCCATCTTTTACCTGGCCCTTGGTGGCTCTCGCCCCTACCGTTGGGGCCTGTGAGCATTCAGCGCAGGCGCAACACGCGGTTGGTCGTGTGGATGGACGATCGGGGTCTGAGTGCCGCCGCCCTGGCCAAGGCACTCAACGCCGAAATCGGTGCCATCACCGGCCGAGAGGGAAGACTGATCGAGGGGACCATCCGTAAATGGCGCTCCGGGGAGACCGCGTGGCCCCGGACCATCCAGCTCATCGCCCTCGCCAAGGTCAGCGGTATGACAGCCGAAAACTTAGGGTTCGTTCACCCATCCGCACGTTCGGAGGAGGGCCCCGTGCACCGCCGCGCATTCATCAACTGCGCCACCGCTGCCACGGCGACGCTGGTCACCGCACCCGCCGCAGGAGGCCGCTGGCGCACGGGCGCCAAAGACGTGCAGCAACTGCGCGAGCAGCTGCACCAGCTCACCCGAACCGACCAGACCCGAGGCGGTATGACGCTCGAGCGGGCGGCCGAGGCGATCTCGTACCAAGCCACCTCCGCGATCAACTCGGGCGGCTGCTCCGATCGCATCCAGTGCAAGCTCTACGCCGTGGCCGCCGACGCGGAGGCCGCCAGTGCCTGGTACGCCCTCGACGGACACCGCACCACCTCAGCCGCCCAGCACATCGACGCCGCCACACGGCTCGCCGCCCTCTCCCGCGACCCCTACGCCCTGCTCCACGCCTGGAATTCACAGGTGCACTACGCGCTGACCACCGGACGCCGCGCCGACGCCATGGCCGCGGCCGAGAAGCTCGGCTCCCTCCACGCGGCCCGCCAGGACCCGCTGTGCCGATCCCTGGCCCACGCCCGGCTCGGCACAGCCGCCGCCCTGCTTGCCGACCGCCGACGCGCCGAAGGCGCCTTCGACCGTGCCCACGACTCCCTCGCCACCACTGAGAAAATCCCCCGGCCCCGATGGCTCGGGTTCTACGGCACCGCCGACCTCCACTCCCTCCACGGCAAGGCGCTGCGTGTCCTGGGAAGGCCCCGGTACGCCGAGGCCCACGCGCACGCCGCTCTCTCCGCCGCACGCGCCGACTACACCCGCGACCGCGCCCTCTACCGCGTCCACCTGGCCGAGGCCCAGCTGGCCCAGGGAGAGCTCGACGCCGCCACCGACACCATCCGCCGCGCCACCGAACTTGCCGCCGACCTTCCCGGCAGCGCACGCGTCCACACCGCACTCCACCGCCTCACCCGGACCATGGAAGCCGCCCGATGACCCCTGACCGATTCACCCGCACCCCGCTCACCGAGGAGACCATCGACGCGATCCTCGCCGTCTACGTCGACGCGCGCGCCGAACTCCAGCACCTGGAGCACTACCAACCGCCCCGCATGCGCAAGCAGCTGGAGCGCCACGCCGCGCGGCCCGGCTGCTTGGCCGCCCTCGCATGGCACGAGGGCGAACCGGTCGGCTACGCCTACGGCTGCCCGCTCGGCGAGTCGAACACATGGTGGCCCAGGGTCTACCCGCAACCCCCATCGGACATCCTCCGTGAGGACGGGCAGCGCACATTTCGGCTCGACGAGATCGCCGTCCTGACGTCCTGGCGCGGCACCGGCACCGCCCGGAAGGTCCACGACCATCTGCTCGCCAGCTGGACGGGGAGGGCGACCCTCATGGTCAACCCGCTCGCCGGGAACGGGAAGGTCCAAGCCGTCTACGAGCGATGGGGGTACGTGCCCATCGGGCACGCCCAGCCCCAGGACACCGCCCCCGTCCTGACCGTCATGATCCGCCCCGGCCAACCAGCCACCCGACAGCCCGGCTGACGCCGTGGGGCCGCCGACACCCAGTTCGTGCAGGGCCAGTCAACAGGAACCAGGCACGTCATGACGCGTTGCCCCTGTCAGGCCCAGCAGGGCCAATATCTGGCAAGAGTGCCTCTTCGCCTGCACACGCACCCCCGGCAGCAAAGAGTTCAACCTACCCGCGACAGAGCAGGCCACTTGTGTCTACTGGGGCCACGCTCAGCTACCGACGGCTGCCAAAGATCTGGCCGTTGATGTCAGCATTGGGTGTCATGGAACAGCTCCGGCACTGGGCAGACCTCCAACGGCTCGTCCAGCTGATCGGCCCAGCCCCACCAGACATGCCGATCGGCACACCTCCACAATGACCGGCAGGTTCGCCGGCAGTCATCGTCCCGCCTTGAGAGAACGAAGCCACCGAACTTCATGGGCTGGCTGCATTCAGGGCAGGCGGGGGCGTCGCTGGTCATGTTGCGCACGCTAACGCAACTCGACCGTGGTTCCGCACCGGTGCGGTCCACTCGTGCGGCAGCGGCGGTGGGGCCTCTACCAGCATTACCGGTGATCTCGATGCTTTCCTTGCCAGCTTCCGGCTCACCTCCGCCGACGCGGAAAGCACACGTGGTCCTCGGACCTAGCCAATCGGCGTCGCGGCTCGCCTCCGCCTGCGCGGAGCTCACGTCCACACCTTCGCGTCAGAGACGCTGGTGATCGGCTCAACTCCGCCTGTGCGAAGCTCACGGGGCCGCGTACGTCCCCGTGAGGGGACGTACCGACTCACCTCCGCCCGCGCGGAGCTCACGCGTTCTCCTGCTCGATCCGCTTGAGGCGCTCCGACTCACCTCCGCCTGCGCGAAGCTCACAGATCGTGGCGGCGTGTGACGTCGACGTTGGCCGGCTCACCTCCGCCTGCGCGGAGCTCACCCCAGGCGGGGTCGGGTCATGGGGCTCGGCTCCGGCTCACCTCCGCCTGAGCGGAGCTCACGGGGTGTGGGTAAGCCCGGGCTTCGCCGCGGTCGGCTCACCTCCGCCTGCGCGGAGAGCACACGGACTCGTTGCCCGGGTCTCCCTTGTCGCCCGGCTCACCTCCGCCTACGCAGAGAGCACGTGACCTTGATCCGGGGCCGAACGACGGTGGGCGGCACCTCCGCCTGCGCGGAGAGCACCCTACCGACGAGAACGCCGATCTCGCGCGTGCCGGCTCACCTCCGCCTGCGCGGAGCTCACCTGCTCCTCCTCCAGGAGCAGCTCGGCCCCGTCGGCTCACCTCCGCCTGCGCGGAGCTCACGACGCGCTCGACCTGCACCCCCACCTCGCCACCGGCTCACCTCCGCCTGTGCGGAGCTCACGGATGCGGGGCGCCTCACACAAGCGCTCGAGTTGGCTCACCTCCGCCTGTGCGGAGCTCACGGGTGGATCGGCTGTGCGGTCATCGCGTGCCCCGGCTCACCTCCGCCTGCACGGAGCTCACATGCCGCGAGCGCGCTTTACCTGCTGCCACATTGGCTCACCTCCGCCTGCGCGGAGCTCACTTGTCGCCGTCCTTGTACAGATAGCGGGCCTGCGGCTCACCTCTGCCTGCGCGGAGAGCACCAGGCCTCGCCCCGGGCTTCACCCCACAGCTGCGGCTCACCTCCGCCTGCGCGGAGCTCGGGGACTGCCAAGGCGGCTCACCTCCACCTGCGCGGAGCTCACGAGTCCACCGGGGCAGTAGCCTCGGCCACCGCCGGCTCACCTCCGCCTGCACGGAGCTCACGGCCCCGCGTGGTTCGGGACAACCGTTGAGCCCGGCTCACCTCCGCCTGCGCGGAGCTCACCACACCCGTGCCGCAAGGTACGCGGCCCTGACCGGCTCACCTCCGCCTGCGCGGAGCTCACCTTCGCGACCTGCAACCTTGTGACGGCTTTGCTTTTTCTTGACGCAAGAGTGGACAAGCACACATCCCATTGAACACGACAACCAATCGTCCAGCCCTGCGCACACGAGAGAACCACGGGCCAGAAGCTGCGGCTCGCCTCCACCTGTGCGAAGAGCACCGGAAGCCCACCAGACATCCTGATCGGGCTAACTTCCAAATCGGCAGGTTCGCCGACAGTCGTTCCCGCCTGGAGAGAACGAAGCCACCGAACTTCATGGCCTGGCAGCCCTCGGGACAGGCGGGGGCGCCGCTGGTCTCTGCCGCGGCGCGGTATCGGGCCAAGGCGCTTGCCGGGGGATCCGCTGATCCTGGTGGACAGCAGTACGGTGCCCCGCCGCACGCCGAGCTTTGAGCTCTGCGTCGTGCTGGTGGCGGGCTTCCTCCGCGATCTGCTGACGTAGCTCTCGCTCTCTCCGTAGAGCGCTCACGGTTGTACGGAGGGCCTGAGCCTGGCCGTGGAGGTGGGCAGCCTGGCTGCGGGCGTATTCGAGGTCCGCGGCGCGCTCGGCGTCGATCCGCGGCGCGAGGGTGGCCAGGTGGTCACGCATCGCGGCGAAGCGCTGCTGCGTCTCGGCGAGATCACGGGGCGGGGCTCCAGTGGTGCCTTGTGCTAGGAGGACTCTCGCGTACGGCGACTGGGTGATCGTGTGCCAGGCGTCGCGTTGGGCGGCTTGAGCAGCGTGGCGGGCGTGGTGCTGTCGTTCCTGTGCGGCTGCCATCTGCTCGGTGTACTGGGCGAGCAGTCGCTGCTGCTCGCCCCGGGATGTGCCGGAAACACGAAGGGCGAGCCGACTGCGGTCGAGGGCTTTGACTGTCTTCTCCCGCAGCGCCTGCGCCGTCGCCTCGTCGTGGGTCGCCTGATCGGCGTTTGCCGTCTCGTGCTGAGCGATGGTGGCGAGCCGGTCGGCCTCGTCGAGGACAGCGACGGCTTCGGCGGCGATGCGCCGGCCAGGCGAGAGCTGTGTGGCGAGCTCGGCGGCCGCGGTCTCCAGGGCGCGCGTCTTGTCGGTGGCCGCGCGTGCCGCCGCTGTAGCGCGCTGCTCGGCATCGGCGAGGTGGGCGTTCAGGTCCGTGTCGGTCAAGGTGCCGTACGGGCGGGCCACAGTGTCGTCCCACGCGGGGAACGCCGTCCCTTCACGTGCCGGCGCGGGTGCGGGGGGTGCGATGGGATCGGGGGCAGGGCGCAGCTGGTGGCTGACCATGCTTTCGGGGTGGTCTTGGCGTAGTAGCTTCGCGTAGGCGGTGATGGCGCGCTCGAGGAGTTCGGCCTCGGTGTGGGGCTCGCCGAGTTCGGCTCGGGTTTCTTCGTTCTCGAGTGCGGCTGTGGGCAGCCAGAGGTGGTTTTCGGTCTTGGCGCGGGTGATGCCGGGGTAGAGGCTGTAGGCGTTCGCGCCGAGGCCGTACATCAGGCTTTTTTGGACGGTCAGGCCCTGGGATGCGGCGATGGTCATGGCGTAGCCCAGGCTGAGGGCGCCTTGGCTGATCTGGGCTGGGGTCAGCCATGCCTGTTCGTAGCTGTAGGTGTCGTTGGGGTGCTGGCGTCGCCAGGTGATCTGGACGCTGCGGTCGGTGGAGATGTCGGTGACTACGGCGCGGAATCCGTTGAGGACGTCGGGGCCGGCGTTGCGGCGGCGTGAGCGGTAGTCGTTTTGCCGTATGCGGACGAAGTCGCCGACGGCCAGGGTCAGCTTCTGTCGGCCGGGTCGCAGGTAGGTGTGTTCCCGGCCGAGCTCGCCGGCTGCTCGCCGCAGTGCTCGGGCACCGGTGTTGAGGATGTCGGCGTCGTCGTTGCGTGCGGCGAGGACGACGAGATGGGCCAGGGTGTCGTGTGCGTCCGGCCAGTTGGTGCGGGCCTGGTCCCATGCGGCGAGGATCTGGGTGTGGGCTTCGTCGGAGGTGTCGGTGGCGTGTACGCGGCCGCTTGCGGCGAGCATCCGCAGTGCCTGTTCCCGCTGCGATCTGCCCTGGCGCCAGATCTCGAGGGCTGCGCGCTCGCCGGCGTCTTTCTGGCGGCGGTTGTCGGTGAGGGTGTCGCCTCCGACCAGGCGGTGTACCTCGGCGAATCCGCCGCCTGGTCCGATTGCCTGGAGCTGCTGGGGGTCGCCGATCGCGATGATCTTTGTGCCTGTGCGGGCCGCCTCGGTGAGCAGTTTTGCCATCGCCCGGTCGTCGGTCATGGCGGCTTCGTCGAGGACCAGGACGTCCACGCCGCGCAGTCCGGTGCCGTCGTCGATGCGCTGGAGCCAGGAGGCGATGGTGCTCGACGGAACCCCAGATCCTTCGAAGAGGTTCTGGGCGGCGACCGCGGACAGGCAGGCGCCGGCGTAGGTCATGCCGACGGCGTCCCAGCCGATGCGGCAGGCTTCCATCAGCGTGGTCTTGCCGGAACCGGCGACACCGATCACGGCGTCCACGCCGTGCCCGGCGGTCAGCAGCCGCTCCACAACGCGGCGCTGTTCGGCGGCCAGCTCGAAGCCGGCTGCGACCTGGAAGACCGATAGTGCCGCCGCGGCCTGGTCGCCGGTCAGGCGGGCGGTGCCGTCGGCGTAGCGTGCCTGGGCCTGGCTGATGATGATCTGCTCGGCCGCGAGGATGTCGTAGGTGGTGTAGCGGGCGGTGTTCGACATGACGGTCGAGCCACGGTGCGGCAGCGCATGGGCGTACCCGTGGACGGCGAGCACACGGTCTGCGAGGCCGTCGAGTTCGCCGTTGTCGACACCGTAGGGGCATGCGTTCGCGACGGCGGCCAGCAGCTGCGCCCGGCTGAACGTTTTTTCGTGCGCGGTCAGGCCGTGGGCGGGTGAGAAAACCTCGGCGGCGATCTGCTGCGGTGTCGGCGTCCGGGGTCCGTTGGAGACGTCGGCGGTGAGCCCGCTGTCCGGTCCGGGCGGTCCTGGGGCGGCGGCCGTAACCATGGCGTCTACGTCGATGCCCAGGCTCTCCGCCCGCTGCCGCCAGTGCGCACGCAGGTCGATGGTGCCGGTGTCGTGCTTGGCGTGCCGGGTCTCGGCGGACACCCGCATCTTCTCGTCGCGACTGGCGTCCGCGCCGGCCTCGGCATTGACCTGGGCAGCGCGGCGGGAGTAGTGCTCGCGCAGCTCTGCGGGAATGCCGACGACGTTCCAGGCTCGCGTCTTGGCGTCGCGCTCATATCGCACGCCGAACCGTTCACCGGCCAGGGCGCGAACCCTCGCCTTGAACAGCGCGTCGAAGGCGCGCGCGTGCCGGTGCAGGTCCATCCCGCCGTTGGCTATCGCGCGCCACTGGCCGTCCTCGCACCGGGCCATGTTCACCATGACGATGTGGACGTGCAGGTGTGGATCGCCTGGCGTCTCATCGTCGACAGGCCGGGCCGACTGATGCTCCACCGTCCAGCCCAGCAGTCCGCCGGTGGCGATGCGGTGCAGCGTGCCGTCCTCGCTCACCAGGCCGTAGCCGATCCACTTTTCCAGCTGTGCGAAGGCCTCGCGCTTGGCCTGGTGGACGAGGTCCCGAAACGATTCTTCGCGTTGCTCGGCGAGCAGCGCCCACAGCACCGAGTCGCCCTTGGGCAGGTCGGCGACGAGGTCGTAGGCGCGCACCCGGATGTTGACGCGCGCGCCTTCGTGCGCCCGTGCCTCAGCGAGCTCACCGGCTTCGTAAATGTCCTCGAGGTCGAGTCCGGCGGCGCGGGCGATGCGGTGCAGGGAATCGATCTGGAGCCGGTGGCGCTCGCCGTGCTGGTGAACCATGCGCGCCAGCGTCGCCCACTTCTGCTGCTGCTTGGGCTTGCCATGAAAGAGGTCGAGCGGCTCCACGCCAGCCACCGCGGCAGCTGCCTCGACAGCTTCGACGAGGCGGGCACCGGTCAGCTGGGAACGCGGGTGCGCCCGCAGTTCGGCACGCACCAGACGGTCGCCGGTGACGGGGTGGACGCCGTTCGCCAGCGCGCGGGCCGCTTCCTTGCCGGCCTCACCGAGGGCGGTCCCAGCAGTCAGACCGACGTCCGTCAGGCCTTCACCGATCCACACCAGGCCGCTGTTCTCGCCGGGCTGCATGCGGTAGTCGACCTGGGTGTCCGTGGCCGACTGGGCCACGTCCTGGGCGTCGGTTCTCACGTAGCAACCGGAATTTCCGGAGAGGCGGTACTCGACCTGCTCCATGTCCACGATCCGCGTGACCCAGGCCATGTGCTGCCGCCCCTCCCCCCGGGGTCCTTCAACGGCGAGCCGCGTACGTCCCCAAGGGGACGTACCTTTGTCCATCCGCTCTTGATCTTTTGGCCTCTGACGGTAGCTCTGAGCCAGAAGTCAGTCAACGGATTTGCTGTTGGTCATCGAGATGCTGGACGTCAGGTGTCACTGGTTGGACATCTCAGGTGTCACTGGCGTGACGGTTCGTCGAGCATGCGGAGGCTGTACGCGACGTTGTCGTGCAGCTGGTCGACGATGTCGCCACGGTTGACCATGTGGGCGCCGACGAGCGCGTCGAGGGCCTGGCGCTGGACGGCGTCGCCTGTGTCGATGCCGCCGTCGACCCAGACACGGAGGAGGACCTCGGCCTCGGTGGGCTGGATGGCGCCGCGGATGTGGGGGTGGAGGTTTCCGCGTCCGGCGACTGCGTCGGCCTGGTCGGGCCGGAGGATGTCCAGGCGCGGGGTGGCGGTGTAGCCGTCGGGCGGGGCGGTGCGCAGGACGAGCGCGCCGCCGACGTCAGGATGTGTGCGCGCGTGCTGGAGAGCGGTGTCGAGCCGGTGGGTGGTCCATGTCAGTGCGAGCGCGAGCGTCTGGGTGGTCATGGGCTCGTCGGCGTGTGCGAGGGCGGTGATGACGGTGAGGGCGTCGTGTTCGGCGTCGGCGGGGCGGCGGTCGAGGACCTGGCGGTTGCGGGGGCGTTCGAAGAGGTCGTCGGCGTCGGGGATTAGGACGGATCCGACGCCGTGATCACACCAGCCACATCAAGATCGTCCCACCCGGGCCAGGCCGGGTGGGAACATCCGTCAGAGTTCCGGGAGGAAGGCGGGCTCGATGTCCATGGCAGCAACGCCCCCGCGCACGCCAGTGACGAACTGCTTGATCTCCGCCACAAGAACATCCCAGGCGATGGGTGCGGTCCAGAAAACTGGCGTGAGGATAGAGCCAACCCGCCAGCCCTCATCGGAGCTCCCGATCTGGAGCAACCCCAGATCGGCCTGCATCGAGTCAAGCTCGAAGCCTTCCTGGCCGGCGTCCGGGCTCTGGAGCCAGAGCGCCAGGTGGTACGCCAGCTCGGCCACGGGGAACGCCTCCTCGGACCACACCACCCGCCCGTCTTCCCAGATGGACAGCTCAGCCTCGATGTCGAGGAGAAGCACGTCCAGGGGAGCTTCATGCGGGGCGAGACCGCGCCGCGGCAGATCCGACAATCCAAAGTTCCGGCAAACGAACCGCACTGCCCGGCCTCCATGCGATCTGAGGCCCCCTGCACGCCCGGGCCACCCAAAGGCAGACAATCGTACCGAGTCATGCCAGGCGCTTCGGTCCGCATCGAAGGCGCGGATGTCCTCCGCAGCGCCATCGCACGACGGGGTCACCGGTCCGTCCCCGCCGCCATCCGGCGCTTCCTCCCACGACACGGTCTCGCGCACCGGCAGCCAGTGCTCGAGGTGGTCCGGCGTGGGCCCGGTGGACCGTGTGTTGTCGGCCAGCCAAAGCGACAGCGTGAGCCGTTCCGCGAGATCGTCGGCCAACATCGCGTCGGGTCCGGTCCGGCTCTCGAACCGTCCGCCGATCGCCTGGTCGACCAGATTCTCCGCGAGGTCGGGTGCGACGCCCCAACGGCTGAGGAATCAGGTGAGCACCTGTCGGTAGTGGCCGTACCAGCCGCTGCCGCAGCCGATATGGCCGGTCACCAGGAGGATCAGGTTCCGGGCGGCGCGCTCCCACAGGATCCGCTGGTCGTCTGCGTCGGCAAGAGCCAGCGGGTACGCCTCGAACCATCCGGCGAGACTCTCCAGCTATGCCCGCCACTCGCACAGCGCTGCCGCGACACGGGTGAGTGTTTCCTCCGGGGTGGTGATCGAGTCCCTTGGGCAGCACCAGTTCCCGACGGGGCCTCCGTCAAAGTCGCCTTCGTCGTGCGCCCAGCGCCAGCCCACGGTCCAGCGGCCATAGTGCTCGGCGAGGGCATACGCCATGGCATCTGCCCAAGGGCTTCCCCTCGCTCCAGCTCCAGTCACTCATCGCCGGGGCCCTTTGGGAATGTCGGGGCGGCCGGGCATCTGACTGGCGGGCCGAGAGACCGCACCACCTGCGGCGCCGACGGGCTGTCGAAGGGATGACGGGCGGGGTCCATATCGTCCCAGGTCAGAAAGCGGGGTGCCAGTTCGGCAATCACCGCGCAAGCCTGCACTTCCACCCGACTGTGGTGCCAACAGGATTACCACTGTGCCGAAGCAAGGTGGATTTCACTTGAGCAGGACAAGTGTCACCGCTCAGCTCGTCGGACTCCCGTGCAGGCGAGGATTGCGCTGGCGTCGTCGGCGAGGAAGAGCATGAAGGCCCACGTCCGGTCCGGTGAGAAGATGCGGCCGATCCTGACCTGAACGGCTTCGAGCCGGGTGAGGATGTCGACGGTGGACGGCAAGGCGAGAGTCTCAGTACCTCGGCTCCTCGCCCGTCGGAGGCGAGCCGCGTAGACGTTGGCAAGCTGCTGGCTGGGAACGCTGCCGTCCCATACGACGAACTCGCCTCCGCCGAGAAGCGCCGCTCTCGCGGGTTCGCAGGCCCTGGTCTGGCCTCCCAGCATCCCGGCGAGTTCTGCACGGTCCATCTGTCGCCCTTTCGCCTGCTGTCTCGTTGTCCGCTCAGTTGTCAAAGTGGAGCTCAGGTCGGGTCCAGAGGGTGAGGTCGCTGCTGGTGGCGACCGCCAGGGTCAGGCCGGAGGGAGAGAACCCGGCTGTACGGAGTTCTGAGTACTCGGAGTGGAAGATGTGCCACCACGTCCCTCCCGCCGGGCCTTTGTGGGACCCGCCGTCGGCGGAGAGGATGACGCGGTCGTGAGGCCACTCCGGGCTGACGACGTCCAGGGTCCAGCCGTCTGGTGTGGTGCTGTGCAGGCCGCCGCCGAAGAGCCCGGCGATACGCACCGGCGTGCCCTCGATCGGTCCGAGCCCGGGGCAGGTGAGCTCCGGCGACGCCTCCGGAGTGCTGGTGTCGGGGTCCGGATCCCGGTCACGGGCGACCTTCTCGCCGGTGACCGCGTCGAACAGTCCATGGCCGCCGCTGGACACGACCATGACGAGGTCGTGCCCGCTGTCGGGATGGACGGCGAAGCCAATGCCGAGCAGACCCCCGATGGGGGTCCTGTGGTCCAGCACCGGCTGCCACGGCTCCGGGGCCGGCATGACGGTGGCGGCGATGTAGCGCTCGCGCAGCTTCTGCTGGTACTCCGTGATCAACTCGTCTCCTCCGGGCGGTCTGTGTCGAGGGTCAAGACCACAAACGATCTCAAGGTGACAAGAACGATTCACCTTCGGTGACAGCAATCCCGCTCACGCCGTCTCGGAGGGCGGGGTCGGGGGCAGCTGTCGGGTGCAAGTTCCGTGCTCAGGCACAACCACATGGCCGGAATGCTGGAGACTACGGCGCGGAGCTGCTGCCGGAGATGGAGACGTTCGGCCTGCTGGAGACGCTGCCGGGGCCCGCGCGGGCGGAGGTTGAGTGGGAGCGGCACGTGGTGGAGGTGGAGACCGGGCTGTCGCCTTGCGCCGAGCCGGGCACTGAAGCACGGCACAGATGTCTCCGGCGGTGTCGGGGCTTCCGCCCCATATGAACTGGTCACGGAACCGGCTCCCTGTCACCTGGTCTTGCCACCGAAGGCGCCGCGACGGTCCTCCAGGGCCTGGGGGGGCGGGCGAGGTGCGGCGTGCTGGCCAGGGAAATGTGGCGGCCCGGAGACTCGGGCGTCAAGGAATTCTTGACAAGTTGGCTGCGTCAA
This sequence comes from Streptomyces sp. C36, assembly GCF_040932295.1. Taxonomy (NCBI): domain Bacteria; kingdom Bacillati; phylum Actinomycetota; class Actinomycetes; order Kitasatosporales; family Streptomycetaceae; genus Streptomyces; species Streptomyces sp. C36. The sequence continues at coordinate 38,760 of NZ_JBFQGI010000010.1, read as the reverse complement.
GGTTTCCTTGACGTATGTTGATCTTGAGTTCGAAGGCCCGACCCCGGAACCTCTATCCCGCCCCCGCACCCATGGCCGCCGCGCTGCCGCTCGCCATAAGCCTGCCGGCCCTGACGGTGATGTTCGGCGACCGGTTCGGCACCTCCGCCACCGTCGCCCTGATCGTTGTCGGCCTCGTACTCATCGCCTGCACGGCCGGCCTGGCCGCCCGGGCGGCGGCCCGCGACTCCGCTGAGCAGGCGCACCGCGACGCGGCAGTCCTCGACGCCCTCGAGCCTCTTGCCGGACTGCGCCGATGAGTGACGAACCCCTGCTCCACCCGGCGGAGATGGACCGGATCCGCGAAGGGATCGCCGCAGCCGTCCTCGGCGCCCCCGACGGTCTGGCCGACTCGCTCGAACACGACGCCCACGGGTACCTGCGCCTGGTGGACGCCTCACGCGTCGGCGCCCAGGAGGCAAGCCGCCTGCTGCACGAGGCCGTCCAGGGCGCCAGGGCCGCCGGCCACAGCTGGGACACAGTGGGCCGCGTCCTGGGAGTGAGCCGCCAGGCCGCCCAGCAGCGCTTCGCGGCCAAGGCCGCAGACGCGGGCCCCTCGGCACCGCCCGCCGGGGGACCCAACGCCCCCAAGCGCCGCACCCTCAGCGGACTGTCCGCGTTCAACGAAATGGCCGCCCTGGAGGAAGCCGGCCGCGACGGCTGGCACATGATCGGCTACGGCCCCTTCTTCCACGAAGTCGAGGCCTCCGGCCACCCCTGGGAACACTGCCGGATTACGCTCCCCTCCATCGCGCGACACCGGCGCATGCAATCGGAAGGCTGGATCCCGGTCGGCGCCGGATGGTTCCCCTGGCGGTACTACAAACGACCCGTCAACCCCGGCTCTTAAGGTCCGTCCTGGTCAGGTCGCAGGGGTGTTTTTGGGTTGGCGCGTGGTGCATCGCTTCCGCGACGGCGTGGAGCCAGGTAGCGAGGCTGGGCCATCTCAGGAACCAGCCCTGGTCGTCGCGTGCGGCATGGCCGAGATGGTTGTGCCATAGCCCTGGGCCTGCCTCGATGAAGTGGTCGTCGCCGTCGCTGCCGGCGAACGGGGATCCACAGTTCTCCCCACCAGGGGAAGTCCTGCCGTCCGGATCGTCGCTGTCCCAGATATCCATCCGCATCTCGCGGACCTCGACGACCTCCTGGGCGGAGTCCACGGGACCGCACGGCAATACATCTAGGACTTGACCGGTCGGGCATGTTCGGAGCCGGATGACAAGGGCAGCTACAGTGGCGCCACGCTCGTCGTACTGGGTGGCCACGGCTCGGGCATGCTTGAGTTTGTTAATGGCCCGTTCGACGGTGTTCCGCTACCTGTAGCGTTCTGGCCAGGCCGGGCCTGCCAAGAAAGAGTAAAGCCCCAACAACACTGCAGGTCGTGAAGGGTGAGCTCCGCGCAGGCGGAGGTGAGCCGGACGAAGTGCAGCGCGCGGTAGGAGCCTTCCTGTGAGCTCCGCGCAGGCGGAGGTGAGCCGTCGAATAACAGAGCCGGGCCTGCTACGACGAAGTGAGCTCCGCGCAGGCGGAGGTGAGCCGCGCACCCCCTGCATGGGGGCAGGCCACTGCGGGTGAGCTCCGCGCAGGCGGAGGTGAGCCGCTCGTCCGGAACTCCGTGATCTTCCTCGACAGGTGAGCTCCGCGCAGGCGGAGGTGAGCCGACGCTGCGCACCACGACTCGGAACGGATACGAGTGAGCTCCGCGCACGCGGAGCGCACTCAGCGCCCCAGCCCTCGGCGTCGCGAGAGGTCGGCTCACCTCCGCCTGCGCGGAGCGCACACCTGCAGGCCCTGCGTGTCCGCATGCAGACCCGGCTCACCTCCGCCTGCGCGGAGCGCACCGCACGCCGTCGAGCCCGTACGCCTCAGCCACCGGCTCACCTCCGCCTGCGCGGAGCGCACGCCACCGCGAGGTCCGCATTTCCCGCGTGGCCGGCTCACCTCCGCCTGCGCGGAGCGCACGTTTTCGGACCGGCCGGTGTACTGGGAGCAGCCGGCTCACCTCCGCCTGCGCGGAGCGCACCCATGGCGCTACCGGTTGACCTTCGCCATCGCCGGCTCACCTCCGCCTGCGCGGAGCGCACGAAATCCAGAGATCCGCCAGGAATCCGTTGGTCGGCTCACCTCCGCCTGCGCGGAGCGCACCCTTCGCGACCTGCAACGTTGTGGGAGCTTTTCTCTTTCTTGACGTAGAGGTGGAGAGGCACACCCCAATTGAACACGACGACCAATGATCCGCCCTACAACTGGCCCCCACTTCGCCTCGGAAGTCTGGACCCAGCGTTCCACGGTGTTGCCGCGCCGGTACTGGGCCGGCCGAAAGCCGGGGATCAGCCACCAGCCCGGATCACCGCCAGCAGCTCGCGCGCTGGTCGCTGGGCTCGGTAGTGTCGCTTCGTGTCCTGGCGACCCGTGGCATCAGAGGCATCCGCTTCTATGCCACCGACCCTGCCACTCAGAGTTTCCTGCAGCGCATTTGTATGGGGCAGCGTGATTGAGCGCCGAGAGGCGATGCACCTTGCGGATGGCTAACGCACGTGGCGGTACCAGCGTCGGTGTACAGCAGGTTCGACGCACAGCACGGCGGCGCCTGCGGTCGTGCCGACCAGCAGTGCGGGTACACCACCGCCGTTGAGGAGCGCGCCGAGGCAGGCGGCGGCAATGGCGAGCGGGCGCAGCAGGGTCAGCGGGCCGAGGCCGACGACCATCGCCAGGGTGCCGACGCGGAACGGCAGGAGGAAGTAGGCGGCGAGCGAGATCAGTACGGCGGTGGCGTAGGCGGTGAGTGGGAGCAGGTAGCCGAGGCCGCCGGCGGCCAGGGTGTTGTACGTCCGGGCCTGGTCGGGTGCGGTCAGTAGCACAAGGGCGGCGGTCAGCGTGGGGGCGAGCAGCAGGACGGCCCCAGCGGTCAGCCCGCGCAGGGCGGCCTGGGCGGTGGCCCGGTGCTTGCGGATGCGGGCGTCGCGGCCGGCGTATGCGCGGAAGCCGCTGAATGCCGCGTCGACCAGGCCGAGGAGTGCGAGCGGTATGGCAGGCGTCATCCGGTGGCCTTGTCGAGGTGCTCCGGGCCGACCAGGCGGCGGGCGGCCCGCCCGAGGGCCCGGCGTAGCGGCGCCTCCAGCGGCGGGCGCACTCCGATGATGGGGCGCAGCGTGGTGCAGAACGGGTTCGCCGTGCCGCGCGGCTCGTACAGCAGTGGTCGGATGCCGGGGGCGGCGGCGGCGCGTAGCAGTGTCTCGTCGTTGTGCGCGCGCCGCGCGGAGGCGACGCCGTCGTGGCGGCCGAGTGGGTGGCGCATCCGGGCGCGGTGGAAGATCCAGGCACCGATGGGTGCGAGGCGGGTGACGGCGATGTCGAAGTGGCAGAAGGCCTGCGCTGGGGAGGCGGCCTGGGCCCGGAAGAACTCGGTCAGGGCGGGGCCACGGAAGTGGTGCAGCACACCGGTGGAGATGTAGACGGTCGCCGCCTCCGGCAGGTCGAAGGCATTTCCGTGGATGAAGCGGCAGTTGAGTCCCTCGGCGCGGGCGAGGCGGTCCGCTTCGCCGACCAGCGTGGCGTCGAGGTCGACTCCGATCAGCTCGACGTCCGGGCCAAGGGCGTTGGTAGTTGCCAGCCAGCGGACCAGGTAGCCCAGGCCGCAACCGACGTCGACCAGGCGGTACGGTCCGGGCTGCCCGGTAGTTGCCCGGATCGCGGTGAAGAGGGGGCGGAGCAGGTGGACGAGTCGTTCGCCGGTCCGTAGCTCCTCGCTCAGGCGCTGAAGTTCAGTGTGCACGCTGATCAGCAGGCGGTCCACGGCATGCGGGTCGAGTATGCCGTCGTGGTCGGTGGGTAACCCGGCGACGATGCCGGCGGCGCGCTCGTCACCGTTCTCACGGAGCTGCTGGATGACCGCGGCGCGACGTACGGGGAGCCGGTGGCCGCTGTGTGGGTCCACCGCCGTGATCAGGTCCGAAATCTCAAGGTACGGCACGAGGCAGAACCCTACGGCCTCCCTTGCAGAGCCAGTGGGCCAGCTGCCACCGCCGCCGCCAGCATGGGGAAGCAGCCCGAAGCCGGTACCGGCACCATGCCAAGCGGTGCAAGATGATCAGGGTGCCGCGCCCGCGGGCCTCCGTCAGGGCAGGGTCGCGGGCAAAGTACGCCATGCCGCATCCGTTTCACCCCAGCGCACTTGCTCACGCGCCTGGTGCACCACCAGACGGAACGGGCCTGACGCCGAGTAAAGAAATCCCCTGACCGTACCTGCCAGCACAGCGCTGCTCACTGAACAGCCAATCGCCGTTCTCGGTCCTGAGCCGCTGCGCGCGTTCGTCGTGTTCAATGGGGCTGTAGCAAGTGTCTCCCTAGCCGAGAAATAGCAAAGCCCTAACAACGATGCAGGTCATGAAGGGTGAGCTCCGCGCGAGCGGAGGTGAGCCGGCGGCCCGCTGCTGCGTATCCGTGCTGCGGCCGTGGACTCCGCGCGAGCGGAGGTGAGCCGGTGCGCTCGGGGAAATCCGTCATGGTGTCCTTGTGGACTCCGCGCGAGCGGAGGTGAGCCGCAGGTGAAGGACGGCGAGGGGAAGCCCACCGGGTGGGCTCCGCGCGAGCGGAGGTGAGCCGACGGTAGGGATCGGTTCGCCAGCGTCTCCTCTGTGGGCTCCGCGCGAGCGGAGGTGAGCCGTCGACCACGACGTCGCAGGTGAGATCGGCTGGGCCATCTCGGTCGACTCCACAATCGTCCGCGCATCAGTACGCGGCTGGCGCCCGCACCGCGCCGCCGCCAACGCCTGCTTCAAAGAGGGACGAAGTACTGGAACACCAGGGCGAAACCGTGGCAAAGCCTCATCGCCCGCCTGGTAGAGGTGGTGCTGAAAGAGAGGGCCTCAGCCACTCGCGTGACGGCTTCACCAGCAAGTTCCATCTGGGCGCGGAGAACGGCGCTGGACGGTGACCACCAGCTCCATGCCCGCCCTTTGAGCAGCTCATGTGCCATGGCCGACCACAAATGTATTCTCCGTCGCCCGCCCTGGCTTTGTTGATGAGTTTCGAGAGCGCCTGTAGCTCGGCGGCGAGAGCGGCTTCTTCCACGGGAGAGTAATGTCGTCGAGTTTTGAAAGCACCTGGATGCTTGCGTCGGGGCCATGGTTGTGCTCTGCACGACGAGGGGGCCCGGGTGCTGCCGAAGTCCAAGGTCGATCTGTACGCGGCGATCCGCTGTGATGCGCGTCAGGGGCTGTCGAACCGTGCTCTCCAGCGGAAGTACGGTGTCGGGTTCCTGACGGTGCAGAAGGCGTTGTCGTCGGCTTGGCCGGAGCCGCGAAAGCCGCTTCCGCCAAGGGTGACTCGGCTGGATCCGTTCAAGCCGTTGATCGACGAGATGCTGCGGGCGGACCTGGACGCGCCGCGAAAGCAGCGCCACACGGTGAAGCGGACCTTCGAGCGGCTGGTGGATGAGCACGGCGCGAACGAGATTCCCTACCATGTGGTCCGCGGCTACGTCGCTGGCCGTCGTGAGGAGATCCGGGTTCAGGCCGGCCGGAGTGTGGTGGAGGCGTTCGTCCCGCAGACCCACAAGCCCGGGGCTGAGGCGGAGGTCGACTTCGGGGACGTGACCGTACGGTTGGGCAGCGAGGTGGTGACCTTGCTGCCTGTTCGCGTTCCGCATGTCTTACTCGGGCAAGGCAGTGCACCGGATCTTCGCCCCGGCGGGGCAGGAGGCGTTCTTCGAGGGCCACGTTCACGCTCTCAACGTGCTGGGCGGAGTGCCGACCGGGAAGGTCCGCTACGACAACCTTAGGGCCGCGGTGGCTTCGTTCACGTTCAGCAGCAGCGTTTATCTGCGAGTTCCGGCAGCAGTTGGCGGGTGTCTGGCTCGTGGATACTCACGAGAAATGACGGCATCAGGGTGTCGCCTCGGCCGAGCGCCGGCCTGGAGACTCCGATGCAGTCGGGGTCTGGCCTTGGTGCGATGATGCGTTCGTGGTGGCAGACGCGGAGTGGGCTCGGATCCGGGAAGGCCTGCACTTCGGGCAGGTGTTTGAAGGCACTGTTGTGAAGGTGCCCAGTCCAGGTGTGACTGGGATCTTCGTGGATGTTGGCCTGAGCGTCGGGGGCTTCGTCGACGTCCTGCTGTTGCCCGAGCGGAGCGAGTCCTGGCCAGCCGAAGGCACTGTGAGCGACTTCGAGGTCTGGTGGGCTGACAGCCGCAAGCAGATCCGGTTGAAGCCGACCGATCCCCACTATCTGCGTGCGGACTTCGCTGACTTCGTAAATCGCGTCCGGCCCGGATGGCCATCCGAAGTTGGTCATCCGGTTCGGGGTCCGGGGCCCCCGACGCTGGATGAGTTGCTGGCATTGTCTCGCCAGGGCGGACCTCCGGACGGGGAAGCCCGCCCTTCAAGAGCAGGGTGAGAGTCAGCCGGCCTTGGCGGGTTCCTCGGCTCGGGCCCTGGTGCTGGCGAGGCGGAAGGAGTCAGTGCCGGTCTCGATGATGGTGCCGTTGAAGGTGAGCCGGTCGACGATGGCCGCGCAGAACAGCAAGCTGTCGGCTGAGGAACCGATCAGGACGGCCCGACGGGCGATGGCCTACTCTTCGCGCAGGAATTCCCGCAGGTCAGCCGCTACAGTGGCCATTCCTTCACCGGCCTCGATCACGGTCGTCACGGTGCAGTTCCAGTCGCCGGGGAAGAAGCCAGATCGCAGGGTCCAGCTCAGATGCACATGGCCACCCGAGCCGAACGTCGCGGTCACAACCAGGTGGTTATTGCCCCAGACCCGCTCGCCCTCCCAACCACGGAAGTCGCGCGCGAGGCCATCGAAGAACTCGCTCATGTTGTCCCAGACCGTCACGGTCACGGTCTCAAGCCGTGCGCGCACACCGTCGTCGATGGCCTCCACCGCGAAAGCGAACTCGTACTCATCCGCCCGCGACCATTCAGACAACCGGACCGACGGCGCCTGCGCCCCCGACCCCCGAACGACGAGCTCGACCTGCCCTGGATCTACTTCGATCAGACTCACCCAGCGAAGCATACGGACGCCTCCGAGCCGACGTCACCAGCATTCCCGGGCGCCGGAGCCGCTGCTGCTTCTCATCAACATTCGACACGCCCACGGCCGCCTGGTGCTGCCAGCTCTCACCAACAAGCGCTCTTCTTTTTCACCTACGCAGCCACCCGCCCGGACGGCTCATGCGACGATCGTGCGGTGGCAAGCACTGATAATGATTCGTTTCGTTGGTGGCTGTTGTCCGAGTCGCTGACCGCGCTCTCAGCCGAGTCCTCAAGGCAGAGGGCCTGGGTCGAGGAGCACGGTGTTGCCGCCGACGAGTTGGCACTCGACTTCGATCACGCGCTGCGGACCGCCGCACCATTTGGCTGAGGAAGGACGTGTCGAAGTGACTGTCATGGCTCGCCTGAGAGCGATCGATGCCATCTTTACCGAGATGAGCGGCCGGAAGAATGCAGACCGCTGGACCCTGGAAGCCCTGGAGACGGACTCCGGCTGGAGCGAAGTCCGCGCGCTGGCCCGCCAGGCCATGCTCGAGCTGATAGGCGCATGGGATCACCCCATGCCAAAGATCGACGTAATCCGGTGACCCTCACCGCAGCTACAGCCCTCGTCACAAGATCAGCGCCAGACCCCATTCATCCGTACGCAACTGGGGAAATCAGGGGCTCTGGCAAGATTTTCGTAGCCGGAGATCATTTTGACGCGATGGTCGGCCGGTCCGCGTAACGGCGGCGGAGGTGTGCGATCAGGACGACGCGGTGGCGGAGGAGTGGGACGCTGGCGCGTCCGGCCATCAGGCGTTTTTGCAGTTTGACGTCGGTGATGCGGCCTTCGTTGACCCCGGAGTTGTAAGGGGTGGTGATTCCCTGGGCGACGGCGTGCCGGTCTTCGTGCAGGGCTCCGGCGAGGCCGGCGAGAGGGGCCAGTCCACTGTGTGCGAGGTCGTCGAGCCAGCCTGGCAAGGATGTGGCGTCACGATTGTCGATCATGCTGGCGAACCGGCGGACCAGGTCGTGGGTGAGTCTGAGTTCGGGACAGTGGTCGAGGAGTCGGGGCAGACGGTCGTTGATGTGCAGGCTGCGGCGGTCCGGGCGGGTGGTGATCCAGCGTGCGGCTTCGCGCGGAGAGGGCGGTCGCTCGCGTGGCTCGTCCAGAGGCAGGCCCCGTCGCAGGGGTGCGACGGCCATCTTCACGCGCTGGTAGTGCCCGAGGTAGCCCTTGGTCTGGAGTTCTTCGTGCAGGATCTTCGCGCTGTACTGTCCCTCGTCCCAGCGTTGTTGCAGGTAGTCGAGGTAGGGGTCCAGGGTGGAGGCCTTGCGGGGCGGGCGGCGCATCACTTCCTGCCAGGTGCGGGCCCGGGCATACTTGCGTACCGTGCGGCGGTCCAGGCCAAGCTCACGGGCCACCGCGCTGTAGGTGCGGCCGGTATCGGTCAGCGTGTGCACAGCCTCGAACAGCCGCCGGGCATGCCGGCCTGCCGGAGTGTCCGCCTCTCCGCGGTCTGCCGACGACGCTTCCGCCGGCTCGGGTCCAGCCGGTTCCAGGGCCGGGAGTGCGGCGGGCAGGCAGGCGCGGTGAGCACCGGCGACGTCCTGGACACGCCGGGACAGTCCCTGCCATATGTGGAAGCGGTCACTGATCTGGAGGGCATTGGGGGCACCGTCGGTAATCCCTTGCCGGTAGACGAGCGAGCCGTCGCGGCAGACAACCTCAACACCGGCATGTCCACGCAGCCATCGGCTCAGCTGCCCGGCATCCCTGCCCTCCCAGAGCGTCAGCGGGAGGCGCGTGGTGGCATCGACCAGGAGAGTGCCGTAGGTGTCGCCGTAGAGAGCGAAGTCGTCCACTCCCAGTACCCGGGGCACTTCCTGGGGCGGCAGTGGCACGCGCATCAGCTGGGACAGCACGGTGCACCGCGAGAGCGCGACGTTCAGAACGCGCAACATCCGGGCACCGCCCCTGCCAGCCAGCACCACACCGACCGCTTCGACCAGGTGCTGGAGCAGCGGCGTGCGCCGCTGGTAGCGCACGGTCAGTCCGGGTACCTGCTCGGCGAACGTCGTCTTCGAGCAGGCTGCATTCTCGCAGTACAGACGGCGTACGCTCAGGTCGATCCGGACCGGCCGGCCGCCGAGCGCGACATCGGCCAGGCGCCGTACGTAGCGACTGTGGACCCACTCGCTCAACACGCCGCATCCCGTACACCTTGCCGGAGCACGCGGCCGCGTCCGGGCCCGGACCACCACAACAGGACCGGAAGCATCAACCGACACCACCAGAACACCCGTCAAGTGCGGTAAAAGACAAGACACTTCAACAGCACACAACCAGATGCTGCCCGTTACGCGGACCGGCTGACCATCGCGTCAAAATGATCTCCGACTACGAAAATCTTGCCAGAGCCAAATCAGGTCGTACGCCGACAAAGGGCAGCGTAAGCGATGGCCCTGGCGGTTGTCACGATCGATGTCCACCCGTGGACGGCCGACGAGTATCCGTCGTTTCTTAGCAAGCAACTCGTGCGAGGTGTCGGGCCCTGCAGGCCTTGGGGTAGAAGGACGTTGCGTTTCGCTGAAGGAGGCGTGATGTGCCCGCTGGCAGAGTTGAGGGGCCTTGAGTGAAGTTCATAACGTGGGTGCCTCCTCGAGCAACTGGGAAGCGAGGCAAGGTCAACAGGCCTGCACAGTGGCGACTTGCCTCACCTCAGCAAGAACATGGGGCCATCGTGTTCAATGAGTGTGAGCCAGGCGTAGCTCTGCATCAAGGAATGGCAAAGCCATCACACCCCTGCAGGTCACGAAGGGTGAGCTCCGTGGAGGCGGAGGTGAGCCGGGTTCGACCAGCGGCACGCCTCCGGGAGCCACGTGAGCTCCGTGGAGGCGGAGGTGAGCCATCTGTTCCGGGGGCTTCCCACCAGGGCGGTTGGTGAGCTCCGTGGAGGCGGAGGTGAGCCGTCGAGCGGCGAGGCGCCGGGCGAGGGGTAGACGTGAGCTCCGTGGAGGCGGAGGTGAGCCTCGCCCTGCGGCAGGCCCGAGGACGACCGGGCCGTGAGCTCCGTGCAGGCGGAGGTGAGCCGGCCCAGCAGGCCGTAGCGGCCATGGCCACCGCGTGAGCTCCGCGCAGGCGGAGGTGAGCCGCCGGAGCGCGCCCGGTCGGCGCTGATCTCGCCGCGAGCTCCGCGCAGGCGGAGGTGAGCCGAGCTCACGGGCCTTCTCTTCGCCGCCTCCCAGGAAGTGAGCCCCGCGCAGGCGGAGGTGAGTCCCCAGATCCCTACATCGACTACCTGGAAGCCAGCTGGCAGGGCACGAAATGCGCAGTTGACGAAGACCCTTCTCGAAATGCTGCTGCCCGGCGTCGGACTGCCTGCCACTATCGCCCCGGGCAGCGTCGTCGACGGCCGCGAGCTCGTAGAGGCGCGGCCCGGCTGCGCCCCGTAGTCACTCACCGTGCATACACCTTCGGGAGAGTTTCACTACGGGTTCCGCGCACCGGCCCGCACCTTTTGGCGCCTGCAAGCCGGGGCGCTCGGCTGGTAGCTCGACGTGCGCGCTGAATGTCCTACGCCGTGGCACCGAGCACCGTCACCTGCGGTGGGGCCTGCTCGGCACGGCCCGCTGGAAGACCGGACAGCTGCGCCCTCATCACCTGCTTCGCGCTCGTTCCTATCCAGCACGTCCAGGCTTCCGGACCAGGCGATGCGACGAGTGAGCGTTGCGACCGGTCGCAACGCTCTACGCGCGCGGGAAAGCCGGCATCAGAGGGCGGGAGGCTGCTCATCCGGTGTCGTGACCGGAACAGGCCAGGCATGCCCTGCCCCATGGCTACTCAGGTCTTGCTGGCCGAGCGCTGCAAGGAGGACAAGCCCTGCGGCATTGCCCGCAGCCCACAGGGCGCTGAGGAATGTACCGAGCCTGTCCTGTCGGTGGGTCGACGCTCGGTGGCGAGGCCCGGTCGCCGTCCTCATGCGCTGCGTCGCAGGTCGCCCGCCGCAACCCATGACCGGACGGCGTACAGATGCTCGGGCAGGATGCCGACGCGGTGCTCGGGTTGCATGAGGAGCGTCGGGTGGCCGGCGGCGGTGCGTGCTGCTGCCCAGTCATGGTCGAGGGCGGTGAAATCGTCGTCTATCCAGACGAACGGGGCGCCGTTAGCATGAATGGCGACGTGATCCCTCTTCCATAGGTACCCATCGGGATGGCTGGTCGTCAGGAGTAAGCGCGGCAGCGGCACATGGGGCCAAGCGGGCAGTCCAAGGCGGGAGCCGATCAAGGTGGACGCATCGGCGCGCCAACTGCTGCACCACACCGGTTCCAGGCTGGTGGCGTCGATCAGTTCGAGGATCTGCGGCCCGTGATCGGGGTTGAGCCAGATTTTGACCGGCTCCGTGTACCCCTCGGGCGTGACGTTGTCGAGGCGGTGCGAGGCAGGGATGTGTCCCTGGCGGTCAGGGCCCGGGATGAGGACCCCATCGATATCGAGGTACAGCAGCATTGGCGGGTGATCCCTTCCGGTGATCAACGACGCTTGAGCAAGGTCACTCGGTCGTGACGGTCGTCGGCACGGATGGTCATCAAGAGCAGTCCACCGGGGCGCAGGGCGGCGGCGGAGGCGATGAGCAGCGGCCGAGGGTCCGAGAAGCTGAACGCTCCGAAGATGGAGAGACAGGCGGTGACCGAGTGGGGTGGGAGATTCCGCAGATACTCGGCGGCATCCGCGCGGACGAAACGCAGCCGGTCGAGGTGGCCGTACAGGGCGCGTGCCCGGTCGATCTTGTGAGGATCGTGGTCCACGCCGATACCGAGTGCTCCGGCGTGGACCACGAGGTGAGCGAGGTTGTGCCCGCTGCCGCAGCCCAGCTCGACGACCAGGGAGCCGCACAGGTCGCCGAGTAAGGCTGCGTCCGGGCCGATGCCGGGGGCTCGGGTGAGCTCGAGGCGTCGGGGAGGTTCTACGGTTTGAGCAGGGCGACGGCTTCGCCCACGTGGCGCCTGATGGCGTTCATCCACTTGTCCTCGGCTCCCTTGGCCCAGCCGCGGTCGAGTTGCTCGGTGAACCACTCGGCAGCCCAGATGCGATGCCATCCGAGCGCCCAGGAGGCGGCGTCCAGCCCACCACGGACGTCCAGTGCTTCCCGGGCGCCGCCGGCTTCGACGTACCGTTCGAGTAGAGCGCTGGTGCGGTCAGGGTCCGGCGCGTCCAACGTGCCGTGCCAAGACGCAAGGTCGATCAGGCCAGGGCCGATGAAGGCGCGCGCGAGATCGAGAATGCGCAGTTCCCCGGCACCGATGTGGACGCTCGTGGGGTGGAACTCTGAGTGCACCAGGCCGAACGGCGGGAGCTGCGCGCCCTGCGCCCTGGCCTCAGCGGCGCGGTACAGAGCGTTGGCGGCCCTGCGCAGCTCTTCGGCTGCTCCATGCCGCTCGAGGCGCTCACAGAGGCGCGTGGGGAGGGTCGCGAGCGCTGCCTCGTCGAGCATGCGCAGCCCAGGATCGTTGCTGACCTGGTGAATCGCTGCTGCTGCCGTGGCGCCGTCGAGGTCGTCGGCGTCCCGGACCGAGGCGCCGAGGTCTTCGATCAGCATTCCGAGCAGCGGCCCGCGGTGCTGCGCGGCGTGCAAGGCGGGGACAGGAAGCCCAGCCGCAGCAGCCACACCGAGGGCGTAATCCTCGGCGTCGAACGGTTCCTCGGCGTACTTGAACACCGCGGACGCACCGTCCGGGAAGGTCAGGCGTTCCACGCCGGATCGGGCCCATACCCGGATGGGCGTTCGGGTGTGTGAGGCTTCGAGGCCGGCGTCTGCCAGCAGTCGCGGCAGCAGGGCGGTGACGTCCGTGGTGTCCACTGTCGTTCTCCCGTGTCAGCTCGTCGTGCCGCAGGCGTACACGGCGGTCAGCCACTCGGAGCGGAAGGCACGCAGGTCCTCGCGAAATCGGTCGATGGACGCGCCGTAGGGGAGGCAGGCACCGCCGGACTGGTCGGGCACGGATTGGCAGCCGTGCACCAGCCGGCCGCCGAGCGCAGCGTGCGCCTTGATGGACTCCACGCGCCGCGACTCGTTGAACCATGTGGAGTGGTACACCTCGTCGAGCATTCCGCCCGTTTCCTCGTCGAGGTCGAAGACGACCGAGGTCGCGGCGGGGAAGAACCAGCACGGCCCGACGTTGCTGATCGTGCCGTCGAGCTCGACCTTGTTGAGGGCCATGAGCGTGGCAGCTTCGCGGAGCATCCGAAGCTCAGTGGAGCCGATCTGCTCGAGGCCGGCGACGGGCAGCAGTTCGTCACGGAAGAGGTAGGCGTAGACCTCCCATGCCGTGGTGAGCACCTTCGCCGGGTCGGTCGTGGTGCGCCCGTTGGCACGAATGAAGTCGAGGGCGGTCTGCTCGAGCGCTGCCCCGGCTGTCTCCTTGACGCTGAGGAGGTCGGCGCGGACGGGCTCCCAGTCGCACACGAGCCACGACGCGGAGTCGAAGCGGAAGAAGTACTTCGCGGGGTCGATTGTGATGTCCGCGCCGTGGACCTCGATGCCGGGCAGACGGGCCCAGCGCGGGTCGAACGCTTCGGGCAGTTTGACGCTGATGGCGGGCGGGGCGGTAGCGGTCATGACGCAGCCTCCTTGCCGGTGGTCGGTGCGCTGCTTCGTAGCAGCACAACGGACCGTAAAGGCGCGCCCATGAGCGGGTAAGGGACGGCCCGGCACAGTTTTCGCAGCTCAGACGGTGCAGGTATGCCGTAGTGGCCTACCAGTGCTGGTCAGGCTCGTACGCCGAGATGATCGGCGAGAACACCGAGCTCGGGCATGCGACGTCGACCACGCCGGTCGAGCAGCTCGGCCACCACATCGCGGCCGAGGGGGTGGTAGGTCATCCATTCCGGTGCCAATGCGCGCGCCTGCATCAGGGTGGCTACCGCGTCGGCGTCCTTCCTGGCCTGCTGCTGGACGTACGCGACGTTCAGCAGGTAGCGGGCGCGCCATGTCGTGGGCACCCGTCCGTCTTCTGGCACCTCGTCGACCAGGCGCAGCGCCTCGTCGAGATCGCCGTACTCGACCGCGTCACTCACTGCGGACATGGCCACGACGCTCGGCCCGAACACGGCTTGCCGGTCAGCGTGATCGACCTGATACCGGGCAGCAGCAGCCCGCGCCACTCCGAGTAGATCACGGCAGGACGCGGCGCGATCGTTGCGGGAGGCAGCGGCCGAGGCATTGATCAGCAGCGCTCCGAACACGGCGACGTGTGGCGCGTCGGCGCGCGAGAGGGATGGCTCGAAGTGCTGCGCAGCACAGACCGCGAATGCCTCAGCCTCGTCGTACCGGCCTTGTCGGCACAGAATCCAGGTAGCGAAGTTCGCCGCGCACGCTTGCTGCAATTCGCTGCCAGATGCCTCGGCGGCGGCGACCGCGCGTTCGACGGCGATGAACGCCAGATCCTCCTTGCCGAGTGCGATGGCAACACCCGCAGCAATCTCGCAGGCGGTCGCCATGGACTCGTTCAACACCACTTTGTCGGTGTCCGCGGAGTCGCGTACCGCATGACGTAACTCGGCAATCAGGTCAGGCAAGCTAGCGACCACCGCCGAGTAGCTGCCTTCCTGATACAGCCCCCACGCCTCGCCAATTGACGCGCTCAGAGCCTCGAGGGTCGGCGCACCGACATCTACGTCTCCATGGGCGGCGAAGCCCGTCAGCGCGTCCGAGGGCGTGAGCACGCGACGTAGGTCGAGCATCCCCTTGCCGGCCGGAGACGGGCTCGACGCGCTGAGCACGTCCGGTTGGGCCATGAGTGTGGGAAGGCCGACGTCGAGCGCCTTAGCAAGCCGCGCCAGAGTCGCAAGCCGTGCGGTCGATCGCACTCCCTGTTCCAGCCGGCGCACGACGTCCACGCCGACCCCTGCACGCGACGCCAGGTCTTCTTGGGTCAGGCCGCGCCGGGCGCGCAGGCGCGCGAGCTGCTCGCCGATCGGGGAGGGCAGGCCCACCGTGTGCCTCCTGTCTCCGGCGCGTCACCGGGGCGGTTGGTCACCAGCCGTGCAGAGACAGCGTCTTGCCCGCCCGGATCTCGGTCAAAACGTTCGCCACATATGGGATCGTCTTGTCGGGGAGGTCTGCCAGGTCGACCCAGCGCAGGCCGGCGCAGAGCTCAGGCTCGCGGTTCACCGGTTCGCCTTCCCAGGCGTCCGCTTCGAAAAAGAAGCCGAGTCGCGCGCCCCACTCTTCGCCGTAGTGGTGTGCGACATGTGCAAACTTCAACGAGTCGGGGTCAACCTGAACCCCGACCTCCTCGGACAGTTCCCGCGCCGCGCCCACGGTAAGGGACTCGCCGGCTTCCAGCCGCCCACCGGGGATACCGAGCAGCCCATCGGAGAACCCCGTGTTCGCTCGCTCGGACAACAGCACCCATCCATCGGCGCGGCGCAGCATCACGCAGACATCGACAACGGCGGTGTAGCGGTCCGGATGCTGCCCCATGATCTACTCCTCGCGACGGAATCGTGTTCCATCAGCGTAGATGCGGCAACGGTGATCACTTACAGGCACTGCGCCTGTTTAACGTGCATCACCTTGGCAGCGCGTGCCACCGGGCTGGCGCTGGAAAGCTGGGCCGCTCTCCTGTGCCCCGAGGGCATACCCAGGGCACAAGAACCAGGAAGCCCCCCGGAAAACGGCGGCAACTACTGAGAGTTGGTTTCGCGCGTCAACCGGGAACTTCGTTGGGTCAACGCAGGTCAGACGATCACTCGAGCGGCTCGTCGAATACCAGTGACGCTTCGACGGGGCGGCCGACCGACCGGTCCCGCGTGGGCACCAGCGTTCCGTCCACGACGAGCACGTCATTACCGACCGGCCCGCGTTTGGCGGACGGCCGGGGTCCAGGGCCTGCCCACCAGCCCGGTGGACGGCCCTGACCAGCTTCTTTGGTGGGGACCAGGTCGGCTTACCTCCGCCTGCACGGAGAGCGCGAGATCAGGAACGCGAGCAAACTCGCAATGGTCGGCTCACCTCCGCTCGCGCGGAGCCCACCCCGTCAGCATCCGCGTGAAGTTCGCCGTGCCTGGCTCACCTCCGCTCGCGCGGAGCCCACCGCAGCCGCAGCATCTCCGCACCGCCGGCCCGCGGCTCACCTCCGCTCGCGCGGAGCCCACGCTGACGGGTCGGACGGCCCCGCTCTGCCAGACGGCTCACCTCCGCTCGCGCGGAGCCCACGTGGACCTGCCCCGGTCGGAGAGAGTGCTCGTCGGCTCACCTCCGCTCGCGCGGAGCCCACCCAGCCTGGACCATGAATGCAAGGGCAGCGTCCGGCTCACCTCCGCTCGCGCGGAGCCCACCCTTCGTTACCTGCATCGTTGTTAGGGCTTTGCTCTTTCTTGAAATAGAGGTGGAGAGGCACGCTGCAATTGAACACGAAGACCAATGATCCGCCCTACAGCTGGCCCCCACATCGCCTCGGGAGTCTGGACACAGCGTTCCACGGTGTTGCCGCGCCACCTCCGCCTGCGCCGAGCTCACCTTCGTGACCCGCAGCGCTGCTCGTAGAGGAGGATGTGAACTGGTCGCGGTCCGGAGCCCTCCACCCGGATCGCCAGGCCGCCGGAAGCATCTTCATCGATCAGGCACACAGCCTAGAAGCAGAGGCTGAACGGCCAATCGCCGTTCTCGGTCCTGAGCCGCTGCGCATGTTCGTCGTGTTCAATGGGGCTGTAGCGAGCGTTTCCTAGTCAAGAAATAGCAAAGCCCTAACAACGATGCAGGTCACGAAGGGTGGGCTCCGCGCGAGCGGAGGTGAGCCGCCCTGCCGGATCCAGAAGCCGACGGGGTTCCAGTGGGCTCCGCGCGAGCGGAGGTGAGCCGTGGGCCAACCGCATCCACGATGGCCGCAGCCTGTGGGCTCCGCGCGAGCGGAGGTGAGCCGTTCATTCTGCATGTACCTGTGCAGTTCGTGAGGTGGGCTCCGCGCGAGCGGAGGTGAGCCGGACAGGGGAAGGCTGCTCGTCGGGGAGCCCCGGTGGGCTCCGCGCGAGCGGAGGTGAGCCGCGGGGTCGTGGTGGATGGTGCGGGCCTGCAGGGTGGGCTCCGCGCGAGCGGAGGTGAGCCGTAGGTCACCTGGCCGGGGAAGGAGGCGGCCAGGTGGGCTCCGCGCGAGCGGAGGTGAGCCGCTGAGGGTGACGGTGGAGGTGGAGCCGGTGGTGTGGGCTCCGCGCGAGCGGAGGTGAGCCGCCGACCGTGAAGCGCGTGCCGAGGACCGGGCCGTGGGCTCCGCGCGAGCGGAGGTGAGCCGCCACCGGCATCGGCGGCGCCTCCCTGGCCTCCGTGGGCTCCGCGCGAGCGGAGGTGAGCCGCCGCGCACCTCAGCAGTAACTCGGTCGAGCTTGTGGGCTCCGCGCGAGCGGAGGTGAGCCGACGTGCTGAGCGGCACCAACCGCTGACGCACCGTGGGCTCCGCGCGAGCGGAGGTGAGCCGGCTCCCTACCTGGCCCTGGTCCAGGTGGGCTTGTGGGCTCCGCGCGAGCGGAGGTGAGCCGGTCGCCGTGATCACGCCCACCGGACTGGCCTCGTGGGCTCCGCGCGAGCGGAGGTGAGCCGGTGGCAGCCCAGATGCGCAAGCTGAAGGACGGGTGAGCTCCGTGCAGGCGGAGGTGAGTCGCCCTTGTTTGACCCAGGCACGATCACGGCGGGCCCGTGGGTCGTGAGCTCCGCGCAGACGGAGGTGAGCCGGAGGAGATCCAGGCGGCGCGCGCAGCGGTGGCTTGAGCTCCATGCGGGAGGAAGGCCGGTGCAGAGCGTGCCCAGTTCACCTAGTCGTGTTGGTCCCCCAGGTAGCTGGAGCCTTCAGCGTCGTGGTCCTCGGCCTCAGATCCCCGTGTTGTCGCTTCTGTCGTGGGTGATCCCTGCTTGAGTGGTCATCCGCGTGCGCGGGGAGCAGAGAGCCCATTTACGTATCTGTCTGGCTATTACTGAGTTTTTCGTTAGTTCTGTGGGTGCAGGGGCTGTAGCAGTGTGAGGATGTTGGTGTGCCTTCCGAGCCTCCGCCCGTTGTGTCCGAAGTTCCCGTTCCGCCGTTGACGCGGCCGCAGTTGGCTGAGGCCCGGCGTATGCGCGCGGTCGAGTTGTTCGAGCAGGGACGGGCTGATGCCGAGGTCGCACGGATGGTGGGGATTCACCCCGAGAGCGTGCGCCGGTGGAAGCGCATGTGGGAACAGGGCGGGCTCGAGTCGCTGCGGCGACGGCCGGCCACTGGCCGGCCGCCCAAGCTGGATGATGCCCAAGTCGAGGTGGTTCGGGCAGCGTTGGAACAGGGCGCCCAGGCGCACGGGTTCGAGGCCGATCTGTGGACCCTGGAGCGGGCCGGCGTCGTGATTGAACGGCTGACCGGGGTGACGCTGGCGCGCGCATCGGTGTGGCGGCTGCTGACCGGGCGGCTGGGGTGGAGTCTGCAGCGGCCCCGGCGCCAGGCGGTCGAGCGGGACGAGTCCGAGATCGCCCGGTGGGTCGCCCAGGAGTGGCCGCGCATCAAAAAGGGGCGGTGAAGAAACGTGCCTGGATCGTGTTCTTCGACGAATCGGGCGTGTCCTTGCTGCCCCAGGTCCGCCGCACCTACGCACCCCGCGGCCGCACTCCCATCCTGCGGCACCGGCTGAACTGGAAACGCGCCTCGATGGCCGCCGCCCTGGGCTACCACGCCACCGACCCTGGGCGTGGTCCGCGGCTGTGCTTCCACCTCAAGCCCGGCAGCTACAACACCATCTCCCTAATCGAAGTACTGGAACAGGTCAAAATCTTCTACGCCGGTGAGCCGGTAGTGCTGGTGTGGGACGGACTCTCCGCGCACTGGAGCCGGGGCATGCGTGCCTGGGTGGCCGAGCAGGACTGGCTCACTTTGGAACGGCTGCCCGCCTATGCACCCGAACTCAACCCGGTGGAACTGCTGTGGTCGGCCATCAAGACCCGTGAGCTGGCCAACCTCGCCGGCGGCCACCTCGCCGACGTCGCCGACGCCACCGAACGCGGCATCCACCGCGTCTGCTCCAACGAACAACTCCCCTGGTCCTTCCTCACCCACACCGGACTAACCATTCACCACAAACCACCACAGAACTAACGAAAACCTCAGTAGGTCATTCTCAAGCAGGTTCACGGGGTTGGACATCGCGGGAATGGGGGTGCTGAACGCTTCTGTGAGCAGGCTCCGGCTCGTGGGGAGGGCGTCACTGTGGGGGCCTAGCCCAGGCTCCTCGGGCAGGCTGTGTCAGTGGGCTCCCGTAGCGTGGTCCCATGGCCGGTACAGGCGAGAGCGCTATCCAGCGAGGTAGGCCATCTGCGGCTGTGCGTCGGCCTGTTGCGGGTGTGCAGTCGTATTACGAGCAGAACGCCAGCAGCCTCGGGCAGCGCTACGGGAGTGTTGCCTTCGAGGAGGTTCACGGCGGTGTGCTGGATCTGCTGCCGCCGGCCCCGGCGCGGGTGGTGGATGTGGGGGCTGGTACGGGGCGGGACGCTGTGGCGCTGGCGCGGCGCGGTTATCAGGTGGTGGCGGTCGAGCCGGTACGCGCCATGCGGGAGGTTGCTCGGCGCCTGTACCCGTGTGAGGAGGTTTGTTGGGTGGAGGATTCTCTGCCCGGACTGTCCCGGCTGGAAGGGGCTGCTTTCGATTTGGCGCTGTTGTCGGCGGTGTGGATGCATTTGCCGTCGGGCTCGAGGGGGCGGGCGATGGAGCGGCTGGGCGGGCTGCTGGCTCCTGGGGGGTTGTTGGTGGTCTCGCTGCGACGTGGTGCGCCGCCAGCGGACCGGGTGATGTTCGATGTGCCGGCCGAGGAGGTCGCGCGGGACGGGGAGCGGGCAGGGCTGCGTGTGGTGCGGCTGGTGGATGCGGGTGCGGACCGTCTCGGGCGTGCCGGGGTGTGGTGGCAGGTGATTGTTTTGCGTAAGGGGGAGATGTGAGCGGCGGACGGGACTTTTATGCGCAGGATGCCTCGGCGCGTGCGTCGTGGCGGCTGGCCGTGTTGATGGGGGCCAATTCGCGTACCTATAAGTTCGCCCTGGGCCAGGCGTTGCTGGAGTTCGGGCAGCGTGGTCAGGAGGCGGTTCCGTTTGGGGAGTTTGCCAGCATCTACAGCATGGGTATCGTGCGCCGTCTGTCCCGGGGTCCGCAGGCGCCGCAGGCTGTGGAGCTGGGTGCCAAGGACTTCCTTACCGTCGCCGCGCAGGAGAGTGCTGCGAGTGTTGAGGCCGACCGTCCCACGGAGCGGCTGCTGACGGCCGCGGTGCGTTCGATGCCGGTGATGGTGATGCAGAAGTTTCATAACCTGCGGGGCGACAGTGCGGTGCCCCACACCTTC
This sequence comes from Streptomyces sp. C36, assembly GCF_040932295.1. Taxonomy (NCBI): domain Bacteria; kingdom Bacillati; phylum Actinomycetota; class Actinomycetes; order Kitasatosporales; family Streptomycetaceae; genus Streptomyces; species Streptomyces sp. C36. Next base: position 18,396 of record NZ_JBFQGI010000010.1, on the reverse strand, counting down.
TACGAGCTGACCGGTATCGGGCGCAACCGTGTGGTGCGCCTGACTCCCGATCTTCTGCGGCTGGCCTTGTCGGGACAGGCCGAAGGCCTGGCGGGCGAGCTGGGGGCGCGCTGGAGCATCGTGGAGAGCTCCTTCGCGGCGGGCGTCGGCCGCAGCCTTGTCCAGGAGGGCATCGCCGTCGACTGGGACAGCCTCACGATCACCGATAAGCGGCGGCGCCGTTCGGTGACCGGCGTCGTCGAGGCCACGGTCGGATTCCAGCACGGCCGCTGCCTGATCTGTAGCGACGTCCTGGCTTCCGACGATGCCATAGCCGTCGACCACGTCTTCCCGTTCTCCCTGATGCACCGCTTCGCCAGCATCGGCTCCTGGCACGGCCCGGACTTGGACACCCTGTGGAACCTTGCCCCCACACACGCCGCCTGCAACGGCGTCAAAAGCGACCGGCTGCCCACCCCGGCCGAGCTCGCCCATCTGGCCGCCCGTAACGAAGCCATCATGCAGTCCCCGCACCCCCTGCGCCGTACTCTGCAACTCAGTCTGAGCAGCGCCCTGCCCGGCCGGCGCACGCCCTCGTGGCGAGAGTTCCTGGGCGCCGTGCAGATGGCTGTGTGAAGCGGACTGCGATGATGCCGGCCCTATGGGGCAGGGCAGCCCGGCGGCCCGTTTCATGAGCAGGCCACGGTGACGACTGACTCCCCGCACTGGTTACAAGGCCGCCTCTTACCCGCGAAGGGAAGGTCAATCCCCATGAGCGACCTGGACGAGGGCGTGCCCACCGCGACGGTCTACCACGTGTTCGCCGACACAGCTTCCGATCTATGCGCGCACTACATCTACTTACAGCGGTCCGCGACGGATGAGCAGGAGCGCGAGCGACTGTGGTGAAAGGTCATGGAACTGCGAGATGCCAAGCATGCGGTACTGGCGTACGGCCGTGCCCTGCTTATTGCTCGCATCCACGCCTGGCACGCTGAGCTGGAGGGGTTCAAAGCCAGTGGATGCGGGTGAGGCGCACCCGGGGCCATCCCCGCGTATGCGGGGAGCAGCCCCACCAACCGTTGGCCAACCCAACGAACCCGGACCATCTCCGCGTGCGGCAAGAGGTAGCGAGCCGGGCCGGACACGGCCTCTATGGGCGGCGGGCGCCCAGCAGTGGGTTCAGCGCACGGCTGGGCTGACCAGTACTCACCAGACCCCGTTCGGGCAGGCCCGCCTCCCGCCAAGGCCACAAAGGCTGCTTCCTCGTCTCCGCCCAGGGCGCGCAGTGAGTGAACCACGCGTAGGCGTGGCCAGTACGATTCGGGACCTTCAGAGACTGGCAACGTGACAGACTGGTCAGCGATCTTGGATCAGGCTGCTACGCAGATCAGACCGATCCGGCTGGCACTGCGACCGGCCAGCGTCTTTGCAGCGTCCGGGCGGCGCTTGCCGTAGCGCTCCATCGCGTAGCCGGGGCTGTGATGCCGGGCGTTCTTCGAGACCTCCACCGGACTTTCTTGCGCGTTGAGGTCGTTCATGATCTTGCTGGCTTGCCAGTCATGCAGTCGAACGTCTTCCAGCAGGCGCAGACGGTTCCGGACTGTCCGCCACCGGGCAGAGGCCTTCTCAGGGGCCTGGTGGCCGCGCTCCTTGGTGCCAGTGAAGTGACCAGCAGGTAGAGAACTCCAAGACCAAAGAGGTCTTCGAGCTACTCGCCAAGGCGGCGGCGCGAAGAGGTAGAAGAGATAAGGGGAGGAAAGGAAAGGCTCCTGTCCATGAGACCAGTTGATGGTTATCGCCGGAAGGGAGTGGTCAACGGCTGGAAAATACTGGAGAGGACCTCTGGAGTGGATGATCCGGTAGCGTCGACAAACCACTCCCGGCCAAGCAGCAGTCCAAAGACAGGAACCGGCAGGCGGGCCAGTACCCGCATCACCGGGGCCAATCTTCCGCTTCCTCTCAGCTGTGTCTGGTGCCTGGCCAGTGCGGCCTGTTTCTGTCGGGCGAAGCTTCGGGCGTTGACCCGGTGGGTAATTGTCGCGCGTGGACTGTAGGAACTGCGTACGCTCACAGCGTCATGGCGCACCGGAATCCGTAAATGATCCACAAGCTTCACCACTCGGGCGACGAGGTCACGAGGAATCGTCGCTTCGAGCACGTGATCCACTTCTGCTAGGCGGGCGGCGTGCCTGCCGACCTCATGGACCTTAAGGTGATCACGGTGGCCGTAACCTCCGTTGACGTCGTAGCTGAGGAGCACGTCTGCTTGTTCCTCGCGAAGAAGTGAGGCCAGCTGCTCGGCGGCCTCCTGCGTGTCGGCCCGTACGAACCGCACCCGGTCGGGTGGATCGGGGTAGAGCTCTCTGCCGCTACCGCTGTCCGCATAGCCCAGATGCACCACGCGTGCAGCGCCGAGCGTGGAAGCACTCGCGCGGAGTTCCCTCATGCGGACCGGCTCGCCATGGGTGGCTGCGCCGACTTCGCCGTCGGTGGCAACCGCAATCACCACGCGGTGTCCTTCGGCGGCGATACGGGCAAGAGTGCCGCCCGTCATCAGCACCTCGTCATCAGGGTGAGCGTGGAACGCCACAACGGTCGCCATGAAGCTATCTTGCCTCAACCGAAGGCGAGTTCACCGTCGATCGTGGTATCCGCCCAAGCGGCCGACCCAGCCGGCCAACCCGCGCACCTGAAGCTTCCCGGCCCGTACCTCGGCTTCCCAGGTGAGAACCTCCTTGGGGGCTCCCCAAGCCTCACAGGCCAGCGTATTGATTCGCTTCTCGATGCCGATCAGATGTTCCCCTATTCGCTGAATCCCTCGATTTATCCCGCGCAGCCATAGGGCAGCCAGGAGCAGCGCAAACCCGGCCACGTAGACGCCGGGACCGCGGAACGTGATCCGATCTGATGCAACCAGCAAGGCTGACACGATGCCGACGAGTCCAATGAGCTGCATGCGCCCAGCGATGCGTTGATTGATCTCCTCGCGGAGGGTCCTGTACTCCTGGAAGAGTGCTTTAATCTCTTGCTCATAGTTGCGCGGGGGTGGCTGAGGAGAGACTGACTCTGGAGGTGGGAGAGGGGCAAGGGGATGCGGCTGACCCTGCGGCTTCGAAGACGTCACGGCTAAGGGCTTACCCATTGCCATACACGAACACACGGTCGCCAATGCCTAAGTGAATTGATCGTCAGCATCTGAAGAAAACGTCACGTTGGTTGACCGTCGACACACGATTAATTGGCAATCAACTAACTGAACTATTGATCGGAATCTCATTGAGTTCATTCGCAGTGGAGTAGCGGACGCGTGGGGCTTTGAGGTAGCTGGTGATGACGATGTGAGGTTGGCGTTGTCGGCGGTGGAATCTGCGGGTTCGGCGGCGAGTTCTGCCTGGTTCCTGGCCCGGTGGGGGTGGGGCAGGCTGCGTTTAAGGTCGGCATTGACCAGCTCGTCCGAGTTGAGCTCGGGTGAGTACGAGGGCAGGGGGTGCAGCTCGATCTCGTCCTCGTGGTCGGCGAGCCAGGCCCGGACCACCTTCGAGCGGTGTGCCGAGTGCCGGTCGACGATTAGGTGGATCTTGTGGTCAAAGTGTCCGGTGATCTGGGTAAGGAAGCTGCACATGACCTTTGCGTCGAATGACTCGGTGAAGACCATGAAGTGCATCCGGCTGCGGGTGCTGATCACGGACATCACGTTCACGCAGAACCAGTTCTTGGTACGGCGGACCACGGCGTCGTTCCCTTGACGCCCCAGGTGCGGCCGGTGACCTGGTCCGATCGCGGTTGTGGGCTGGTCCCCGAGAGGAGAGTTCAAGTCCCCCCTCGGACACCAGCTAGAAGGCCTGGCTCGGCTGGGCGCTTTTTCGGATCGCCTGGCTCAAGCCAGCTCGAAGCCACTCTGGATGACGCCGTATTCCCCAGGCGTCATCCAGCACATGTAATGGCGGCCAGGAAGCTCGCACAGGTCAATCCCCAGTTGCTCCGCCAACACGTCGGCACCGGTCTTGAAGGTCCGAGAGGGGTCATCGGCAGCTTGATAGAGGGCAAAGGCGCCGCGCAGTCCGATGACTACGTACTCCACGCGCCTGCCCGCGCTCACCACCGGCTCCTCATGGTTCTGCTCGTGCCGGGCATTCATCACCTGCCCACAGAGCCCGCAGCGCACGTCGTGCTGTGAGGTATCCACGGCGCGCATCGTACGGCTCCCTCGAACACGTGCGGCCACCAGCCATCCTCACCCTCAGTGCGCCGTGCCGGGGTGGCCACTGCGATTGAGGGCGGCGAAAAGTTCGGCAGATCGGACACCGACCCGGCGGAGCGAGACTGCCTTGCGGCCCTTCGGGATCCTGGCGGCGCGTCACCGTCGAGGAACTCGCCCTTGGGAATGAGCAGCGAGCTGGGCAGGTGGGCGAAGGCGTACTCGTCGGGTTCGCGGACGTCGACGAAAGTGAGCGGCTCGCCCGAGTTGAGGAGTGCCTAGAGCTCCTCCGCCGAGAGGGTGGACTGGCGTGCCGCCTCGGCAGCCTCCGGCGAGAGCAGGCCGAAGAACGGCTCGGCGGCGGTGAGCTCAGCGGGGCGCTCGGTACGCGGATCGCGGCGCAGCGGGACGGCCACGCAGGTGGCGGCCCGCGCGTCGAACTTCATCATGCGGCCCACCAGGGGGTCGCCGGTGCCAGTGCGGAGCTTGAAGACTTCGGTGGTGAGTACCACAGCGAGCCAGGCGCCCACGATCTTCAGCACGCCGGCCAGCCAGGGACCATCCCCGTGTGCACGGGCGGCAGCTCAACAGTCACCACGCGGTCGTGGCGGCAGTGAGGCCATCCCCGTATGCACGGGGAACAAGCTACGACAAAGGTCCTGCAGAGGATGAGAGTCGGACGAGACGGCCATCTGGCCAAGCAAGCGTTCAGCCCGAGCCTAGGCTGCCGTCATGCCTGATCGAATAGAGGCCCGCCTCCCTGCGCGCTTCGCCACCGCCATGTCGGCCGTGTTCTTACTGCTCAGCACAGTGACTGCTTGTGGCACAAGCTCGGCACCGCCTGCAGAAAAGAATCCGACTGCTGCTTCGTCTGCCCCATCGTCGGCCAGTTCGGGCCCGACTGAAGTGGAGACGGAGGGCGCTACACCCTCTGGCCGTCCCACTGCGGCACAGCCCGAACCCGAGCCAGCCGACGTGGGGGACACCGACTCTCCTGGTCGCCATGACGGGAGCAATTACGACAACCTCTCGCCCAAGGGCAAGGAGGCTCACGATACCGAGAGCTGCGCAAAGATCCCAGGCAAGAAGAAGGGGAGCTGCAACGAACTGCACCGAAAGTGCCGAGAGAGCGGCGCGACCACCATCTCCTCGAGCGGTGAGGAACTCACCTGCCGAACGTCCCCGAAGGACGGCCGGCTGCGTTGGTTGGCTGAAGGGGAATGACGGACGAAGGCGCTTCAGCGGGCCCTGGACTGCCGGCCAGCTGACAACTGGTCCGTGCGCTGCCTCCTCCGGTCCAGGGCCACCCCAGTGGCATGGCATCGGAGGAGGTAGGGCCTCATAGCACTGCCTGCTATCCCAGAGTTTGTTGCGATCGGCGGTCTACGCAGGAACAAGGTCCTCCAGTACGCCACGCAGAGCCGTACCTGCCGCTGGTACTGCCTCGGCGACCTGGCGGAGATCGTCAGCTCTCATGTACCGGTAGCTTTGCGGAGGATGGAACGACCCGGCAGCGCGGAGTGCGCTGAGCGAAACCGGCTCTTCGAACGACACGGGGTCTTCCAGCATGAGGCCACTGGCTTGGGTGGCGCCCTTCATGTACGCGTCGTACTCGCGTCGGCTGATCCCTGTGTGTGCGCGGTGCGCTGACCAGACCTCCCGCGGTGATGCGGTCTGCACTGCGGCGATGCGAGCCATGCCTACCAGGGCCATGGTGGGAGAAGTGGCGTAGAGCAGCACTGGCGTGCCGGGTGGTGCCGCCACGCGCTGTCGTCGCACCTCTACTGTCTTGCGTCCGGCGAGGATCGCTGTGGCGAACCGCGGGTGGACGGACAGCAGCATCGCGCGGTCCAGATCGCTCACGTCGTTCTGTGCCCCTCTTCGTAGACCGTCCGAAAGAGCTCGTTGCTGATCTTCGACAGCGAGATCAGGGACAACGGTAGTCCCAGGCTTGCGGCCAGTGCGCTCAAACGCCGCAACGTGACCGGCTTCGGGAAGATCTCAGTGTCGGAGAACCTCAGCGCCATAGCGCGGCCCGTCGAGTCTGCAGCACGGCGTACCTCGTCACGACCATATACGCCTAGATGTTCGAACTTCGAGAAGAGGGCGTCGGGTGTATCGACGATCACCTCGTCCAGCCGGGAGCTGCCGATGACCATCTGTCCTTCCTGCCCGCCTACCCCCTTGCTCACGTACCAGAGCAGTCGTGCCGGCACGCTCTCTTTACGGCGCCCGGATGAGCGGTAGTAGACGTGTTCCCGGCTGATCCCGAGGGCGTCGTTGCGAGGCAGAAGCATGGCGGGGACGTTGAACAGCTCTGTGGACCATCGTGGCTCGATCGGCACCGTGAAGGACGGCATCAGGGAGTCCGTCACCTTGGCCGGCCACCATGCACGCTCCACCGTGGACGCCACCTCTGCCGGAAGACCAGCCTGGAGAGACGCCACGTTCACTCCAAGTTCCCTGGCGATCGCGCATGCCGCCAGCCCGACCTTCTCGGCCGTGCCACACACATCCACCAGCAGCGCCACCAGGCTGCCCTTGTGTTCGAAGAAGCCGTCGTCTCCAGCAGCGGCTTGCGCCACAGGAGAGGGGCAGACATCGCTGATACGGACGATCTGGGCACCGCACTCTCGCCCATGGCGCTTCAGGGAGAAGAGCAACTGTCGCGCAAGCGACTCCTCCAGTGGGTGGGATGCCGTGCGCAGAACAGGCACCGTCAACGTGTAACCGTCCACTGCCCACACGTAGAGCGCGACTGGATGCCCCTCACCATCACGCAACATCTCACGTCGCCAGAGCACCGTGTCCGTTGCCAGGGACTTCAGCCGTTCGACGAAGGCCGAACCGTCATCGCCTCCCGTCTGGTCGAAGAAGGCGCCCAGCTCCTCTTCCGCTCCATACGCGACTTCACCCGTCCTGAACTCCGTACCCATCAGGTCGGCCGGCCGGTACACCTGGGCCTGACGAAGCTCATCCACGTGCAACGTCACCGCTGACGGAGCAACAACGCGTACCCGAGCGGCCTCCCAGGCGATATCTGCCAGCTGGGCCAGCAGAGGATCCCGTGTGGCCAGCACCTGCACACCTGCGCACGAGGCCTCTGCTACGTATTGGAGGCAGCGACCGGCTCCTTCGGGAAGGTCACCCAGCGCTGCACGGGCGGCCTGCAGCAGTTCGGCCTTGCGCTGCGCAACCGCCTCTGCCATGGGAGAGAGCTGGCGCAGCCCGTGGACGGCCGCCCTTTGGTGCTGCCGCTCCGTAGTGTCGGCGATGTCCCGGATCTCCTGGAGCACTTGGGGCGAGCAGGCAAGTTCCACGAGATCAGACAGCCAGCCAGCTTCAAGAGTCTGCGACTCGGCTGCCTCACGTGCCGGCTCCATGCCGCACAGGTCGGCGAACACCCCGTGGTCGACAGCCACGATCAGCAGTGCGTCGCTCTCGACATCCTGGAAGAGGTCCGGGTGCCCCATGTCGAGCCACCAACCATCCAGGATCTTTCCTTCGCGGCTGCGGCCTCGAACCTCGCCACGGGCGATGAAGCCAAGGTTTGTCCACATTCCGCTGAGCCCGTAGTCGCGGCGACACTTGGCCTTGATGCCGAGCCGCTGCGGATGCCGGTCACAGATCGCTCGGATCAGCGCTCGCGCTATGCCCCTCCCCCGGTGCTCCTCCGCGACACACAAGTGTGCCAAGCGGACGTGGGGACTGCGCTTCGGTAACCCGAACAGCGCGTACCCGACAACCTCCCCGTGCTCAACCGCAACGAGCAGACCTTCCTCCTCAGCCATCTTCTGGTAGGCGGGAGGCGTCATGAGCCCCAGGGTCTTGGTGTAGCGGTCTCCCAGCGCAACGGCTGCATCGATCAGTTCTGGCTGCGCCCCAGACACAGGCAGGACCTTGATCCCCATGCACTCCCCCTCCGGATACGAGCCGCCGAAAGGCCGACTCCACTCCCTGCGTCAGTACATACCGGGAAAGTCGATCGCAACCAAGAGGGCCCACGAGACATCACCGACTCCCCCAACGAACTTGCGCAAGCCCGCGAATGAGGCCAAGTCAGCCAGATGGCGAGTGCACCCAAATCGGAGATCCCGTGCAAGGCCCCGCCTCGCCGATCAAGGTGTCACCCATGCCACGGGCCGAGAGGCCGTGCGCCGCATGCGGGACACCGTTGGAGCGATGGCGATCGAGGAGCCAGCAGTGCTGCTCGGACCTTCGCCGCAGCCGAGGCTTCCAACCGGCAACGCGCCTCTCGACCGGCCGGCGCACCACGCAAGCCTCGGCTCAAGCTGAGGGAACACCACCGCGCGCGAGGAGCAGGGGCCTGTTCAGGCTCGGCTTTGGGAGCAGCCCAGCACACACGGGAGCAGCTGCCCACCGGCGAACAGTCTCCGGTGGTGGGACCATCCCCGTGTACACGGGGAGCAGCCCTCGTGGACCCGCGCGGCATAAGGGGTGTCGGGATCATCCCCGCGTGCGCAGGGAACAGAGGAGCGGCCCCGATCACGCGGGTCTCCGGCAAACGCCGCTACGTCGGACGCCGGTTCGTCAAGTACAACTGGCTCAACCATGTTGGCTACCTGTGGGCCTTCGCCTCCTCAGCGGTTCATCCGGCACGGACTCCCACTACCGGCGTCGCCGGACGGGAAGGAACTGGCACATGCAGGCTCTGCGATACCTGTTCAACCGGGTGCTCGGCCAGCTCCACCACTCCCTCCTGGCACGCATCCCATTCGATGAAGCGATCGCCTTCCCCGCAGAGCCCCAGCCAGCAGGAACAGCCACCGCGTGAACGGAACGGGGCAGCTTGTTCAGGGGCGGCAGGGGAGACGATCATTCAGCCATGAGACCCGAAGTACAGACGTTCGTCGCCCACGGACCGCTTCCCGACTGGGACGCGAGCGAGGAGGAAATCGACCGGCGTGAACGCCAGCTGACGGCGATCTCCCGCCCTGTCACCCCCGAAGAAGCAGCTGCCCTGGCCACCTGCTTCGGCCCCGACGACTGCTATGGCATTGCCTGGACGCTCGTGCACCTGATCGAGACAGCTCCCGGCTCGGTGCCACAGCTGGAGGATCCGGGTCCGGACGCCGACGACTGGGCCGAGGTTCTACGGGCGCGATGGGGTGGCAACCACCTCACGACTTGACGGCTTAACGCACGAGGTGTCTTTTCAGCCCTTCACGGCAGAACAATGCGGTTGAAGTGAACAAGTTCCACCCGCACACTCGCCGGATGAGTGAGAGCACACAGCCTGGCAGCTGGGATGGCCCTTGGTACCGCGTCCGTACAGAGCAGTTCGAGGCCGCGTTTCTGCCGAGTGCTGACGAGGATCTGGAGGCCGTGGACAACGTCGACGTCGAAGTGCGGCTGCCAGATGGGTCGCGGTGGAGCGCGACCATCTTCACTGTTGCCCAGGTTGAGGCCCTGATGAAGCGCTGGGCTGCGAGCGGTGAGGCCTTGGGGGGCCGCTACTTCTGGTGCTCGGACGGGCTGATCGTCCGCGACGCCGGCATCAGCAACATAACTCAGGTACTCGCCGGACTGATCGAGAATGGCGAGTTCACGCAAGTCCTTCAGTGCCTGGACGACTGACAGTTGCTCACCGGGTCCTCGTTCATCTGGCTCGGCCAAGCCGAGCAGACCCGCCAGCATGCTGAACACGCGCTCGCGACCTACCCACCCGGGAAAGAAGCCCTCGGCGTCTTCACCCTCCACCTCGCCCCCGCCCAGTCCGACTGCTGAGCCGGGTTTCCCCCTCCTCCAGAAAGGGGGGAAGCACTAGCAGCAGTCGGCGCCCGACTATCTGACCGACGCCGCATGGGATCATCCCTGCGTGCGCGGGGAGCAGCTGCGTGACCTGCAGATTTCTTGATCACAGACGCGATTCTCGAGCACTTGCGCCGAAACAGACTTAGCGGATCTATAGCACAAAACTCCCACCTCTGATGAGAGGTGGTACTTGCTACCTCAGGAGGACAAGCCAATCGCTCCTTCAGACCCCCAGCGCCACCAACTGAACTCCACACAAGCAGCAGTAGGCCAAGGACATGGGACCGCCAATTCTCTGCATCCCTTGTCTACCATCGCTGTCTCTGCAGGCTTTCAGGGTCTGAGCCGCTGTTCCTGGGGGTCGTAGCACACAAGCCTCATCGACGAAGCGACGTGCGCAGCATAGGCCGATGCTTCGTCGGCCATGCTGTACCGCACCGGGAAGTAGATCAGCGGGCCACGAGCCTCGCTGATCAACGGCTCGGTGCTCCACGGCGAGGCATCGTCTTCATCTTCTGTGAGATCAGGCCACCGGCTCAGCAAAGCGGCAACGTACCCGGCTATGCGTGCGGTTGGCGGGTGCTTGGTGCCGAGGCCGATGTAGTGCTCGTACAGGTCACGGAAAATCCGGCCCGCAGTGGCGTCATCCGCCGGGCGTTCCCCCTCCCAGACCGCGATGTCGTAGCTCATGACCGCAGCCTGTCACGCGCCACTGACACTCACGTCCCGCGCAGGGTATGTGGCTCACCAGAAGCTCACAGCTGCAGACTCGTGATGCCTCCTCCGCAGTACCGGCCCCGGTCCCCGGCAGTTACCCCAAGAAGAACCTTCCCCGCAAGGCCGTGCCACGAGGTTCTGTGTATGTTCGCGCGCTGTGGTCAGCGGGCGAACGAGGCCAGGCGGGCCATGTGGCCTTGGAAGATCAGGCTGACGATCCGGCCGCTGGCGCCGTTGCGGTTCTTGGCGACGATGGCTTCGACTTCGCCGGCCTTGGGGCCGGTGTCGGTGCCGTCCTCGGCGAGTTCGCGGTGGAGCAGGACGATGATGTTGGAGTCCTGCTCAATGGCGCTGGATTCCTTGAAGTCGGAGACGAGGGGGCGTCGGCCGACTGCGCCGCGGTTGAACTGGGCGAGGGCGACGACGGGGACCTGGAACTCCATGGCGATGAGCTTGAGGCCGCGGCTGATCTCGGCGACTTGCTGGGCGCGGTTGTCGGTGGCTTTGCCGCCTTCGGGGGTCATGAGCTGGAGGTAGTCGGCGACGACGATGGCGGGTGGGTTGTCGCGGGCGGTCATCCAGCGCATGCGGGCCCTGATTTTTGACAGGGTGAGGTTGGCGGAGTCGTCGAGGACGAAGTTCTTGGCGTTGGCGAGCTGGTCGGCGACTTTGGCGATGCGGCCCCAGTCGGCTTCGGTGAGCTTGCGGCGGACGAGGTGGTCGAGGTTGACGCCAGCTTCGGCTGCGGTGAGGCGGGCCATGAGCTCGCTGCCGCCCATTTCCATGCTGGCGACGAGGGCGGGCTTGTTGCGCTTGAGGGCGACGTGGGCGGCGAGGTTCATGCCGAAGAGGCTCTTACCGCCGGCGGTCGCGGCGCCGATGGTGATCAGCTGGCCGGGCTTGAGCTCGATGATTTCGTTGAGGTCGCGCCAGGGGGTGTCGAGGGCCTGGGGGTCCGTTCCTGCTTGGAGTTCGTCGAGGAAGCCTTCCCAGCGGTCGGCGACGGAGAGCAGGGGTATGGCGTCCGTGGTGCCGGTGGCGGCGGCCTGGACTTCGGCCATGGCGCCTTCGACGATCTGGTCGGCGTCGTCCAGGCCCGCGTAGGCCATGGTGACCATGCGTGTGCCGGCTTCGATGACGCGTCGGAGTGCGGCTTTCTCGCGGACGATCTCGGCGTAGTACTCGGCGTTTGCGGCGGTGGGGACGGTCTGGACGAGAGTGTGGAGGTAGGGGGCGCCGCCGACCTTGGCGAGGTCGCCGCGTTTGGTGAGTTCGGCCGTGACGGTGATCGGGTCGATCGAGGTGCCGCGAGTGCTGGCGGCGTACATGTCGAGGATGGTGCTGTAGATCGTCTGGTGAGCGGGCCGGTAGTAGTCGGTGGAGTCCTTGATGACGGCTGCGACGGTCTCGATGGCCTGGGCGGAGAGCATCAGGGCACCGAGGGAGGACTGTTCGGCCTCCAGATCGTGTGGTGGTTCGCGGTGGAAACCGCCGTCCTCCGGGGGCAGCTCGTCCGCGGGCAGGGCGGAGTGGCCGTTGGCGGGTCGGGGGACGTCGGCGATGCTCACGTTGAGTGGGTCCGTTTCTGAGTTTTCGAGCGGCAGCCGGGGCTACGGGGGCCGGACCCATAACGGCGTTATGGCTCCGGGGCACGAGCCGGTGAGTTCTCGGGTCACTCCTCGGTCTCGCGCCCGCCGTCTCCGCTGGTGTGCGACGACGGCGAGTGGAGTGGGCGGGCAAGGGTCAGGAGACAGCTGACAGGGGTCGTGCAGCGGACGGGTGGCATTGGGGGCACGGGCTGACCACGGTGCAGCCTTGCTCGTCCTCGGCGCTGCGCAGGCGTGAGACCTCGTCGCATTCCAGCGCCCCGCAGTAGGGCCGAATACCGGGTTCGCGCTGGGCTGGGACGGGCATGGCGGCTTCCTGGGTTCTGTCGAACCGGGCGAGGCGGCGCTTGCAGTCGGGGTGCAGCGCGGCGCGGCCCAGGTCGTGCCAGGTTCGTTCGCCGGCGAACCGGGCGATGGTGCGCAGTGCCTCGGGCGTGGGGTAGTCCTCAGCGAGGTCGGGGAGCTGTTCGGTGAGCTGGCGGCGGGTGGAGGCGGGTGGGCGCGGGCGGTTGGCGCCGTCGGCCCATGCCTGCAGCACGAGCTTGACCAGCTCGGGGTCCACCGAGCGGTCGGTGTTCGTGCTCTCCGGCGCAGCCGAGGTCTCTCTCTTCTTCGTGGTGCTGCTTGTGGGGGTGGTGGAGGCCTCGATGGTGGGCGCGGGAGAGGGAGAACTTTTTTGGGGGGCTTCTTTGGGGGCGGCGTTTTCGCTGGTCAGAGGCTTGTCGGCGTTTTTTTTCCGTCCGGGTGAGGCGGATTTCCGTCCCGGCTGGTCGGAAATCCGTCGAGGGCGGGCGGATTTCCGACCATCGATGTGAGCTGGGGTTTCGCTGCTGGGGGCCTGGTCGGTTCGATGGTCGGAAATCCGGCCTTCGAGCTTCTGCACTCCGGTGGCGGTGCGGGTGTGGGTGGGCGGCTGGGGCGGGTTGTCCCGCCAGTCGGGCACGTAGGCGTCCAATTTGTCCCAGACGTTTCGCCAACCTGTATAGACCTCGGGGGGCAGGTCATTGACCTGGTAGCGGCGGAAGCTGTTCTGGATGGCGCCCTTGCCCGCCGAGGTGACCAGTCGGCCGCCGTCCGGGTTCACCACCAGGTCGTGGGTGGCGAGCAGGCGCAGAGCGTCCTTGACCATGGTCGGGCTGGCCGGCTTGCCGTTGACGCCGGGCAGCAGCCAGCACAGCTGGTCCAGGGACATACGGCGCAGGCCGCCGCCCACACGTCGGGCGGTCTCCGAGACCATCGACCGCAGCAGCAGGTACAGGTGCAGTGCCGTCCGGGTGAGATCGGGCTGCAGCAGGATCCAGTCGCGGACCTGGGTGTAGGACCAGTAGTCCGTGATGTCGCCGGTGAACTCCAGCAGCTCTTCCCCGGCGAACGGGTCCGACGTCATGCTCATCGCCCCTCCCCCGCACACTGCGTAGGAGTGGTGACGGCGCTGGCCCCGGCCGCGGCGAAGAGGCCAGAGAAGAAGCGGTGCAAACCCGTGTCGTACGGGCCGGTGCTGGGTAGTGTCGCGTCGTACATGGTGGCGGTGGTCACCCCGAAAGTCGGGGAGCCATACGCCGGCGAGCGATCACCAGATCAGTGACACAGGACACGCGTACTGCACCGCGTCCGGAAGTCTGGCTATTCTGGTACCGGTGACCGCGCCCCCGTGGGGACGGGAGCCTCGGTTTACCGCCGACGTACGACTCAGGCTGTGGAGGCTGGGAGTCGTCTTCTTTGATGGCCGTTCCTGTTGTGGCGACAGGAACGGCCATCGGCGTTACGGGGCCCGTACGGTCATGGTGGCTCCCACAGCAGAATCTGCAGGGATGACCGGCCGGGGCACGGCGTGGCCGTGCCCGGTGATCCCGCGCCCGGCATGTGGCAGGGCAGGGCGCGGAATCATGAGGGGCGGCGTGCTGAGGTGGCGTTCTCTTGAGGGGTACGGCCGGCGGTCCCGTGACGGAGGACGCGCCGACGTGCCGCACGGTGGCGGCTGCCGACGGATGCCGGTCGGCATCTGTACCCTGCTCATTGCAGGCACCCTTCTTCAGACGCAGCTGGAGTGTCTGATCGTCCGTCGGGCTTCCACACACCGACGAGCGACCGGCCAGGCCCCCATATACGGGGCCTGATCGCGTTTACGGACTTATCTTCCTCCATCGGGCTGACACTCCCGGCACAACTTCCCCTCCGGAGTGTCGGCGAGGCGGCTGGCGTTACGGCCATCGCGTTCCCTTTCGTCACCGAAGCTTGTACCTGACAGCCCGTGGGGCTAGACCACCTCGAGCAGAGCCTCTGCCAGTTGCCGCAGATCCGCCGGACGCATGCGCTCACGCAGTATCCGCAGCACCTCCGACGGGTCGTCCCACGGAGCCTCCGCACCGTCACGAGCCGCGACGGGCCGGGCATCCTCGGACCGCGGAGCAGCCGTACGGGCGGCCGGCAACGGCGAGACCTGCGGCGCAGGGCTGCTCTCCGTCGCCAAGGTCGCCACACTCGGGCCGCTGGGAGCCGACTCGCTGCGGACCTCGGAGGCCGCAACGCCGATAGGCGTGGTGTCGACACCTGCCCCTGCGGAGGCCTTCGCCCGGCGTTGCTGTTCCTTTTCCTCCGCCTTGCGCTGCGCCTCCGCAGCGCGGGCATCGGCCTTCTGCCGCTGCTCGTCGGGGGAGAGCCTCGACAGGCCGCGGACATGTTCGACCTTGCGCACGCCGGCCTCGAGGTCGGCCTGCAGCGAGGGGTCCAGCTCGAGCAGGGACAGGCGCTGGGAAATGAACGGCTGGGTGACGCCCAGACGCTTGGCTGCCTTGCCCTGGCTGCCGTAGTGCTTCACCAGCCGCTCGAGAGCGGCCGCCTCCTCTAGATCGGAGAGACCCTCGCGCTGGTAGTTGGCCACGAAGGCCGCCTCGAGCATCGCCTCGTCGGACGTCACGAAGTCGTCGTTGACGACGTACTTGACGCTCTCCAGGCCGACCTCACGCGCAGCGGCGAGACGACGGTGACCATCGACCACGACATACCGCGCGCCGTCCTCGAGGTCACCCGCCCGCCCCGGATGACTCTTGAGGTACGCATCGACAGTGGCCACGGTGATGGCCTGGACGAGGCCCACCTCGCTAATCGTTGACGCCAGATCTGAGACGTCTCCGACCTTCTCGCGAGGGTTATCCGGGTTCTGGCTAATAAGCGACAGAGAGAGCGTCGCCGGCATCGCCGGCGCAGCCCCCGCAGTCGGCGCCTCCGTCACAGCGGCGATCGCCGCGCGACGCGCGCTGACAGGACGGGCCTGCCCGAAGGAGCCGGCTCCCAGACGGTCGGCTGCCCTGGTCACGCGACCTCCCTCGCCAGCGCCCGCATGTTCGCCGCCTGCTCACACGACGGCGCATACGACAGAAGCGGCTGCTTCATACGCACTGCCTCCCGCTGCTCACGCAGCTCAGGGATGACACCGACGACCCGCGGATCCTTCAGGCTCTTCCACGACTCCAGGGAGGAGGTGGTGACGTAGCCGCGCCGTGCGTCGTAGAGATTGACGATGAGTCCGAGGTAGTCCAGCTCGATCTGCATGTCATCGCGCAGGTCCTCGATCTGCGCGATGAGGAGCTCGTAGGCATCGGCCGAGCTGTCCTCGGCCTGCACGACGATCCCGATACCCGAGGCCCCCGGGGCCTCGCCGTCCCGGCGCCGGCCGTAATACACCGCGGCATCCATGCTCATGCCCAGGCTGGGCGGGCAGTCGATGACGATGACGTCGTAATCCTGCTCGAGCGGAGCGAGGGTGCGCTCGAGCGCAGCCTCACGGAACCGCACCCGCGACAGGAGGACATCGAGCAGGAAGGCATCAGTGCAAGCGGGAAGAAGGTGCAGCCGGCCGCCGAAGTGGTCCTCGTCGATCGGGATGATCAGATCACGCAGCTCACCCTTGGGCTCACCCGCCATGTGATTGGCCAGGCTGTCGCCACCGATGGGCAGACGGGCGTGACCGAGCTGCTGAGTCAGGTGGCCCTGCGGGTCGAAGTCGACCATAAGGACCCGGAGCCCCAGCCCCTGCAGCTTCGCGATCTCCGCGTCGGTGCCCGAATCGGTCATCGTCCGGTGCACACGGACCGGACGGTCCTGGGCGGGGTCCTCGGCGTAGGCCTCGGCGATGCCGGCGGTGATGGTGGTCTTACCGACACCGCCCTTCTGGTTGCAGATGATCTTCCGCTTGGCGATGGACGGACGCGCATCGGAAGGGGCGGGGTTCTTGTCGAGCCACAGCTGGACAGACTGCGCGAGCCCTTGGATAAGGGACACCCCGCGCTGGCTGGAGTCGGCCCGGAACCCCTCCCACTGGCCTTCCGGCAGCCAGGTGGCGAAGGACTCGGCACCACTGGTATCGATGGACGCGGGATTCGAGCCCAGGCTCCGCCACGCGGTGATGCCGGCTTCCACCGCATCCTGGATGTCGATACCCAGCTGGGCGGTGCGGACCTTCAGGCTCTGCCGAAGCGCCGCCGGCAGTTTCGATACGACCTTCTCGCGGTCGCTCTGAGGAGACGTCATGCGGGGCAGCTTACTAACATCGAGGGCAGTAAGTGCTCATGGGGCGTTAGTGTCTGATGATTCGCCTGAATGGACGGCCCCCCACTTGGGGCATGCTGCTCTCCTGGAGGGTGGGCAAAAGTGACATCTCTGCCGCAAATCGCTGAATCTACTGCTGGTGCTTGTAGTCCTGCCTGAAACTGGAGGACACCGAAGTTGGGACATCCTCAGGCTGTGTGGTGCTCAGACCAGAGCAGTGCCCCCGCCCTCGCCCCGAATCAGCTCACCTCCGCCTGCACGGAGCTAACGCGTCGGGTAGCTGGCCGGTGCTACGACCCCAGCTCGCCTCCTCGAGTGCTGGTCTCGCTGTGTTCGCACAGTTCAGGCCTGGTCGGAACAGACTCACCGCAGCGTGTGCGGAGCCAGGCCATGGACGAAAAACCGACCGTCGAAGAAACCACCGCATCTCCGCTTACGCAGAGCTCACACTGGCAGCCCCGATTCCTGCTCGTGGTCATCTCCGCTGGCGCGGAGCTCCCACGTCCGGCTCTACGGAAAATCTCCTCGCCGACGACTCACCTCCGCTGGCGCGGAGCTCACCACTTGCGGATGCCGCGCTCGATCGCCCGCTGCGACTCACCTCCGCTCGCGCGGAGCTCACCTCCGTCAGCTGCTGGACCCGGCGGCCCCGGGCGACTCACCTCCGCTCGCGCGGAGCTCACCGGCTTCCACGCCCCGACGGCCAGGGAACGTTTGACTCACCTCCGCTCGCGCGGAGCTCACACTGCGGGCGCGACGGCGGCAGGTTTGGGGCACGACTCACCTCCGCTCGCGCGGAGCTCACGACTCCATCGGCCTGACCCACGTACCCGTCACCGACTCACCTCCGCTCGCGCGGAGCTCACGCCGACCCGGAGATGGCTCCGTACCTGGATGGCGACTCACCTCCGCTCGCGCGGAGCTCACGGTCTTCAAGGGCATGGCCGGCATCATCCAGGCGACTCACCTCCGCTCGCGCGGAGCTCACCATCCGCACGGCGTCAGCTACAACCCCACCGACGACTCACCTCCGCTCGCGCGGAGCTCACATCGCCCCAGGGCGACTCCTCGAATCGGCCCTCGACTCACCTCCGCTCGCGCGGAGCTCACCGGATGTCGTCCGAGAAGCTGAAGCCACCCCACGGCTCACCTCCGCTCGCGCGGAGCTCACCCCTGGCCGGCCCACTGCCGCAGGAAGGTCTGCGGCTCACCTCCGCTCGCGCGGAGCTCACGGCGGCGATCCACGCGCACGCGACCGCGGCAACGGCTCACCTCCGCTCGCGCGGAGCTCACGAGGACTGCCACAGGTACTGACCCTGACCGTCCGGCTCACCTCCGCTCGCGCGGAGCTCACTCCTGCACGTTCTTCCGGGTGTACTCCGTGAACGGCTCACCTCCGCTCGCGCGGAGCTCACCGCGTCGGTCGACTGCCCGCCGTAGCCACCGGCGGCTCACCTCCGCTCGCGCGGAGCTCACCTCAAGCCGACCATGGACGGAATCGTCGATGACGGCTCACCTCCGCTCGCGCGGAGCTCACGAAGCGGGCACCGGCTAGATCGCCCCAGCGCT